>CAYZUH010000024.1:0-47336 GCA_964481855.1 uncultured Marinilabiliaceae bacterium
CCCCGATACAGCGACGGTGGGGAGCAAGGAGAGCGCCGACCGTTCCGACCGCGCTTCGGCGACGGCGACGACCGCCGCGGCTTCCGTCCCCGATTCAACGAAGGCGGACGCTTCGGCGGCAACCGCGGCGGACGCTTTGGCGACCACGCTCCGCGCCAACAGTGGAAAGCTGCCGACAACGCCCCGAAAGGCAAAATAGACCCCCGCATCTTCGACAACGAGCAGGAGGACGACGCCAACGGCACGAACCCCGCAATGGTCGAGATGCCGACAACGCTCCGCCTCAACCGCTTCATTGCCATGAGCGGCGTATGCAGCCGCCGCGAGGCCGACGAGCTTATCAAGGCCGGCAAGGTCAAGGTGAACGGCGAAGTCGTGACAGAGATGGGCGTCACCGTCTCGCCCGACGCCTCGGTGGAGTATGACGGCAAGATGCTCAAGGCCGAGAAGAAAGTCTACGTCTTGCTCAACAAGCCCAAAGACACCGTCACGACGACCGACGACCCCGAGGGGCGCCGCACGGTGATGGACATCGTGGCCGGGGCCAGCCCGGAGCGCATCTATCCCGTGGGCCGTCTGGACCGCAACACGACGGGCATCCTGCTCCTGACCAACGACGGCGACATGGCCGAGAAGCTCATGCACCCGCGCTACGAGGTCCGCAAGATATACCACGTCTTCCTCGACAAGAACATCTCCGAGCCCGACCTTGAGGCCCTGGTGAACGGCGTGGAGCTGGAAGACGGCCCCGCCAACGCCGACGAGGTGAGCTATGTGGACCCGCGCGACCGCAAGCAGGTGGGCATCGTAATCCACTCGGGGCGCAACCGCATCGTGCGCCGCATGTTCGAGAGCCTGGGCTACAACGTCGAGAGGCTCGACCGCGTGCTCTATGGCGGCCTGACGAAGCTCAACGTGCCGCGCGGACACTGGCGCTACCTGACCGACGAGGAGGTGAACCGCCTCAAAGCGGGCTTCACGAAATAGGAACTTTCGGCACGCGCTTTGCGTAGTCTGACACTGAGGGCTGGGGAGCGGCACGTCGCGCCTCGGCCCTCAATCTTTTTTTCCGACTTTGACATGAACATACACCAAAATGTGGCCCTGCGCCTACGGATTGCCACCACACTGGCGGCAATGTGCCTCGCGCCTCGCGCCTCGACGGCGCAACACGCCTCCCGGCAGAGCCAGCCCGACCGGCAGACCGTCACGACGGAGCGAGGCCTCTTCGCCGAGACGGCGCAACGCATCGCCGCAGGCGACACGACACTGCTCGACGGCACATATGAGCTGAAGTATAGGGACAAGACAATAGAGCGCGGCAGATATGCGCACGGACGCCGCGTGGGCGAGTGGGAGTTCCGCAACTACCACGACTGGGTGGAGCTGCGCTACGACTACAGCCACGGCCGCCCGACCTACATCTTGCCCCACAAGGGCAAGACATACAACCAGGAGACCTACCCATGCACGTACTTGGGCAGCCCCATAGTGCCCTACCTGTTCGTTGTCAGCAACGTCCACTACCCCCAGACCGAGTGGGACAACAAGCGCGGCGGCGAGGCGACACTGACATTGCGCATCGACGCCCAAGGGCGAATGGCCGGCTACGAGATTCGGAAGCCGAGCTCGCCCCACTTCGCCAAGGCCGTGAGATATGCGGCGGAGAAGATTCCGCGCGACGAGTGGCGATGGGTGCCGGCTAGGAGCAAGGGACGCGCGGTGGCGGGCGAGTATGACATCGTGATATATTTCGACAACTGAGGGGGGGGCTTCGACATCGTCATCGGAAACCCGCCATACGTCCAGCTCCAGAATAACGGCGGCGCCCTGGCAGAGAGCTACGCCGCCGAGGGCTACGAGGCCATGGACCGCCGCGCCGACCCGGAGCTGCTCGTAGACTTCGCCGGAGGCAGGGTCTTCGAGGGCGCAACGGTGGACACCGCCGTCACGCTCCTGCGCCGACGGCCTAGAGGGCGGCGCGCCGCGCCATGGGCAAGAAACCGCAGTCGGCGGGATACTCGATGTCGACGAGCGACAGCCCCGCCGCGGCTACGGAGCTCCCCGCCGCGCAACGGTCGCGCCGCACGACGACATCCTTGAACTCGTCGAGGGTCATCCTCCCCTTGCCGACCTCGAAAAGCGTCCCGACGACAGCCCGCACCATGTTGCGCAAGAAGCGGTCGGCACGAATCTCGAAAGTCATCATGCCGGGCGCGGCCTCGAACCACCGCGCCACCGAGACGTCGCACAGGTTGGTCTTGACCTGGGTCCCGAGCTTGCTGAAGCTCGTGAAGTCGCTCACCGTCAGCAGGTGGGCGGCGGCGGCGTTCATGGCGTCGAAATCGAGACGGAAGAAAGGCCGAAAAGCGTAGAGGCGCTCACGTGGCAGCTTGGTCAGCGTCAGACGGTAGTGGTAGGTGCGGCTCACGGCCGAGAAGCGGCTGTGGAGACGCGGCGGCACTGGCTGGACGGAGAAGACCGCCACGTCGGCGGGCAAGATGGAGTTGAGCTTGAAGAGGCACTTCTCCGCATCGGAGAGGTCGGCCCCGGTGTCGAAATGCGCCACGAAATAGTCGGCGTGGACTCCCGTGTCCGTCCGCCCCGCCCCCATGACGTCCAACGCGGCGTCGCGGGTCAGCTTGCGCAGGGCGTCGGTCAAGACCTCCTGCACCGTCGACGCGTTGGGCTGCAGCTGCCACCCATGGTAGGCAGTGCCGTCGTACGCAAGCTCTAGAAAATACCGCATTGTCAATAGACAATTCGCAATTGACAATTGACACCTGCCGGGATGGCAATCTTCATGGTGTCACGCGTTGGTTGTCCCATATCCTTAGTGTCAATCAATAAAGAATCTGCAAGTAGCGCACTTGGCGGGGCTATATGTTTTTTTTCGGGGGGCAATCTTGCCTTGTCTTGCCTCACCTTTTCCCACCTCGCCCTGCCCTAGGGCTCACTCCCTAGGCTGACCATGTCGCCCCTTTGGAGCCTTGAGATGCCAGGGTGGACGGACCAGCCGCAAGTCCCTGCATACACCTCCGCCGGCTCCGGCCGGTTGTCAATCGTCGGCTGACAGTTGTTCGACCATCTGCTTCCCCAGCTCGCGGAGCTTGAACTTCTGCACCTTGCCGCTGCCGGTCTTGGGGTAGTCCTTGACAAAGAAGACGTGCCTGGGCACCTTGAACTTCGCCATCTGCCCGGCGCAATACTCCTTGATTTGAGCCTCGGACAGCTCCACGCCGCTCTTGAGGATTATGAACGCGACAACAATCTCGCCATAGTGCCGGTCGGGGACTCCGACAACCTCCACCATGTCGACCTCGCTGAGCCTATATATGTAGTTCTCAATCTCGCGCGGGTAGACGTTCTCGCCGCCGCGGATAATCATGTCTTTGATTCTCCCCGTTATGTGGAAGAAGCCGTCCTCGTCTTTGAGAGCCAGGTCTCCCGAATGCAGCCACCCCTCGTTGTCTATGACTTGCGCCGTGGCCTCGGGGTTCTTGTAGTAGCCCTTCATGACGTTGTACCCGCGGCAGCATATCTCGCCCTGCTCTCCGATGGCGCACTCGCGTCCCGTCTCCTGGTTGAAGACCTTGACCTCGACAAACGGATACTCGGTGCCGACGGTCGTGGCCCGCTTCTCCATGCTGTGCTCGGTGCGCGAGGCGGTCATGCCCGGCGACGCCTCGGTGAGGCCGTAGACCGAGATGATGTCCCTCATATACATCTTGTCCATCACCTGCCTCATGGTCTCGATGGGGCAAACGGAGCCCGCCATGATGCCTGTGCGCAGCGACGAGAGGTCGTATTTGTCAAAATTGGGGTGGCTCAGCTCCGCCACGAACATCGTCGGCACGCCGTAGAGCGACGTGCACCGCTCGCGCTCGATGGAGTAGAGGACAGTGGGCACGTCGAAGTCCTCGCATATGACCATGGCCGCGCCGTGGGTGATGATGCCGCACAGGGCCAGGACGATGCCGAAACAGTGGAAAAAGGGCACGCACACCAGGAGCCTCTCGTCGGCCGTGTACTTCATGCACTCGCCCGTGGCCCAGCCGTTGTTGAGGATGTTGTAGTGGGTCAGCATGACGCCCTTGGGGAACCCGGTGGTGCCCGACGTGTATTGCATATTGACAATGTCGTGGCACGAGACACTGGCCTTATTGGCCTCATACTCGCCCCTGTCGGTGAGACGCGAGCGTCCTAAGACCTCGACCGTGTTATACATCCCTCGCTTGTGGTCGGGGCTTAGCAAGACCACGTTGCGCAGTCGCGGCAGCCTCTTGCTCCGCAACTCGCCTCGCGGGGTGTCGCGCAACTCTGGGACAAGCTCATAGACCATGTCGACATAGGAGCTGTCGCGATATTGGCTTATCATGCAGAGCGTGTGGATGTCGGCGTTCGCCAACAGATACTCCAGCTCGCCGACCTTGTAGTTTGTGTTGACCGTGACGAGCCACGCCCCGAGCTTAGCGCAGGCGAAGAAGACCGTCAGCCAGTCGGGAATGTTGTTGGCCCAGATGCCCACCTTGTCCCCCTTTCGGACTCCCAACGCCATGAGCCCCCTGGCGAACTCGTCTGCACGGTCGTTGAACTGCGAGTAGGACCAATGGAGCCCCCTGTCGGCATAGGTGATGAAATTCTTGTCGGGAGTCTCTACAGCATACTTTTCGAGGAGGCCGTGGAGAGTATCTTCCAATAACTGCATAATCTTCTAGGAGTGGTAATACATAGAGGTCTCCTCTAAGCTATCCCAAGGGGAGGCGCAACATTGCGCGAAATTACATTTTTAGTTCCATTTATCTGCCGCGGCCGCCACCATTTAACCGCGCGCCTCGCCGCGACATGGCAAAATCGTTGCTATATTTGCGCAGAGGCGGGCCTCCCGCCCCAAAAGCAAAAGAAGAAATGAGCAAAGCGATAGTTCTATTGTCGGGCGGGCTGGACTCGTGCGTGGCTCTCCACGTGGCCCAGCGCGACGGCCACGAGGTCTCGGCCCTCTCTTTCGACTATGGGCAGAAGCACAGCAAGGAGCTGGAGTGCGCACGTCGCATTGCGGCCCGCGCCAAGGTGAAGAGCCACAGCGTCGTGAGCCTCGACTTGTCCCAGTGGGGCGGCTCGACGCTGACCGACTCCTCCCGCCCCGTGGCCGACGGCGACCTGCGGAGCTCGCAGATTCCGCCGACCTACGTCCCGGCGCGCAACATGGTCTTCCTCTCCGTGGCGGCGTCGCTCGCCGAGGCCCATGGCGCCGAGCACATATACATTGGCGTGAGCCAGGTGGACTATTCGGGCTACGTCGATTGCCGCCGCGTCTTCATCGAGGCCATGGAGCGGGCCATAAACCTCGGCACCGTCATGGGCGCGGAGCAGGGGCGGCACATAAGCATCCACGCCCCCTTTGAGGACATGACCAAGGCCGACGAGATTCGCCTGGGCCTGAGCCTTGGCGTCGACTTCGGACTCACGTGGAGCTGCTACCGCGGCGGCGAGCGCCCGTGCGGGACATGCGACAGCTGCCTGCTCCGCGCCAAGGCCTTTGCCGAGGCGGGCGTAGCCGACCCCGCCCTGGGCCTATGACCCTCGTCCGCCTCTCGCGCGAGGGCATATTCCCCATAACGACCGACGCCGCCGGCAACAGGGTGGCGCCGCGGACGGGGCTGCCCCGCCCCGGCACGATCCAGGGCGAGGGGAAGCTGTGCGGCGTGCCGTCGCTCTTCGTGCGCCTCCAGGGTTGCAACCTGCGCTGCCGATGGGCCACGGACGACGGCACAGTCTCGGTGTGCGACACGGCCCACACATGGGCGGAGAACGCGGGGACGGAGATGGAAGTGTCGGCCGTGGCGCACTGCGTCGGCCTCAACATCGGCTCGATGCGCCACGTCGTCATCACCGGCGGCGAGCCGCTCCTCCAACCCGAGGCGCTGGGGGAACTGCTGACGCGTCTTCACGAGATGGGCCTCCACACGACCGTCGAGACGAACGGCATGACGTCCGCCGCGCCGCCCGTCATGCCGCGCCTGACGAGCCTGTCGCCCAAGCTGAGCCGCAGCGGCGCCACACCGGGGCAACGGCGGCAGTCCGCCCTGGGGGCGGCGCTCCTTGTCGACGCCGCCCAGAGGCGCGGCGAAGACTTCCAGCTGAAATTCGTGGTCTCCGCGGCCGACGACGAAGCGGAGATAAAGTCCGACTACGCGGCCGCCCTGCGGATGGCGCGACCGTCGGACGTCGTCGTCATGCCGCTCGGCGCCACGCCCTCCGTCTTGAGCAAGACCGCGCCATTGTGCCTGGAGATGGCCCTGGCCAACGGGTGGCGCTTCGGGCCCAGGCTGCACGTCTCGCTCTTCGGGAACCGCGAGGGCACATAGCCGCCACCCGTCGGCTAAATTTGCGCATGAAAACCATAGCAGCCAAGGGTGGCAAGACGTATGGCTACGTGCGCGTCTCCACCGACAAACAGACAATAGAGAACCAGCGGTTCGAGATAAGCAGATTCTGCGACCGGAACGAGTTGCGCATAGACGGGTGGATTGAGGAGACTGTGAGCGGCACTCTTGCCTACTCCAAACGTTCTCTCGGCAGGCTGTTGCGCAACGTCGGGCGCGGCGACATGATAATATGCGCCGAGCTGAGCCGGTTGGGACGCAACCTGTTCATGGTGATGGAGATTCTGAACAAATGCATGAGCAAGGGGTGCCGCGTCTGGACGGTCAAGGACAACTATCGTCTTGGCGACGACATCCAGAGCAAAGTGCTGGCTTTCGCCTTTGGCATCTCGGCAGAGATTGAGCGCAACCTCATCAGCCAACGCACCAAAGAGGCCCTGGCGCGCAAGAGGGCCGAGGGGGTCGTGCTGGGCCGCCCGCGCGGACGGCGGAGTTCCCCCGACAAATATAAGCTCCACGGCAAGGAGGAACTCGTCTGCCGCCTGCTGTCCGAGGGCATGCCGAAGTGCAAGATTGCCAAGCTGTGCAAAGTCAACCGCGGCACGTTGGACCGCTTCATCGAAAGATTCCTGACGACACAAAAAAACTAGGGCGCAGGCCCTAGTTTTTTTTGTGTCGCCCCCATACAGGGCTTGGAGTGTCAAGCCGGCCGGCAAGCGGCGCAGTCAGAGCTTGAGCCCCTCCGCCCAACGGCGGACTTGCGCGGAGCCGTTGAGCAACTCGCCCGCCTGCCAGTCGATGTCGGGGTATGTCTCACGCAGGGCCTTCTCGCTGTTCCTGATGGTGCTTCCGCCCGACGTGGCAAAGGGGTAAACTTTCTTGCCCTTGAAGCTGTGGCTCCCAATGAAAGAGTTGACAACCCTGGGGGCCAAGTCCCACCAGACGGGGAAGCCGATGAAGACCACGTCGTAGCGCGAGACATCGACCGCCTCGCCCGCCAAAGCGGGCCGCGACGCGGGGTCCTTCATCTCGAGCGAGCTGCGCGACTCCTTGTCGCGCCAATTGAGGTCGGCACTTGTGTACGCCTCGGCGGGCGTAATCTCGTAGAGGTCGCCCCCCACGGCTTTCGCCAGCTCCGTGGCGACACCGCGCGTGGTGCCCGAGGCCGAGTAGTAGGCCACAAGGATTCGGCTGGCACCGCCATGCTGGGCAAAAGAGGCTGTGAAACCCACCACCGCCAAGAAGGCAATCAAAAACTTCTTCATCTCTCTCTGCGTTATCTGTTTGCAATAAGTGTTGCCTAGGCCTGTTTTGCACGCTCCAGCCCGCATATCTTAGTCACGTCGACGGTGAAAGCGCCATGGCCCGCCGGGATGAACTTGCCCCGTCCCTCCAGGAACCCTACCAGCTCCTCGGCCGTGAGGCCCTCGGCGTGGCAGGTGCAGAAGCTCTCTTGCGCGCCGAACTTGTCGATTATGGCCCTGACCAGCCCCTCGCGCGTATAGCTGTTGCCCTCCATCATGCGGAGGACTTCGTGTCCGTGTGTCATTGCGTTGTCTCTATTGTTGAATATCTTTACAAGGATGATTGTCGTCTGCAAACACAGCAACCGGCTATGCAACCGGCTTTTCACCTACCTGCCCATCTTGTCCTATGCCCTGGAGGCGGGGGAGCGGGTCGTATTCCTGTTCCAATACAGGGAGTACGACACCTATTTCCCCCACCTGCGCTCTTACGGGGTCCGCTCCCTCATGCCGAGCCGCCACCTTTCGGGCGGTTTGGGCGCCAAGGCCCTGTACGCCCTAGTCCGCTCGCTCGACAAGGTTGTACACCTGGTGCTCAAGCCTGGCGAGCCGCTACCACTGCGCAAGCCCCTGGGCGTGCTGTTCGGCCCCCGATGGCGCGAAATCCGCTACGACGGCGCATACGTGGGCAGGCACCGCGACCGGCTACGGTGGCTCTTCGCGCCGCCGCAAGACGTGGAGGAGGCGCTCGAGGCGGCGATGCCCCCCTCGGCGTCGGCCGCGTATGTCGGCATCCACATTCGCCGCGGCGACTACCGCAAATTCCGAGGTGGAGCGTACCACTACCCCGCCGATGCGTATCGGCGCGTCATGTCGGCCATCGAGGCGTTGGTCCGCCATTGCGACAGCGGCAAAACAGTCCGCTTCTTGCTATGCTCGGACGAGCCTGTCGACATTGGCGCGTTCGCCGACTTCGCCCCCCTCACCCTGCGCGGCGGCACGTTGCACGACCTCTATGGCCTGGCCCGCTGCGACCTCATCGCAGGCCCTCCCAGCACATTCTCGCGGTGGGCCTCGTTCTATGGCGGCGTGCCGCACTGGACCATGCCGGACACCACCGCCACCCCCCAGAGCCTGGCAGATTTCAGAGTGTGCGACGGGCTGACGAGCTAGAGGATGGCCTCGACCTGCCTCCGCACCTCCTCCAGGTCTTTCGTGGGCTCGAACCGGGCCACGACCTTGCCGCCGCGGTCGATGAGGAACTTGGTGAAGTTCCACTTGATGTCGCTCGTCTTGCGCCACTCCGTCCCATTCTTGTCGAGCATCTTCTCCAAGATGGGCGTGAGCCTGTGCCCGCTGTCGAAGCCGCCGAAGCCTTTCTGCTCCTTGAGCCATGCGTAGAGCGGCAACTGCCCCTCGCCGTTGACCTCGCTCTTCTTGAACTGCGGGAAGTCCGTCCCGAACTTGACCTGGCAGAACTCCTTAATCTCCTCGTCGGTGCCCGGCGCCTGACCTCCAAACTGGTTGCACGGGATGTCCAAAATCTCGAAGCCCCGGCCATGCAGACTGCTGTAGATGGCCTCCAGCTCCTCATATTGGGGCGTGAAGCCGCACGCCGTCGCAGTGTTGACAATGAGGAGAACCTTGCCCCTGTAGTCCGACAGGCTCACGTCGTTGCCCTGCTTGTCTTTGAGAGTGAAATCGTACACTGTGCTCATCTCTTTGTTTATTATGTTTGAATTAGTGAAAACTTGCGCAACGCATGGCGCTGAGAACAGCAACCAGGCTGACGCCATGATGGCAATCCGGGACTGAGCTATCCGCATAGATGTGTGTGTGTGAATCGGCCGAACATCGGCGCCCCCCGGGGTCTCGACCAGGTGGGCGCCTTGTTCGTTTCCGCTACGCTAATGTACGAATAGTATTTCTCTCGGCAAGCGTCGAGACGCATTTTTAGCAGGTTCGCAACAGCTCGCCGACAATCATCTCCCATGGCATTGTGGGCAGACCGCAGCCCATGGGGGCCTTTTTGCCCTCGACGAGCAGCACGTTCATGCCCGCCGCCACGCCCCCCGCCCCGTCGGTATCGGCCCTGTCGCCAACGACCAGCACCTCCTCCGGGGCCACCCCGCGCTCCCGCGCGATCTCGGCGAAAGGGCGCGGCGAGGGCTTGAGCGCCCCCATCTCCTCGGCACTGTAGGCGCCAATCCGCCCGTCGGCAATGCCTATGGCGGCGAGCCGCTCCGCCGTGTTGGGATAGTCGGACAAGACGCACACCGCCTTTCCTGCCGCCGACAGACGGGCCAACATCTCCCTTGCGCCCGGCCTGGCCACATAGTGGCGGCGAAGCACTTCCGTCATCGACGGCAGGTATTGCCCCTCGTACCACCGCCGGGCCTCGCCCTCGGCGATGCCGGCGGCGAGAGCCAAACGCGCCATCGCCTCGCGTCGCAGCGCCTCGCCGGTGCCGAAATCGGCACCGGCCAGCGCACGGCGCACGCCCCTCTCGGCCTTGGCCCTCAGAGCGTGACGCAAGTTGGCAAGGACGAGGCGCATGGCGTAGCGCCGGCCGGCATAGAGGGTATTGTCAAAATCGAAAATGATGAGACGGCAGTCGCCAAAGGCCTGCCTCCCGCTTTGTGCGCAAGTCAAGTTTGTGGTGTTTATTTTCGTGTCCATGTCAAAGAAAAGCCCCTGTGGCCCTGGGCGCACAGAGGCTATGCTAGACCTCGGAGGAGGCTGTGGAGCAGCCAGCCACCCTAGGCGTTGACGACCAGCTTCTCGAACTTCGGGAACCTCTTCTGGTCCTTATGCAACAGGAGCATGAGCTTGAACTGCCCGTCCCTCGCCCCCTCGGCGATGCACTCGGCCTTGAACTTCTCGAAAGAGTTCTGCACGAGCCTGTGGGTTATGGGGTCCTTGACGCGGAACGACGCCCTCTTGGCATCATACTCGATATTAATCTTCTTCAGGTTGGCGTCGACGGCGTTGGTGAAGGCCTCGGCCTTGTCTTGTGGCGTGGAGGCGTCGGCGAACTCATAGAAGAAGTGGTAGCCCGAATAGTCGGCATCGGCAAAACCTATGAAGAATCGGGTAGGCATGCCAAGCTCCTGCTCCGCGTCATGGACGGCCTTGATGAACTGCCTCTCGTGGAGCTTCTCGCCAGTGAGGGTCACGATTCCGTTCACCTTTTGGATGAACTGGATCATGGGGATTGTGCCGTCGAAGCCCGTGACCTCGACAAGGTCGTTGAGATTGTAGCGGTAGAGGCCCGAGAACGTCGTGGCGTACATGCAGTAGCGCTTGCCCTTTTCGAGCTTGCCGAGCGGCAGGAACTCTGGGTTCGGATTGTCGAGGTCGCTCTCGCGGATGAACTCGAAGTAGTGCATATGTGCAAAGAGCGTCGTGTCCTCGCCCTCGTTGAGCACGAGCCCCGCGCGGCACTCCGAGGCGAAATATCCGAACTCGACCTGCTTGGTCTTCTCGGGGAAAGAGCCGAGAATCTTGTCGAGATAAATCTTGGTGTTGCCGCAATGCCACGTGTTGACCACCGCCATGTCGGGCCAATAGTGCTTGGGGAGCACGCGGCCGTAGCGGGCCTTGAGGTCGCGGAGTTCCTGCGCCCTCTGCGGGTTCTTCTTCATTCGGCTCCGCAGCGCCTCGCGGACGTGCTTGGGGATGTCGAGGTCCTCTTTCAGCGTGCCGTTCTCAATGTCTTTCACGTAGTCGTCGAAGAACTCATTGACGTTGTTCTGCATCTCGACGATGGTTGACGGGTTTGCCGTAATCAGCACCGTGGAGTTCATCTCGATGCCGAACCGCATGATTGTATAGTAGCGCGCCTTGTAGTCCTTAATCTCGAAGACCTCGGCGGGCGAGGAGTATGCCACCTTGACAAAGTCGGGGCAGTTGGTGAACGAGACCCCGGATACCGAGCCGTAGACGGTGCCGTCGGGCGCATAGCCCTCGATGGCCTTCCCGACGATTGAGACCACGCCACCCGCGAACGAGTGCCGGTTGGCCCTGATGAGGCTCGAGAGCCACATCTTGTTCATGCGGCCATAGACGTCGGAGAAGTACTTCTCGGTGATAGGCACCCACTTGGGCTCGCTCGTGGTGCCCGACGTCGTGGCGTACATCTTAGGCTTGCCAGGGAAAAGGATGCCAGCCTCGCCGTGCATATGCCTGTTGATTAATGGGCGGAGATCCTCGTAGTCGTTCACCGGGACTTTCTCCCCATAGGCCTTGAAGAGCTCGGCTGGGGTCTTGGACCGCAAGATACCCTCGAAATCGTGCTCTTTGCCGTATTCCGTGTCCTTGGCGTATTCGAGAATGCAACGGAGCGTCTTAGCCTGCGTCTTCTCAACATTCCGGGCAGCCCGACGCAACTTGAAGCGCTCGATCATTCCCACCATGCCGATGGCAAAATTAATCTTGCGCCATCCGCTAATCCATTGTCCTTGCATATACATCTGTTTTGTCTGCAAATTTACCCCTACGAGAAAACTTAAACGGTCGTAGTTCTACTACTTTTGACGTAGCGAAAAAGCGCAGTGGCGCGGCTTGCGCCCCCCCCCCTGCCGCCGCGTCGCGCACATGGCGGCCATTGGGACTGCCCATGGGGGGGGGCTGGCACTCGCAAAAAGAAAAAAGAGGCCGCCACGAATGTTGTGACGGCCCAAAACAGTGGAGAACCCGAAGCCTACTTGACAACCTCGGCCACGTCGGCGTCGCCGGGGCGGAAGACCAGCCCCCGGCAACTCTTGGCGGCCGCCCTGTAGGGCTTCAGCTCCATCTTGTCCCACCGGATTTCAGCAGTGCTCTGCGCCACGGGCACGTGGGGGATGAGGCTCCCGTCGCGGACAAGGATGACGCACGGAATCTTTCCGGCCTTGATTGTCTGGAAGCCAGGGTCGTAGACCTTTCCGGTCTGATAGTCAATCCATTTTCCCGCGGGCAGATAGCAGACGCGCTCCGTTCCGCTCTCCAACAAGGGCGCCACCAGCATCTGCGACCCGAACATATACTCGTCTTCGACATTCCAGGCCCCCGGGTCGTCGGGGAACTCGACGAACAGCGCCCTCACCATTGGCAGGCCCCTGTTGGAGCAGTCTTTGGCCTGCGCGTAGACGTAGGGCATGAGCCGATATTTCATCTCGGCGGCCTCGCGGAAAGCCTTTGTGAACTCCTCGCCAATCAGCCACGGCTCGGTGGGCGGCGCGCCATGAGCGCGGCTATGCGACGAGAGGAAGCCGAACGGCAGCCACCGCCGATAGAGGTCGTCGGGCGACGCCGTGACGAAGCCCCCGATGTCGTGGCTCCAAAATGAGAAGCCCGAAAGGCCGAACGAGAGCCCACCCCGCAGGTCGCCAAGCATCCCCGCGTCGGTGGTTGCGGCGTCGCCTCCCCAGTGGAGCGCATAGCGCTGCGAACCCGCCCACGCCGAGCGCGCCCATATAATCCCCTCGCCGCCGGTCTCGCGGTCGACGACCTCCCACAGGGCCTTGTTGTAGCGCAGGGGATAGAGGTTGTGCTCGTAGAGCCCGCCGCGGCCGCTGTGGTAGAAACCGCCAGTCGGCGCGGCCTCGCCAAAGTCGCACTTGATGGTGCTGACGCCCTGACGGATGAGGTGTGCGATGTGACCCTGGTACCACTCCACGGCGTCGGGGTTGGAGAAGTCGAGCACGGCATCCTCGTAGGGCATGCCGCCGCCGGCGTTGCGGACATTGAGCCCCTTTGCGACAATCTCGCCAAAGAGGCGGTTCTTGGGCGTGAAATAGGGCAACTGCCACAGGCACGTGTGGAAATTGTCCTCGCGGAGACTCCGCAACATTGCCACAGGGTCCGCGAAACGCTCTGTCGAGAACTCATAGTCGCACTGCCAATCGACGCCAAACCAGCCGGTGTCGAAGTGTATCACGTCGGCGGGAATCTTGTTGTCGCGGAGCTTGCGGGCCACGTCCATGCCCTCCTCCTGCGTGAAATATGAGATGCGGCTCATCCACGTCCCGAAGCTCCAAAGTGGCAGCATGGGGCTCTTGCCCGTTATGTCGGTATACTCGTCGAGAATGTCCTTTGGCTCTCCCAAGAAGACGAAGAAGTCGAGCGTCTCGTCGGCCATGAAGATCCGGCTGGCGCCGATGTAGGACGCCCCGAAATCGCACGTGGCGGGCGCACTAGTGTGGAGAAAGACGCCGTAGCCCCGGTTGCTCATGAAGAACGGGACGGGCTTATACATCTGATCCGTCTCCGGCCCCTGCGGGTCGGTCACCGTGAGGTGCACTTTCTGCCCCACCTTGTCGAGCCTCGTGAAGCTCTCGCCACATCCGAAAATCTTCTCACCCGGCCTCAAAGAGAAGACCGGATTGACCGAGCGCGAATTGTCCACACCGCGCTTGATGAAGCAGAAAGGCAACAGCTTGACCTGCGACGAATCGTTGTCGGCGCTGTGGCGCGTCTGCGTCAGCACCTTGCCCGTGGCGTCTTTGACCACAAGGCGCCACGGGTGCCTCCTGACCTCAATTTGTCCATAGGGGCCGGAATAGGTCACGCCGTCGGCCGTCTCGGCGGCCCTCCACGCGGGGTCGCCGCTGTTGGGCGCGGCCGCGAACATGGGGTCGGCGGCGTCGTCGGCCGCGCACTCCACCGGCGAAGTCTGCATCGTCACCCTCACCGTGCGCGGGCTGACGAAGCGAAGCTGAAGCCTCAGGCGAGGGTCGTTGTCATAGGCGGCATCGGGGAAATCGAGCATCTGCATCGGCACGGGCCACGTCCCATTGAGGTTGAAAGCCTGACGCGGCGCCAGCCTGTGCCTCTTCCACTCGACCATTCCCTCGGCCTTGGCGACGTCGAAAGAGGCGAGGCTGTCGGCAAGGAAATACGTGTGGGATAGGTCGGCGAAGTCGGCGCTCATGTCCACCGCCTGGCATTGCAGACTTGGCGTCTGCCCCGAAACTCGGAGCTGCGCATTCGACTGCGCCGCGGCGGCAGTCAAGGCCAGGAGGCCCAAAGCGAGTTTTCTGTCCATCGGCAATATCGTTTTATGCAAAGATATTGCAAAACATGCGCGCCGCCGGGGACTAAATGTTAACGCCTACTGGGTGGTTTGTTGCCGCCCAAGACAGCTAGAAAAAGTAGCCGATATTCACGTTGATGTTGAACTTGTCGTCGGGCGAATATGTGAGGGTGAAGTCCATCGGCAACGCGTTCAGCAAGTTGTAGCCAACCGAGATACCGCCCCCATGAATCCACTCCTTGGGGCGGAAATGCTCCAAGTCGTTGACGTAGCGGTCGAGGCTCTTGAACGTCACGGCCGAGTTGAGGTGCAAGAGCAGGTAGAGGTCGGAGACGACATTGTATTGCGCCGAGAGCCTCAGCGCCGCGAACGTCGACTCGTAGCGGTGGGCCGTGAGGAGGCCGTAGAACTCATGATGACTGTGCAGGAACCTGTTCGTCCCCCCCAGGGCCGTGCGGTGGACAAAGGCGCGGTCTCCAAAGGACGCCGCGGCGCCGACAACCTCCGAGAGGCCGAACTTGCCCGTAATGGGCTGATGCGCCTCCATGCGGAAATTGCAGCGCGCGAAAAACTTGTAGTCGTAGAGGCCCTCGCCGCGGAGAGCGTCGGCGGCGGCCCCGCTCCTAAGGTTGTATGCCAGAGGGAACCCGAGGGTAATGCCCATATCGACTTTGGAGCCGCTCTGGCTGAAGAACTTGCGGTCCAAAGTGTTGTAGCGCCTCCGCACGTTGGCGTAGATGTCGTGGATGTGCCCCCCAATGCGGTCGTCGGCCCCGCCGACATTCGGAGAGACATTGAAATGCTCCCATCCGAGCGAAAAACCAATGTCCTGGCTTGGGCTGAGGGCGTGCCCGATGAGAGCCGAGGCCTGGTCGTGGTAGTAATCGTAGACATTCAACGTCATGCCGTTGTCGTTGTAGGTCGGCACCTCGAAACGGGCATGGTCGAACTCAAAATCGATATAGTGGTTTGCCTTGACCCCGAAAAGGGTCCTGTTCTTGACGCGGAACCTCAAAGTCTTGGAGATGGCGACCTTGAAATCTGTCGTGCTGAGACGGCCCAGGAGGCTTCGCCGCTGATAGTCGAGGAAGATGGACGCTCCGGTGAACGTGTTGTAGGACAAAGCAATCTTGACGGACGCCATAGGGTTCTCCACCACATGGCACCGGAAGACGACATCGTTGCCGACATCGCCGGCCGGGACAAGCTCGTAGACGAGATTGTTGTAGTAGCCCGTCGACATGGCGCTCTTGATGGCGTTGGTCAAGTCGACAGGCCTGTAGAGGCTCCCGGCATGGAGGTTCAGGGCGTGGATGAGCAACCTGCTGTTCGTATTCTCCAACCCCTCGAACTCAAAGTCCACAATCCGCACTTGGGGGTCGTAGGGCTTCATCCTGTTCTTTGGCGAATAGGGGACTCCGTAGGCCTTGTGGAGCGAATCGGCGAGCTGACGGAAAAACGGCTCGAAAGCCCTGCCGGTGGAGTCTCCGATGGCGAATATGGCCTCCTGCGCCGAGAAGCTCGCCGCATTGTATTGCGCCACATCGGGCTCAATGAGCATATCGCATGCGGCTTTCTCGTCCTTGAGGTCGGCGGCGTCGCGGAAATTGGTGATTTGGAGCATCACGTCGAGCATGTTGTTGGTCTGCTCGGCGGGCGTGAGACCGGAGAAGAGGTTGACCCCTATGACATAGTCCGCCCCCATCTCGATGACGTCGCGCACGGGGAAGTTGCGCACAATTCCGCCATCGACAAGTTTCGTGCCGTTGTAGTTCGTGGCGGCGAAGACCCCCGGAATCGCCATGCTGCTCCGCGTCGCGAACGCCAGGTCCCCCTTGTCGAGCACGACCGCCTCGCCGTTGGCGATGTCGGTGGCGACGCACCGGAAAGGGATGTCGAGCTGGCTGAAATCCTTGACCTTGTAGACGGGGAAATAGACTTCCTGGAGGCGGAGCATGACCTGGTAGGGCATGAAGAAGCCCGTGTTGATGAGCGGCTTGAAGCCATTCATTGGCAACGTCATCAAGTAGTTGTCGAACTCATCCTTCTCCTCGATGCTGATGTCCCTCAAGACCGGGCGGCTGTTGATGAGCGTCATCCACTGCGTCTCGCGGCTCACCTGCTCAATCTGCTCAGCACTGTATCCGCACGAGTACATGGCCGCGACTATGGCCCCCATGCTGGTCCCGGTCATATAGTCTATGTGAAGCCCCGCCCGGTCTATGGCCTTCAAGACGCCGATATGCGCGAGCCCCTTGGCCCCCCCGCCGCTCAAGACGAGCCCTATTTTCGGCCTCTCGCCCTCGGCGCGACCGCGCTTCTCGATTTTCTGCGACAAGGCGGGCTGGCAAAACACGGACACTAGCGACGCCACGACGGCCGCCGCGACACCTCGGCAGGTTCCCAACCACGGTCTCAGCATGCCCCCACCCTCTCACTCAACCTTATCGAGCAACGCGACGACAGAGAGCGTCTGCGTCTTGTTCAGCCCCTCGGTGGATAGCTCCGTGCGCTTGTTGGCAAAGCCCGGCGCGCCAGCCAAAATGATGTAGTGGACATCTTTGTCGGCCACGAACGACACCTTTCCGTCGGCCCCGGCGCGCAACTTGACGTTCGTGCCGTCAGAGCCCACAATGCGCACAAAAGCGTCGGGCGCCGGGCGGAACGCCGACTTCCCCGCCCTGGGAGCCTGGGCGCTTGCGGGACGCGCCGTCGCACCCCGCCGGGCCCCCCGCGACGCACTCGCCCCCCGCGCACTGCGCCGTTCCGCACCCTCTGCTCTCGGCTCTGCCTCAGCGCCCCCCGGCTCCACTTGGAAAGCCTTTTTGCCACTTTGGCCCACCGACGCCTCGACCGTTAGGATTACGGGGGGCAGGTAGAACGAATATATGTCGTCGTAGCCTTTGGCGTTGCCCCGGTTGCTGGAGAAAAAGCCCTCCTCGGCCCCCCCCATGAAAGCAATGCCGAAATCGTCGCCCGTGCTGTTTATCGGGATTCCCATGTTGACGACATCGAACCTCCCGTCGTCACGCTCCGTGGCGCGAAACAAGTCCAGCCCGCCATAGCCCTTGTGTCCATCGCTACTGAAGTATAGCGTCCCGTCTTGGCGCACGCAGGGAAACATCTCGTCGCCCCTGGTGTTGACCAGTGGCCCAAGGTTCTGAGCCGGCCCCCACGAGCCGTCGACATTCCGGAGGCTGCGCCACAAGTCCAGTCCTCCGATGCCGCCCTCCTCTTTGTCGCTCACGAAATAGAGCACCTGGCCGTCGGGCGACAGAGCCGGGTGCGCCACCATCATCGCAGAGTCGCCGCCCGGCGTCACGCGGACAGGGTCGGACCATCGCCCCCCCTCGCGCGTCATCTCGAAAGTCTGAGCCGGACTGCCCCCCGCGTCGGCGAGCGGACAACGGGTGAAGAGCAGCGTGCGCCCGTCGGGGGAGACGTATGCCGCGCCGTCGTCCATGCCTTTCTGCCCGAAAGGGTCCTCAAGAGGCTCCGGGACAGTCCACCGCCCGCGGGCGTCGACCCGCGTCATGTAGAGCGTGGAGTAGCCCTGCCCCGTGATTCGGCTCGCCCTCTTCTTTTTCTTCTGCATACGCATGGAGCTGAAGTAGACCACGTCGAACCCCTCCCCGACAAAAGCCGGGCAGAAATCGGAATATTTGCTGTTCGCCTCGCGGAAAGGCTCGACAACATAACCGCTGTCCGCAACGGCAGACGACTTAGGGTTGAGCTCCTTCCACTCCCTCCGTGCCATTGCCGCCGACTCTCGCCCGACCCCCACCCTCAGGTCGGCCTTGTGGCGGTCTGCGTAGGCGTTGTAGGCCTCGTCGGCCTCGTCGAACTTGCCGAGCGCCCTGTATGCGTCGGCAAGCCTGAGGAGCGCCACGTCGTCATCGTAGCGCAAGCGCACGGCCCTCTGATAGGCCGACGCCGCCTTGGTGTTCATTCCAAGACGGCGGTAGCACTCGCCCAGGAGGAAGCACTCCTCGGCGCGGCGCGACTTGTTGCCCTCGGCGCGCTGCGCCTTGTCGAAGAGCTTTGCCGCGCGCCCATACTCGCCGAGCGAATAGGCCTTCTGCGCCGCCTCGTAGCCCCCGCAGGAGACGAGCAAGGCGGCGACCAGCACCACTACGCATTGGCGGGCGGCTCTCCTCATGTTGTCTGCAAGTCGTTGAGCTTCTTGTAGTAGCCGCCAAGCTCCATGAGCTCGGCGTGCGTGCCGCGCTCCACAATGCGCCCCTCGCTGAAGACGCAGATGAGGTCGGCGTGCCGTATCGTGCTGAGTCGGTGGGCGACGACGATTGAGGTGCGGTTGCGCAGCAGGTTGTCGAGGGCCGACTGGACGAGCTTCTCGCTCTCGGTGTCGAGAGCCGACGTCGCCTCGTCGAGAATCAGGATGTCGGGATTGCGCAGCACCGCGCGGGCAATGCTGATGCGCTGCCTCTGCCCTCCCGAGAGGTTGGCCCCGCGGTCGCCGACTATGGTGGCGTAGCCGTTCTCCTGCTGCAGGATGAAGTCGTGGGCATTGGCGACTTTCGCCGCCCTCTCGACGTCCTCTTGCGTAGCCCCCTCGACGCCATAGGCGATGTTGTTGAAGATGGTGTCGTTGAAGAGGATTGGGTCTTGGCTTACTATTCCCATTCGCCCGCGCAGGTCGTGGAGCCGGTAGTCGCGGACGTCCACACCGTCGATGAGTATGGAGCCGTCGGAGACATCCCAAAAGCGGGGCAGAAGGTCCACGAAAGTCGACTTGCCGCCGCCGCTCTGCCCGACGAGCGCCACCATCTTGCCCCTCGGAATCGTGACGCTCACGTCGCGCAGCACCTGGATGTCGGCATCGTAGGCGAACGAGACGTTGCGGTACTCAATCTTGTCGGCGAAAGCGGCCATGGGCTTGCCGTCGGGCTTCTCGAAAATCTTGTCGTCGGCCAGCAGCACCTTGTCTATCCTCTCCATTGCCGCCATTCCCTTCTGTATGCTGAAGAACGCCGACGAGAAAGCCTTTGCGGGGTTTATTATCTGATAGAAGACCCCCAGGTAGGCCAGGAACTTGGCCACGGAGAGTGTGCTGTCGCCCGAGAGGATCAGCGTCCCGCCGAACCACACGACAATGACGACGAGCAGAGTGCCGAGCATCTCGCTTATGGGGTGCGCCAGGTCGCGTCTCCTCATTATGCGCTTGGCGATGCCGCAATACTGCTGCGCCAGGTCGGAGTATCGCGCGTTCATCTGCGCCTCGGCGTTGAAGGCCTTGACAATCCTCAGCCCCCCGAGCGTCTCCTCCAAGACGCCGAGAATCTCTCCCAGCTTGTCCTGCCCCTCTCGGCTCTGCCTCTTGAGGTTCTTGCCAATGCGCCCGATGACGGTCCCCGCCATCGGCAGCATGACGAGCGCGAAGAGCGTGAGCTGCGGGCTCATGACAATCATCGCCGCGAGATAGACGATGATGAGCACCGGGTTTTTGAGGAACATGTCGATGGAGGCCATGATGGACCCCTCGACCTCTGAGACGTCGCCCGTGGCCCGCTGCATGATGTCTCCCTTGCGCTCGTTTTGGAAGAAGCCGATGGGCAGCGTCAGAATCTTGGCGTATATCTCCCTGCGGATGTCGCGGACAACGTTGTTGCGCAGCCCGATGCTGGTATAGGCGGCGAGATATGCCGTGGAACACTTCAAGACGGTTCCAAAGACCATGAAGAGGCCCGAGAAGAGCAGGGCGCTTCCCGCCCCAAAATTGAGCTTGACCTCGGTGACGTAGAAGTAGAAGTTGTTGACGATGACCTTGTTGTCCAGAGCCCACGGCAAAAGGGACGTGACCTCGCTATCCTGCTGGAAAATAATCTCCAAGACGGGAATCATCAGTGCCATGCTCAGCACCGAGAAGAGCGCCGAGAGGATGTTGAAGAGGAAACTCAGCGCCACCTGCCCCCAATAGGGGGGGACGTATCGGCGCACGACCTGGAAGAAGTAGCCCATCAGCGTATGCCCGTATAGTTTTGCGGGGCTATGGCCCTCAGCTCCTCCTTGACGGCCGGCGCGACGTCGAGCGTCTCGATGAAGTCGGCCATGGCCTGACGGTCGATATGCCTGTTGGTCCGTGTGAGGGCCTTGAGGGTCTCATACGGATTGGGATAGCCCTCGCGGCGCAGGATTGTCTGCACCCCCTCGGCCACGACAGCCCAGTTGTTCTCCAGGTCGGCGGCTATGGCATCGGGGTTGAGCAAGACCTTGCCCAGGCCCTTCATTATGCTCTGGACGGCTATGAGGGCGTGCGCCATAGGCACGCCGACGTTGCGCAGGACCGTGGAGTCCGTGAGGTCGCGCTGCAGACGGCTGACGGGGAGCTTGTTCGAGAGGTGGTCGAGAATGGCGTTGGCGATGCCGAGATTGCCCTCGGCGTTCTCGTAGTCTATGGGGTTGACCTTGTGGGGCATGGCGCTGGAGCCGACCTCTCCGGGCTTAATCTTCTGCTTGAAATACTCCATCATGATGTACATCCAGAAGTCGCGGCAGAGGTCGATCAGCACCACGTCGACGCGCCTCAGATTGTCGAGGACCGCCGCGAGGTCGTCGTAGTTGGAGATTTGCGTGGTGCAGGGCTCGCGTCGCAGCCCGAGCTTCTCGGCTACGAACTTGTTGCCGAAGCCGACCCAATCGATGCCGGGGAACGCCACATTGTGGGCGTTGAAGTTGCCCGTGGCCCCGCCGAACTTGGCCGGCAGCGTCAGCGCGCGCAGCTCGTCGAGCTGGCGCGACAGCCGCGAGACGAAGACCCTCACCTCCTTGCCCAGGCGCGTGGGGCTGGCGGGCTGACCGTGGGTGCGCGCCAGCATCGGGATGTCCGCCCACTCGTCGGCCAACTCGGCAAGGCGCGCCGCTAGGGCGTCGAACTGCGGCACCAGGACCTGGTCGAGAGCCTCCTTGACGCTCAGAGGGACGGATGTGTTGTTGATGTCCTGCGAGGTGAGCCCGAAATGTATGAACTCCTTGACGGCCGACAGCCCCAGCGCGTCGAAACGCTCTTTGAGGAAATACTCCACAGCCTTGACGTCGTGGTTCGTCGTGGCCTCGATCTGCTTGACGTGGCGCGCGTCGTCGAGTGTGAGACCGCGGTATATGCCCCTCAGCTCCTCTTTCTGCCCGTCAGACAGCGTTCCGACCTGCGGCAGCGGGATCTCGCTCAGCGCTATGAAATACTCGACCTCGACCCTCACCCGGTACCGGATGAGCGCGAACTCGGAAAAATATTCGGCAAGAGGCTCCGCCTTGCCGCGGTAGCGGCCGTCGATAGGAGATATGGCAGTAAGTGGTTCGAACTCCATGATGATGCTTATAAGTGATTATTTTGTGGTCGTCTCCATCTTCCGCACCCCCTCCTGGTTGATGAGCGGGTTGGCGTATGCTTTGAGCATCTGCGCGCGCAAGAAGTCGGCGTCGGCATCGGCCCCCAGGGCCCCGATCTGCCCGTCGACGTAGCGCAAGAAGCCCGCTTTCTGCTCGTCGGAGTAGTGCGCGGCCCTGGCCGTTGTCCCCTCCAGGATGTCGAGCGCCACGTAGCTGTTCTCGAAAATCCGGTAGTTGGAGTATATGCGCTTGTCGATGGCCTGCGCGAGGGCGGCAATCTGCTCGTTCTTGTTGAGCCCCCGGAGGGACTGGAGGTCGGCGTTGACGGGCTTGCCAAAGGCGAAGTGGACCCTGCCCTTGCGCCCGTTCAGCCCCGTTGCCATGTGCGCCAGGTCCTCGTCCTCGGACTTCTTGTAGTCGGGGTTGTCCCTCTTCTGCTGAAACTGGTAGGCCTTGAGGGCGTCGCAGGGGTCGTACTCGTAGGTTATCGCCACGGGGACGATGTTGAGCTGCTCAAAGTTCTGCAGCAGGTCGCCCTCGCCGCTCAGGTTCAGCATCTTGAGGACACTGCCCTGCGTGTGGTCGTCGCCGTCTTTGGAGCGTCCCTCACGCTGGGCAATCCATATGTTGGACTTGCCGTTGACGATTCGGTCGCGGACATATCTCGAGAGCGTCATCGAGGCCGCCATCTGCTGCCGCACGGGCATCCCCCTCTTGACGACGAACGACTTGTTGAGCTTGACAAGGTCGACAATCCATTCGTATATCAGCAGGTTGCTGCCGATAGCAATCTCGGTTGTGGAGAATCCGGCTTCGTCGAGCTTGACGTTCATGAGCGCCGAGTCGAGGATTATGTCGCGGTGGTTGGAGAGGAACAGGTAGCCGCCCCCGGGGTCGAGTCCCTCCAACCCGCTGGCCGTGAGCCCGTCGGTCGTCTTGCCGATGAGGCCTTTCAGATATGGAATGACGAAGTCGCGCTGGAACTCGCCAACCGTCTTGACGCCCCTGAGCTTGGCCACGACCGCCTCCACCGGCGCCCATGGCACAATCTTGGCCAAAACCCGGATGAAATATGGCACCCGGCAAAGACTGTCTATCACCGCCTCGACCTCGCAGTCGCGGAAAGGGCGGATCTCGTCAAAGCTATTGTTCTCTTCCATGGTTCTTGATGAGGCGCGACAAGCGTGCCGCCAACGCGCCCTGCGCGAAGATAACGCCTTTTTCGCATAATGTGGGAGGGGGACGCGACCCTAAACGCAAAGGGCCGTCGGCGCAAAAAAAACAGCCGGCTTGGCCAACGCACCGCGCGAAACGGACAAAAACAAGCCGTGACGCCCCCCCACACAGGGAAGCCGCCACGGCAAAGCCGTTACGCCTTTGGCAATCAGAAATAGTGCGCGGCCGACGCGATGGACGCGTCGTGCGCCTTGGTCTCGGGGACGCACTCGAAGTCGTTGAACGACTCCTGCGAATGCGACGACGCAGAGCCGGGCTCCACTGCGCCACAACTCATAGAACCCGTGGGGGTGTTGAATGGAAACATAGAGTCTGCGGAGGATTTGCTGACTTTCATAGTATGATGATTTAAAGATTAGAGTTCCACGCTCGCCGGAATCCCGGCACCGACCTGCGCAACAGGATGCCGGCCTCAAACTCTCCCAGCCATCATCCCCGCGCTTTTCTCCTTATACGGAAGCCGCCCTCGTTTGTTTTGAATATTTTGAATTATTTAGCGCAACCCTGCCAAATATTCAGCGAGAGACCCACGCGCCACTACAAAAACGGACACAAAAGCAACAAGCGGAACGAACACCGTCGCCCCGCATTCGTTAACGCCCCTCACCCCCAAAAAGACGCGGCTACCGCTTCTCGTCGTAGTCGGCCGCCCGCTTCGGATTCTTGGGGAACCAGCCCTTCTGCACCCTCTTGCGCTGGTCGAAGACCTCCAGGATGGACCAGAAGCAAGAGAAAGAGAGGACACCGAGAATTGTGGAGACAATGTAGTGGCACACAAAGAGCGAAAGGAGGCTGAAAGCCACGCCGGCAACGGCGAAGACCCACCAGCACCGCACGCCGAAATGGTACTCCGCCTTGATCACTATGGGGTGGAAGACCCCGATGATTACGAAAGTCGAGGCCCCTAGAATCAGGCCGCCGAAATTGATGTCCATATGATAGATTTGTTTGACTGTCTTTCAAAAATCCCCTACCGGGCCGCCCCCGCCGCGGCGTAGAGGCGCACCCACTCGAAGAGCGCCACGGCCGCCGCGTGCGACACGTTCATGCTCGTGTCGGGTCCCGTCATGGGGATATATCTGCTCCCGGCGCACATCCGCAAGACCTCCGGCGAGACTCCCAGAACCTCGCTCCCGACAACAAGCGCCACCTTACGCGGCAACGGCTCGGCATAGAGCGGGCGCGCGTCGGGCGAAGTCTCGACTGCCACCAAGACATAACCGTCGGGCAACAGGCCGGCAAGCTCCTCGGCGTCCGCACGGACAATCTCGACATAGTCCCACGCCATGCACGCCGTGCGCCGCATCTTGTTCTCTCGCATGGGGCCGGCATTGACAAGGACCACCCTGCGGCACCCCACGTTGGCGGCGAGGCGCACCAGGGCCCCGACATTCTCCGGGGTCCGCAAGCCGTCGGCCACGATTATCGGCGGGTCGTCGGGCGTGGACACAGAGCCTGGGGCGAAGAGAACCCTGGAGTCGTTCAGCTTCATGCCCCCGCCTCGGCTTTGGGAACCGGCGGCGCCGCCGTGAGGGGCTTCAAGCCCAACTTGGCGCCCTCGGCAATCATGAGGTCGTAGGCCTCGGCGTAGTCGTTGCGTATGACGCCGTCGAGGATGGCCTCCTTGATGGCTTCCTTGATTACCCCCACGGGCCTGCTTGGCGCGACGCCAAAAGTCCGCATAATCTCCTCGCCGGAGACTGGTGGCTGGAAGTTGCGGATGTGGTCCTTCTCCTCGATGTCTTTGAGCTTTCGGCGCACAATCTTGAAGTTGCGGAGGAAACGCTGTACTTTCTCCTCATTGCGGCTCGTGATGTCGGCCTCGCAGAGCGTCATCAGCGCCTCGATGTCGTCTCCGGCCTCGAAGAGCAGGCGCCGCACGGCGGAGTCTGTCACGACCTCCTCGCTCAGGATAATGGGCCTCATGTGCAGGTTGACCATCTTCTGCACGAACTTCAACGGCTCGCCGAGCGGCAATTTGAGCCTCGTGAATATTCTCGGCAGCATCTTGGCGCCGACGTAGTTATGGTTGTGGAAAGTCCAACCCGCGCCCTCCTCGAACCTCTTGGTCCGGGGCTTCCCGATGTCGTGGAAGAGCGCCGCCCAGCGCAGCCACACGTCGTCCGACTGCGCCGCCACCCCGTCGAGGACTTGCAGGGTGTGGAAGAAGTTGTCCTTATGGCCTATGCGCCCGCGCCGCTCCACGCCTTTCATGGCCGCAAGCTCCGGCAATATGTGGGGGAGAAGCCCGACCTCGTCGAGCAGCCTCCACGCCACGGAGGGGGCTGGGGCTGTCTCCATGGCCTTCATCAACTCCTCGGTGACGCGCTCCTGAGACACGATGCCGATCCTGTCCGCCATCCGCCTTATCCCCTCTTTTGTGGCGGGGTCTATCGTGAAGCCAAGCCTCGCGGCGAACCGTATGCCCCGCAGCATCCGCAGTGGGTCGTCGGAGAAAGTGATGTCGGGGTCGAGTGGCGTCCGAATTATTCCGTCGCCAAGGTCGCCGATGCCGCCGAAGGGGTCCACGACGTCGCCATATGTCTCGGGGTTGAGGCTTATGGCCAAGGCGTTGATTGTGAAGTCGCGCCGTCGCTGGTCGTCCTCAATTGTCCCGTCTTCGACAATGGGCTTGCGCGAGTCGGCGCGGTATGACTCCTTGCGCGCTCCGACAAACTCGACCTCGACACCCCCGGCCTTGACCATGGCCGTGCCGAACGACTTGAAGACCGACAGGCGCGAGCCGGCGAAGCGCCGCGACACGGACGTGGCCAGCTCGATGCCGCTGCCCTGCACGACAATATCTATGTCTTTCGACGGGATTCCGAGGAGCAGGTCACGCACGAAGCCGCCTATGACGAACGCCGGCTGGCCGCTTAGCGCAACGATGTCGCGCACGACGCCGAAAACCCTGTGGCGCAAGGCGTCGCTGTAGTTATTCTTGACTTTCAACTGCTTCAATCTTGTCGGCGATGAGATATTTGTTCCTGTCGGGCGCATTGCGCGTCACAAGCTCGGCGACGAACCCAGTGAGAAAAAGCTGCGTCCCCAGAATCATGAAGACAAGCGCCAAATAGAAATAGGGACTCGACGTGACAAGCGGCGCGCCGACGCCTTGGTAGACGCACCACAGCTTCTTGGCCCCAAGCCATCCCGCCGCAATGAAGCCGAGGAAGAACATCAGCGTGCCGAGCGCGCCGAAGAGGTGCATGGGCCGCTTGCCGAACTTGCCCATGAAAGTGACGGAGAGCAGGTCGAGGAAGCCCTTGACCGTCCTCTCGATGCCGAACTTGGAGTGGCCAAACTTGCGCTCGTAGTGGCGCACGACTTTCTCCCCAATCTTGCGGAACCCGGCCTCCTTGGCCAGCAAGGGGACGTAGCGGTGCATCTCGCCGTATACCTCTATGGACTTGACCACCTCCGCCCGATATGCCTTGAGCCCGCAGTTGAAGTCGTGAAGCCCGATGCCCGATATTCGGCGCACCACGCCGTTGAAGACCTTGGATGGCAAGGTCTTGGAGAGCGGGTCGTGGCGCACTTTCTTCCATCCGCTCACCAGGTCGAAGCCTCCGCGCAGAACCATGTCGACGAGAGCCGGAATCTCGTCGGGGCTGTCCTGGAGGTCGGCGTCCATGGTTATGACGACTTTGCCCCTTGCCGCGGCGAAGCCCTCGCTCAGTGCCGCGCTCTTGCCATAGTTGCGGCGAAAACGGATGCCCGCGACCCGGCGGTCAGCCTCGTGCAGGCGCTCTACTCGCTCCCACGAGCCGTCGCCGCTCCCGTCGTCGACAATTATGACCTCGTAGGAGTAGGGCGTCGTCTTCATGACCCTGGCAATCCACTCGGTCAGCTCCCCCAGGCTCTCCTCCTCGTTGTATGAGGGGACGACAATGGACAAATCAATCATCAAAAGAGTTGTAAGAGTAATGACAACGGCAAAGGTAGCGAAAATGCCACAAAGGGACGCGCCGGCGCCCCGCGGGGGTCAGAACCTGCGGGGGTCGAACGACAGCGCGCCGACGCTGGCGGACAGACGCGAACGGACATCGCAGACATTGAGAATCTCGCCCGCCGCCAAGGCCTGGGCCAAAACGTTGCCCACGGCAGTGGCCTCGACGGGCCCGGCCACGACACGCCGGCCGGAGATGTCGGCAAGATGCTGGCACATGGCGGCGTCGGCCGCCCCGGGGCCGACAACGTGGACGGCACCGACCGACAGCCTGGTTGCGGCCAGAACCGTCCGCACCAACTCCGCATAACGGTTGGCGAGGCTCAGCCGCAGACACTCCTCAATCTCGCCCCGCCCGGCCGGCACGCGTTGCCCAGTATCGGCGCACTGCCTCCCGACGGCCTCGACGACGCGCCAAGGGTCGGCAAAA
Organism: uncultured Marinilabiliaceae bacterium; assembly: GCA_964481855.1. Classification (GTDB taxonomy): domain Bacteria; phylum Bacteroidota; class Bacteroidia; order Bacteroidales; family Marinilabiliaceae; genus W3P20-009. The sequence continues at coordinate 27,608 of CAYZUH010000024.1, forward strand.
GCGGGGTCGTCGGGGGCGACAATGCTCCGCGATTCTCCCACACGTGGCGCGGCTTCGCCCCCCGGCCTCATAGCGAGCTCGGCGCGGCACACCTGCATGAGGCGCATCCCCATGGACTGGCGGTGGATATGCACCGTCCCGCCCACACCATGTGTGACGCTCAAATCCGCGCCCTCGACGCGCGCGTCGACTATGGGCCTGGCGGTCTCCACCCCGACGGAGGCCATATGCCCGCAAAACACAAAGGCGAAATCGGCCTCCGCCGTCGGGACGGACATCATGGCGGAAGCCACATCGTAGCCAGCCACGGCCACAACCGGCACCCCCGCCATTCCCGTCTGGCGCCGCACGGTGTCGGAGAGAGGGCCGACAGCCATGCCGGGCTCCACAAACGTCCCGAACCGCCTGCTCGACAGCCCGACGCTGGCAAGCACCCTCGAGTCGAGGCACCGCGTGGCGACATCGACGAGGCCGGATGAGCCGACAATGGTGGACTCCACGACGACCTCGCCCGTCAGCATATACGTCAGCGCATCGGGGAAAAAGAGCAACTTGTCGGCAATGGACAGCGGCACGTCGCCCGCCCTCTGCAAGGCGTCGAGCTGGAAAAGCGTCTTGTAGGGCAACGCCTGTTGGGCCACGACCTTATAGAGCGTCTTGCGCGGCATGCGCTCAAAATACCTATCGGGGGCAGAACCGGCCAATTTGCCCACGAAAGCGTCGGGGAGCGACAGCATCCGCCCATCGACACCCAAGCAGCAGAAGTCGAAGCCGAACGAGCACAGCCCGACCGACGCGACCTCCACGCCCCACCCCGCCACGCGGCGCAAGATGTCGAGAATGCCCGAATAGACGGACGGCAGGTCCCACATCCAACGCCCAAAGACCTCAACAGCCCGGACGGGGAACGAGCCGACCTCCACCAGCTGGACACCCCCTGCCGTCACAGAACCGAGAAACGCCTTGCCGCGCCACGGCTGGATGTCTATGGCCAAATATGACTTCATAGCCCTACCCCCCTTCCCACTTTAGAACGCACGGCGCACATCTAGCCCCGGAGCGGCGCCATAGAGGCGGAAAAAACACTTGTTGAAATAGCCGACGTCGGTCGCACCGACGCTCCGCACCACTTGCGCCGGCGTGGATCGCCCCTCTGCCAAAGCCTCCCGCGCACGTTCGAGACGCACGAGCTTGACGTACTCGCCCGGCGCGCACCCCGTCTGCTGGAGCAAGCGCCGCGACAAGGTGTCGGCACGCATATCCATCTGGGCCGCCAGGCACCCGATGCCGAAGTCGGCGTCGGCAATATTGGCGTCCACCACGGCCTCAAACCTCGCCAGGAAATCGTCACCGCCAGCATCGTGCCCCACCCGGTGGATGGAGGCAGGCGTCAGCCCCAAGACCCTGGCGACAGCCGCCCGGACGCACCTGACAAGGACCAGGAAATCCAACGGCTCGGAGAAGAGCATGTCGGGGGCAAGACCGTCTGGGACGTCGGCCTCGAACTCCCCCTGGGGCGCAATGACAAAGATTGGCACGTGGCTGGAGTTGAAGCTCCTCTTCATGAAGCGGACAAAATCGGCAACATCGTCCGCGGACTGCGAGACGCGGCACACAATCAAGTCGGGCATCATGGCCTCCACCTTGCCGCGCGCCGCGCGAACATCGGGGACGGGGACAGCGACAGCTCCCCCGCACAACCGGCCAACCAGAAACCGGCTTCTCGTCTCGTCTCGATCGACAACAAGAATCTGCGGGTCGCGCAAAGACGTCGCCCCGACACCATCGCCAAGAAGCCTGCGCGTCGGCTCGTCCTCCGCAACGGCGCTCTCGTTGTCGCCCCCGGGGACGGCATTGACATCGGGAAAAAGGCTATAGTCGGTGGGCAAAAGAATCGAAATCACGGTGCCCCCCCCGGGCCTGGGGGAGTAGACCACACTGCCGTGGTGCGACACCACGAAGTCGCGCACGGCAAAAAGCGCAATCTCTATATCGTTGCGCGGCTCTCCAAGCATATTTCCAAATATGACGTCCCGCCTGTCGGCGGGGACGCCTTGCCCGCTGTCGGCAACCTCGATGACGCACTGCATGTCGGCGTTCTGGAACGCCCTCAGGACAATCTCCCCACCCGGCGGCGTGCACTTGCCGGAGCAAGTCAGGAGCAGCTCCAACGCCTTCGCGACCTTGTCCCTGTCGATTTGCACTCGCCACCCGCCGACCACATCGAGAGCCACGCTCAGCCTCTTGTCGTGCGCAAAGCCTTTGACTATGCCGCCGAGGAACGAGGCCATGTTCGTCACCTCCAGGTTGAGCGGCACGCCCCCCACGGCCTCCCGGTGTCCCAGGATCGACTCGACCATTCCCATCAGCTTGTCCATATTGACCTTGATGGCCGCCACCAATGGACGCATACGGCCCGGCACTTCGTCTTCCGCCGACTGCAGCGCCTCGACGGCGTTCTCTATCTTCTGCAAGGGGACGAGCACCTCGCCATTGACGGCCGTGAGGAGCGCATTGCGATATTCAAACGCCCTGTCCGTCACCCTGGCCTCGACAGCCTTTTTGCGGAAGTGCCATACGATGAAAGCCACAAAGGCCAAAACCAGCCCCAACGCCACGACGTGGAACAGGAAGTAGGGGTGTTCCCCCAGCCAACTGCGCCCGACCCGGACCTCGACGGCCCGTAGCGTCGACGCCCCCCCGGCCTTGGAGCAGACCTTGAACAGGTAGGAGCCCGGCTCAAGCCCCCTCCAGGCCACCTCGCGGCAACGCGGCAACGGCCTCCAACTGTCGTCGCGGCCTTCCAGCATATAGACGAAATCGCCCTCGCCGTCGATGTCGGCGACACGCAGCGCCACCTCGACAAAATCTTCACACAGGTCGATGCGCGTGGCATAGGCCGCAGGGGCGTCGATGATGCGCCCCCGGCCTTGAAACGCCGCGCGCTCACCGTCGACCCACACCTCGGCGAGGTGCGGCGCCCGGGCCGCCACGCCGAGCCTCTTGCCCCTGGGGTTGAACTCCAAAAGCCCGTCGAGGCTTCCCCACAATATGTTCCCATTGGCCCGCCGTACGCCGGCGCGGCCGTTGAATATGTTGCCGAATTCGGTGTCTGCCACCTTTTGCGGCGAAAACTTCTCGGTGCGCAGGTTGAAAAGGGCCAACCCGTTCTCCGTAGCCACCCACATCGACGTGTCGTCCGCCATGACCATCGCCACCACCTCGTCGGACGGGAGGCCGTCGCGCTCGGTGAACTGTGTCGGCTTGTCGTCTCCCACATCGCCGGACAGTCGGCAAAGCCCACCGCCCACAATGCCCGCGCACAATCGCCCCCGGGCGTCTTCGGCCAAGACGCGGACGCGCCCCGGGAGCTGGCCGTCTCCATAGGTCACGTAGTCGCCCGGCGACTTGACAATCCGAGCCGGGTCGAAGCATATCAGCGCGCGGTCTGTGGCGACCCACATGAACCCCTGGGAGTCGACCAGTGCATCGGCCGCGACTCCCGCCGCGCCCCCGAACGAGAAATGGCGGACGCCGCACCGGCCGCCTCTCACAAAAGGCTCCTCGAGCAGATCCACTCCGCCGGCGGACGAGACGAACCAGACGCGCCCGTCATGGTCGGTAAGCGTCTTGACAATCTTGAGCCGCGAGGCCTGGCCGCAGGGCTCTATTTGGGGAACAATGTGGGACAGTTCGGCGAACGTCGTCAGGTCGAAGACGCGCAACCCGTCGCCATCGGTCGCCACCCACACCCGCCCCTTGCCGTCGGCCTGAATGTCCAGGGGGCGCAACAGTGGCGAGCGGAACAGAAGCCGACCCAGCGACGGGTCGTAGACATAGAGCCCGTCGTTCTTGACGCCCAACCACACATTGCCATCGACAGTCTCCAAGACCGCCGCAACGTCGTTTCGCGGGCTGAGGCGCAACGGCTCGCCCGGCCGCAAGGTCCAAGACGAGTAGGGATTCGGGGCGACCCGGACCAGCCCGGCCCCGTCGCCGCCGACCCACACGTTGCCCCCGGTGTCGAGACCCACGCACCGGACGTAGGCCGGTACATAGGCAGAACGGCTCGCCACGCTCTCGGCGACATCCGCGCCGGCATCGTAGCGCACGAGGCCGCCACCGAGGCTAGCGACCCAATAGACCCACGGCGACTCAGAGTCGCGGACAATGCGAACGCCGTGGTCGGAGAGCATCGAGGCCAGGCTCTCGTCCATGAACCTCACGCCACAGTCCGAGACCCCCCCGGCCCCAACACGGCGAAGCACCCCCTTGCCGTCGTGGACCCACACCCCGCCAACATTGTCGCGGCACAGCGACACAGCATGACCCGCGCCCGGCATCGGCAGCTCCGAACCGCTCCCGGCATCGACAAAGGCCACACCGCCACCGGCACGCCCCGCGGCGACGACAGCCCCCTCGACGACAGCCAACGACGACACGCCACACCCCCCGACAACGATTTCGGGCAAAAGCCTCCCGTCGGCCGCCACGACACGGCGGAGCCTCGGCGAGCCGTCCGCCACGACGACAACCCCGTCCGCCAAGGCAAGGCCGGTGGCGACACCCGCCCGCCCGCCAAGTGCGACGCGCCGGGCGTCGCCCCCGGGCGACAACCGGACAAGCGACCTCCCGCCCAACCACACGCACCCGTCGGGGGCGACCGCGGCGCAACGACAGAACGACGTGTCGCTCCACACACACCGCACGGCATCCGTCCCGGCTGGGCAAAACGCATGGCACCCGCCCGCGGCGCCATAGACCACCACGAGCGAGTCGCCGCAGCGGACGACACCGCCGCCCGACAAATCGAGGGCGCGGCCATCGCCGCCAACCAACGGAAGAAACCGCTCCGACCGCGGGCTGAAGCAACGGACGCCCCCCTGCCGCCGCGAAGTCCAAACGAACCCCGCCGGGCCAACCGTGACCTCATCGACCCCGGCGTCCGCGGCGCAGGCAGGGTCGAAGCCTACATGCAGGAAATCCGCGCCGTCGAAACGGTTGAGACCGTCGTCAGTCCCAATCCAGAGGAAGCCGAGCGAATCGACCGCCAAATCGTTAACATTGCTTTGCGAAAGGCCATCGGCCACACCGTAGTTCTTGACGCTCACGTCGTTCGGCACACGCCCCACGTCCACCGACGCCACGGTCGGCAGACACGTTGACATCGCCATCAGCGAAGCCATAAGGGGCAGTTTTCCTAGCATTTGGAGGCGCGACGCCCCCCCCCGGCGCAAACCAGTTTCAAGCCATGGGGCGAGGCCTTTCGGTCTGTAAATTTAGGCAAATATCCGCCACCATTTTTAACCACATTGGATTTTGGCGTTCAGAAATTCATCGCCTCCACCTTTTCCCGCAGGTATTCACGGAACTCAGGCGAGCCCAACACCTCAATGTCGTCGGCCAAACCCAACACAAAACGCGCCGCCCCCGCAAAGTCGCACACCGAGGTCTCCAGGAGCCAGCTCGCCGCACCGTCCTGCCGAATGGCGTCGACGCTCTTCGGAAACTCCTCGCACAAAAGATTGCGCGCCCTGACGCCAAGGCGCAGGGCTATGGGGTGGAGCTCGAATCCGACCATCCGGAAAATGTCCTCGTGCCCGACAACGTGCTCGGCCTCGCGGGCCCAGGGGTCGCACGTAAGCTCCACCCGCCCTATGCGCGCCGTCTTGAACATCTTGACCCTCCCGTCGAGAGTGTCGTAGCACCAAACCTGGACGTAATTGGTCGAGAATCCGAAAGGCTCCACCCGGCGGTCCGCCACACTGGCGGAGTGGGCCGACGAATAGTCGCGGAGAATGGCAACCCTCTTGGCACTGATGGCCTCGCGCAGCAGGCGAATGCAGTCGGCATTGCGCCCCACGACGGTACTCCCGGCCATGGCCGTGCACTCGAAGACCGAATTGAGCTTGCGGCGCAGCCCGGCCTTGAGTTCGTTGGCGTCGTCGAGCGCGTCGAGAAGCTGGTTGAAGACGGTGGCCTCGTCGTCGGTGAAAAAGGTGAGGGAGCCGAAACCGTCGAGCCTGTCGTCGTCCGTCCCGAGCTTGAAAGCCCCCGACTCCGACTTGTAGACCACGAAGCCGACCTCTCGGAAAGTGTCCACGTACCTATGTATGGAGCGCGCGGACGTGTCGAGCCGCCGCGCCAACTCCTCGACGGAATGGTCCACGGGGCCGGACATCAGCTTCATGAGGCGCAGGACGCGCGAGATTTTTGGTTGATCCATGACCACTCCACTTGCCTGACAATGTTGTGCCCGCAGAGGAAATCGACCCCACGGAGGAACTCGAAGAGGCCGGCCCTTGAGGCGCTGTGGAATGTCGCCCCGTCGTGGCGCAACGCGCCAATGTCGAGAATCGCGCCACCGTCTCGCCCCACCTCCACGTCGACCAGGGCAAAACGCCGCGCGTCGCCAACGCTCCCCTTACCCTTGAGCCAGCTCCAAATAGACATAGGCGGAATCTTCTTGGGCGAATATATAAACTTTCGCCCAAACGTTAAGAATAAAGACGAAAACGAAATGTTTCCTATCTTTGTGGAGTCCGCCCCCCAAAAGCGGCCCCGGCGCGGACGACATACCACAAAAACGCCATGCCCCGACACACCCCGACAAATCTCCATCCCCTCCTCCTGGCATTGCTGGCGCACATCCTGGCCTCCTGCCACTGCGGCGTCGCCGCGGGGCAGTCTTTCGCGTTTCGCCACGTAGGCGTGGAGTCGGGGCTGTCCCACTCCCGCGTGAGCCATCTCATGCTGGACTCGCACGGCTTCATATGGGCCTCGTCGCAATGGGGCCTGGACCGCTTCGACGGCTACGAGCTTACGCCGACGCCCGCCCCCGACACGTCCGACGTCGTGAGCACCCACGAGCTTGGCACGGACTCCGTCCTGGTAAAGACGAGCCGCGGCTTCCTGGTCTTCTGCCGCAGCGGCATGACGTTCACTGCGGCCGACAGCCTTTTCGGTGCCTTCAGTGCCCCCGGCGCCGTGGACGACGCATGGGTGGACTTGCGCCAAAACCTCTGGGTGCGCAAGGGGCGCACAGTCGGCGTGGCGCGCACAGACGGCGGCGGGACTATCCGCCACACGTTCGAGCTGCCAGCCGACGGGACCAGCGTCTCGGGCGTATGCAACACCCGCTACGGCATAGCGATCATGCTCTCCGACGGGCGCATCTTGCGGTGCTACGCCCCTAGCGACGGATACCGCCAGAAGCCCGTGACCATCCAGACGCCACTGACGCAGGGCTGCAAACAGATGAAAGTGGACTTCGACGGCAACTTGTGGGTGCTGAACACGCGCGGCGACAGCATATGGTTCCGCCGCCAATCGAGCGGCCAATGGAGGTCGATCAACGGCATGGACCTGTGGCCCCGGGAGCGCCCCTCCGACATTGTGGACCTGGCCGTGGACGCCGACGGCCGGCTGTGGATGGCGACGTCGAGCCACGGCGTGTATGTCGCCGACTTCCGTCAGGGCAAGACCGTCAACTTGCGCCGCAACGCCCACAACTCGAACTGGCTGCGGAGCAACCAATGCTCGTGCGTGACGACAACGCGCGGCGGCTTCGTCCTCATCGGCTACGCCTACTCCGGCTTCTCGATCTACCACCCCGACGCCTTCGTCTTTGGCAACGTCGACATCCGCCCGCGCCACATGGCCGCCCGCCTCGCCGACATCAACGGCATCACCACCGACGGCGCCCGTTCGGCCTATGTGGCCACCGACAACGACGGCGTCTTGCAGATTGACCTCACGACCATGTCGACCCGCCAAGTAGCGGGGCCCGAGGTCGGCATTGTGGACGAGGTGGAGCCGGGGCGCGGCGGGGCGTTGTGGCTCAGCGTGAAAGGCAAAGGGGTCTTGCGGCTCGACAAGAACGGGCGCACGACACCATTGGCCGCCGCGCAGCCCACGGGGGGGCACGCCCACATAGCATCGGGCAACGACGGGACCCTGTGGGTGGCCGACGGGATGCGGCTACACGCCACGGACGGGAGCGGAAACGGCAACGTCATGACGCTCGACATGGGCGACCATATCGTCCGGATGTGCCGGGAATATGGGACGGACAAAATGCTGGTCATGACCCGCTCCGACCTGCTCCGCCTCCGCGCCGACAGCCACGGCCTCCGCGCCGACAGCCTGCTCTCCAACGTCATGGCCGACCTGCACCCGTCGGACCTGGAGCAGGACAGCCACGGCGTCGTATGGATTGCCTCGCCCGGCGGCGTCAAGGCTTTCGCCGCCAAAGCCGACGGCACGTGGGGGGCTGTCGGGCAAGCCGACATCCGCGCCCCGCTGTCGCTCACGGCCGACGAAGAGCGCAACATTGTCGTGGCGACGTCGACCGAAGTCCACACGCTCCGCACAATCCGCACGGACGAGGGCATAGACGTAGTGGACGAACGCCAACGCCGCCCGTTCCCCATAGCCGAGGGCGTCACTCGCCCCTACGCCACATGCCTTATGCCCGACGGCGACATATGGATTGGAACCGAGCGCGGGATAGCCACATTCAGGCCCTACAAATGGAACCAGAGCAACGAGGAGGGGGACAGCAACGTCACGTTCTGCTCCCTCCGCGCCAACGGCGCCGCGGTCTCGCCGTGGCAGCAAGTCAACGGGATAGTCCCCCTGCACAAGAGCCTGCCCTACAGCGACAGCTTCCAGCTCCCGACATCGGGAGCCGAGTTCATCATCCACTTCGCCGCCCTGGGGCGCTCGGCCTCGTCGCCGGTCTACGTGTGCGACATAGAGGGCAGCGGCAGACCCACAGTCTACACCAACCGCCCCTACCTGCGGCTCAACGGGCTACGCGAGGGTTCGTACATGCTCCGTGTCCGCCTCCAAGACGCGCAGGGGCGCATCTCGGACAGCGGCGGCGACATCGGCATAAAAGTCCACACCCCATGGCAGGAGTCGGTCTACGCCAAATGGGTCGCCATAGTCTCCACCCTGCTGATGGGCATCCTCTTCACCTACATCGCCACGAGCTACCGCAATGCGAGCCGCATGCGGCGCATGGCAAAAAGCCAAGGCGAGGCGACCCTCAGGGCCTCGGTGGCAGACGAGCTCCGCAAGAACGCAATCGTCGACATGGCGTCGGGCTTGTCGGCCTCGGTGACGCCGCTCGTGCAGAGCATAGCCGACGCCGCGCAGTGGAAAGGGATGCCGCCCGAAGAGAGACTGAAGACGGAGATGCTCTACGACCGCTCGACCGCCGTGAGCCGCATGATGACCCATCTGCTGCGGTCATCGGACACCCCGTGCCCCCTCCAGGCGACGCCCGTGCAGGTGGACTTATGCGCCATGATGCGGCAAGTCTGCGACAGCATGCGCGACCTCTCCGACGGGCAGGTGACCATAAGTTTCGAGTCCCCGATGAGTTCGCACGTAGTATGCACCGACCCCCCGATGCTCCGCTTCGTCGTCGTGGACATCATCTCGGACGCCATGGTGTCGGCACAGGGGATGGGGCACATCAGCGTCGTGGCGGAGCGCGACAAATATCAGCACTCCCGAAGCTCCATAACGCTCTCGATGAGCGGCGTGTTCCCCACCGGCAGCCGCTATTTCTGCCCAAAGCCCCAACCACGCGGGACGGTGCTAGACAGAATCAGGCTGCTGCAGGCCGACATCATGAGCCACGACGCGGGCAACGGCGTGAGCTACGTCATCGTGCAGATTCCTCACTTGGGCTAGACGCCCCTTGCTCCACCTCGCCCCGGATTGGCTATCTTTGCGAAAACTAAACCATGCATCAGGCACATAGAGAGGAGAACATGGACGACGCCACCGTCTTGTACCGACTGCCGGGCGACGGCGTTTGCAAAAAATTGGCGGGACGGCCGTTGGCCTTGGCGAGCGTGGAAGACATCGGCAATCGGGACGGCTTCGTCTTCGCTCCGTTCGACCCCTCGCCAGGCCTCCCGATATTATTCTTCCCCGGCGAAGCGGCCCCCTACGCGCCAACCACCAGACAGTCCGCCCCGCCAGCCGCCGCGCCGCCCCTCCCCATGGAGGAGAACTCTGACTACAAGGCCGACTTCCTGTCCATGCACAGGTTGCTGACCGGCGGCGACGTGCGCAAAGTCGTACTGGCGCACACATACGACATCCGGGCCGACCTGCGGGCCGACGACGCGCACCTCTTCGCCAAAGCCTGCCTCGCATACCCCGAAGCGTTCGTGTCGCTGGCGCGCACTCCGCACCACGGCACATGGCTGACGGCCTCGCCCGAAGTGCTGATTGAGCAAAGCGGCGGCGAGATGCGGACCATGGCACTGGCGGGGACAATGCGGGCGGACGGCAACGGGAGCCAGACATGGGACGCGAAGAACGTGGCGGAGCAGGACGTCGTGTCCCGATATATCGAAGAGACCCTGACCCCCCTGACCGACTCCCTGCGCAAAAGCGGCCGGAAGACCGTCTCGTCGGGCAACCTGTCCCACCTGCAGACGACATTCGCATTCCGCCCCCGGCCCGGCGTCACGCTGTGGGCCGTGGCCGCCCGCCTGCACCCCACCCCCGCCGTCTGCGGGATGCCCCGGGCCGCGGCCTTGGCCGCGATTCGCCGCATAGAGACCAGCGAGCGCGAATATTACAGCGGATTCGCCGGCCCCGTAGGCCCCGACGGACGCGCATCGCTCTTCGTCAACATCCGCTGCATGAAGATGACCGCCGACCGGTGCCGTCTCTACGCCGGCGGCGGCCTGATGCCCGACAGCGACGCCGACGACGAGGAACGCGAGATTGCCGCCAAAGCCGACGTGATGAAAAGGCTGACAGGATGTATAGCGACAAACCGACAATAAACATCCTCACGTCGCTCCTCCTGGAGCATGGGGTGCGCCACGCCGTGGTGTGCCCCGGCAGCCGGAACGCGCCGATATGCCACAACCTGGCGGCGACGGGCGCAATCTCCTGCCACCCCATCACCGACGAGCGCTCGGCGGCGTTCTTCGCCATAGGCCTCAGCCAGGCCCAGGGGATGCGCCCCGTAGCGGTCTGCGTCACCAGCGGCTCGGCATTGCTCGACACAAGCCCCGCCGTGGCCGAGGCTTTCTACCAGCGGGTGCCGCTTGTCGTCATTGCCGCCGACCGCCCCGCCGCGTGGATAGGGCAACTCGACGGCCAGACCCTGCCACAGCCCGACGCCCTGGGGGGCCTCGTCCGCCGCGCCGTGTCGCTCCCCATGGGCAATAACGCCGAAGAGCTGTGGCACGCCAACCGGCTCATCAACGAGGCGCTGATGGACGCGTGCACGACGGCGACGCCCGGCCCGGTGCTAATCAACGTGCCGTTGGCGGAGCCGCTATATGAGTTCAACACCAAGTCCCTGCCAAGTGTCCGCTCCTGCCGACGCATTGTGCCGAGCGGGAGAGACGTGGCGCGCAAGGTGGCCGACATGGCATTTCCTTTCTACCATCTGACGAATAGCCGACTGATGGTCGTAGTGGGGCAGACGAGCGAAGACCTGGAGCCACACCTGGAGACGTTGGAGAGACACCACATCGTCGTCGTCCGCGAACCGCTGAGCACCCCGCACCACCATCCCAACGAGGCGGCATATATCCTAAACCGGCGCAAAGCGCTCGCCGACGAGTATCGCCCCGACATGATCATATATCTCGGCGGCCACCTCGTGGGCAAAGAGCTGAAGCAGTTCTTGCGCTCCTGCACGTATACGGAGACCATCATGACCAACGCCGCCGGGGAGCTTCAAGACGTTTTCCAAAACACCACGCTCGTGGCCCAGTGCGGCGACAAGGTCATGGCGGAGGCTTTGGCCGAGAGGTGTGCCGAATGCGCCAAAAACGGAAGCGTTGACGACGACGTGAACGAGATGGAGCTATCTTTCTTCGACAAATGGAAAAGTCTTTTCAGGCTGGCAGACAACGTTTGCGAGCGCGAGGCAAGCATCTTCTCCCAACTGCGGGTTTTGCAAGCGTTCGACTTCCGCGCCGTCCAATATGCCAACAGCTCGGCCGTCCGGCTAGGGTGCCTCACGGCGCGCCGCCGCTTCTTCTGCAACCGCGGCGTCAACGGCATCGACGGCTCGCTATCGACAGCCTCGGGGTTCGCCACGGGGCTGGGGGGGCAGAGCACGGGGCCGTCGCTAGTCGTCATTGGCGACCTCAGCTTCTTCTACGACCAGAACGCACTGTGGAACAACGACCTGAGCCCGCGGTTGCGCATCCTGCTTCTCAACAACGGCGGTGGCGGAATCTTCAGCCGCTTCCGTGGCCTGGAGGGCAGCCCGGCTCGGGAACCCATCGTCATGGCCGCCCACGGGACGTCGGCCCGCGGGGTGTGCGGGCAGTTCGGCGTCGAATACCGCTCGGCGACGGACGCGGCGCAAGCCGTGCGGCATGCCGCATGGCTGACCGCCCCCGACGCGTGCCGCCCGCGCCTGCTGGAAGTGCGCACCCGGATGGACGACGACCAGTCGGCACTCGACGAACTCTATGAAAACCTGCTGAAAGAATATGACGAGAGAATGGCGGCCCATTGAGGGCTTCGACTTCAAAGAAATCCTCTTCGAGGAGTATAACCACATAGCCAAAATAACCATCAACCGCGAGCGATGGCGCAACGCCTTCACCCCCTTGACGACGATGGAGATGAGCCTCGCCTTGGGCTACTGCCGCGAGGCTCGGGACATCCGCGTGGTCTTGCTGACCGGAGCCGGGCGCGTGGCGTTCTGCGCCGGCGGCGACATGAACGTCAAGGGCCGCGGCGGCTACGTCGGGGCGGACGGCGTGCCGCGCCTCAGCGTCCTCGACGTCCAAATGCAGATCCGCCGCCTGCCCAAGCCCGTGGTGGCCATGGTCAACGGCTTCGCCATTGGCGGCGGGCATGTCCTGCACGTCGTGTGCGACCTCAGCATAGCCAGCGACAACGCCGTCTTCGGGCAGACGGGCCCCCGCGTGGGCAGCTTCGACGCCGGATTTGGCGCCTCATACCTGGCGCGGATTGTGGGGCAGAAGAGAGCCCGCGAGATATGGTTCCTCTGCGAGAAATATAGCGCCGCCGAGGCATTGCGGATGGGCCTGGTGAACAAGGTCGTCCCCCAAGACGACCTGGAGGACACCTGCGTGGCGTGGGCGGAGCGGATGATGGAGCACTCGCCGCTGGCGCTGCGGATGATAAAGGCCGGGCTGAACGCCGAGCTGGACGGACAGGCCGGAATCCAAGAGCTGGCGGGCGACGCCACGATGCTCTACTACACCATGGACGAGGCGCAAGAGGGCGGACGCGCATTCCTGGAGAAGCGCAAGCCCGACTTCGGCAAATATCCCCAATTCCCATAGCTCCCACACCGATGCTCCACACCAACATCGAGCGCCGCACGCTCCATTTCCGCCAAAAGGCCACCACGAGCCGAGGGGCGTATGACGTGCGCCGCATATGGCTTGTCAGCGTCGCCGACGACGAGCGGCCCGGAGCCGTCGGCATCGGCGAATGCGCCCCCCTGCCCGACCTCTCGCCCGACGCCCTGCCCGACAGCGACTACGAACTGCTGCTGCTCACCGTCTGCGACGACCTGCGGCAGACGGGCGCCATAGACCGCGAAGCGCTGCGCCCCTACCCCTCCGTCCTCTTCGGACTGGAGACAGCCCTGTGGCAAATGGAGCGCGGCGGCGGCACGGCCCTCTCCTCGACACCTTTCGCCAGGGGCGAGGAGGGAATCCGCATCAACGGGCTTGTCTGGATGGGCAGTTTCGACGAGATGATGCGCCGGATGGAAGAGAAAGTGGCAAACGGGTTCCGTTGCGTCAAACTGAAGATTGGCGGCATAGACTTCGCCCAAGAGCTGAAAATGGTCGAGGCCCTGCGGGGCGAGTTCGACGAGAGCCAAGTGGAGATACGCCTGGACGCCAACGGGGCTTTCGCGCCGCAAGACGCCATGAGACGGCTGGAGGCATTGGCAAAATTCGACATCCACTCCATCGAGCAACCCATACGCCAGGGGCAGTGGGAAGAGATGGCGCGGCTGTGCGAGACGTCGCCAATCGACATCGCTCTCGACGAGGAGCTTATCGGCCTGGGGAGAACCGAAGACAAAGAGCTTATGCTCAAAACGATACGCCCTCAATATATAATCATCAAGCCCACCCTGCACGGCGGCCTCAGCGGGGCCCGCGAGTGGGTCTCCTTGGCGCGCGGGCGCGGCATAGGCTCGTGGCTTACGAGCGCCCTGGAGAGCAACGTGGGCCTCAACGCCATAGCCCACCTCGCCGCCGAGACCTACGGCACAGCCGACGCCATGCCCCAGGGCCTCGGCACGGGGCAGCTCTTCACCGACAACATCGCGATGCCTCTCGCCATCCGCGGCGAGAGGCTCTTCTACACCCCCTCCGGGCAATGACGCTAGAGGAGTTCCTCGACGAGTGGCGCGACGCCCGGCCGACGGTGCGCGTCAAGACAAGCGGCTCGACGGGCACCCCCAAGCCCATGGACGCCGAGAAGAGCCGCATGGAGGCCAGCGCGCGCGCCACGTGCCGGTTCCTGGGCCTCAGGAGTGGCGACACCGCCCTGCTGTGCCTCCCGCTAGACTACATTGCGGGCAAGATGATGGTGGTGCGCGCCGAGACGTGCGGCCTGCGGCTTGTCAGCGTCCGCCCAAGCAGCCACCCACTGGCGGGCCTCGCCGCCGCCCCGGACTTCGCAGCCATGACCCCCATGCAGGTGTGGGAGACACTGCGCGTCGGGGACGAGCGCAAGATGCTGAGCCAGATTGGCAACGTCATCATCGGCGGCGGCGCCGTGGACAAGGCCCTGACGGCGGCACTGCAAGAGATGCGGGGGGCGGTGTGGAGCACGTATGGCATGACGGAGACATTGTCGCACATAGCGATGCGACGCGTCAACGGCCCGGGGGCCAGCGAGTGGTACACCCCTTTCGATGGTGTGACGCTCGGCCTCGACGAGCGCGGATGCCTCACAATATGCGCACCCGCAGTGTGCGCCACAGAGCTGACGACAAACGACATAGCCGAGCTTCGCACCCTCCCGGACGGGGGGCGGCAGTTCAGAATAGCCGGACGCGCCGACAACGTGATATGCTCCGGCGGCATCAAGATTCAGGCCGAGGAGGTAGAGCGACGGCTAGAGGGACACATCGGCGTGCCGTTCATGGTGACGTGGCGGAGCGACGAGCGGCTGGGGCAGGCCGTCGCACTCGTCTTGGAGGGGGGCGCCCCCGACGAGGCCAGAAGAGCGTGCGAGGCTCTCCTGCCGCGCCACTGGGTCCCGCGCCACATAGAGACAGTGGAGCATCTGCCCCGCACGGAGACGGGGAAAGTGAGACGCTCGCAGCTGGCGACACCATGAGTTCTGCCATTTTGTCACACGCCGCCCATTGGCACTCCTTTTGAAAAATGGTGTGGAGAAACACGACCGCAAGCCTACGGGCCAGGCGGTAGACACGAAAGGAGAAAAAACGAAGAACCATGGATTTCAACAACTTCACAGTAAAGTCGCAAGAGGCCATCAACAAGGCCGCCCAAATGGCTCAAGCCGGCGGCCAGCAGGCGTTGGAACCTCTCCATATCCTCCGGGGCATCATCGAGACGGCCCCCGACGTGACGAGCTACATATTCAACAAGTGCGGCGTGGCGTCGAACGTGGCCGACGCCATAGAGCGCGCCGCCAAGTCGCTGCCTCGCGTCAGCGGCGCAAGCAGCCAACCATATCTGAGCGGCGACGCCAACACCGCCCTGCTCCGCGCACAGGAGGAGAGCAAGGCCGAGGGCGACCAGTTCGTCTCGGTCGAGTTCATGCTCCTGGCAATCTTGGAGGGCAAGGACACGGCGGCCCAGATCCTCAAAGACGCCGGGGCCACGGCCGAGGCCTTCCGCACCGCCATCCGCGAACTGCGCAAAGGCTCTAAAGCTACCGACCGCAACGCCGAGGAGACGTACAACGCCCTGGGCAAGTATGCCGTCAACCTCAACGACCGCGCCCGCAACGGCAAGCTCGACCCCGTGATTGGGCGCGACGAGGAGATTCGCCGCGTCTTGCAAATCCTCAGCCGGCGCACGAAGAACAACCCCATCCTCATTGGCGAGCCCGGCGTGGGCAAGACCGCCATTGCCGAGGGCCTGGCCCACAGAATCATAGGCGGCGACGTCCCCGAAAACCTCAAGGACAAGGAGATATACTCGCTAGACATGGGCGCCCTCATAGCCGGCGCGAAGTACCAGGGCGAGTTCGAGGAGCGGCTGAAGAGCGTGGTCAATGAGGTCGTCTCGTCCGACGGCCGCATAGTCCTCTTCATCGACGAGATTCACACCCTTGTCGGAGCCGGCAAGGGCAACGGGGCCATGGACGCCGCCAACATCCTGAAGCCCGCCCTGGCCCGCGGCGAACTGCGCGCCATCGGGGCCACGACACTCGACGAGTACCAGAAATATTTCGAGAAAGACAAGGCCCTGGAGCGTCGCTTCCAGAGCGTCATGGTCGACGAGCCGTCGGAGGAAGACGCCATAGCCATCTTGCGCGGCATCAAGGAGAAATATGAGAGCCACCACAAGGTGCGAATTAAAGACGAGGCCATAATCTCGGCCGTGAGCCTCTCCCGGCGCTACATCTCCCAGCGGTTCCTGCCCGACAAGGCCATAGACCTGGTGGACGAGGCGGCGGCCCACCTGCGCATGGAGATGAACTCCGTGCCGGAGGAGGTGGACGACCTGGAGCGCAAGCTGAAGCAGCTGGAGATTGAGCGGGCGGCCATTGTGCGCGAGGGCGACACGCAGAAAGTCGCCGAGCTGGACAAGGAGATTGCCGAGCAGAAGCAGCAAGTGACGCAGCACCGCGCCCAGTGGAAAGCGCAGAAAGACGTTGTCGAGGAGATTCAGCAGGAGAAAGCCCGCGTGGAGGAAATCAAGTTCGACGCCCAACGCGCCGAGCGCGACGGCGACTACGCCCGCGTGGCCGAGCTGCGCTACGGGAAGATGACCGAGGCGCAACGGAAGATTGACGAGCTGAACAAACGGCTAGAGTCGCTGCAGGCCAACGGCGCCCTAATCAAAGAGGAGGTCGACTCGGACGACATTGCCGAGGTCGTCTCGCGGTGGACGGGCATCCCCGTCTCCAAGATGCTGGAGAGCGAGCGCGCCAAACTGCTCCACCTGGAGGAGGAGCTCCACAAGAGGGTCGTGGGGCAGGACGAGGCCATCCGCGCCGTGTCCGACGCCGTGCGCCGCTCCCGCGCCGGACTGCAAGACGCGCGCCGCCCCATAGGCTCGTTCATCTTCATCGGGACGACGGGAGTGGGCAAGACCGAGCTCGCCAAGGCCCTGGCGGAGTTCCTCTTCGACGACGAGCAGCAGATGACGCGCATCGACATGTCGGAATACCAGGAGAAGCACAGCGTCTCGCGGCTCATCGGGGCGCCCCCGGGCTACGTGGGCTACGACGAGGGCGGCCAACTGACCGAGGCGGTGAGGCGCAAGCCCTACTCGGTGGTCCTGCTCGACGAGATTGAGAAAGCCCACCCCGACGTGTTCAACATCCTGCTGCAAGTACTCGACGACGGGCGGCTGACCGACAACAAGGGGCGCACCGTCGACTTCAAGAACACCATCGTCATCATGACCTCCAACCTGGGCTCGAACCTCATCCAGGAGGAGTTCGAGAAGAGCGGCAACTGGATTACCCCCGAACTGCTCGACACGTGCGAGACGCGGGTCATGGAGCTGCTGCGCCGCACGATACGGCCGGAGCTGCTCAACCGCATCGACGAGGTTGTGACCTTCACCCCGCTCGGCAAAAACCGCATCCGCGAGATTGTGGAGCTGCAGTTCGCCAAAGTCCAGGAGATGATGCGCGGGAACGGCGTGTCGCTGAGCATCACCCCCGCCGCCATCGACTGGCTGGCCGAGGCCGGCTACGACCCCATGTATGGGGCGCGGCCCGTGAAGAGGGCGTTGCAGACCTACGTCCTCAACGACCTGTCGAAGAAGATTCTGGCGGGCGAAGTGAACAAAGAGAAGCCAATGACCGTCGACGCCGGCGGCGGCGGGCTGGCATTCAGGAACTGACAGGGCGCAAGCGTCTGCCCGGACGCATCGCCACCCCCACCATTGAATGGGGGTGGCGATTTTTTTTGCGCACCTCCGCGAGGCATCTGAAGAAAAATTCAAAAAAAAATCGGACGACCTTGGGTGCCCTCCCGCCATCCGCGGTCTTTATTGGGTAAACAAACCTAAAAGACCATGAGACACATGAGAATTACGACCCCGTGCCTTGCACTCCTGCTGTCGGGAAGCGCGGCCATAGCGGCGCAGACCGTCAACCTTGGCGGCAACGAGGTATCGCTACGATCCGCGGCGTGGCGAGCTACATAGGGCACAGCCCGCGCGCCGTCGGGCCTCCCGCTATCGACAAAATGCGCGCCAACGAAGCCTGCCGCGACAGCCAGGGCGACAGACGCGGCATACATCAACCACGTCCGCCTCCGCCCCGAAGCCCCGGCCACATCGCCCGCCGCCTTGCGGAACCGCCCATAGGCCTCGGCGAGGGCGGCATCGTCCATATGCGCGTCGGCACTCTTCCGCCAAAGGTCTTGAAATGCATCGCCCTTTTTCCGAAAGCCCCTAGCCGTCATAACCCTACGCACATTTGAGCCATAAGCGCCAAAAGGCCGATATGTCTCCTTATGGCCCGGAGGGCCAAATTGAGATGGTTCTCGACGGTCTTTTTCCTTACCCCAAGTTTTTTTGCAATCTGCTCGTTGTCCATTCCGTCCTCCCTGCTGAGCCAAAAGACGGCCTTGCGCTGCCTCGGCATCCGTTGCACAACGGCCTCGACAAACGCCCGCGTCTCCCGCAAGACCATGGCGTCGTGCGGCGTGACCCCATCTGTGTCCTGCCCGTCGACGCCCGCCACCCATGCCCGCCTCCCCCTGGCCTCGGCGAAACTCAGCGCGGCCCGCTTTGCCACAACGAAGACATAGCCGTCGACGTTGCGGACTATCCATGTGCGTCAAAATTGGCAACAACTAAGATAGGCAAAATCATCTTGGGCGCACCAATCCCGCGGCTGATTTTTGGCACGACGGAATAGACGCATTTTTCGTTAACTTAGTGGACGCACAAATATCCACCCAAAGATGAAATTCCCGGTAGGCATACAGACGTTCGAGCATATACGCAAAGACGGCTACACGTACGTTGACAAGACCGCCCTCGTCCACAAGCTGGCGAACAACGGCAAGGCGTATTTCCTCAGCCGCCCGCGGTGCTTCGGCAAGAGCCTCCTCGTCTCGACGCTGGAGGCGTATTTCGGTGGCCGCCGAGACCTCTTCGAGGGCCTGGCAATGGAGGGGCTAGAGACCGAATGGGCCACGCACACAGTCCTGCACCTGGACTTGGGCGGAATAAACTATGCCGAGCCCGGCGCGCTAGAGGCCAAGTTGCAAAAACACGTGGCGGAATGGGAGAAAGAGTTCGGGCTGACACCCGCGACAGACAACACGCCAATGCGCTTCGGCGACGTGATCAGAGAGGCCCGGAGAATATACAGCCGCGGCGCGGTCGTCCTGATTGACGAATATGACAAGCCCCTGCTCGACGTGCTGGGGCTGTCGATGCGTGTCTGCGTGGGCGGCATGGAGATGACCCTGGAGGAGCGCAACCGCGACCTGCTCAAAGGCTTCTACTCCGCCCTCAAGGAGCAAGACCGCAACCTGCGCTTCGTCCTGCTGACGGGCGTGACCAAG
>CAYZUH010000025.1:0-41676 GCA_964481855.1 uncultured Marinilabiliaceae bacterium
TGCACGACGCGCTGCCGATATTGTTCAACGCCGCCAACAACGTACTTTTGCGCGACGCGAAGCGCCGGATGAGCCTCAACTTGCCGAACGTCGACGTCAGCGACTTCGAGTCCTAGGACTCACGCTCTAGGCCGCCCCGTTGGGGCTATGTGTTGCGGGGGGGGGGCAAAAACAAGTGTGGCTGAAGTCGTCTAGACTCCAGCCACACTTTTGGGTTTGACCGTTGCAACGTCCGTGCGGACTATCCGAGGAAAGAAATCAAGATTCCCGCTGCCACAGCCGAGCCTATGACGCCCGAGACGTTTGACGACATACAGTAGTTGAGCACGTGGTTGCGCGGGTCATATCTCAGCGCAATCTCGTTGGCCACGCGCGAGGCCATAGGCACGGCGCTCAGCCCCGTGGCTCCCACCAGCGGGTTTATCTTCTTCTTGCTGAAGAGGTTCATAATCTTCACCAACATTATGCCGCCAAAGATGGAGAGGCCGAATGCGAAGAATCCGCCAGCCACAATCCCTATTGTCGTCCAGTTCAAGAACGCCTCGACCGTCATCGTGGCCCCCACCGACAGACCCAGGAAGATTGTGGCGGAGTTCATTATCGCATTCGACGCCGCATCGTAGATGCGCGACGTGTTGGAGCCAATCTCCTTCAGCAAGTTGCCAAACATCAGCATCCCCACGAGCGAAACGGCGTCGGGCACGATTATGGCCACCACCGTCGTCGTGGCTATGGGGAAGATGATTTTGAGCGCCTTCATGTTCTTTATCTCGGTCTTGTCGGGGTAGAGCTTGTCCTGCTCTTTCATGTTGATTTTGAGTTCTTCCTCAGAGCAGGTCAGTCTGACGACAAGAGGCACAATCACCGGCACCAGGGCCATGTAGGAGTAGGCCGCAATGGCTATCGGCCCCAAGAGATGGGGGGCTAGCTTGATGGTGGTGAAGATGGCCGTCGGGCCGTCGGCTCCGCCTATTATGGCCAACGAAGCCGATTCGGGCAACGTGAAGAAGTTGCACGCCACGAGCAGGACGGCGAAGATGCCGAACTGTGCGCCGGCGCCAAAGATGGCGAGCTTCAAGTTGCGGAGCATCGGGCCGAAGTCCGTCAAGGCGCCGACACCCATGAAGATGATGGGCGGCAGGAATCCGGTCTTAATCAGCGCATAATAGAGGAAATTCATGATTCCCAGGTCGTGGGCAATCTCAGGCAGGGACATCTCGTAGACGTTCTTGGCCACTTCGCGCCCGTTCTGCATGAAGTGGACCATGCCGTCGCCGTCTGCCGCCACGACGCCCATGCCTCCACCTGGGAAGTTTGCGATAAGCACGCCGAACGCTATCGGGACAAGCAGGAGCGGTTCAAACTCCTTCTTGATTCCGAGGTAGAGCAGCAGGAACGCCAACGCGTACATTATGAGGAATTCCGGGCGGTCGACAATGTCGCCTATGGCCGTCATTCCATATACCTTTTCAAGAATATCGTGCATGACAGGCTCTGTTTATTTGATCTTCATCAGCGTGTCGTCTTCCGCCACGGAAGCACCGCTCGCAAAGCATATCTCCGTCACCACGCCGTCGCTCTCGGCGGCTATGGCGTTGAATGTCTTCATCGCCTCGATGTAGCACACCGTCTGGCCTTTCTTCACGCGGTCGCCGACCTTGACGGGCGTGTCTCCATTGTTCTTGACGAGATAGAATTTGCCCTCCAGCGGCGATGTCAAAGGCGTCCCCTCGCCGGTCGCTGGCACCGCCTGGCCCGACGTCCCAACAGCGCCTGTCGTGGCGGGTTTTCCGTCGTTGGGGGCAATTGTCACCCGATATTTTTGGCCGTCGACCTCTACCACCAGCGTCTGCTCCGCCGTCAGCGCGCCACCTTGGCTCTTCTCCGCCTTACGCTTGGCAAGGTCTGCCTCGAAGTCCTCTTTGGCTTTGCCGCTCCTATATGCGCGATACTGCTGCGGATGCATGGCCAGCTCGAACAGCTCCTCGTCGTCTTCGCCTGTCTCCCAATTGTTCTCCTGCATCTCGCGGCGGAACTCGTCGAGGGCGTCTGGGTAGTTGCCCTGCGGGTCTTCGTCGTGGAATTGGCGTCCCTGCTCCTTCGCCTTTGCAACGAGCTCCGGTGCCAGCGGGCCGGGCAGTCGGCCGCTCTTGCCCAACATCATGTCCCAAATGTCGTCGGCAATCATGCTCCACCGCTCTTTGCCTTTCTCCATCTGGATGACGTTCATGAGCGCCATGTTTTTGACATATTGGCTGAAAGGCGTGACGAGGCACGGATATCCCATCATGGGCCAAACGTATGTGACCTCGTTGAAGAGCTTTACTAGCAGTTGGTCTTGCGTCAGCTTCGGTTGTCCGTGCTTCTCTTTCCACGTGTTCAGCGAGGCCAGGTTTGTCTCCAAGTCTGTCATGAGCGAACCCATCATGCCGCCAGGCAACCCCGGGGCGATGAGCAGCGAGTTCATGAGGCGGTTGCGGCTCGGAATGTAGTAGCCGAGGAAGTCGTCCATCATCTCCTGCACTAGCGAGCGGACTTCCATATAGGCCTCCATGTTTATCTCCGGGACTGAGAATCCGGCGTCTTTCAGCATCGCCTGCACGGCCAGCACGTCGGCATGGGCCGTACCCCACGAGAGTGGCTCCATGGCCACGTCCACAATGTCGCACCCGGCCTGGCACACCTCCAAGATTGACGCCATGTTGAGCCCCGGGCCCGCGTGGCTGTGATATTGAATCGTGATGTCCGGATACTTCCCCTTTATTGCGGCAACAATCTTGCCAAGCGAGACGGGCCGCCCGATGCCCGCCATGTCTTTGAGGCATATCTCGTCAGCCCCGGCTTCAATCAGCTCGAACGCCAATTTGGTGTAGTACTCCACCGTGTGGAGCGGTGAGTGGGTGAGGCAGAGGCAGCACTGTGAAATCATACCGCCCTCGTGCGCATAGCCTACGGACGGGATAATGTTCCGCGTGTCGTTCAGCCCGCAGAAAGTGCGGGCAATGTCCGTCCCTTGACTCTTCTTCACCTTATAGAACAGCCTCCGGACGTCGGCGGGAACGGGGCTCATGCGCAACCCGTTCAAGGCGCGATCCAACATATGGGTCTGGATGCCCGCCTCGTGGAACGGCTTCGTCCACTGCCTCACGGCCTTGTTGGGGTTCTCCCCATAGAGGAGGTTTATCTGCTCGAAGCCGCCGCCGTTGGTCTCAACCCTGGCGAAACAGCCCATCTTGATTATCGCAGGCGCAACTTTCAGCAGTTGGTCCACCCGTGGCACGTACTTTCCCGACGATTGCCACATGTCTCGGAATACGAGACTGAATTTTATTTCTTTCGACATTTGTTCCTTCGGGTTATTCTTACCGATTCTATCAATTCATGGGACATGTCCACGCCCCACCTCTCTACAATTTCACGATGTCAACGACCTTGGCCTTGCCGCCCGACACCTGCGCGACGGCGGCATCTATGGCTTTGGCGACGGCGGGGGATATGGTCTGAGCCTGCGCTGGGGCGGGAACGGCCGGCTCCGGCTCTTTGGCAAACTTGTTTACCGCCAAAATCAACAGCTTGCCGCCATATATGATTATGAGCAAGACAATGAACACCGTCGTCATCCCCACCATCAGCAGCTTCAAAGCCTCCATAATGTTACTTTCCATGTGTTATTAACGTTGGTTTTTAACTTAGCGCAACGAATCGAGCCACAAATGCGCCCTCTCACTTTAGACAAATCAAATATACCAAAAATGCTATAACTAGCCATATTCCTAGACAACTATCTGCGGCAAGCCTACTGCCAACGACGGTAGTCGATATTGAGGGGGGGATTTTTTGCCTCTTAGCCTTTGCTGTGCCAATCCACTCCTTTGCCTGGGGCTGTCGCAAGCATTGCAAAATAGTTGTACCTTTGGTGATGAGTCGGCATCTTAGTTGCCGGCTGAGACGCTTCCGCCACGTTTGGGAGGGGCGCTAATTATCGTCATTATGGATTTAAAAGCTATACCACTGATACGCCACGCAGATAGTGGCAACTTTTTTGTCATGGCGGGGCCTTGCGTGGTTGAGGGTGAGGATATGGCAATGCGCATTGCCGAGCACCTCACGACCGTGTGCGACAATCTTCGCCTACCGCTCATATTCAAAGGGTCATATCGCAAGGCAAACCGCTCCCGGATAGACTCTTTTTCGGGTATTGGGGATAAGAAGGCTCTTAAGATTCTGTCTAAGGTGCGTACGGAGTTCGGCGTCCCTATTGTCACAGACTTCCATTCGGCAACTGAGGCCGATTTTGCGGCTGAGTACGTGGACGTGCTACAAGTACCCGCATTCTTGTGCCGCCAGACAGACATCCTGGTTGCGGCGGCGCGTACGGGCAAGGTTGTAAATGTCAAGAAGGGCCAGTTTTTGGCTCCGGAGGCCATGGGGCACGTGGTCAAGAAGATTGTGGACAGCGGGAACAATAATGTCATCATCACAGACCGAGGCACAATGTTCGGCTATTATGATTTGGTAGTTGACTACCGCGGGCTGCCTACAATGCGCCAATTCGCCCCCGTTGTTCTAGACGTGACGCACTCCCTGCAACAGCCAAATCAGGCGTCGGGCGTGACGGGTGGCAAGCCGGCACTCATCGAGACCGTTGCGCGGGCCGGCGTAGCCGTTGGCGTAGACGGATTGTTCCTCGAGACGCACTTCGACCCGTCATCAGCAAAGTCAGATGGGGCGAACATGCTGCGCCTAGACCTCTTTGAGCCCCTGATGAAACGGCTTACGGCCTTAAGGAGTGCGATAAATGCTTTTGAATAGACAAATCAGGCGGAAGCTCATGCGAGGGGTCGGTGTCACGTTGGTGGCATTGACCCCTTTGTGTGTGACGTCGTGCAATAATGGGAAAAAGGGAGAGGCGGAAGATACTTGCGTACTGCGCTTCAGCCCCACTGAGGGTGGACGTGCGGTCACGCTCTCGCCGGTAGCGGCGAGAGGCCGAGGAGGGGCATCGTTCGGCAGTCTGGGTGACAGCGTACATCGTTTGCCTGCCGACACTCTGACGCTCTATTCTCTCTCTGTTGGCGACAAGAGGGCATATTTCATTGCAGAGCCAGGGAATCTCTTTGTGGATGTGGGGAGGCTTGAAATTGTCGGCGAAACACTCAATAGGCGAAAAAAACAATTTGAAATCACATTGAGCGACCTCCGGCGTCGCGCCGCCTCGCGCTATGACGCCGTTGCCAAGTCTTCCGACCTGTCTCCCGACGACTTGCGCGCCGAGCTTGGTCTCCTTGTTGTGCGCGAGAACAGGGCTATTGTCCGATATGCAATGTCTGTTGTTTGTGCGAACAGGGGGAACGCACTTGGGAAATACGCATTTTGGGTTGGCGTTGCGCAAAACAGAGCCGTTGACAGTGAAGAATATAAAAAGCTGCTAGACGAGGCGGGCAAGGCTGTTTCCGAATTTGAGCCGATACAAGCAGTGACGAGGCGCATGGAGAGAGCAGCGGCGACAAGCTCCGGATGCCCTATGGTTGATGTTTTGCTGATTAGCAAAAGGGGGGACAGTACGAGTATTGCGGAATGCGTTGGCAGAGGCTTGACAATAATTCATGTTTTTGATCCGTATGACGAGCGCACGCCACAAACCATACAACAATTAAAAAGGGTTGCCTCAAAATGTGGTCACGGTCGCCCAGCGGTGCGCTTGGTAAGCGTGGGCGAGTACACAAAGGAAGATATTGTTAATAGAGTTGCTTCGCGCCTTGGGGTGTCGTGGACGATGTTGGCCGACCCCGAAGCAAACTTATGTGGGGTGTACGGCATCGACAGTCTGCCGTTTTTCTTGATTGTGGAGGATGGCATTATCCTCGAAAGAGGGGTAGGGGGTGAGGCTTTGCCGCTATGGGTCTCAGCCTATGTAAACGAATCACACGATAGGTAAATGTTCGGCATATAGGTTTACTACATCTACAGGCCGCTTGGTGACCACGGTCGCCAAGCGGCCTGTTTACATAATGCGTGGAGGTTGGTTTTTACCTTTAGAGATAATACTTATGTCTAGTGTGTATTATGTTAGTTATCACATACATAGCCTATGTTATGTGAATCTTTAATTCATGTATTTAGTATACTAGCCTACTTTACTATAGGAGATGCGTTTTAACTAGTTAATTGTAAGGTGTTTATATTTGATTGCTGAAATATAGATGTAGCTAGATTTACTTTAGGTTAGGCCTGGCAATTGCCGCAATTAGATGTTGTTTACTTGTCAATTGCGAGAAAAAATATCGGCATGGGATGCCCGTGTCTGCTTGTTTACGCCGCAAGTTTAGTAAATTAGCACTCGATTATTGCTTTTACATATGGAGAACACAGCGAGCGCAAGGGAGCGTATGGAGGCGATAATTCGCCTCTCGGGCCTCAAGCAGTACGAGTTTGCACAAAGGATTGGGGTCAGCAAAGGGGCCATATCGCACGTAACTTCCTCTACTGGGAGGAAAGCGGCAATCTCGACGGACATGGCGCGCCTCATTGTGGACAGGTTGCCAGAACTCAACTTGTCGTATGACTGGGTTCTGAGCGGCACTGGGTCAATGACAAGGGGGGCGGCGAAAACTCAGCCGTCACTCTTCGACCGCCGCAAGGAACCAGTAGTCGAAGAGCAATCGGCGGCCTCCGAACCGGCAGAACAGCAAGTGCGCACGGCAGATGCACAAGGCACACCCGCCAGCCGCTTTGCCGACGTAGGCGAAAGTGATGCGGAAAAAGATATATTCCCGGCGGGGCTAGGTGTTGCGGAACCGTTCGCCCCAAATCATGAACCACCGGTAGACCCATCGGCGAAGCTGGAGCGCATCGTCATGTTTTACAGCGACGGCACGTTTGTTGACTACAGACCCCGTAGCGGCTGACGCCGCCGTACGTCCCGCCATGGTCTGTTTTTTATATCTTTGCGTGAATATACGTATGTGTCATGCAAAAAAAGTATCAGTCTGACCTGACCGTTCTATCGAACAGCCAACTGAACGACAACTATTTCTTGCTTCGGTTGCGTATCGATGAGGAGAGGCCGGACATTCGTCCCGGGCAGTTTGTTGAGATAAGGGTGACGGATGCGCAGGGCGTGTTCTTGCGCCGCCCCATATCAGTCCACGATTACAATCCCGAAGCCAAGGTGTTGGAACTGCTGGTTCGCAAAGTCGGCAAAGGCACTATGGCTCTCTCTCTCAGTAAACCTGGGGAGAAAATTGATGCCGTTTTCCCATTGGGTAACGGTTTCGACCTGTCGAAAGCCGGTAAGACGCCACTGCTTGTTGGAGGTGGCGTCGGAGTGGCTCCCCTCATGTTCCTGGCAAAAGAGCTAATCGGGCAGGGTGCCAAGCCTACATTCCTAATAGGTGCCCGTGCGGTTGGCGACATTTTGCGCAAGGAGGCCTTCGGCAAGATTGCGCAGGTTGACATCTCGACGGAGGACGGGTCGGCCGGGACGCGCGGATTCGTCACAGACCATGCCGATTTGTCGGCGGAGACGATACGTAAATACTCGTCCATTTTTCAGTGCGGTCCCACTCCGATGATGCGCGCAGTGGCCAAGAGGGCGCAAGACGCCGGTGTGGACTGCTACGCATCGTTGGAAAACAAGATGGCATGCGGGTTTGGCGTGTGTCTATGTTGTGTTACGGATACTGTGAATGGAAACATGCGGGTATGCGCCGACGGCCCGGTGTTCAATGTAAAAGAGCTAAAATGGTAAAGACGTCTGTCGATTTGGGCAATGGCCTGATGCTTAAGAATCCGGTTCTCACGGCATCGGGGACGTTTGGATATGGTCTTGAATATGACGACTTTTTCGATGTCTCTGCTTTAGGCGGCTTCATCGTCAAAGGTACGACCTTGAACCCGCGTGAGGGTAACAGCTACCCTCGCTTGGCCGAGACGCCCTCGGGGATGCTTAATGCTGTAGGTTTACAGAACAAGGGTGTAAACCACTTTTGCGACAGCATATATCCCCATCTCCTAAAATATAGCACGAACGTCATTGTAAACGTATCCGGGTCGTGCATCGAAGATTATGTCGCGACCGCCTCCAAGATTGCGGCTTTGGAGCGTGTTCCTGCAATTGAGCTGAACATATCGTGCCCGAATGTCAAGCAAGGCGGTATGGCATTCGGCACCGATTGTTCCCAGGCTGCAAAAGTCGTCGAGGCCGTCCGGAAAGTATACCCTAGGCATCTGATGGTGAAGCTGACCCCCAACGTCACAGACATCGCCTCTATCGCCAAATCGGTTGAGGAAGCCGGGGCCGACTCTGTATCGTTAATCAACACGCTGTTGGGCATGGCAATCGATGCGGAGCGGCGGCGGCCTGTGGTCTCCACTGTCACCGCCGGCCTGTCGGGGCCCGCAATAAAGCCTGTGGCGCTCCGGTGCGTGTGGCAGGTGAGCAAAGCTGTGAGAATACCGGTCGTGGGGTTGGGTGGTATAACCGATGCTGCGGACGCCATTGAGTTTATTCTTGCAGGAGCCAGTGCCGTACAGATTGGTACAGCCAACTTCCTAGACCCGACTACGCCTATAAAGGTTGTGCGCGGCATAGAGGATTATATGCAACGCCAGAAAGTAAACGACATATGCGAATTGGTTGGCGGCCTCGTTGCGTAAACACGGCTTCGGCGGCTCACCGTCAACTGTCTTGCCGTAAACTTATCGTTGCGGCGTGTTTACTCGTTGCTTACTTGCAATGTGCCATTGCGGGTGTTGTAAACGCGAGGGCGGGTGGCGATTTACACATAAGTTTGCTAACGTGTACCCCTGGAAATGAGATTTACAGCGCGTATGGTCATAGTGCCATTAGACTTCAAGATTCGGAGCGTGGTCTCGACATCGTATTCAACTATGGGACATTCGACTTCGACACGCCTTTCTTTGTGCCTAAGTTCCTTTGTGGCACCCTCGACTATATGCTGTCCGCCTCCAACTTTTCTAGGTTCATAGAGTCGTATCGGCGCGAGGGGCGCGGTGTCGAGGAGCGGGAGGTGATATTGTCAAGTAGCAAGAAGCGGGAAGTTGAGCTATTCCTCTTCGCCAACTTGCAACCCGAGAACCGGTTTTATCGCTACGACTTCTTTTTTGACAATTGTGCGACAAGGATTAGAGATTTGTTTTTCCGTTGTGCAAATATTGATGGCAGCAAAGTTAAGGTCAAAAGCGAAGAGGAGACGTTCAGAGATTGTCTGCACCAATTTGTAGGGCAGGATGAGTGGTGGGGGACGGGGATTGACTTGATTCTTGGGGTACGAGCCGATGAGAAGATTTCGGAATTTGAAAAGGCAATGTTGCCCCAATACCTTGATTCGCTATTGGCCAAAGAGGGTCTCCTGAGCGAGCCGAAAGTTCTACTCGAAAGGGAAACTGTGTCGCCCCCCGGCGCGTATGCCTTTTTCTCCCCTCGGTTCTTCTCCATTGCAATGTTTTTGGCCGTATTGGCGGTGTGTGTCTTCGAGCGCAGACGTGGAGTTTGGATTCGGAGTGTGGACCATACGTTGTTCTCTGTGGCTTCATTGCTTGCATTGCTCTTTTGGTTTTTGTGGGTCGTGTCGGACATAAAGATAACCTCCTACAACATGAACACCCTGTGGGCATCCATTCTCTACGTCCCAATCTTGATACTCATGGCTCGGGGTGGATGCCACAGAAAGGCGGTGAGGCTAATGGCAAAAGCAAATGTGGCTATGATTGTCGCTTATGTGTGCGTAGTCGCGTGCGGCGTCCAATATGGCTCGACGGTAGGCTTGTTCGCCGCGGCCGCGCTCCTGTTGCGAAATTGGGCTTTGTTGCGGCATCTTCGTGCGGCGTCATGAAATTTGGGGTTTGGCATAAGACTGGAGTCCTTTGCGCTGTCATGCTGCCATTGTGGATGTGGCTTGCGCGGGAAAGTGTTGTGGCAGAACCCGTTGTCGGCGCGGAGGCTACTCCCTGTTGCAATGGGCTGTCTTCATTCCGCATATCGAACATAGACAGCCCCGATGAGCTGGCCGCCCCATTCGAGACGGGGCTGTTGGGCTTGATGAGGAGAGAGGGTTTGCAAGGGGGTGTGAGCGTTGCCATAAGCAAAGGAGGACGGCTAGTTCTAGCCAAAGGCTTTGGCTTCAGCGACGTTGAGAATAGCATCAAGATGCAGCCCTACAACGTCTTGCGCGTAGCGAGTGTCTCTAAGCTCATTACGGCGGTAGCGATAATGCGGCTGGTGGACAAGGGGAGGCTGGTGTTGGACCAAAAGGTTTTCGGCCCAACCGGGGTCTTGAACGACGATGTTTTTTCGGTCATGAAAGACCGGCGAATGGGGAATATCACCATTCGCAACCTGCTGAACCACTCTGGCGGGTGGATGACGCGCTATGGCGACCCGATGTTCATGCCCCAAATTGTCGCCGACGAGATGGGGTGCGATATGCCGGTGTCCGTCGAGGACATAATCCGCTTCATGCAGGGAAAATCCATGCATTTCCAGCCAGGGGCGTACTCGGTCTACTCGAATTTCGGGTATGCTATTTTAGGGGAGGTTGTGGCCAAGGCATCTGGCCTCCCCTATGAGGAGTATGTCCGTAGCGAAATCTTGGCCCCGTTGGGCATTTTCGGCGCACATTTGGGCTACTCCCGCAAAGAGGAGCGTTTGGAGAACGAGGTGCTGTATTATGAGCAAGACACGTCGTTCTTGACGGCGGATTACGCCTTGCGCGGCAAGATGTCCCGCAGGGCATACGGCGGCTCAGACATCCACACGCTTGGGGCGGCTGGCGGCTGGGTGGTCTGCGCCCCCGACTTGGTCAAGCTCGTACTCTCCATTGACGGCCTGGGCGCAGTGCCCGACATGCTCCCGCCGTCGCTCATAGACGAAATGACGCATGAGGATGCCAAATTCGACCCTCTGGGGTGGCGCAAGGTCGTTGGCGGCACATGGTTTCGGACGGGCACTCTGTCGGCGTCGTCGGCCATAGTCTGCCGCCGCCCCGACGGGATATGTTTCGCGGCCATACTCAACAGCTCGAACAGTCGCGGACCAGGGCTTGCGGTGACCATGGCCAACCTCATGAATCAACTGATCGACAATGTTGACGAATGGCCGGCGTATGACTTGTGGCAGGGCGACGAGCGGTGGTTGGCATACAAGCTGATGAACTAGAAGCCTCTGAAGCAGACCACAGACGTCCGCCCTCCCTCCACTTTGACGGTTGCCGTCTCGGCGGCGCACGATGTGTACGAGAGATTGTATTCGCCAGGCGCAAGTTCGATGTCAACCATTCGTATTGTGGCGGGGAGCGACATCCAGCACCGGGTGTCGGCTTTTTCCGTAACGGCGTTGGCAATGTTCACCAGGAGGCCTATATAGTCGTTCTGTTTCGCCGCCGCCTGATGCATGGCCTCTTTTGTGGCGGCTCTTAGAATAGACTTCCCCAACTCTTTCCAAATGCGGTCTTTCAGGCTCTGTTTGGCTATTTTGTCCACACTCTCTACCACTTCCGCCTTGCGCTCAGTCCCATCGACACTGAAGACGCCTGGGCATTGGCTGCCGCGGTCTACATATTGTGGAAGTGTGAGGCGGACATACGAAAAGTTCCTCAAAGCGCTTTTTTCACTTTCGGAGTAGTCGCCCCAGAACATGGGGATTACAAAATCGCCATTGGAGCTGGAGAAGCTGGCAAAGCCGGCTCCATTGGTCTTAGCAAAGTCTAGCGAGACCTCGTTTTTCACGGGCGACATCCCGTCGAGCAGGAAAGCCACGACCCGTCCCCGCCCGCCGTTCTGCCTGTCGTATGAGATATTAAACTTTTTCTCATACTTGCTGCCCTCCTGAGCGAACCCCGTCCTGTATGCCGTTCGGACAATTCCTCGTTTCAGAGCCTCGGGAACACCTGTGCCATACATCGGCAGATAGTCGTTTTCGTAAATCTCCAAGGCATTGCGGTATGCGATGAAGGCGTTATTGTCGTCGTTGGCCATCTCGTAGATTGTGGCCATCAGGAGATGCCCAAAGGCGTCGCGGCTATACCTCTTGCCGTTGTGGTGGCGGAAAGCGTCGCTCTGCCTCTCCAAGACCAGGTTCATCCGGCGGCACTCCACCAGTGCGTCCTCCAGGTTCGACAGCTTGACGTAGTTGAGGGCCTGATAGAAGTGGAGCAACACATTCTCAAAATACTCCAACTCGTAGGGTCTGACTGTCGGATTCGATATGAGTGCCAGTGCCTCGTAGGCGTAGTTTTTGGAGAAGTCCTCCGCGTACTTGTCCGCAATGTCAAAATGTTCGATGCTGGCCTGGGTATCGTCGAGCATGAATGACGAGGTGGCATAGTTCAAGTCGTAGAGAACCTTGCCGTGCCCCGTCTTGAGCTTCTTCTGCGAGTCGAGGTACGACCTGGCTTCTGCGTACTCACCCTGCTCGAATTTCTCGTTGAATACCAACGTCTTCGAGTAGTATGTCCGGCATCCGGTCGCAAGCAATGCGGCAATGGGCACGCTGAGAGCCGCAACCAAGCGTTTCGTTTTTAGCCTTGTCATCGTCTAAAGGGTTGGAGTGTGAAAAACAGGCGGGCTGAGTCGCGCGGACTCGGCCCGCCCTTTTTCTGTTGGCCATCGGTCGATGCCGCTTCCCGGCTCGCTTTGTCTATTTGACCACGTATTTTTTCAGCTTCTTGTCTCCAATCCAGACAATCTCGTTGCTCTCCAGGTCGGCAAGCTCCAACGACGTCTGGTAGTATATCACTTTCTCTTTCTTATATTGGTCGGTAATCGACGCAATGTCGCCCTGCATCATGTAGTCAGCGCCGAGTTCTCGCCCCCACTTCTTGGCAGTCTCGCTTGAGGCGAAATCTTGTTGGGCGGCGCGCTCTTTGCGGAGTTCCTCGCGTTTCTCGCCGGCTTGGACTAGTCGCACCTTTCCCGACTTCACGAAAGCCTTCTCCACGTCCTTTATGAACGTGTTGGCATCGATGTGTTCGCTCGTGTTGTTGTAGACAAGTCCGACAATCACGACCGGCTTCTTGCCCTGGTGCGTCCGTTGGTGGTTGAGAATCCACTCCGAGTCGAGGACCTGGCTCACCATCTCCTCCGCCACGAGGCGGCTGTCCGTGTCGTTCCACCTGCCGCTGAGGTCTATTTGTTCATCGACGTCGACCCTCTCCACGCGGTGGCGGCAACCGCTTAGCGAAAAGCCGACCATAGCGCACAATGCGGCCACGATAAAAGTCTTCTTCATGTTCCTGTAATGTTATTGTTGCGTTTGAGAATTGCCGAAAAACATGCGGAGCGAGCTAGCCACGTCGTTCATTGCGCTTAGCCCATTCCCATGCTCAGACTTGACGACGAAGTTAAGTAATCCTTGCTTATCAAGGGTTGTGCCAAGGCGGCCAATTCGTAAGTCTGCGACAACAAACCGGGCTATGTAGTTGGCGAGTATGTCGCCGTCTTGCGCCAATGCTATCGCCATGTCATATTTTTTCGACAGGAGGTTGAGCATCCTTTGACTTTTTATCTTGAAAAAGAACGAGAGGTCTTTTTCGGAGAAATATTCCTCGCAGTTGTCGCTGATGAACGTCTGGCCGCCACTCTGTGGGCAATGGCACAGCACGGACACGTCGGCAGACGGACAGAGCTGGAGAACCGTTTTTTTGGCCGCCGAGATGCTTTTCTTGTCTTCTGCGGAACCTGCAGAGCTGATGATTAGCACTCTGTGCTTGTCCGACAAGGGTCCCCGGAAAACGTCGGGATGCCCTACTGCGCTACGGTGGTTGAGCCAATCGCCAATTCGGCGTCTTATGCCCAGGGCGAATTCAATCATTTGGGGCAATCATCATTAAGAGTTCGTCATAGCCGATAATTGGCACGCCCAATTTCGACGCTTTCTCCAATTTTGCCGGGCCCATATTCGCTCCCGCCACGACATAGTCCGTCTTGCCCGATATGGAACCCACGACTTTTCCGCCGTGCGACGCTATCAGGTCCTTAAGCTCGTCGCGCCCGATGTCGTCGAAGACTCCACTAACCACGAACTGTCGCCCCTCCAGGCTGTTCGACGCCAGGTTGCGCTCCTCCTCGCTCATTTGCAGGCCGGCCCTGCGCAGTCGTTCAATCAAGGCAATGTTCTCGGCGTTGTCCAGAAAGAGCCTTACGCTCCTGGCGATGACCTCTCCAATGTCTTGGGTGCTTGCCAGTTGTTCTTCCGATGCGCCAATGAGGTTGTCGATGCTTCGGAACGCTCCGGCAAGCCGCTTCGCCACCGTGGCTCCCACGTGGCGGATGCCTATGGCAAACAGCACCCTGTCGAACGCACGATTCCGGCTGTCGGCTATGGCGTCTACGGTTTTTTGCGCCGAGCGCTGCTTATACCCTGGCAATGCTAGCAAATCGTCAATGTTGAGCTTGTAGAAGTCCGACACGTCGGCAACGAGTTCGCTCTTGAACAGTTGTATCACCTTTTCCTCGCCCAACTGGTCGATGTCCATGGCGCCGCGACTGACAAAGTGGATTAGCCGTCCGACAATCTGTGGTGCGCACGCAGTGTAGTTCGGGCAGTAATAAGCGGCCTCACCTTCCATTCGGACCAACCTGGCCCCACATTCGGGACATACCTCAGGGAACGCCACAGGACGCGCCCCGTCTGGCCGTTCGCCACGCTCCACGTCGACAATCTTGGGGATTATCTCGCCTCCTTTCTCAACTACGACTGTGTCGCCCTCGTGCAAGTCCAGCTCCCGGATGATTCCAAGGTTGTGGAGCGAAGCTCGTCTGACCGTTGTGCCGGCCAGGGGGACCGGGTCCATGTTCGCCACCGGGGTGACGACGCCCGTGCGCCCGACTTGAAAGGTCACCTCGCGCAGTCGGCTTCTGGCTTGCTCCGCCTTGAACTTGTATGCCACAGCCCACCGCGGGCTCTTGGCCGTCAGGCCCAACTCTTGCTGAACGGCAAGGTCGTTTACTTTCAAGACAATCCCGTCGATGTCGTAGGGCAGGGCGTGCCGCTTCTCGTCCCACTCGTCGATGTAGGCGAAAATCTCCTCCAGCGAGTGGCATAGCCTGTAGTGGGGAGAGATTACGAAGCCCCATCTTTTGGCCGCCTCCAGGCTCTCCGTGTGGGTGGCGAAGCCCCGCTCGTCGGCGTAGACGTAGTAGAGCATGCAGTCCAGGGGCCTTTCGGCCGCCATCCTGCTGTTTTGCAACTTCAACGAGCCGGCCGCGGCATTGCGCGGGTTGGCCAATGGCGGCTCGCCGATGTCCGCGCGTTGCCTGTTGAGGAGTTCAAACCCCTCCCTTGGCATGATAATCTCGCCGCGCATCTCCAAGTGGGCGGGGCTGTCGCCCGTGAGGCGCAACGGCACGGACTTGATTGTCCGGACGTTGCGGGTCACGTCGTCGCCCTTGCCGCCGTCCCCGCGCGTCACGGCGCGCATCAACCGGCCATGTTCGTATATGAGGCTGATAGACGTGCCGTCGAACTTCAGTTCGCACGAGATTTCCAGCTTCTGGCCGCTGTCTGCGCAGATTCTCGTGTAGAACTCCTCCACCTCCTGCCGGCTATAGGTGTTACCAAGCGACAGCATCGGCCTGCTGTGAGCCACCTGCTCGAATGCCACATTGATGTCGCTCCCCACGCGCTGTGTCGGGCTGTTGGGGTCGGCGCACTCCGGGTGCGCGGCCTCCATCTCTTGCAACTCGCGCATCTTGAGGTCGAACTCCTCGTCTGAGACGACTGGCGAGTTGAGGACGTAGTAGTTGTGGTTCTGCTTGTGGAGGAAGTCGCGCAGTGTGTCAATCCTCTCCTTTGCCGTCTCTTGCGCTTGCCAAATCTTCCAGGCCTCCTCGGCTTGTCGGTGCAACATTTCGAGGCCGTTCTTCACCGTCGCCCCCCGCTCGGCGCTTCTTTTCATGAAGAGTGTCTCGACCGGGTTATACACGAGGTCGTAGCATAGGTGGCTTTCCGTCAGAAGCTCGTAGGGGATGGGCGGGCATGCGTCAACTTCGGGGAACATCCCGACGGGCGTGGCGTTGACCACGACGGTATGCGCCCGCATCACCTCCTCGTCTAGCATGGAGTATGTCAACTGCCCGGCCTTGGCGTTGCGGCTCACCACGACGGGTTCCACTCCGAGTTTGCGCAGACCATAGATGACGGCCTTGGATGCCCCCCCCGAGCCTAGCACCAACGCCCTGCGATGCGTGGATGCCATGAGGGGGGCAATGGAGCCCATGAAGCCGACGGCGTCACTGTTATATCCGCGCAAGAAAGCCCGCCCCGAAGCGTCGCGCCGCACGGCTATGACATTGACCGCCCCGATGGCCTCGGCCTCATTGTCTATGCTGTCGAGTTCCCTCATGACCTCCTCCTTGTATGGGATGGTGACATTGAGGCCACCCAAGTCCGGGGTCTCCTTGACGATGTGCAATACTTCGTGCGCGCTGTCCAACACGAGCAAGTCGTAGCGGGCGTCTATTCCCTCCTTTTGGAACTTCTCGGTGAAATATTTCTGAGAGAACGAGTGCCCCAGCGGCTTGCCAATAAGGCCGTATATCTTCATGTCTCAGACTCTTAAATTAATCTGCGTCAAAAACTTCTCCAACGATGGATGCTGGCGTGCGTCCTCGACCAGCCTGGCGGAGGCTCCAATCGCCTCTTGCGCAAGGGATGCGCCTTTCGCTTTCTCGCCCAAATATCGATACTCCACATACCCCTCGACCAGCGTCAGCGCGGGTGGTGAATCATATTTCTTTTTCATTTCGGCAAAATACCTTCTGATTGCTAAAACGTTCCCGTCCATCTCGCCCATGCGAAGCCTCACAATCTCGAACCACGCCATCACGTCGCCAGTCCTCAGGCCGACGCCCTTTTCGAGCATCCGTATGCACTCGGCGACATTGTTGTCGTTGAGGTGGGCCTGGGCGTAGGAGTAGTAATATTCTGCGACGTTGGGGTTGATGCCGATGGCTATCTCTAGTGCGGCCATAGCCACGCTGTTTGGCCCGTTCTTCAAGTAGTTTTGCCCCAAGGCGAACCATGCGGAGCTCGACTCTGCGTCTTTCTCCACGGTCAACGACAGAAACCTGTTGGCAAGGCCGCTGTTGCCAAGAGCGTCCCAGCACTCGGCGAGGAGCTGGTAGGCAGTGAAGTCGAGCTTCTCGTCGGCAAGCGATATGTATTCCGTCAGCGACACTATGGCCTCCTCATACATCCCGCCAGCCACCTGGAGGTACCCTTTGTTGAAAAAAGGCGACGGGTATGACGGGTTGACGTCCGCGGCCGTGGCAAAGGCGTCCATGGCCTTGACGTTGTCGCCGAGTTTGGCAAACTCCACTCCGAGGTTGAACCAGGAGTGCTCGTTAAATGGGTCCAGCTCGGCAGAGCGCCTGTATGCCGCCACGGCCTCCTGTCCCCGTCCGACACCGCTGAGTGTGTATCCGTAGTCAAAAATGAAAGACGCATCGTCCCACAGGGCCTCTTTGGGGGCCATCTCGTAGAACTCCAGGGCGTAGTCATATTGGGCACACCGCCCCAGGGTGGTCGCCGCCTCGAGTATCGCCTTGGCGCGCATCTCGTCGGGCGCAATTGTGGCAGCCACCTCGAACGCCGACCGGGCTTCGGGATATTGCTCCCTCTCGCAGTTCAGCTTACCCATCGCGAGGTGGTAGTAGAAGTGCGTCTTTGCCGAGTCGGCTATGTAGGAGAGGAGGCTCTCCGCCTTGTCCACATTGTGTTCGTCGATGAGCAAAGTGGCGTAGACCATCAGCAGCGCAGTGTCGCCGACGTGCCTGCTCAGCCCCCACTGCATGAGCCGGTCGGCGTCTTGCGAGCGGCCAATGGAAGCCAAATATTGGCAGGCGCTGCCGATTTCGTCCACACTGGCATATGCGGCCTCGTCGGCTGCGATTCGGCTCAGCAGGTCGTCAACGTCTTCGTTGCCCGTTCCGTAGTCTCCGGGGTTCATAGTGGTCTGTTGGTTGCAATGTACACAAAAGTAACTATTTTCAAGGTTACGACGCATAGCGTTTGGGACTCAACATCCACCCATCAGCCGTCTTCCTCGCGTCGTCAGGTGGGAGGCAAACCGATGGCTACCGCAATTAGTGAAGCTCATTCGAGATGTATGTGGGGTGGGGGTGGGCTGTTTTTCCTCCACTCCCATCCTCGTAGTTGACGAGGAACAGCTTCTCCTGCGCCCTGCTTACAGCCGTATATAGCCATTTGGCGTCTTGTGTCGGGTTGTCTGCCGAGACTCCGCACCCCGCCATGTCGACAAACACCGCCTTCCACTGCCCGCCTTGCGCCTTATGGCATGTCATGGCGTAGGCATAGCGCACTTGCAATGCGTTAATCCACTTGTCTTTGCGGATGTCCAATGCCCTCTTGCGCTGATTGGTGTAGCCGTCATAGTCCTCCGCAGTCATGGCGGCTAGCCGCTCGTTGATTTGGGCGGTCGAGACCTCTACTTTGAGCCGGGTCTCCTCGTCGGGCACGCCGACATCGGCGGTCAGGAAATCAAGGATAATCTTGCAATCGACATCGACATCGCCGCGGTCGACAAGCCGTATGGAGACATCGGCGAAGTGAAGCCCGTTCATCTCGGAGTACCCGAATATGCTCACGACCTCCACTATGTCGCCGTTTGCGATGAAGTCTATCCCCGCGGCCTCCGACCACAAGTAGTTGTTGCGGGTCACAATTAGCAAGTCGCCCTTGACCAGTCGGCTCTCGATGGACATGGCTTGCGACCGGAGGGCGATGCTGTAGAGCGTGGCTCGCCGGTTGCTGCGGGTGATGACCACCGTCTCGTCGATGCCGAACGACGAGAATGCGCCCTCAATCGCCTCCAGCAGGCTTGAGCCATGGACGCGCTCCACGTCCGCACCGTCTTGACATTCAAGCCTGGGGATGTCGTTGTCGCCCCCCTCCTCAATCCTCCGGCGGAGTGCCATGGCGTTCTTCAAGATTAATCCGCCATGCTCCTGCCGGACCACATCTGAGAGCCAGACCCTGCCGACCGTGAGCCCATAGCCCCGCAGGTGGTCAACGTCGAGGCCGGGCGTCTTGTCCTGGCCTATGGGCGGGAGCTGGTCGGGGTCGCCTACCAAGGCAAGTCGGCATCCGGGTTGGGAAAAGACGAAGCTGATGAGGTCCTGCAGCAGACGCCCTGCGCCCCAAATTGGAGTGGCGCCCCCGCCCCCCTGGACGTACGCGTCGCCCACCATCGACGCCTCGTCGACAATGAAGACGCTCCCGCGGTGTTTGCTGAACGCCACCTCGAAAGGCGACAAAGCGTCCGCCGCCCTTTGCCTGTATATGGCCCTGTGCACAGTGTGCGCCTTTCGGCCCGTGTAGCCAGCCAGGACTTTGGCCGCCCGTCCGGTGGGTGCCAAGAGTACGACGGGGATGCGGACCGCGTCCATGGCGTCGCAGAACGATTTCATGAGGGAGGTCTTGCCCGTGCCGGCGTACCCGTTGATGACCAGCGTCGGATTGCTCTTCTCCGAGCAAACGAGCAACGCCAATGCGTGTATCGCATGGCGCTGTGTCCTGGTCGGTTCGAAATTCATGTTGGAGAGCATCAAGTCTTCCAACAGTCCGGGAGAAATGTCGGGCATCGCAAGAAATGTGGGGAACACCTGGGTTGGGCGAAAATAGGAGAAAAAACGCGAGGCGCGGCATTGTGCGTGTGATTTTTTGTAAATTTGTTGTCGCTGTGCGTCCCGATGCTTGCGGAGTGCGGGGCGCGGCTTTGGCCAAGTATCGAATAACAAACAAAATAGCAAAGCGAAAAAATGAAGAAAGCCATCCAAATCGTTCTCCTGTTGGTTGTCGTGGGGCTTGGCTATGCCGTCTACGCGAGCATAAACGAGCCCATCCTCTACGAGGAGCAGTTCCAAAAGCGCACCAAGGCCGTCGTCAATCGCCTCAAGCTGATTAGAGACGCGCAGGTGGCCTATAAGACCATCAACGAGAAATACACCGGGAGCTTCGACACTCTCATTGATTTCGTCAAGAATGGCAAGCTCAAGATGCTCCGCATGGAGGGCAGCCTGAGCGACAGCCTTTTGGCGGCCGGGATGACCGAGAAAGAGGCCATCAAGCTCGGCATCATCAAGCGCGACACGGTCTTCGTCCCGGTCAAGGACTCGATATGCAAGAACTTCAACCCCGACTCGTTGCGCCGCGTCCCCTATGTCGATGCCGAGTTTGAGATGGGCGCCACGATTCTGACCTCCAGCTCCAACCTCGCCATCCCCGTCTTCGAGGCCA
The DNA here is from genome assembly GCA_964481855.1 of uncultured Marinilabiliaceae bacterium. Taxonomy (GTDB): domain Bacteria; phylum Bacteroidota; class Bacteroidia; order Bacteroidales; family Marinilabiliaceae; genus W3P20-009. The sequence continues at coordinate 20,279 of CAYZUH010000025.1, forward strand.
AAGTGGCCAACAAGGTCTATTTGAAAGGTCTCGACGAGCAGCAGCGCATAAACAAGGACAACCTTGCCAACAAGCTCGGCAGGTACCCTGGCGTGAAAGTCGGTTCTCTTGAGGAGGCAAACAATAATGCCGGCAACTGGGAGTAGGCGACCGCTCGCGATGGACGAGAACTCGGTTGTCGCGGCCCGGTTCGATTGGCGAATGACCGAATCTTACAATATGTCCATCCAGTTGCGACTGGATGGACTTTCTTTTTCCATTCTCGACCCGGTCACAAACGTCTACCTCTACCTTTCGGAAGTGAACCTGCCATCCCCCGATGCCCATTTTGCCAGACAGGAGGAGTATATCCTAAAAAGCCAAGTCCTGGCAAGGCGGTACCGGAGGGTGTGCATATGCGTGGAGAGCCCGGCGTACACCATGATGCCGTCCAGCCTGTATGACGAGAGGAGAATAGGCGGCGTGATGGCGCTTTCGGGCATAAGGCTCAAAGCCGACGACCGGGTGCTTCGCAACGACATAGAGTTGGCCAACTCCACGACGGCGTTCACCTTGCCGAACTTCCTATATTTTTTCCTGCGCACCCAGTTTCCCAATGCCGAGATATTTCACGAGACGACGCCCATGGTCTCCTCGATGTTGCTCAAGCGACAAGGCGACTACAGTGCGGCCAGTGTCAGCCTGTCGTTGGCGGCCGACAGCATGACTATAGTCGCCACGAGGAATAACGAGTTGCAGCTATGCAACACATTCTACTGCCGCGAGGCGCCCGACTACGCCTATATGCTGCTATACGTCATGGAGCAGCTGCAGTTCGACGCTTCCACCACCACTGTACGCTTGTCCGGATGCTTCGACCTGTCGGACGCGCGTGTAGGCTTCATGCGCCGTTTTGTTCCCCATTTGGAGCTGGCTTCCCTGCCCGCCTTTTTTGACTACGCCATCTCGACTGGCGAAAAATCATATAGATACAACACCTTGTTTCTCTTACCACTATGCGTATAGTGAGCGGAATCTTGCGAGGCCGCAGATTTACCCCGCCAGACAGTTTCGACGCCCGCCCGACGACCGACTTTGCGCGCGAGAACCTTTTCAATGTGATTTGCAACATTGCGGATTTCAACGAACTAAAAGTGTTAGATTTGTTCGGCGGGACAGGGGCATTCTCCTACGAGTTCGTGTCGCGCGGGTGCGAAGATGTCACGTGCGTGGAGAAGAACCCGGCTCATTTTCGGTTCATCGTCAAGACTGTGGAGCAATTTGGAATAGCCGACAGGGTGAAACTCGTTCGAGGCGACGCCTTGCGCTTCTTGGGCTCAACCAAAGAGCGCTATGACCTCATCTTTGCCGACCCTCCGTTTGCCATGCCCGAGGTTGACGAATTGCCTTCGAGGGTCATGACGTCGGACTTGCTGCGTCCCGGCGGAATCTTTATATTGGAGCATTCGGGGGCGGGTCGGTTCAATGGAGACGCGAACTTTTGGCAGACCCGCGCCTACGGCAAGGTCAACTTCACATTCTTTAAACACACGTAAAGACGAAAGACATGACACACACCATCAATTGCCAAGGGCGTCTGTTCTCTTTCGACCGCCCGGTGGTCATGGGCATCCTCAACGTGACCCCCGACTCGTTCTACGATGGCGGCTCGTACTACAACAACGCGGAGGCCATACGGAAGCGTGCCGCGCAGATTGTGAGCGAGGGTGCGGAGATAATCGATATAGGTGCCTATTCAACCCGTCCGGGCGCAAAAAATGTCGCCGAGAGCGACGAGTTGCGGCGTCTGAGCATGGCACTTGAAGTCGTGCGCAAAGACCATCCTGATGCCATTATCTCTGTGGACACATTTCGCGGCGAAGTGGCGCGGAGGAGCATAAAGGAGATGGGGGCGAACATCATAAACGACATATCGGCATACGAGATGGACCCCGACATGCTGGAGGCCGTGGCCGAAGTCAAGGCCCCATACGTGCTGACCCACATGCAGGGAACGCCGGCTACGATGCAGGAGGCACCTCACTACGACGGCATTGTCACCGACGCCGTGGTGACAATGCTCAGCAAGAAAGTCAACGAGCTCACGTCGCTCGGGGTTTCAGACATAATCATAGACCCGGGTTTTGGCTTTGGCAAGACTGTCGATCAGAACTTCCAAATGATGGCAGACCTGCACATATTCAAGGCGTTCGACCGCCCCCTATTGGTCGGCGTGTCTAGGAAGTCCATGATTTTCAAGACCGTTGGCGGCACTGCCAAGACCAGCCTCAATGGGACGAGCGTCCTCAACACCGTGGCGCTTCTCCGTGGCGCGGACATATTGAGGGTGCACGATGTCAAGGAGTGCGTCGAGGTTGTCAAGCTCGTTGCGGCTGTCGAGGATGGAGGGCGCGAGCAGTAACGAAAGCGCAGGCGGATGTTCCCATTCATGGAGATACGGCTTGTAGACATTCTGGACATCGTCTTGAGCGCCTACCTCATGTTCGCCGTCTACAAGCTCATCAAGGGTACGATGGCGGCGAGCATCGTCTTGAGCATATTGGCGTTCCTCGTCTTTTGGGTCGTTGTCCGTGCCTTGGGCATGAGCATGCTCTCTGCCGTCATGGGCAGCTTCGTCAACATTGGGCTGCTCGCCCTCATTGTCATATTCCAGCAAGAGATACGGACGTTCCTAGTCATGCTCAGCACCCGCCACACCGTCTTGAAGCGCTTTGGCCTGGACAAAATATTGCCGAATGGCGACGAGCAGGCCGACACCGCGTTCCTGAGCTCTATTGTCAAGGCGTGCGAAAGCATGTCGCGGACAAAGACCGGGGCCCTGATTGTCATTGCGAGAAGCGTGGGCCTGAAAGACTACCTGGACACCGGCGACCGTCTCTCGGCCCAGTTCTCCCAACAGCTGATTGAGACGATATTCTTCAAGAATACGCCTCTTCACGACGGCGCCCTCGTCGTGGACAAGCAGCACATCTTGGCGGCGGGGTGCATATTGCCGGTCTCGAAAAGCATGACGCTGCCCAAGTCGTTCGGGCTTCGCCACCGTTCCGCGCTCGGCATCACGGAGGTGACCGACGCCGTGTCGCTTGTGGTCTCGGAAGAGACGGGCAACATCTCTGTCTTCGAGCATGGCGACTACCGTCAGGTGGAGACGGCGAGCGAGCTCTACGACTATCTTAAAGGGGTCTGACGGAATAGTACCGCGCGGGCGCTAGCTACCCATCCCCAACTCCAAAGTTCGGGACTTGCGGACGAGAAGTACGGCGGCGGGGGCCAGCCCAGGGCGGGAGTCGTGGAGAACTATGAGAGCCTCGTCGGGGTATAGGTCGGCGTCTTCGGGGACGGAGGGGTACGCCTTGCGGAGGCGCTTCATGGCCCAGGCCGCCCAGGCCTCACGGGTGGTGCGGGCGCACTCCGCCTTGCGTAGTGTTTTCGCCTCGTCAAAGAGAATTCGAGGACTCTTTAAACGACGTTTGAAATAGAACAGAAAGGAAAGCAGACGGCCGAGGAGGTCGGTCGCCTGAAGTCGCGCCACGGGCGCATGTGGGAGGTCGAGGACGACGGAGCGGCGTACTAGACCCACCACACTGACAAAGGAGCGAATCAATTTGCTATATTCGCGGAAGAAGGCGGCGGCATCAGACGCCGCAACGTCCGCCCCATGTAGATGTAGCGTACACTTTCGTGCATTGCGCACGTGAGGTCGGTCTTTTGGTTGCGTGACAGATATGTGAGCCGCGGCGGCAAAATTGCACGACTTAGCTACAAGACGACAACAAGAGAGAATGACAAAGCTACGCAGCGTAGCTATTTGCGGCGCTCACACAACACTGGGCAAGGCTCTGCGGGAGAAGATGCGCCGCATGGGCGTCGAGACCGTCGATGTCCGCGATGCCGACCTGAAGTTGCCCGCGCCTTCATTGGCCGAGCGCATAGCCGGGGTCGACGGGGTCTTCAACCTGGATGGTGAGCCCTATGTGGCCCGGTGGGGGGGGCGCTACGAGTTCGACATCTACCGCAGCCACCAAATGTCCGTGCGCTCGCTGGGCAACGCATTGCGCTTCGCCGACCCCCGCCCAGAGTTCTTCGTTACGCTCTCGAACGCCATGGTATATGACAAATTCGAGGTTCACGACGAATACTCCAACGCCTATGGCGACTCTTTCATGGCCGAGGTCGGCCAAATGGAGACCGCCGAGGCCATGAGGATTGTGAAGCATTCGGGGGGGGGACTCCGCCTCATAGTTGCCCGTGCCGGATACCTGATGAGCAGAGACGGCGGCGCATTTCCACTGTGGTCTGCCTTTTCGCGGATTGGTTGGGGGGGGCGCGTCGACGAGGGCTACCAGTGCATCCCGATGATTCACATAGACGATGCCGCCGCCGCCCTCGCTTTCCTTGCGGAGAACGATTCGGCCAACGGCGTCTATAATCTGACGATTCCGGAGATGGCGTCGATGAACGAGCTTGTCAAGGCATTCGCCACGACGCTGTCCCGAAGCCAGCACCGTCTGCCCAAATTTGTCATCCGGCTCATGGCGGGCAGGGCGGTGAAGCTGTTGGAGCAGAACTGTAAAGTAGTCCCCAAGCGGCTGTCCGATTCCGGCTTCAGTTTCGCTTACCCCAATGTCGACGTGATAGTCAGTTCTCTTCAAGACCGTTAGCGCACTTATTCATGATGACACAGGCAACACTGACCGACGACGAGCGTCGGGAGATTTGTGCCGAATATCGCACACTGAGGCGCAAGACCGCCGACATCTTGAAAGCCGCCGACATCGAGAGCGTCCGGCGCATATCGAGCATGGCCAGCGACATCATCGGCGGGCACAACTACAAGGCTGCGGGCTTCCCCTGCTTGCTCCATTCAGTCCAGGTCGCAACAATCGTGGCCGACGAGATTGGCCTGGGGCGTTCGTCGATAGTGGCGGCATTCCTCTATGACGCCATCCAGACGGCCCACATCTCCATGTCACTTGTCGAAGAGTGCTTCGGTGCGGACACGGCGGCAATATGCCGTGGCCTTGTCAATGTCCGTCAGCTGTATGGCAAAAGCCCGGCTGTCGAGAACGACAACTTCCGGAAGCTGCTCTTCACGTTCGCCAAAGACGTCCGCGTCATCCTCATCATATTGTCTGACAGGCTGAACGTCATGCGCCACATGAAAGCATATAGCGCAGGGGTGCAAAAGACAATCAGCTCCGAGGTGAGCTACCTATATGCGCCACTGGCCCACCGCATGGGGCTATACGGCATAAAGTCGGAGATGGAGGACATGGCAATGAAGTATACCAACCGCGAGGTCTATGACTCCATTGCCCAGAAACTCAACGAGACCAAGAGAAGCCGGGAAGATTATATCGAGAATTTCATCGCCCCACTGCGCAAAGCCCTGCTGCAGACAGGGATGCGGTTCGAGATGAAAGGACGCACGAAGACGATAAGCTCGATATACAACAAGCTGAAGAAGAAGAACGTAGACCTTGAGAGCATATACGACCTTTTCGCCATAAGGATAATCATCGACTGCGAACCTAAGGACGAGAAAGCTGAGTGTTGGAGGGCCTATTCGATTGTCACCGACATGTATAAGCCGAACCCCGCCAGGCTCAAAGACTGGATATCGGTGCCGAAAAGCAATGGCTACGAAAGTCTTCACATAACGGTGCTTGGCCCGCAACGCCGGTGGGTTGAGGTACAAATCCGGACCCGGAGGATGGACGAAGTTGCCGAGAAAGGCTTTGCCGCCCATTGGAAATATAAGGGAATCAGGACAGAGGCCAACATGGAGCTTTGGCTGGCCAACATCCGCGAGGTCTTGGAGAACCCCGAACTGAGCGGTGTCGACTTCATCGAGGACTTCAAGCTCGACCTATACGACAAGGAGGTTTTCGCGTTCACTCCTAAAGGCGACCTGCGCCGTTTGGCAAAAGGGGCTACAGTCCTGGACTTTGCCTTTGACATCCACACCAACGTTGGGCGTCATTGCGTCGGCGCTGTCGTCAACGACAAGAACGTCTCCCTCCGCTACGTCATTCAAAATGGCGACACTGTGGAGATTATGACTTCGCCACACCAGGAGCCAAAACAAGATTGGCTGAACTACGTCGCCACATCCCGAGCCAAGTCGAAACTTCGCCAAGCCTTGCGGGAGCTGATGTTCAAGCAGGCCGAGATTGGCAAGGAGCTTTTGGGTCGCCGACTGAAGAATTGGAAATTGGAGCTGACGGACGCCATGCAACGCATGCTGATGAAAGAGTACGGCTTTAAGGACATAAACGTCTTTTTCTCGGCGGTCGGCGAAGACAAAATTTCCGCCACAGACATCAAGGAGTTCCTAGACCGCCAGGCGAGGACGCGCGAAGCCTCAGAGCAACCCCGCACGGCGTCGGTGGAGGAGTTCCGTCACGTTGGCCCGCGTGCGCAGGATGAAAAGCATGGCAACGTGATAGTCCTTGACAAGGGGCTTACCGACATCGACTTTTCGATGGCGCACTGCTGCAATCCGATATACGGCGACCCTGTTTTTGCGTTCGTCTCGACAAACGGCGTAAAAGTTCATCGCATAGGTTGCCACAATGAGCCGGAGATGCGCCGCCGTTTCGGATACCGAATTCTAGACGCGAAGTGGAGCGGCGAGGATGGGGACGCAATGCCAGTCATGCTCCGCGTGAGCGGCAACGACAACATCGGGATAATGTCGAATATCTCGCAACTGCTCAACTCCGAAAAAGATGTCAAGTTGCGCAACGTCAACGTAGACAGCACGGAGGGCGGATTCGACGGCACCATAACCGTGCTTGTCAACAACGCCAATGCGCTCAACATCGTGATTAAGAAAGTCAGAGCCATCAAGGGCATTCACAAAGTTGAACGGCTAGAGACGAGATGACCGACGATATTGTTAAGTATGGGGCTGTTCTTGCCCAACGCCTAAAAAACAGGGGGCTGACAATATCCACGGCAGAGAGTTGCACTGGGGGCATGATTGCCCACGTCTTGACATTGCGGAGTGGCTGTTCTGCTTATTACAAGGGTTCTGTCGTGAGCTATTGCAACGAGATTAAGGAGCGAGTGCTGGGAGTGCGCCGACAGACAATTGAGCGGCATACGGAGGTCAGCGGCGAAGTGGCGTTGGAGATGTCTGCGGGTGTCGTACGAGTCATGGGGAGTGATGTAGGCATATCGACGACAGGCATCGCCGGCCCTACAGGCGCCATGCCTGGGAAGCCGGTCGGCACGGTGTGGATTTCTGCTCGATGTGGCATGAAAGCGTCCGTCGAGATGCATACGTTTGTCGGAGACCGCGCTGAAGTCATAAATCAGGCGTCTTTGGTTGCCATAATGATGGCAATAGGACTGATTGACTAAGGACGTCCTCATTATTCTCTTGTGGCTAACTTGGAGCAGACTTAACATAATACAAATTCCGAACCCATATTGATGAAAACATGGGAGGGCGCATTATGCCCCCCCAGGGGAACGGTGTCGGACATGGGTATGCTCAACGACGAAGCCTACAAAGCGCCCGCCAAGACGTATGATGCGGTTTTGCGCCACGACAGTCGTGACGGACAGCAGGATGACAATCATGCCGACCCACGAGACGGGCGCCGGCCTCTCGCCAAACAGGCACACACCGAAGAGGACGGAGGTCAGAGGCTCAAAAGCTCCAAGAACGGCAGTGGCAGTGGAGCCGACGTAGCGAATGGCGAGCGCCATTGACGATAACGAGATAAACGACGGGAAAATTGCCAACGCAAGGGCTATGCCCCATTGAAGAGGTGTGGTCAGAGGTTGAACCTCAGTCCCGAATTTGGTCTTGAAGAGAAACAAGAAGAAACCGAAGAGCAGCGAGTAGAATCCCAACTTCAACGACGGCATTGCCGAGAGGCAACTCTTTTGCACCACGACCATATATATGGCGTAGCTAAGCGCCGATGAAAGAACGAGGAGCATGCCGACTAACGAGGAGCCACCACCGCAGATCCCATCCCAGTCGAGAAGCACGATGCCGACAAACACGGCGGGAATTGCCGCTAGCGTCACTTTCGACGGGCGCTCACGGAATGCGCCCCACAGCGTAATGGCCACCAAGGCCGGATAGACAAACAGCACGGTGGCTGCTAACGAGACGTCCATGTACTTGTAGCTCTCGAAGAGCGACAGCGACGAATAGGCAAACAGGAGCCCCATGGGACACGCCAACGCAAACTCGCGCAACGTGAGGCTGAATCTGTGCCGCCGAGCCATCATGAGGCCAAACATGACCAGGATGGCGAACAGGTAGCGATAGAAAAGGACGGTGTCGGACGTCAATCCGGAGGCGTAGAGGAGCACAGCGAAAGCATTGACCCCATAGCTTGACGAAGACAGCGCGGCATAGGCGTAGCCCCGCAAATTCTGTGACATATGCAGGTTCAGGAGCAGGAGTAGCGACTGCCCCACAGCGCCCTCATTCGCTCTTCGATGCGCGCCTCGGCGGCATTCTGTTGTGGCGTATAGAAACGAGTGGAAACCAAATCGTCGGGCATATATTGTTGCACTACGAAATGTCCGGAGAAATCGTGCGCATACTTGTAGTCCTGCCCATAGTTCAAACTTTTCATGAGCTTTGTCGGCGCATTGCGCAGATGTAGCGGGACCGGCTTGTCGCCCGTCTGCCTGACGCACTCCAAAGCCTGGTCGATGGCGAGATAGGAGGCGTTGCTCTTGGGCGACGTGGCCAGGTAGACGGTCGCCTCGGCAAGGATAATCCTCCCCTCGGGCCATCCAATCTTGGCTACGGCATCGAAAGCCGTATTGGCCATGAGCAAGGCATTGGGGTTGGCAAGCCCGATGTCTTCCGACGCGGAGATGATTAGCCGCCGCGCGATGAACTTCGGGTCCTCCCCGCCCTCAATCATCCTTGCCAACCAATAGATGGCGGCATCGGGGTCTGACCCACGAATGGACTTTATGAATGCCGAGATTATGTCGTAGTGCATCTCGCCATTCTTGTCGTAGGTGGCGGAGGTCTGCTGCAAGATGTCTACGACGCTCTTGTCGTCGATGACAACCTCGCTGTCACCATCCTGCGCATTGCAGAGGAACTCTATGATGTTTAGGAACTTTCGGGCATCGCCGCCAGAGAAGCGGACTAAGGCGGCATCCTCCTTAAGCGTTATTTTGCGTTTCGACAGGACTTCGTCTTTCGACACTACCCTCTCGAAAAGCCTCATCATGTCGTCGTGCTCAAGAGACTTCAGTACATAGACTTGGCAACGCGACAGTAGCGGCGAGATGACCTCGAAAGACGGATTCTCGGTCGTGGCACCGACGAGGACCACCACGCCCTCCTCTACCGCCGCCAACAGACTATCTTGTTGGCTCTTGCTGAACCTGTGAATCTCGTCGATGAACAGGATTGCGGCGTCGGGGTTGAAGAACCTGCTCTGTTTGGCTTTTGCAATGACGTCGCGCACGTCTTTCACGCCGGAACTGACAGCCGAAAGCGTGAAAAAGGGTCTGTTGAGCTGATGCGAGATTATCTTGGCGAGCGACGTCTTGCCCACCCCCGGTGGTCCCCACAAAATTATGGACGACATATTCCCGGAGTCTATCATGCGCCGCAACACGGCCCCCCGGCCGACAAGGTGCTCTTGTCCGATATAGTCGTCTAACGAGACGGGACGCATACGTTCTGCCAAAGGGAGCATGGCGTAGATGGAGCTAAAACTGTTTGACCCTGTATCCGTCCGCCCGGAGCAAATCGGCTATGCGCTCGCGGAAATCGCCTTGAACGATAATTTCACCGTCTTTCGCACTTCCGCCGACACCACAGGCCTGTTTCAACCGACGACCTAGCTCTTTGAGGTCTTCATCCCTGCCAACAAAACCTGTAATCAGTGTGACGACTTTGCCTGCGCGTTGTTTCCGGTCGAGGGCGACTCGCAAATTTTGTTTGTGCGCCTCCAACGTATCTTCCTGCTGCTCTTCGGCATAGGAATATTGAAAGTCTGAGTTTGTCGAGTAGACGACCCCTAGCCTGTCTTTCCAGTCGTTTTTCGCCTTTGCCATAATTTCGGGTCTCCTTTCTTATACCACTTCGCCCAACAAGTCGTAGTCTTCCGCCCCCGTAATGTGCACGTTGCAGAACTCGCCTACTCTGGCATTGCCGTAGACGACGACTTCGGGGTCAACCTCAGGGGAGTCGAACTCCGTGCGCCCGACGCAGTGGTCGCCCTCCTTACGGTCTACGATGACCCTCAAGACTTTGCCAACCTTTGCGGCATTTATCTCGGCGCTAATGCCCTCTTGCAGAGCCATAAGCGCGTCCGCTCGCTCCTGCTTGACCTCTTCGGGGATGTCGTCTTTGTAGTGCTTCCACGCATAGGTGTCCTCCTCGTGTGAGTATGTGAAGACGCCAAGCCTCTCGAACCGTTGCATCTTGACAAACTGCATCAGCTCGTTGAAGTCGCTTTGCGTCTCACCAGGGTGACCGGCGATAAGGGTTGTCCGCAGATGAATGCCGGGTACTTTTGCCCTGATGTCGTCGAGCAACGCCAACGTCTGACTTTTCGTGATGCGGCGGCGCATTATGGACAACATATTGTCGGAGATGTGTTGCAGAGCAATGTCCAAGTAGTTGCAGACCTTGGGATTCGCCGCCATGACTTCTAGAAGGTCCATGGGGAAATCGGCGGGATAGGCGTAGTGAAGCCGAATCCACTCTATGCCGTCGACTTCCGCCAGAGCCTCGACTAGCCTGGCCAGGCTGTTGCGCCTGTAAATGTCGATGCCATAGGAGGATAGGTCTTGCGCAATGATTTGCAACTCTTTGACCCCTCCGAGTGACAATTTTTCGACCTCGCCGACAATGTCCTCTATCGGGCGGCTAGTGTGCCTCCCCGTAATTATGGGAATTGCGCAATAGCTGCACATACGGTTGCATCCTTCGGATATTTTGACGTAGGCATAGTGCGGCGGCGTGGTGAGCGAACGTTCGTTCATGACATCGCGGCGAAAGGTGGCCCCAAGCTCTTGCACAAGGCCATGCCAGTCGAACTTTCCGTAGAACTTGTCCACCTCCGGAATCTGCTCAGTCAGCTCCGCACGATACCTCTCGCTCAGGCAGCCCATGACATAGAGCTTCTTCAGACGGCCTCGATGTTTCTCCTCCGCAAATTGCAGGATGGTGTTGATAGACTCCTCTTTTGCGTCGCCAATGAAACCGCAGGTATTGATAACAGCCACCTCGCCGCGAGGGACTGCGGGGTCGTGCTCCACGGCGATATTGTTCGCCCGCAGTTGCGCCATGAGCCTCTCGCTGTCCACCAGGTTTTTGGAGCACCCCAACGAGACAACATCAACAAGTTTCATCTTGCCTACCTCATTTGAAAAGCGACTCGACAAACGCCTTGCGGTTGAAGAGCTGTAGGTCGTCGACGCCCTCACCGACGCCGATATACTTCACGGGGATGCTGAACTGGTCGGAGACGCCGATGACCACCCCACCCTTTGCCGTCCCGTCCAGCTTCGTTATGGCAAGCGCCGTCACCTCCGTGGCCTTTGTGAACTGCTTGGCCTGCTCAAAGGCGTTCTGACCCGTCGATCCGTCCAGGACGAGGAGGACCTCGTCGGGGGCAGACGGTACGACCTTGCGCATGACGTTCTTGATTTTCGACAACTCGTTCATGAGGCCAATGTTGTTGTGAAGTCGCCCCGCAGTGTCGATTATGACGACGTCTGCTCCATGAGCCTTGGCCGACGAGAGGGCGTCGAAAGCGACGGACGCCGGGTCGGAGCCCATTTGCTGTTTCACCATGGGGACGTCCACCCTGCCAGCCCACACTTCCAACTGCTCGATGGCTGCGGCTCTGAACGTGTCGGCGGCTCCCAAGACGACCTTTTTGCCTGCTTTCTTGAACCTGTGCGCCAGTTTGCCTATCGTTGTTGTCTTGCCTACGCCGTTGACCCCCACGACCATGACTACATATGGATTGCCGTCATGTTCCGCGAACTCCGCCACGTTGCCAGTCTTGTCGGTCTCTTCCAGCAGACCCTCAATTTCTTCCCGCAGGATGGAGTTCAGCTCGCCAGCTCCGCTGTAGGAGTCTTTTTTCACTCTGTCCTCGATGCGCTTGATTATCTTGAGTGTGGTCTCGACCCCGACATCGGAGGTTATCAGAATCTCCTCCAACTCGTCGAGAACGTCGTCGTCCACCTTGTGCTTCCCGAGCAACAGCTTCCCGAGCTTTTTGAACAGGCTGTCTTTTGTGCGCGCCAGGCCTTTGTCCAGGCCCTCCTGCTCCCCTTTCTCTTTCTTGCCGAAAAGTCCGAAAAAAGCCATAGTAAACGCTTATTTTATGGTGTTAACCGTAGAAAAATCAAACTCTTGCTGCCTCAATTGGCTTCGCAACGAAAATATGTTGGTCGCCACTAGCGCGGCGGTCTCGGTCCGCAAACGTTCGGGGCCCAACGTACACTCGACGCAGGCCGCATTGGTCGCCATTGCGACCTCGTATGGCGAGAAATCGCCCTCCGGGCCGATAAGCACAAGGGCGTCGTCGTCAGGGCTCGCGGCATTGAACAGGTGTCGCTTGGGCGCCGCGCCGCAGTGGAGTATGAACCGCTGCGCAGGCAAATTGGCGTCTTTCAAGATGTCGGAGAAGCGCAACGGCTCATCGAGCCTGGGGAGGAAAAACTTGAGCGACTGCTTCGCCGCCGCAACAACCAATCTCTCAAGACGGTCTACCCGCACCCTAGCCCTCTCCGACCGTTCGCACACGAGGGGCGTGATGCGCCCCACCCCGATTTCGACAGCTTTCTCCACGAACCACTCGAACCGGTCGGCATTCTTGGTCGGCGCTACCGCCATCCACAAGTCCGGCTTCGGCCTCTCGTGCCGCTTGACATCCTCAATGTCCAATCGGCAACCGCGCGGGTCGGCCTTGGCAAGGCGGCACGAGAACAACGCTCCCGCCCCATCGGTGACAAAGACGCAGTCTCCCGCCTTGTGACGCAAAACCTTGACGCAGTGCGCGCTCTCCTCCTCGCACAGAAGTCCCTCGGCAGAAAATGACGGGTCAACAAGCAACTCCATGGTACCTTTGAATGAGGCTAACCGCAATTGCGACGACCACCACCGTGAGCCAAAAAGTGTAGGCCAAAACTCTCGGGCCGAGCGAACCAAACATCCGCCCCAATCCTATCTTGAGTGTCCACTTGTTGTGGTGGTTGATTACGAAAAAATGGAGAGACAGATGGAGATACAGTTCGTAGAACAGGCGACCAATCGCAACGCCTATCAGTGCGCCCACAACGACGTCGCCCAAGAAGTGCACCCCTTGGTACACCCTCCCATAGGAGTTTGCCAAAGCCCAAAGCGAAAGGGCAATAGACATGGACCACCGGCGCACAACGAGTATGAAGAAAGACGCGATGGCGAACGTATTTGCCGCATGCGACGATGCAAACCCAAAGGCACCGCCGCGGTAACCGTTGACTGTGTGCACCAAGTATTGCAAAACGTCGTCGTGCGTCGGACGAAGCCTCTCGAAAAGGGGCTTCATGAGTCCCGACGTCACTTGGTCGGCTGCCAAGACAACCAGGCCAACGACGACCACGGTCATCAGTCCCCGCCCCCCCTGCTTGCGAAAAATCATCCACAGCAGAACCGCATAGAGGGGTAGCCAAAGGATTTTTGAAGTGATGAGGTAGAAAAAAGCGTCGAAGAAAGGCGTGTTGAAGCCATTGATAAACAGCGTCAACTCCTTGTCTAGAAAAATAATCTCCTCCATGTCGGGGCAAAAACGAGTATAAGCAAGCCCAAAATTACTTATTTTTCCCACATGGAAAACGATGTATACTTCCACTCCATGCCGTCGTGGGCCGCCATGTCCCGCGACCTGCCTTTCACATACCCTTTTGCCTACGCTCCCGACAAGTTCTGCCGCGAGGCCGCCTTGCGGACCCGAGACGAGATAGCCAGGCATGCGGCATTGGCGGAGGAGCTGGAGGAGGGCAAGATGTTGGGCGTCTTGACGTGCGAGAACAGGGATGGCGAAGTGGGCTTTCTTGCCTCGTTTTCGGGAAACATGCGTGTTGGACAGGACAGGCAATGGTTTGTCCCTCCGGTGTTGGACTATAGTGACGAAGACGGGGTCTTCAAAAGAGAGGAGGCCGCCATTTCGGAAATTAGCAGGGAAATAGAGAGCGTCACGCAAGAGGGCGTCGGACACTATGCGGCAGCCCTAGGAGAGATGGAGGCGGCGCACTCCGCGGCGTTGGGCATGTGGCGTGACACCATCGCTGCGAACAAGACGGCACGACGCCAAGAACGCGAAGAACACCCAGAAAGAGCCGACGAACTAAACCTCCAGAGCCAATTTGAGAAAGCGGAACTGAAACGTCTGCGAAACAGGTTTGCAAGCGAGGAGGAGGCCCTCAGGCAACGCATCGGCGCACACGAGGCGGCAAAGCAAGAGCTGCGCCGGGAGCGGCGGCGGCGCTCGAACATCTTGCAGAGATGGCTGTTCAGCCGCATGAAACTGCACTGCGCCGACGGGCGGCGCATGAGCGTGTGGGACATATTCCAGGCGGCGGGGCGAGGAGTCCCGCCATCAGGCGCGGGCGAATGCGCTGCCCCGAAACTGCTTAACTATGCGTTCGCAAACGGGATGACGCCAATATCCATGGCAGAGTTTTGGGTTGGCAAATCTCCCAAAGGGGAGATAAGGATTGCGGGGCAGTTCTATCCCGCCTGTCAGACGAAATGCGGCCCCCTGCTCGAACGGATGCTCCGAGGCGTGAACGTGGCCCGCAATCCGTTGCGGCAGAATGTGGCGGACGATGGCAGTGTGAGAATCATTGCCGAAGACGAATGGCTATTGGTGGCAGACAAGCCCGCCGGCCTTTTGACCGTCTCTGACGACGAACGTCATGACACACTGATGCGCCGCATCTTGGCGGTGCGCCCCGGAATCGACGCACCCGGCTACACCCACAGGCTCGACATGGCGACCTCAGGAATTGTCGTCATTGCCAAAGACAAGGCGACGCACAAGGCTATGCAACAGCTGTTTGCCACCAGGCAAGTCTCCAAGACATACGTGGCCGTGGTGGAGGGAGTCCCCGACGCAGAGAGTGGAACCATAAGACTCCCATTGCTTCCCAACATCGACGACCGCCCGAGGCAAATGGTGGACTTCGTGAGAGGCAAAGAGGCCATCTCCCACTACGAAGTCATAGAGACATCGGGGGGCAGAAGCCGTCTGCTGTTGCACCCCACGACAGGACGCACGCACCAACTGCGCCTCCATGCGGCTCACCCGCTGGGGTTGGGATGCCCAATTGTCGGCGACAACCTCTATGGGACGATAGGCCGTAGGCTGCTGTTGCACTCGGCCAAGATTGAGTTCGTCCACCCGCATACCGGCGCGAAGGTATGCTACGAGAGCCCAGCGGATTTCTGACCCCCTCCCCCTATCCGCGCTCCAGCTCCTCTCGCAGAAATTTGCCAGTATAGCTGTCTGCGCACAGAGCAACCTGTTCGGGGGTGCCCTGCGCCACGACCATGCCACCACCGCGCCCCCCGTCGGGGCCCATGTCGATGATATGGTCCGCCATCTTGATGACATCGAGATTGTGTTCGATGACAATAACCGTATTGCCCTTGTCCACCAATCTGTTAAGGACGTCCATCAGTATCCTGATGTCCTCGAAATGCAAACCCGTGGTAGGCTCGTCGAGGAGGTATATGGTCTTGCCCGTATCCTTTTTTGCCAGCTCTGTAGCCAACTTGACCCTCTGGCTCTCTCCGCCCGAGAGCGTCGTGGAGGGCTGCCCCAGGGTTATGTATCCTAACCCAATGCTTTTAAGTGTGTTGAGCTTGTTGTAGATTGAGGGGATGCTCTCGAAGAACTCCGTGGCCATGTTGATAGTCATCTTAAGGACGTCACCAATGGACTTGCCCTTAAATTTGACTTCGAGCGTCTCCCTGTTATACCTTTTCCCGCCACAGGCGGGACACTCCACCATGACGTTAGGCAGCAAATTCATCTCAATGACTTGCACGCCGGCGCCCTTGCAGGTCTCACATCTCCCTCCGCTGACATTGAAAGAGAAGCGCCCATTCTTATAGTTGCGCAATTTGGCCTCCGGCAACTCGGCGTAAATCTTCCGTATGTCGTCGAAGACGGAAGTGTATGTGGCAGGATTGGAACGGGGCGTCCGACCGAGCGGCGATTGGTCTACCGTCACAACCTTGTCGACAAACTCCAGCCCCTCCACGGACTCATAGGGTTGCGGGTCTGCCAACGACTTGTATATATGCCTGCTCAAGATGGGCGACAGCGTGCCGTTCACGACTGTGGATTTGCCGCTACCCGACACGCCCGTCACGCAAATCAGCCTACCTAGAGGAAACGAGACATCGATTCCCCGCAAGTTGTTGCCCCGACACCCCTTGATAGTCAAGAGCTGCCCACTTCCCTCACGCCGCCGCGGTGGAATCTCCATTTGACGCGAGCCATTCAAGTAGTTGGCGGTCATGGTGCCGGTCTTCGTAACCTGCGCCGGCGTACCTGCTGCCACGACATACCCCCCCTTGCGCCCCGCCCCAGGCCCGATGTCGACAATGTAGTCGGCGGCGAGCATCATGTCGCGGTCGTGCTCGACAACAATGATGCTGTTGCCGATGTCCCTCAGGTGCTTTAGTGAGTTGATTAGTTTGACGTTGTCGCGCTGATGCAAGCCTATGCTTGGCTCGTCGAGAATGTAGAGCACGTTGACAAGCTGTGAACCTATTTGCGTGGCCAATCTTATGCGTTGGCTCTCGCCACCGGACAGGCTCATTGCGTCGCGGCTCAACGACAGATAGTCCAACCCGACATCGAGCATGAAGCCCACACGACTGCGGATTTCCTTGAGAAGCTCGTGCGCAATGGCTCTTTGGCGGTCGTTGAGGCGCGCCTCGACATCGTTTAGCCAATCGAAAAGTTGCCGCATGTCCTTTTGCGCGACTTGGGCGATATTCAAGCCGTCGATGCGGAAGTTTAGAGCTATCTTGTTGAGCCTCATTCCTTGGCATTCGGGACACAGCTGTTCCGATATGTATTGTTCCGCCCATTTACGCTCCTTGAGCGACGTGGCAGAATCTTGGATGGAGACAATGTAGCTCACAATTCCGTCGAACGAGGGGAAAAAATTGCTTGGCAGCCCCATATCGTCCTTCAGGTGCAACTGCTCCGTCGTACCGTTGAGCACGGCGTCGAGTCCCTCGTCTGAAATCTCCTCGACGGGCGTCTTCAGGTCGAATCCGTAAATTTCTCCGATTGCCTCAATTTGGGCAAAGATTAGGCTCTTCTTTGCTTTGCCCAATGGCTCAATAGCACCTGCCGCAATGCTGAGCTTCGGGTTGGGGATGATCCGGCCGACATCCACCGACGCGAAATGCCCCAACCCCTTGCACTTAGGGCAGGCCCCTTGCGGCGAATTGAACGAGAACGAGTGCGGGGCCGGTTCGGGGTATGAGATGCCCGTGGTGGGACACATGAGCTGCCGGCTGAAATATTTGGGCGCGGCGCCACCCTCCGCCAAGACCATCATCACGCCTTTGCCCATCTGCAAGGCCGTGTCAATCGATTGGCGTAGGCGCTTGGCGTCGGTCTGCGCCCCGGCATCGTCGGTCTGCCGGACGGCGATGCGATCAACGACAAGCTCGACAAAGTGCACCTTGTACCTGTCCAACCTCATGCCCGGCGTCACCTCGCACAGCTCACCGTCGACCCTGGCGTGAATGAAGCCTCTTTTTCGGATCCGCTCAAAGAGCTCCTTGTAGTGTCCTTTGCGTCCTTTCACCAGAGGGGCGAGAAGATAGATTTTGCGTCCGTCGAACGCATTGACTATCATGTCGAAAATCTGCCCCTCTGAGTACTTGACCATTTTCTCGCCGGTCTCGTAGGAGAAAGCCTCGCCGGCGCGTGCGAAGAGGAGGCGCAAAAAGTCGTATATCTCGGTGATGGTGCCGACCGTCGAGCGGGGGTTCTTGTTTGTCGTCTTCTGCTCAATGGATATCACAGGGCTGAGCCCGGTAATCTTGTCGACATCGGGTCTCTGCGAGCCGCCAAGGAACTGCCTGGCATAGGAGGAGAACGTCTCGATGTACCGACGCTGCCCCTCGGCATATATGGTGTCGAAAGCCAAAGACGACTTGCCGCTACCGCTCATTCCTGTGAAGACGACGAGCGAGTTTCTCGGGATCGAGATGTCTATGTTTTTCAGATTGTGTTCGCGGGCGCCGTAGACGTTAATCTTGTCCGTCTCCTCAAACTGCTCCTCTGAAATGCTGTTTGTATTCTCCATGTCAGTTGAGAAGAGAGAAGAAGTGGCACACGGGCCCATGCCCCTTGCCGATGGTGTATTCAGCACCGGCCACTATGGCGGAGTTCATATACTCTTTGGCCGCGACCACAGCCGGCGTAAGCCTTTTTCCGCAGGCCATGTGAGCGGCGATTGCGGAAGAGAGGGTGCAACCTGTGCCGTGCGTGTTCTGCGTCTTTACCCTGTCGGCCGGAAGCTCCAGTCGCTCCCGCGTCTGCGCATTGCACAAGACGTCTATCATGACGTCCCCCTCAAGATGCCCGCCTTTGAGCAGTACGGAGCATCCGAGATCGGTCAGGTCCGCCGCCGCCACTTTCATGTCGTCCACGCTTCCTATCGCGCGGCCGAGGAGCCTCTCCGCCTCTGGGATGTTGGGCGTCATTATCGACGCCAGGGGGGCGAGCTCCCTCTTAAGTATGTCCACGGTCTCGTCCAACATGAGGCGGTCTCCCGAAGTCGCCACCATGACAGGGTCGAGGACGACGTTGGCAACCTTGCGCTCCCGCAATGTGGCGGCCAGGGCCGAGGCCAGTTCGGGCGAGTGGAGCATACCGATTTTGACGGCATTGACTTCGAGGTCGTCAAAGACGGCATTAACTTGCCCAATCACAAATTCCACGGGAATGTCGTGTACGCCGTATACGCCAACAGTGTTCTCGTTGACGACCGACGTTACGGCGGTGGCGGCGTAGCAACCAAGTGCGGAGACTGTCTTGATGTCGGCTTGAATGCCCGCCCCGCCGCTAGGGTCGCTCCCCGCGACAGACAGGACGACATTATATTTTTTGCTCATCTGCGAAAATAAGAACCAAGATGGCGCGAATATACTCAAATTATGGGCATTGGCGGCCGCTAAGGCGTTGCGAGCCACGCTCTCCTTGGAACACAAGAAAAACGCGCCACCCGCATCAAAAGTGCGGGTGGCGCGCAAGACCCCTTGCGGGATGTCAGTCGCCCATGACCAATGCAGACGCGCCGACAATGGCTGCGTCGCCCGGCTTGAGGGAGGAGATGAGGATTCGCGTCTTGCCGCGGAAAATCTGCATGACGAACTTGTCAACGTTGTTGCGTATGGGGTCGAGGAGGAGGTCTCCCGCCGCCGTGGGGCCGCCGAAGAGGAATATGGCTTCGGGGCTGGTGTGGTCTATGGTGTTCCCCATGCCCTGCGCAAGATATTCGCCCGTCTTCTCGAAGACCATGATGGCGAGCTTGTCACCACGCTTAGCGGCATCGTAGATGTCTTTGCTCTCTAGCTCCGCGAAAGGCATCTGAGCCAAGAGGCTGTCTGTGTCGTTGTATTCGGCGAGCAGCTCAAAGGCCGTCCTTTTCATGCCTCCGGCGGAGCAATATGCCTCCAGGTGGCCGCGGCAACCGCATCCGCACAGGCGCGCATTGACGCCCGGGACCAGCGTCGTGTGTCCGCACTCGCCGGCAAAGCCGTCGTGGCCGTAGACCAACTTGCCGTCGACGACGATGCCGGAGCCTACGCCCGTGCCCAACGTGTACATGACGAAATTCTTCATGCCCTTGGCGCCCCCATAGACCATCTCGCCCATCGTGGCGGCGTTGGCGTCGTTCGTCATGACAATCTTGGGCATGTCGGAGAATTGCGTGCGGAGCATGTCGACAAGCGGCACCACACCCTTGAACGACAGGTTCGGCGCATGCTCAATCGTCCCCCGATAGTAGTTGGCGTTTGGCGCTCCGAGGCCTATCCCCGCGAATGTCACGTCGGGATTGAGCTTCGTGACGTCCGATATGAGGCTGCGTATAGCCTTGGACATCTCAGCCACGTATTGGTCGGCGTCGCCATGCTTTGGCGTCGGTATGCTTGTCTTGACCAGGACGTTGCCCTCGGCATCGACCACCCCAATTGCCGTGTTCGTTCCTCCAATGTCGACTCCTAGCGACACTGTCTTCTTCATGATATCTGCCATTGTGTTTCGCATTTCAAAGATAGCGCAGGGCAAACCACAAGCCCTACAACGTTTGTAAAATTATCCAAAATCGCTCAAACAACAATCCGCCACAAGGCACTTTTTCGTGCGGATGCCATTTTTGTGTTGCGACATAGGGGGTTAGCCGCAGTGGAAAGCTTGCATGACATCGCAAGATGTGGCTCTGGGGCGTCTAATATGGATTCTTAATAATTTGCATACACGCGCATTAATGCTGGAAATTATAGTCCATGGCAATCATCTTGGTGAAGCTCTCGGCCAGGTCGGCCTCCCACTTTGCCTCGTCCGCATCGTAGGGTCCGCCGTCCCAGTACTTGTATCGGCTCCAAAGTAGGGCAACGATTGGCTCGAACGCATCGCCCGCCACGGACATGGCCTTCGAGGCCGGGGACTTCTCGAAAGCCCTCACCATTCCGTTGAGAATCTCAACGCCGTCCGACTTTTGGGCCATTGACACAAAGGCCTTCTCGTAGTTTCCGAGTGTGCATTTCTCTTCGGGAATTTTCTCGCCGTCGTAATATTTGCACTTGCGGAGTGCCTCCTCCTTGGTCATCAGTTTCATGTTTCACACTTTTTTGTCAGTTTGCAATCTGCCATAACGATTCATGCGGGTATCGACGCCGCGCCCTTTGTCTTCGTATATTACGGAGCGTCCCCGCATTGCGCTAGCCAGGCTCGGCGGCCTGGGCCTTGAACTCCTCCAAAGAGGACGTCACGTCGGCGTCGGTCACGGTGGCCGCATCGATATCCCGCTCATAATGCAGTCTTCTTTCTGAAGATTTGGAGCAAAATAATCTCACAGAGTTCGTATTTCTCGGCAATCCCGCAAATCGACTCTAGCCTCTGAAGCCACTGTCCGCCAGATTGTCAACTTCACACAGAAGACATTATCGCACTTCAGCTCCCTCATCATTTTTTGCGTCAGGACGTCCCACACTTTCATGATATAAATATTATATATAGCTTTGTCAAGCCACCCTTATGCGGTGGCTTCCACGACAAAGGTAACAATCTATTAATATCATAGAGAATGCGTCGAAAGAAAGTCGTCACGGGCGAGAGGATTGTGGACAGGCTCCG
>CAYZUH010000026.1:0-40695 GCA_964481855.1 uncultured Marinilabiliaceae bacterium
GGCCCGGTGATCTCGAAGCCCGGCACGCCCTCGACAGTCCGCCACTTCCATTCGCACTCCCGGCGGAGTTCCTCCACCTCGCCCGTTGTCGGCAGACGCCACCCGTCGCCCCACTTGGCGGTGGCGACATCGCGGCTGGAGCCGCCGATGTTTGTGACATCCAGCCCTGCCCCGACGAACGTCTCGTCATAGTAATATTCTTTCTGGCTTGTCTCGCCCCACGAGTAGTAGGTGCCGGCAACCTCCTTGGCCCAGGCCCCGACGTTCTTGTCCGCCCACGCCACCGACAGGCCCAAATCGACCGCCGCGGGCGAGTAGTTCTTGGTGGCAAAGGAGCAGACGGTCTGCGAGACCACCGTGAGGCCATGCACGACGACGTAGGCCCTGTAGTAGTATCTCGTGTTGAGGCTCAGCCCATTGACAAAAACGCCATACCTCTTCCCTTGCGCCAGGTCGCCGGTGGAGGGGCATATGCGCGCCTCGTCGTCGGCAAAATCCTCGTCTGTGGAGATTCTGACCCCATACTCCGAGGCCTCGATGGTGTCTGACGGCAGGGTGAAATAGCTTCCGGAGATTGTCACTGCGTCGTAGTCCACCGCCGCCTCGTCGCCCGTGAAAGAGCGCACGCCCACCAGCGCCGTGGCGGCAAGCCCGACAACGGCGGTCCTATATTTGTCCGTCCGCACGTCGGCCGCCTTGGCCCCATAGGCGTACTTGCCGTCGACCATCGGATTGTCCGCCTCGTCGTCATAGAACTCCGACTCCACCGCCAAAAACGCCAAGGCGCTGTATTGCCTGCCGGGGACGAGGTCGCCGAACGTGGCGACGTACGGCCACTCCGCCCCACTGCCCCCGCTGGCCTCGACAGTCTTGTCGTAGACCGCCCCCCCGCTCGGGACTGTCGGCGACTCTATCGGCCCGTCGGCGCAACGGAACGACAGCGTGGCGGTCGTGCCGTAGTCGTCGCCCAGGCCCGTGACCTTGGCCGCCAGCTCGGCGTCGAAAACGCCAACGCGGAGCGGCGGGTCGCTTATGGTGAGCGACAGCGGGAGGGTCATGAAGCCCTTGGCCACGCCATAGACCACGCTCCCGTCGCGCAAGACGGCATAGGCGCGAAAATAGAACTTCGTGTAGGGAATCAGCCCATAGACCCTCGCACGGATGGAGTTGTCGGGCGCCACCTCATAGACAGCGATCCGCCTCACCCGCCCTTTGCCCGGACTTGTCGCGTCGGCGTCGCCCCGCGACGGGTTCGGGTTGTCGCGCGAGAGCAGGAACCCGAACTCGCTCGTCTCCTCCAACGGCCCCCGCGTCGTGTTGATGAACCCCCGGAGGTCGGCGGCGATGGCCGAGACGGACGAGATGTTGCCCGTCACGGCCGTATATGTCAAATCGTTGTAGACGGTGTCCGCCTCGACCTCGGCGAAACCGTCTACCGGCTCGCCCTTCCATCCACAGCCGGACGGCAACAGGAGGAGCAACGCCACCACGAGCGGCGACGGCAAGAGCGCGAAAAACCTGGGGCGTGACATTTTGTGGTACTTCTACGCAAATGTAGGCAAAAAAAATTCCATACTTTTACACTGCGATATGAAATGCGCAACACGTAGCACATGTTGAAATTCAATACACAAGTGAGAGTCCGCTATGCCGACACGGACAAGATGGGCGTCGTCTACTACTCCAACTACGCCGTATTCTACGAAGTCGGGCGGACGGAGCTGTTCCGCAGCCTCGGAATCCCCTACTCGCTGTTGGAGGAGAGGGGGATAGCCCTCCCGGTCGTCGAACTGATATGCCACTACCACAAGTCGGCCCGCTACGACGACCTGCTGACCGTCGAGGTCTCCATCGACGAGCGTCCGACCGCCAAAATCAAGTTTGGCTACAAGATTTTCAACGAGGCCGGCGACTTGCTCAACGACGGCAGCACCACCCTCGTCTTCCTCGACATGAAGAGCGGGCGCCCTGTGCGCGCCCCCAAGGAGGTCCTGGAGCGGCTCGACGCCGCCTCGCAAGGCTAGCCCGCCGCGAGGCCCTTGAGGCGCGCCACGGCCCCCGCAGGGTCCTCGCTGGCGAAGACGTAGCTGCCGGCCACCAGGACGTCGGCCCCGGCCTCCACACATTGCGCCCCGGTCTCGGCATTAATCCCGCCATCGACCTCGATGAGCGCATGCGACCCGCGCGACCGTATGAGGGCGCGGAGCCTGGCTATCTTGCCCAACGTGGCCGGGATGAACTTCTGCCCGCCGAACCCGGGGTTGACCGACATGAGAAGCACCATGTCGACGTCGCATATTATCTCCTCCAGCATCGCCACGGGCGTGGCGGGGTTGAGCGTCACGGCGGGGCTCATCCCCGCGTCGCGGATCTGCTGAACCACGCGGTGGAGGTGTGCGCACGCCTCGTAGTGGACGTTGAGGACGGAGGCTCCAAGGTCTCGGAACATCCCCACGTAGCGCGCGGGGTCCACAATCATCAGATGGACGTCCATCGGCTTGCCCAGCGCGCGCCTGACGGCCTTGACCACGGGCGCGCCCATCGAGATGTTGGGGACGAAGACGCCGTCCATGACATCGACGTGCAGCCAGTCGGCCTGGCTGGAGTTTATCATCTCCATCTCCCTGTCGAGGTGGAGAAAGTCTGCCGCCAAGAGCGACGGCGCCACCATGACCCCATTGTCGGGCTTCTGTATCATGCTCTTAGATATTTGTCTCCAACTCACCTCGGCCCTGGCGTATGATAGCCCACTCGTCGGTGGTGCAGTCCACGACCGTCGAGCCCACCACTCCGCCCGGCCCCCCGTCGATGACGATGTCCGCCAAGTGGCCGAGCCTCTCCTGGATGAGCGACGGGTCGGTGATATACTCCTCGTCGTCGTCCTCCCACGCCGGGTTCTTGACCGAGGCGGAGAGGATGGGGTTGCCGAGCCTCTCGACAATGGCCCGGACGATGGCGTTGTCGGGGATTCGGACGCCAACCGTCTTCTTGTTGGCCTTGAAAAGCCGCGGCACGTTGCTGTTGGACTCCAAGATGAACGTGAAGGGGCCCGGGGTGTTCTTGCGCAACAGCTTGAACGTCCGGCTGTCGATGGGCTTGAGATATTGCGCGGCGTGGCTAAGGTCGTAGCACACGAACGACAGGCTCCTCTTCCGCAGGTTGACGTCCTTGAAACGCAGCACCTTCTGCACAGCGGCCTGATTCGAGATGTCGCAGCCTATGCCATATATGGTGTCGGTCGGGTAGACCACAATCCCCCCCTTTTGAAGCCTCGCCACAACCTGGTCGATCTTCCTCTCGTCGGGGTTGCCCGGATGAATTGTCAGTAGCATTTTCGCATCGTGCTATTTGTTCATGAGGTCGAGGAGCTTCTGCACCTGGTCGTTGTCTCCGTAGACCACGATGCGGTCGCCCTCGCTAAAACGGAAATCGTCGAAGTAGCGCGTCACCTGCCACGCGCTCTTGTTGCCGCCGAACATCTTGCCCGACGACTGCTGATACTTGATGGCAATGAGCGTCAGCCCGAAGTTCTTCTCAAGGCCTATGTCCTGCACCGTCTGATTGGCAAAATATTTCGGGACTGAGATCTCGTTGATGGCAATCCGCGACGTTATGTTGTAGGTGTGGACGACACTGCGCGAGACGATGCTATTGGCAATCTCCAGCGCGGCCGTGTACTCCGGGTTTATTATCTCCTTGATTCCCAGCCCCGTCAGAACCGTCTCGTGGAGCTTGGAGAGCGAACGGCCGATGACCCGCCGGGCGTGCATCTGCTGGAGTAGCGCGGCCGTCTGGATGGACGCCGCCCAATCCTCGCCAATGGCCACGATGACGGCGTCGACCTCCAGGACCGACTGGCTGCGCAACGAGGCCTCGTCGACGGAGTTCATGCAGACGGTGCCGGTCAGCTTGTCCTTATACTCCTCGACGACGGACTCGCGCGAGTCTATGCCGATGACCTCGTGCCCCAGGTCGCACAGCCGGAGCCCCAGGCTCGCGCCAAAGTTGCCCAACCCTATGATTATGTATTTCATCGATGCTCGATTATCCTTGTTAAATCATGATGTTCTCCGACGGGTACTTGTACCGCTGCGGCGGCTTTGGCGTTACAAAGATGAGCAGGAAAGCCATGACGCCAATGCGCCCGATGAACATGTCGACAATGACCACCAGCTGCGCCGCCGCACTGAGATTGTGCGTCAGGTCCATGGAGAGGCCCACGGTGCTGAGCGCCGAGAACGACTCGAAAAAGAGGCGGAACGTATCGACGCCCGGCATCAGCAGCTTGAGCACCACGGTGCTGAGCAATATGGCGGCAAGAGAGAGAGCCATGGTGGCAAAGGCCTTTTGCACGGACGACTGCGAGACCCGGCGCCCGAAGACCTCAATGCTCTCGCGTCCGCGCAGGGCGTTGCGCAGGTTGAGAACGCATATGGCGAACGTCGTCACCTTGATTCCGCCCCCAGTGGACATCGGGGCGCAGCCAATCCACATGAGCATCATAAGGACGACAATCGACGAGCCGGAGTTGGAGAGCAAGTCGGTATACATGAAGCCCGCCGTGCGCGCGCTGGCCGAGAGGAAGAACGAGTCGACAAGCCTGTCGGGCATGGGCTCGCCCGCCTGCGTCCGCCCGGCCTCCAGGACGAGGAACAACGCCGCCCCGAGCAGAAGCAGGAGGAAATGGGAGTAGAACGTCAGACGGTTGCTGGCGTTGATGAGGCGCAGGCTGCCGGCCCCAGGCCGCGGACGACGCCCGACGAGCCTCAGCCCGAAACGGCGGATGTGCTCTTTGACCCAATTGATCACGGCCGACTGCAAAGGGAAGCCCGCCCCACCGAAGAAGACCGTCAGAGCAATGGTGAGGTGGAGCATCCGGCTGTCGAGCACGGCGGGGTTGCAGAGCCCCCCCGGCAGGTTGGAGTAGCCGGCGTTGCAGAAAGACGAGATGGAGTGGAACACCGCCGTGAAGACCACATCGCGGGTCGAGGCGCCGGGCAGGGCCTCGCGGAAATAGTAGTAGAGCGCCCACGCCGAGAGAGCCTCGATGATGAACGTCACATACATGATGTGCTTGAGCGTCTGGAAGATGTCGGACATGTTGTCGGCCGAGATGAGGTCTTTGATGAACATCCTGTTCTGCAAAGAGCCTTTGCCGGTGAGCGACAGGGCGAAAAAGCAGGTGAATGTCATGACCCCCAGCCCGCCAATCTGCACAAGCACTATTATGACAATGTGGCCAAATGGGGTGAACTCCGTGGCGATGTTGAGCACCGACATCCCGGTGACGCACACCGACGACGTGGAGGTGAAAAGGGCCTGGAGGAACGTCAGGTCGTCATAGTGGCACCGGGGCATCAGCAACAGCCCCGTGCCGACCGCCACGAAAATGAGGAAACTGCCGGCGAAGAGCATCGTCGGGCTGGACTTGCTCGTGAGGAAAGAGATGCTGAGCGAGGAGAGCTCGTAGGCCGAGATGACGACAAGGACGGCGTCGACGACGTAGCGGTGCGCGAGCCAGCTCCCCCCGGCGCTTTTGTCGACGCCAAGGACGTAGGCCCATATGGCCAACATGTATGCCACCTGCCAAAGCTCCACCCTGCGGTTCTTGAAGGCGCCCCAGACCAGGCGGTAGACCTGCACGCAACCGAACAGAGCGATGACGTGGCAGTTGACGGAGCGCAAGACCTCCAGCGCCTCGGGCGAAGTCTCGAAGCCTATCTGCCAGACGACGTCGCCGATGCCGACGGCGGCCAGGGCCACGGTTATGGCGTTGACGACATTGCGCGCCCGCTCCCCAAACCGCTGAACGAACAGCAAGAGGCGATATTGGACGGGGCGCAACGCGTTGCCAACATACTCCGCAAGGAGGCAGAACAGCTCTTTCACGCTAGACGGCGACCTAGAAGTGCATCATGTAGTCCTGTATGGACTTATAGGCTTTCTCCATTCTCAGCATGTTGTCAATCAAGAAGCTAATCATGCCCTGCCATTGCTCTTTGGCGTAGATGTCCCCCTCCGTGGCGACGTAGACCCTCGCCACGGTGTTGCCGGCCTCGCGCACAAAGCCGGCGTCCCAGGTGAGCGGGGAGTCGAAATTCCTCTCGATCAGCCCCCGGCACTCGTTGAGCTTCTCCCACAGCCTCTTGTCCTTCGCCTCGGAGTGAGTGTTGACCTCTATGGCCACCGCCGCGCTCCCCCGGCTGACATCGAAACGCAAGTCCAGGCCCTTGACCCCGGTGCGGTTCATCATCCAGCGTATGGGCTTCCCGTTCTGCCCCGGGATTCGACGGCTCTTGCTCTCCAACTTGTGCCAAAACTCGTGCCTTATCGCTTGCGCCTCTTCTTTCGTATACATTGTAGCCGCATATGTATGTGACGAGCCAAATGTAGCCCAAAATGGCCTATTAGCCAAACAATCCGCCGAGCGAAAAAAATTTGCGCGCTCAAAATTAATGCCTAACTTTGCAACGCTTTCGGGGAATGGAGAGGTGCTCGAGTGGTTGAAGAGGCACGCCTGGAAAGCGTGTAAACGCCCAAAGCGTTTCACGAGTTCGAATCTCGTCCTCTCCGCATCTGACGCGCCCCCTGGTGTTCTGACGAATGCCAGGGGGCTGTGCTTTTGGGGTGGCGGCGGCATCGGCATTGCGGAAAATGGCCGGCGGCGTTTTCGGATGTTGATATTTTTGCCTATTTTTGACATTCGCCACATTTTCAAAAAAAAACATCGAGACGAATGCGGGAAAAGAAAGCGATGGAGGAGGGGCGGCAGCGAGTTGTGGACCGGCTTCGCTACATCCTCTTCGACATGAACAAGAACGAGACCGAGATGTCGCGTGAGTGCGGCATCGCCATGGGTGTCATAAGCAACGCCAAAAGGCCCGGCTACGACCTCTCCGAGCTGCAAACCCGGAGGATTCTCGAAAAGTACCCGTTCATCAACCCGCAATGGCTTCTGCGCGGCGAGGGCGAGCGGTACAGGGACGTCGGGGCCACTGGCGGGGCCGCCGCGCAGGGCGGCCCCGGCGCCGAAGCCCTGGAGGCGAAAGTCCGCGAGCAGGAGCGGGTCATCCAGTTCCTCATGGACGCGAACAGCAAGCTGATGGAGCAAGTCAGCAGCCTGGTGGCGCAAATCGACAACATGCTGAACCGGAAGGCCCCCGGCGTCGACGAGCCGCTCCCGCCGCAAAAAACAAACGCGTAGCCCCGCGACGCCCAGACGGCCACCCCCGTGGGAAGAGTGCGAACCCTCTTGCTGTGCGTCCTCCTCGCTTTGTCGCCATGCGCGCATGGACAGACGAAGCGCAGGGTCGTCGAGCCCGACAAGGGTGAGCGCATAGACCAAATCTTGCGGCGCAACGGCGTCGACACGGCGCACAAGAAGCTCTTCATAGCCCTCAATTGGAGCCGCCTGACAGCCGACGACGGGCTGATGATGGGCTACAAATATGAGCTGCCGACGGCGCAGGACATCAAGGACGCCGCCGCCATAATTGAGCGCGAGGGCAAAGCCCGCAAGGAGCGCGACGCGCGACGCGCGAAAACGCCCCTCCCCCCCCCGAAGCCCACCGAGGCGCGCGAGCCGCTGCTGGGCGCGGCGAACGAGGTGGTCAAGATTGCAGACGACAAGCTGGAGGGCGCCACCTACTACCTTGTCAGCGGGCACGGCGGGCCGGACCCCGGAGCCATGAGCCAATATGCAGGCCAGCCGATATGCGAGGACGAATACGCATACGACGTCATCCTGCGCCTGGCGCGCCAACTGCTCAGCCACCGCGCCACGGTGCACGTAATAATCCGGGACCCCGACGACGGCATCCGCGACGACGCCGCGCTGAAGTGCGACGAAGACGAGACATGCATGGGCGCGCCAATCCCCCGCGACCAGGTGCAGAGGCTCCGTCAGCGGTCGGACAGCATCAACTCGCTCTACGCCAAGGAGCGGGGCGGATATTGCCGCTCGATATTCATCCACGTGGACAGCCGCAGCAAAGACAAGCGCATAGACATCTTCTTCTACAACTACATGAAGAGCGCGCGCGGGCGGCGGCTCGCCATGAGCCTCCAGGCCAAGATGACGGAGAAGTACGCCAAGCACCAGCCCAACCGCGGCTTCCACGGCGAGGTGAAAGAGAGGGACCTGTTCGTCCTGCGCGAGACCAACCCCGCCGGGGTCTTCATCGAGATTGGCAACATACAGAACTCCATGGACATGGTTCGCCTCGTCAAGGCGAACAACCGCGAGGCCATGGCCCGGTGGATTGCCGAGGGGCTCATAGACGACTACATGGGAAACAAAAAAGCCCGCGGCATCGTAAGCCCCAAACGATGAAAATATACGAAACCACTAGGACAAACTATCGCGACACCCAGCACCCCGCCACCTACAGCGTCAAGTCGGACTGCACGGTCGAGGAGTTCTTCGACAGGCAGATGCAGGGCAAGAGCCGCACAGCCCGCAAGCAACTGCTGAGCCGCGGGGCGTTGCGCGTCGGGCGACGCGTCTTGAAGCGGCTCGACGACCTCATCCTGGCCGGCTCCACGATAACGGTGAGCCCGCGCCCCGCGCCGACGTTCGTCATGCCGCAAGGCCTGCGCGTCGTCTACGAGGACGACTGGCTGCTCGTGGCCCACAAAGACGCCGGGCTGCTGACCATAGCCACCGAGAACGAGAAAGACCACACGGCTTTCGCGTACCTCTCGGCCTACCTCAAGTTCTACGACAAGAGCGCCAAGGTGTTCATCGTCCACCGGATAGACCGATGGACCTCGGGGCTGCTCCTCTTCGCCAAAGACGAGACGGCGCAGGGCATCCTCCGCACGCATTGGGACGAGATGGTCCTGAGCCGCCGCTACGTGGCTGTCGTCGAGGGGCGCATGCCCCAATTGGAGGGCAGCGTGACGACGTGGCTCACCGAGGACCCCAAGACGACGCGCGTCATGGTGAGCCGCCCCGGGGTCGGCAAGAGGGCCGTGACGCACTACCGCGTCCTCGACGAGACCGACGAGATGTCGCTCCTGGAGCTGGAGCTGGAGACGGGCCGCAAGAACCAGATCCGCGTCCATATGCGCCACATAGGCCACGCCGTGGTGGGCGACCAAAAGTATGGCGCGCGTCTCGACCCCATAGGCCGCCTGTGCCTCCACGCCAGGCAGATTGAGTTCGAGCACCCCATGACGGGCCAGGTGCTGAACTTCGAGACAAAGATACCGGCGGAGTTCCTCCAACTGTTCAACACCGGGGATGGCAACAACAACTAAAAACCTTCATATGCTAGTAGCAATCATCATCTACCTCGTCCTGGGCGCCCTCGCCGGATGGCTCGCCGGGAAAATCATGAAGTCCAAGATGGGCATCGTGGGCAACATCGTCGTCGGCATCGTGGGCGGAATCCTTGGCGGATGGCTCCTTGGCGGCCTGCTGTCGAGCCTCGGCTCGCTGGGCGGGTTCCTCACGGCGGTCATCGGCGCCGTCGTGCTGCTCTTCGTCGTCAAGCTCATAAAGAAGTAGCGCGCCCCCGTCGTCGGGACGCCGCTCCCCACCCATCGCCGCCTCGGTGGTCAACGCCGGGCGGCGATGTTTATACCCCCCCCCCCGCAAACGATTGCGCCCAAAACATGGAAATGCACCTTTTGGGCATTGGCCGTCCACCTGGGGGCGGCTAAAAAGTGTTATTTTTACCGTTGCGAAAAATGACATAACCACATGGATAAGGAGAGGATAGGCATGGCGAGCGACCATGCCGGTTTCGAGATGAAATGCCGCATCCGGGAGCGCCTGGAGGCCATCGGCTACGAGGTGGTGGACTTCGGCACCCATTCGGCCGAGAGCTGCGACTACACCGACTTCGCCCACCCCCTGGCCCGCGCCGTCAGCACCGGCGAGCTTCGCCGCGGGATAGCCTTCTGCGGCAGCGGCAACGGCATCAACATGACGCTGAACCACCACTGCGGCGTCCGCTCCGCCTACTGTTGGCAGGAGGAGATAACGCGCCTGGCGCGCCAGCACAACGACGCCAACATATGCGTCATGCCGGCGCGCTTCCTGCCCGAAGAGACCTGCTGGACGCTGGCGCAGACGTTCCTCTCGACGGCGTTCGAGGGCGGCAGGCACCAGCGCCGCATCGACAAGATTGACAGATTCTAGGGACTAAAATAAACAAGCATAAAAAACTCATATGTCTAACGCAACACAAAAGGCAGCCGACAACATCCGAATCTTGGCGGCCTCGATGGTGGAGAAAGCCAACTCGGGCCATCCGGGTGGCGCCATGGGCGGCGCCGATTTCGTCAACGTGCTCTTCAGCGAGTTCCTGGTCTACGACCCAAAGAACCCGCGCTGGGAGGGCCGCGACCGCTTCTTCCTCGACCCCGGCCACATGTCGCCGATGCTCTACTCCGTCCTGGCCCTGACCGGCAAGTTCACCCTCGACGAGCTCAAGCAGTTCCGCCAGTGGGGCTCGCCCACGCCCGGACACCCCGAGGTTGACATCTTGCGCGGCATCGAGAACACCTCCGGCCCGCTGGGCCAGGGCCACACGTTCGCCGTGGGCGCCGCCATAGCCGCCAAGTTCCTCCAGGCCCGCTTCGGCGAGGTCATGGGGCAGACCATCTACGCCTACATCTCGGACGGCGGCGTGCAGGAGGAGATCTCGCAGGGCGCCGGCCGCCTGGCGGGATGCCTGGGCCTCGACAACCTCATCATGTTCTACGACTCGAACGACATCCAGCTCTCGACCGAGACCAAGGACGTCACGACCGAGGACACGGCCAAGAAATATGAGGCCTGGGGGTGGCGCGTCATCAAGGTTGCCGACGGCAACGACGCCGACCAGCTCCGCAAGGCCATCGTCGACGCCAAGTCCACCAAGGGCCAGCCGACGCTCATCATAGGCCACACCGTCATGGGCAAGGGCGCCCGCAAGGCGGACAACAGCAGCTACGAGCACAACTGCGCCACGCACGGCGCGCCACTAGGCGGCGACGCGTACCGCAACACCATCTCGAACCTGGGCGGCAACCCCGACGACCCGTTCCAAATCTTCCCCGAGGTCAAGGAGCTCTACGCCAAGCGCGCCGCCGAGCTGGAGAAGATTGTGGCGGAGCGCAACGCCAAGAAGGCCGAGTGGGCCAAGCAGAACCCCGCCCTGGCGCAGAAGCTGGAGGAGTTCTTCTCTGGCCGGGCCCCCAAAGTGGACTGGGCTGCCATAGAGCAGAAGCCCGGCTCCGCCACCCGCGCGGCCTCGGCCACGGTTCTTGGCGCGCTGGCCACGCAGGTCGAGAACATGATTGTGGCATCGGCCGACCTCTCGAACTCCGACAAGACCGACGGCTTCCTCAAGAAGACCCACGCCTTTGCCAAGGGCGACTTCACGGGCCAGTTCCTGCAGGCCGGCGTGGCTGAGCTGACCATGGCTTGCGTGTGCATCGGCATGAGCCTCCACGGCGGCGTCATCCCTGCGTGCGGCACGTTCTTCGTCTTCTCCGACTACATGAAGCCCGCCATCCGCATGGCCGCCCTGATGGAGCAGCC
This sequence comes from uncultured Marinilabiliaceae bacterium, assembly GCA_964481855.1. Lineage (GTDB taxonomy): Bacteria > Bacteroidota > Bacteroidia > Bacteroidales > Marinilabiliaceae > W3P20-009. The sequence continues at coordinate 11,534 of CAYZUH010000026.1, forward strand.
CGTCAAGTTCATCTGGACCCACGACGCGTTCCGCGTTGGCGAGGACGGACCCACCCACGAGCCCGTGGAGCAGGAGGCGCAGATTCGCCTCATGGAGAAGCTCCAGAACCACAAGGGCCACAACTCGACGCTCGTCCTCCGTCCCGCCGACGCCGAGGAGACGACCCAGGCGTGGAAGTTGGCCATGGAGAACACCGCTACGCCCACGGCCCTCATCTTCTCGCGCCAGAACATTGCCAACCTGCCCGCCGGCAACGACTATGCGCAGACGGCCAAGGGAGCGTATGTCGTGGCAGGGTCTGACGCCAACCCCGACGTTGTCCTCGTGGCCTCGGGCTCGGAGGTCTCGACCCTCGTGGCCGGCGCCGAGCTTCTGCGCAAGGACGGGGTCAAGGTGAGCATCGTCTCCGCCCCCTCCGAGGGTCTGTTCCGCACTCAGAGCAAGGAGTACCAGGAGAGCGTAATCCCCGCGGGGGCCAAGAAGTTTGGCCTCACGGCCGGCCTTCCCGTCACCCTCCAGGGTCTTGTCGGCAGCGACGGCAAGGTCTGGGGGCTGCCCTCGTTCGGCTTCTCCGCCCCCTACAAGGTTCTCGACGAGAAGCTCGGCTTCACCGGCGAGAACGTCTACAAGCAGGTGAAAGAGATGCTGTAGCCCGGCGCAACAGCCAAAGAAAGAGCGGCGGCGTGTCTTAGGACACGCCGCCGCTTGCTTTTGCGCGGAGACATCGGCTCCGCACGGCGGAGTCAAAACCCACGCGACATCACCACGGATAGACGCCCTCGCCGGCGCCCTCCATGATGCCGTCTATGGCATATTGGTTAATGGCCGAGCCGTCGGCGCGGCTGACGTCCCCGCCAGTCTCCCAATAGAACGGCGCGCAACCGTTGTTTTTGGCCGTGCGGGTCACGACGCGGTTCCAGTAGGCGCGGCTAGCGCGGTGCAGGTCGTCGTCGAACTCCTCGCTCTTGTCGGAGCGTTTCTCCGCACTTTGAACCCTTGTGGAGTACTCGCCCACGATTAGCGGGACGCCGAGGTTGTCCACGAACTGCCTCTTCATCTTGGCGAATTGGCTCTCGACGTGGCTCTCCTCGCCCCACGTGGGGTTGTGGGCCGAACCAGGCTTGTGGTTCTCCTTGCCCCAATACCAGAAGACCTTTCCCCACGAGGCGTCCTCCTCCATGAGGGCGAACTGGTAGGGCTCGTAGAAATGCACCTCGACAATGAGGCGGTCGGCCGGGTCGTCCGGGAGGACGCCCATGCGGTCGTAGGTCTCGGCGATGTCCGTCCCCAGGCCCTGCACGACCAGGCAACGGCGTGAGTTGTTGCCGCCCGAGGCGCGCACGGCGTCGACGAAAGCCTGCTCGTAGCGGACCACGCGCGCCACGGCGGCCTCGTCCCACTTCTTGCCGCCCGAACTCGTCTCGTTCATGCCCGGCTCGTTGCACCCGGCGAAGAGCAGATGCTCGTCGGTGTCGACAAAGGCCTCCGCCACTTGGCTCCAAATGGCGCTCTGCTCGGCGACAATCTGCTCCTCCAGCCCGGCGTCGAAGATGTTGTCCTCTAGCCAACCGGTGTCCCAATGGCTGTTGAGCAGGACGTACATGTCGTTGTCGACACAATAGCCCACAACCTCCTTGACCCGCGCCAGCCAATCGGCGTCGATGTCATACGCCGGCGCGGGGCCGGCATAGGAGTGCCAAGCGCACGGGATTCGGACGGCATTGAAGCCCAACTTCTTCAGCCCGGCGACATATGCTGCGTTGACCTTGGGGTTACCCCAACCGGTCTCGCCTGTCGGCACCTCCATGGTGTTGCCGATGTTCACCCCGGCGAAAATCTTGCCGACGAGGGTCTTGGCGTCGCTAGGCATGTAGACGCACGGCTGGCTCACCACAATGGTGTCCGCAAAGCCCTCACAGGCGAAAATGACCTCGGCCAGGCGCCGCTCGTCGGTGCCGTTCGGCTCGCAAGTCACCCTGTATTTCAATTCGCCCTTGTTGGGGCTCAGCCCCTTGGATACGGAAAGCCACGAGGCGGAGCAGGAGACGGAGAGCGACACGTCGGCATCAGCGTTCACGACAACATCGGCCGTCCCGCCCTTTATGCCCACGGAGATGTTGCCGTAGGCCTCGTCGATTGACACCACGGGGGCAGTCCCGCCAGAGGGAGCATTGTCGTCGTCGTCTCCGCACGCCGACAGGCAGAGAGACGCCGCCAAGGGCAGGCACAACCGCCACATTGCAGTTTTCGCACCCATACCGCTAGTCGCCAATCACTGTATTGTTGTAGATGCTCTCCAAGGTGTACGACGCGTCGTCGTCCTCCATGGCCTTGACCATCAGGGCGGCGATCTCGGCACCGTTGTTGACGAACTCGCCCGTGCCGTGGTCCATGATGCCCGAGTTCTCGTTGCCCGTCCCCATGGCGCCATTGTCCCAGTAGATGGGCGCCATGCCATAGGTCTTGGCCGCCTTGCATACGTACTCCAAGTAGTATTTGCGGAAAGCCTCGGCGCGGTCTGTGGCGCGGCGTACGCAGCCAATCTCGCCGATGTAGACGGGGACGCCCTTCGAGACGTACTTGCTGTTCAACTGGCCAAAGATGGAGCGCACGTTGTCCTCGTCGCCCCAAGTCAGCTTGGTGTCGCCTTTCTTCGTGTCGGCGAGATGCCCCCAGGCGTTATATTTCGCCTCCAGCGTATACTCGTTGGGGTCGTAGAAGTGGACCGACACTATGAGCTTGTTTGCGGGGTCCGCGGGGAGAACCATGTGCTCCATGGTGAGCGCCGGGTTGGTGACGTAGCCCGGCACGGCAATCCACCTCGTGGCGTTCTCGCCGCCCGTGGCGCGGATGGCGTCTACCACGACCTGGTTCCACTCGTTGAGGGCCTTATATTGCTTACCGCCGTCGGTCCTGTTGGCGCCCCAGCCCCATTTGCCATCGTGCACCTCGTTGACAGTCTCGAAGATGAGGAAGCTGCCCTTGTCGGCGAACTTGTTGGCAATCTGCGTCCACATGGCCTTGAGCTGCGCCTTGACGGCGTTGTTCGCGGCTTCGCTCTTTGCGGCGTTGATGATGTCGAGCCAATATTTGCTCTCGGCGCCGTCGTGGTGGATGTTTATGATGGCGTTGAGGCCGGCGTTCTCGGCGTAGCCCACAACCTCCGCCACGCGGTTCAGCCATGCGGCGTCGATGGTGTAGTCCGGGGCAGCCCCGATGTGGCCGAGCCAGGTGACGGGGATTCGCACCGTGCGGAAGCCGGCGGCCCGCAGGGCGTCCATCGTGGCCTGCGTGGCGGCCTTGTTCTGCCACGACGTCTCGTTGGCGACGCCGTTGACGTGGGCGTCGAGGTTGTTGCCGAGGTTCCAGCCCATGCCCATGGCTTTGACCACGGCGGCCACGTCGTCGGGCATTCCGCCAACCTGCGCCTTGCCCTCTTGCGAGACCGACAAGTTCTTGTAGAAACCCACCGTCGAGACGCGGATTGTGGTGCTGCGGCTCTGCGAACCCGTATTGGGCTGGCAGGAGACGGTGTATTTCTTCGTGGTCGAAGACTGCAGGCCCGACGTCTCGACCGTCAGCCACCCGGCTTCGGGCTTCAAGTTGAGGTCCGCCGTGGTCTTCACTGTCAGCTCCTGCTCCCCGCCGTCGGCGGAGAAAGCGAACTCCGTTTGCGAGAACTCCGCGGCAACACCGTCGTCGCCGCCCCCGCTCTCGCTACATCCGGCGCAAGAGAAGACGGAGAGCGACAACATCGCACCGCCTATCGCATAGAAAAACCTATTCATTTGTCTGTAAATTTATTTATCATCCTGCACAAAGATACGCCCGCAAAACGAGACGCGGAACGGCGAGGTTAAAAAAATGCGGGGAGAGCGGGCCCGCAATTATCAAATATAAACACACAAGAGAAAGCCCCCCGCCAGAGGCTACGACCTCGACGGGGGGCGAAGATTGGCATTTCGGAAGCTCTTCCTAGTCGAACGTGGGGACGGTGAAGAGCGAGCGGAACGTGGCGGTCAGCTCCATCTTCTGCGAGAAGCCAAGCTCGGCAATGACATCATTGACCGGAGTGCCGAATGCGCAATCATCCTTTGTGCGGCCATATACATTCCACAACTCGAGACGATATTGCTCATTATCGTTGGAGTCCACCACCTTTGCGGCGTCGAACGTCTGAGGCACACCGTCGAGCGAGAGGGCGTCGAGCGTGGCGTGCATCTGCGGGAAAATGGCGTAGATGTCCGCCACCTCAAGGAACGTCATGAGAGAGCCGCCAGAGTGGTCGTTCTCGGCATCGGAAAAGTTGAACGAGACGGTCTGCGGCTCGAAGACGAACTTGTGAGCCTCGGCGTCGAAGCCGACGGTGATTTTCTGACCACTGTTGTAGCCCCAAGTACCCCCCCAACCAGAATTAATCGTGATGAAGTTCACGTCGTATGTCCCGGCGAAAGGCTTGGTCACGATGGTGTAGTCGATGGCCACGCTGTCGGCGAAAGAGACGGCGGGCTCGCTGCTGAGCTCGGTGGCGTTGTTGCAGAACGGGCTACAGCCCGCCTTTTTAGTGTCGCCCCACATATTGAAGAGCTCAACGCGCCAATTGCCCTTGCCCTCGATGTCGCCATAGAGAAACTTGTTGGCATCGAACTTGACGTTCCGCCCGTCGGCCCTGATGGCGTCGACGCGCACCATGCCCTGCGGGAACCTCTTGGCGAAGCCCTCGAAATCGACAAGGAAGACGCCGGCATCGGTCATTGCGCCACTGTAGACGATGGTGCCAGAGGTGACGCCTTTCGCCTCCAGGTCGGCAGGGGAATGGCTTGCCACGACTGTTCCCCAATTGCCGCTATGGTCGCCGGCTACGCTCATGAGTTTTACATTAATCTTCTCGTTCTCGTCCTTGACCTTTTGGCTGATGTAGTTGTAGGCCAAGAGGCAGGCAACATCACCCGACAGCCCGGGGTCGCGGACAACGGCGATCTGCATGGTCTCGTCGGTGAGAGAGAGAATCTTGAGATTTGTCGTTGCATTGAGCGTCAAATCATTGAACGCGCCGAAACCAAGAACATCAAAAGGCAACGAGATTGTTTTGTTAACTTCGTCTACCGTGTAGGTACCAGTGTAACCAGACGTGTTTTCAGGCCAATCCGCCGGAATCATCGAGGCGGAGCCGTCTTGCTGGAATTTCATCCAACCCCAAACATCTGTTACAGGGCCAAGCCAAGGATTGTCTTTGTAGACTGGGCACCAACACCTATGGTCGCCACCGACATACGGCTCATTGTTCGTCACAGTAGCCCAGCTGTCGTCGGTGCCATAGTAGTAGAGAGGGCCGTCGAACTTGAGGCTCTCACCGTCCGCATTGAGGTCGATGTACCAGGTGGTGTAGAGCAGGCTCTTGTCGAACGCCACATTCTTGGCCGTCGAGACGGGGCGCACGGAGAGCGCCTGGAAGCGCGGCGTCGTGACCTGCGCATTGCTGCCGTTGGCGAACTCGTAGGAGACGGCGAAGTCGGCATTGCCCTTGTTGATGGAGCCCGTCAGGTAGAGACCCTTGGCGCCCTCGCCACTGACGGCGTTGCCCGTGCGGGAGCCGGCGGCGGGCAGGAAGATGGAGTTGCCGTTCACGCGGCTGGTGAACTTGTAGCCGGTCAGCCCCTCGACGGTTGTCCACTCGACGTCGCACTTGGTGAAGAGCTCCTGGAACTCGTCGGCGGTAGGCAGGGTGGCCTTCTGGCCAAGGGTCTTGAAGACCACGTCATAGTCGGACCTGTAGGTGTCTGAGTTCGGCGTATAGTCGGATGCCGAAGTCGAGTTGCTGACGCCCGCGAGGTCGCCAAAGGCGAAGAGGCCGCCAAGCTCCGACGCGCTCCGAGCGCCGACATTGAACTTGCACCACTTGGTGGAGAGGCCGAGGTCGACAAAGTCGTCGTCGGGATTGAGCGTCATCTCGCTCGTCGTGAAGGTCTTGACGTCGCCATAGACCACCCCCGCGCCGAGGTCGAGATAGGCGGCGTAGTAGTAGGTGGAACCCGCGGCGAGACCTGCCTTGACAATCTCGAAGCTGCCGGCTAGCGACGCGTTCTCGACTCGCAGACCGGCACGGACTTTCTCCACGTCGCTACTGGCGGCAATGACGACACCGCACGCGGCGTCGTCGGGGTAGCCCGAAATCTCGCCACCGAGGGTCGCGCCAATGGCGGAGACGAACTTGGCGTCGGCAGTGGTCACCGTGGCGTCGGTCGTGACGACGCTCTTGACGTCACCCTTGTAGGTGACGACCTTCTGGAGGGTGGCGAACGCCTGGTAGTAGATGGTGGTGTTGTTGAGCAGGCCGTCAATCGTGGCGTCGATGGCCGTGCCGTCGAGCGTCCCGACGACGGTCTCGGTCAGCGCGTCGGCCGACGAGCCGTAGTAGAAACCCACGACGTAGGCGGAAGAGGACTGCGCCTGGAGGCCGCCGACAGTGCCGTGGAGCGTGACGGACGTGGACGTGGCGTCGCTAGAGCCAGTGGAGACCGACTGGACGAGAGTGCCAGTGGCGGGCGAATAGTCGTCGTCGTCGCAGCACGCCACGGCGCAGAAGCCCAGCGCAAGCGACATGACGCCCGCTAATATCTTTGCTTTCATATCCTAATAAAAACTGCTTCTTAGTCTTCCCCTCGCCTCCGCCGGGGCACCGGGCCCCGGCGGACGGCGGAGAAAGATTAATGTTCCTTATTATTCGATTGTCATGGAGACAGTACCCGTGATGGAGGGCTCGCCCACCTCGTTGACCGCGATGTCGCAGAGGTCGTGCGCCGTGGTGTTGGCGGAGTCGATCTGGATCACGATTTGGAGCGAACCGTCGGAGAAGTCGGCCGCCGAACCCGTGTCGTTGGTGAGCGAGAGGGTCGTGACGCCGCTCTTGTTGACAGCCACGGCATCCGCCTCGCCAAACCCGAACCAGTCGGAACCGACACCGAGGCCGTTGACATTGTGGCGGAGGATGGCCTTGGGCTCGGCACCCTCAACCCACGTCACGCCGCCAGTAATCTGGAACGAGACCTTGAGCGTCTTGCCTTTCTTGAGCTTCGCCTTGGCGATGTCGAAAGCGTCGGTCGGGCCGGACCAGGTGTTGTAGAGCGTCACGCGGATAGCCTTGCCGCCCGTGTCGCCATAGCCCCACGAGATTTTCGACTGGTCGATGGCAATCTCCACGGGGCCCGAGGCCGCGCCGCCGATGGCCTTCTGCTTGAGGTTGGCGTAGAGGTACTTGCTGACCTGGCCGGCGGCATTGGTCTCGCAAGGGACGGCGAAGTAGTACTCGTTGTCCACCGAGCTGGCCTTGACCACGGTCAGCCTGTTGGTGGCCATCTCGATGCTGTCGGCAGAGAAGAAGATCACATTGCGGCTGAAGATGAGGTCGTTGCCGTCGATGGTGAACGTGCCGTCGATGCCGGCCTCCTCCTCCACGAACTTATAGGAGCCGTCTGCCGCCTTGGTCAGGATGAGGGCGAAGTCCTCGATGTTGGCGGACGTCGCGGCAGGATACCACACCTTCTTGCCATAGTCTGCCTCGGCGCTGGCCTCCCAAGCGGACGAGCCGCCGTTCCACCAGTAGAAGCCGTAGGGCTGGTCCTGGTTGAAATTGAGCGTGACGGAGCTGAGCGTGGCCTCGACGCCGTCGATGTCTTGCGTGAAGAGGCTCTTTGCCAAATTGTTGTCGGCAATCTCGCCCACGGTGGCAGCCTCGACGGGCACCTCGTCGACGGGAATCTCGACAGCGCCGTCCTGGACGTCCTTGGCGACGAAGTTCCAAATGATCCACCATGCGCCCTCGGAGTTGGTCCTCATGGTCGCCAGCTGGAGCATATAGGGCGTGAGCTCGACAATCTTGATGTCCTTGGTGTAGTTGTCGCACACGTCGTCAAAGCCCGAGTTGTGCAAGGCGAACGTCCCGCCGTTGAACGAGATTGTCGGGTGGGCCGAGTCGTCGAGCGAGAGGCTGAACGTGCCGTTGAGCGTCTGGCCGCCGTTGGCGTCGCCGCGGAACTCCGTGAGCGTGCAGCCCTTGGAGGCATCGAGGCCGAACGTCATCGACGAACCCATGTAGGGGTCTGACGCCGGGATGAGCAAGTCTTGGAAACCGGGGTCCCAGTTGGGTTTCCAGGCCTCGAAAGCCATGTTCGTCGAACCGGAGCCGTCGTTCATGACATCGTCGGGGTTGCAATACATGACCGGGCCGGTACAGTTGCCGACGCCGTAGGACTTGTCGACCGGCACCCACGTCTTGCTCTTGCCGACGCCGCCGGCCAGGTATGTCCACAGCGGGTTGTCGAGCATCGTGAAGTCGTTGCTCTGCACGGTGAACGTGTAGGGCTCGCCATAGACCACCCCGCCCGGCGTGCCGACACCGAACGTGACGCTGTAGGTCCCGGCGAAAGGCAGGCTGAGGTCCACCTGCGCCTTTTGGCTTGTCCCGCCGTCGGTCAAGATCCACTCCGGCGTGACGCCCTTGACGTTGGAGCGCAGGTGGATGATGTTGGGGTTCGCCGCGTCGGGCGAGACCGTGTAGCTGGCCCCCTGCTGGAGGTCGGCCGCCGAAAAGCCCGTGCCGCCGAGGTCGTACTCGTCGGGCTGGCACGCCGCCATGCCCAGGAGCGAAGCCGCGAGCGCTATGCTCAAATATCTTAGTTTCATTGCTCTATTCTGTTAGAATTGAAGACTGTGGCCTACCAACCGGCGTTTTGCGTCAGCACATTGTTGGAGAGCGTAATCTGGTTGTTGGGGATTTGGAACTGCCCCGCCTTGGCTGTCAGGTTGCCTCCGTCGAAGCTCGTGACGGCATCGACGCCGCCGTTCTTGACCGGCACCCCGTCTTGCAACTGCTGAATCTGCGCCGCGGCGTAGGAGCCGCCCTTGCCGTAGCGGAGCAGGTCCCAATAGCGGATGCCCTCAAAGGCCAGCTCCTGGGCGCGCTCGGCGCGCAGAGCCTCCTCGCTGTAGGCCGTGGCGGTCTTGCCGGCGCGCTGCTGGACCTTGTTGAGACCCTTGGCCTCGCCCTTGAGCTCGCTCTGCATGAGGAGGACGTCGGCGTAGCGCACGACGGTGAAGTCGATGTAGTATGTGATGTTCATGTGCTTCTCGCCGAGCTGGAAAGCGGCGGCCTCGCGCACACCGTCGGAGAAGCAGAGCGGGGCGTACTTCTTGATCCCGTAGCCAGTATACTCATAGGTGTCGGAGAGGCAGTTGCCGAAGTCGGACTGCGTCTCGAAGCCGACGCCGGCATAGTCGACCACGCTGTGCTTCATGCGGGGATTGTCGAACTGCTCGACGAAGCGCGGGTTGGGCACGCAGATGCCCCAACCGGTGGCAAAAGGCGGGCATGCGCTGTTGCGCGCCCCGAGGAAGACCTGGAAGACATTGCCGCCCGACTCGCCGTTGTAGTCCTGCGTCGTGTTGCACTTGAGGTTGAGGACGAACTCCTTGGAGAGGCCCTTCTGCCCGGCGTGCCACCCGTCGGCGTTGTAATACTTGCCGGCGTAGGTCGTGGACCACTCGTAGCTGCCGTCGCCGACACCCTTCTCGGTGGTGCAGGCGGGCATCCAGAGGTCGGCGAAGTTGTCCTCGAGGTCGTAGCCGCCATTATCCACAATGTCGTCGATGGCATCGATGGCCTCGCCCTTGGTGCAGTTGGGATGCTCGGCGCCATAGTAGCCCGTGTAGAATAGGTAGGCCCTCGCCAGGAGCGCCTCGGCGGCGTACTTGGAGATCCGGCCGTCGTTGGTGTCGAGGTTCGTGCCGTTGTATGCCGACGCCGGGATGTTGGTGGCGGCGAACTTCAGGTCGTCGAAGATGGAGGCGTAGACCTCGCCGACGGGCGTGCGCGCCACGTTCTCCTCGGTAGGCTCCAAGACCAGGGGCACGTCGCCAAAGAGGCGCGCGAGGTCGAAGTAGAGCAGGCCGCGCAGACCGCGGGCCTCGCCGATGATGCGCGCCTGGGCCGCCTCGTCGCCGCCCCAGTCAATCTCGCCAGCCTTGACGATGAGCTGGTTGCAACGGAAAATGGCCTTATAGTAGTTGCTCCAGTCGGTCTCCCACAGGTTGTAGTATCCCGCCGCGGCCCCCATGTCGAAGCGGTCGATGATGGAGTAGTTGCGCGCGTCGCCCATGCCGCCGCCGGCCAGGCACTCGTCGGAGGCGATCTCGGAGGTGAGGAACATCCCGATGCCCTCGTCGCCCAGCGTCCGCTTCCAGCCGTCGTAGCATCCGATGAGAGCCATCTCGGCCGTAGCGGCGTTGCTGAACGCCGTGCCGCTGTTGAGCGTCGTCTTGGACGACGTCTCAAAGAAATCGTCTGAGCAGGAGCCAAGGCTCAACGCCATGGCCGCCAAGGCCGCAGACACACATATATGGTTAGGTTTCATATCTCAGTTCCCTCCCTGGTGTTAGAATTTAAGGTTAAGACCGACAAGGAAAGTGCGGGGGTGCGGATAGTAGCCCATGTCGACACCCGACACCCAGGCGTCGGACGAGTTGCCGTCGTTGCCATTGTAGGAGCCGATCTCGGGGTCCATGCCGTCATACTTGGTGAAAGTGGCGAGGTTCTGAACCTGGACGTAGAGGCGGCACTGGCTGATGTACTTCCAGGGGATGATGTTCTTGAAGTCGTAGCCGAGAGTGACGTTCTGGACGCGGAAATAGTCGCCGTCCTGGATGTAGAGGTCGGAGAAGTTGCTCCAGTTGCCGTTGTCGCCGGCGAGGACGCGCGGAATCTTGTTGCTCGTCCCCTCGCCCGTCCAGCGGTCGAGAATCCTCTTGGTGTAGTTGCCCTTGACACTGCTCGGCGAGCGGTAGCTCTGGACAATCTGGAAGTCGGCGGCGCCGGAGCCGACGGCGCTGAGGTCGAAGCCCTTCCAGCTGACGCTGAGGTTGACGCCATACGTCCAGTTGGGGATGCCGCAGCCGAGGTCGACCTTGTCGTTGTCGTCAATCACGCCGTCGTGGTTGACATCGATGAACTTCACGTCGCCGGGAGCCACGCTCGACTGCGCCACGCCGTTGCCGGCGGCAATCCAGTCGTTGATGTCCTGCCAGTTCTGGAAGATGCCGGCGGTCTTGAGCCCCCAGAAGTAGCCAATCTGATGGCCGTTCTCGGCACGGTAGAACTCGGGGGCGGAGTCGTAGATCTGCGACGTCTGTCCGTGGATGATGCCGTCCTCGGTGGGAATCTCGCCGACCTCGTTCTTGTTGTAGGCCATGTTGGCGCCGACGGAGTAGCGGATGCCGTTGCTCAGCTCGTCGTTCCACGAGAGGGCCACCTCGACGCCGGTGTTGGTGACGTCGCCGCCATTGATGAACGGCGCGCCCGTCCCGGCCGTGGCGAGAATCGGGGCCTCTACGAGCCAATCCTTGGTCTTCTTCTGATACCAATCGATGGTGGCGCTCAGCCGGCTCTGGAGCAGACGGAGGTCGAGACCGACGTTGATTTGCTCCGAGGTCTCCCACTTGACGTCGGCGTTGGCGAGCCTAGAGACGTAGGAGCCCGTGGTCCAGGCCTCCTGGCCGCCGCCGGCGCCGAAGTTGTAGTTGGTGTTGGACGTCGTGACGGGCGCCAAATACTGATAGCAGTTGATGTTGGCGTTGCCCACCTGGCCCCAGCTGGCGCGGAGCTTGGCGAAATCGAGGACCGAGCGCGTGGCGTCCATGAAGCCCTCCTCGGAGAACGTCCAGCCGGCGGAGACGGAGGGGAAGTAGCCGTAGCGGTTGTCCTTGTCGAACTTGCTGCTGGCGTCGGCGCGGAACGTGGCGTTGACCATGTACTTCTCCTGCCAGTTCCAACCGACGCGGGCGAAGTAGCTGGCCCCGCGGGTGCTGTCGTAGGGTGAGCCGCTGACGCGCTTGTTGGCCGTGCCCTCGGTGTTGTCGAGATAGGCGTGCCGCCAGTCGTCGAAGCCGGTGGTGAGGTCGGTGTTGTAGCCGCCGGTGCTGCCGCCGTCATACTTGCTCATCTCGGTGCCGATGAGGACGTTCATCTGGTGCTCGTCGGCAATGGTGAAGTCGTAGCTGGCGGTGTTCTGCCACACCTGGCTGATGCCGTTGCCCTGGCTCTGGTTGACCTTGGTGCTGCCGTAGGAGCTCTGGTCGGTAAAGGCGAAGCCGTGGTAGCCGTCCTGGCTGGTGTAGATGGGCGTGAAAGAGCGGTACTCGCTGCCGCCGTAGCTGATGCCGTAGACGGTCTTAATCTTGAGGCTCTCGATGGGCTCAATCTGCGCATAGACGTTGGCGTCGACGCTCAAGTTCTTGCTGAGGTTGTAGCGGTTGAGCATCATGGTGCCGAGGGGGTTGCCGTCGCCGTTGTTCCAGGTCTCGCTGGCGGGGCTGAAATAGTTGCCCTCGCTGTCGTAGACGGGCGAGAGGGGCGAAGTGACATAGGCGCCGCGGATGTTGTTGTTGTATATGTTGCCGGTGCCCATGCCCCTCTGCTCCTTGTAGACCACGCCGACGTGCTCGCCGACGGTGAGGAAGCCGTCGTAGAGCTTCGCCTCGGAGTTGACGCGGAAGTTGTAGCGGTCGTAGTTGGAGACGTCCGAGCCGCCGATGACGCCCTCCTGTCCCATGTAGCCGAGCGAGATGGCGTAGTTGCCGACCTTGCCGCCGCCCGTGATGGAGAGGTTGTGGCTCTGCGTCACGGCGTCGTCGTCGACAATCTCGTCGAGCCAGTCGGTGTCGTACTTGGGCGTGCCGTCCTCATTGATGAGGTCGGAGTAGCTTGCCCAATTATACATGGAGGAGCCGCTGTTGAGAGCCGCCTCGTCCATGATGGTCATATACTCGCGGGCGCTGAGCACCTCGTTCTTGCGGTAGACGCGCTGGAGCCCGTAGTAGCCGTCGTACGCGACGACGCCCTTGCCCTCCTTGCCGCTCTTGGTGGTTACGAGGACGACGCCGTTGGCCGCCTGAGCGCCATAGATTGCCGCCGAGGCCGCGTCTTTGAGGACGTCGATGCTCTCGATGTCGGCGGGGTTGAGCGTGGTGATGTCTCCCCCGATGCCGTCGATGAGGTAGAGAGGCTGGCTGTTGCCGACCGTCCCGAGGCCGCGGATGGAGACGTTCATGGCCGAACCGGGCTGACCCGAAGTGGACTGGATGTTGACACCCGGCGTCTGGCCCTGGAGAGCCTGGAGGGCGTTGTTGGTGTTGAGCCTCTGGACGTCGTCGCCCTTGACCTGCACCGTGGCGCCCGTCACGAGCTTCTTCTTCTGCACGCCGTAGCCAACGACCACGATGTCCTCCAAATCGGTAGCCTCCTCCTCCAGCGCCACGTTGACCGGGGCGCCGGCGAAGACCACCTCCTGATTCTTGAAGCCAAGGAAAGAGAAGACGAGCGTGCTGCCATTCTCCACTTGCAGAGAATAGTTGCCGTCGAAATCCGTAACCGTGCCAATCGTAGTGCCCTTTACGACCACGTTGACACCTGGCAGTGGCAAACCGTCCGTTTTTGAGACGACATTGCCATTGGCGGACTGCTGCGCGAAGCAGTCAGCAGCCACCACGCCTTGCACCGTGAGCAACAAGGCAAGAAGCCACGCTCTGAGGGAGCGCACCGCCGCTAGTTTTCCATTTGTTTTCATAAGTCCTATAAAGATGTTACAGGGTTGCCGAGACCCGCATTGCAAGTACGCTCTGTTCGCCCAACAACTCAAGCCAAAATTAGGTTTTATTTACACCGAGGCGGGTACACCTATGTTGCCGTTGGGGGTGCCATATGTTTCAAAATCATCGGAACGTTATCACCCTGCCGAGATATATCATATTGACTATCAGCGCATAAAGATTGACAACCAAAGCACGCGCCCCCGGACGAAGCTCCTTTCTACAATCGTTGGCAGATTAACACGAACGCACCGCCACGCCCCACCCTTGCCACGCCCCACGCGGAGCCACCGGCACCGACTTCGACCGACGCCGCTCAAAAACGGACGTTTTCTCGCGGCTTTAGACTAACTTAGCGGCACGAAAAAAAACGGCGGGGCGGGCGCGGCGCGCCCGCCCCGCCGACCAACGAGAGTAGATGACAGACCAGAAGCAAGAGAAGATAATCCTGACGGGCGACCGCCCGACCGGCCGCCTCCACGTGGGACACTACGTCGGCTCGCTCCGCCGCCGCGTGGAGTTGCAGAACTCCGGCAACTTCGACAAGATTTTCATCATGATTGCCGACGCCCAGGCCCTGACCGACAACGCCGACAACCCCGACAAGGTGCGCGAGAACATCATAGAGGTGGCGCTCGACTACCTCTCGGTGGGCCTGGACCCGGCCAAGAGCAACCTCTTCGTGCAGAGCTACGTGACGGAGCTGACGGAACTGGCATTCTACTACATGAACCTCGTCACCGTCTCGCGCCTCCAGCGCAACCCGACAGTCAAGACCGAGATTCAGATGCGGAACTTCGAGACCTCCATCCCCGTCGGCTTCTTCACCTACCCCATAAGCCAGGCGGCCGACATCACCGCGTTCCGCGCCACGACGGTCCCCGTGGGCGAAGACCAGGAGCCCATGATTGAGCAGACGCGCGAGATTGTGCGCCGCTTCAACCTCATCTACGGCGACACCCTCGTGGAGCCCGAGATTCTCCTGCCCGACAACGCCGCGTGCCTCCGCCTGCCCGGGACTGACGGCAAGGCCAAGATGAGCAAGAGCCTCGGCAACTGCATATACCTCTCGGACACCACCGAGGAGGTGAAGAAGAAGGTGAAAATCATGTACACCGACCCCAGCCACCTGCGCGTGGAGGACCCCGGCCACCTGGAGGGCAACGCCGTCTTCACCTACCTCGACGCCTTCTGCCGGCAGGAGCATTTCGCCGCCTACTGGCCCGACTACGCCAACCTCGACGAGCTGAAAGACCACTACAAGCGCGGCGGGCTGGGCGACGTGAAAGTCAAGAAGTTCCTCACCGCCATCCTGGAGGAGGAGCTGGCGCCCATCCGCGCCCGGCGCGCGGAGTTCGAGAAAGACATCCCCGAAGTATACAACATCTTGAAGCGCGGCAGCGACACGGCCCGCCAGGTGGCGGCGGCGACCCTCGCCGACGTCCGCAAGGCTATGCGCATCGACTACTTCGACGACGCCGAGCTGATCCGGAAACAGGCGGAGCAGTTCGCCAGGAGGAGCTGACCGCACGATGCGCCACATTGTCCACACGGCCCTGGCCGCCCTGGCCGCCCTCTCCGCCTCCGCCTGCGGCGGGGAGTTCCGCCGCCCCGACACGGCGGGCCACGAGGTGGAGCTGAGGGTGAACCCTTTCTATAAGGACCTGCTGTCGGGCGACAGCCTCGGCGCCGGCGCCCGCGCCGAGAAGCTGGAGCGGGAGTATGGCGACTACTTCGCCACATTCTGCCGCGGGGAGCTGGGCATAGGGCGCCCGGGGGCGGCGGGCTTCAACGACGCTTTCACCCTCTTCCTGTCCGCCCCAGAGAACCCCGAGGTCAAGGCGGCGTGCGACAGCGTCTTCGACCGCCTGGACATCGACGGCCGCCTGAGCGACGCGTTCAGCTGCTTCGCCGCCCTGTTTCCCGACAAGCCCGTGCCGACAGACGTATACTGCCACTTTTCGGGCTTCAACAGCAAGATGTTTGTCGACTCGACATACATATCGTTCGGCATCGAGCACTACCTGGGGGCCCGCTGCCGCTTCTACGAGTGGCTCCAGATCCCGGCATACGCCCGCCGCACGCGTGACGCGCGGTGGATTGTGAGCGACCTTGTGAAAGCGTGGACATACGCCACGATGCCGGAGCCCACGGGGCGCGAGGACATCCTGACGTCGCTCATATACCAGGGCAAAGCGCTCTACGCCACGCACCGTTGCATCCCCGACATCGACGACCCCACCCTGCTGGGCATGGACGAGGGCCAGGTGGAGTGGTGCCGCACGAACGAGGCCCGGATGTGGGCCTGCATGGCGGAACGCAAACTGCTCTACAGCACCGTCCTGCTCGACAAGAGCAAGCTGATCAACGAGGCCCCGTTCACGACGTTCTTCGGCAACAGCTCGCCCGGGCGCGCCGCCCTGTGGTGCGCCTACAACATTGTCCGCGGCTACGCCCGCAACCATCCGGAGAAGACCCTGGCGGACATCATGGCGACGCCCGACGCGCAGGAGATTTTGCAAGGAAGCCGCTATAATCCCTAGCCGAGGGCGAAAACGATTACATAATTGTTACTTTTGCCTGTGCGAAGCCGACGATTCGCAAGCACTACCAAAAAATACCAAAGTCAGAAGGCATAAAAATGCAACCTCAATCATCCGTCAAGATTTTCTCCGGCACAGCGACGAAGTACCTGGCCGAGAAAATCGCCGCCTCCTTCGGGCAAGACCTGGGGAAAGTGAACAAACTGCTATTCTCCGATGGCGAGTACACGACAATGTACGACGAGACCATCCGCGGCTCGCACGTGTTCATCATCCAGAGCACGTTCCAGCCCTCGGACAACCTCTTCGAGCTGCTGATGATGATTGACGCCGCCAAGCGCGCCTCGGCGGCGAGCATCAACGCCGTTATCCCCTACTTCGGCTTCGCGCGGCAGGACCGCAAAGACCAGCCCCGCGTGGCGATAGGCGCCAAGCTGGTGGCCGACCTGCTCACGGCGGCGGGCGTGAACCGCGTCATAACCATGGACCTCCACGCCGACCAGATCCAGGGCTTCTTCAACATCCCCGTGGACCACCTCTACTCGTCGACCATCTTCGTCCCCTACATCGAGCAGCTCCACCTCGACGACATGGTGGTGGCCTCGCCCGACGCCGGCGGCTCGAAGCGCGCCAACAGCTACGCCAAATATTTCGACGTCCCGATGGTCATATGCCACAAGCACCGCCCCCGCCCCAACGTCGTGGGCGAGATGCGCGTCATTGGCGACGTGAGGGACAAGAACGTGATACTGCTCGACGACATGATTGACACCGGCGGCACCATATGCGCCGCCGCCGACAAGATGATGGAGCAGGGCGCCAAGAGCGTCCGAGTCTTCGCCTCGCACGGCGTCTTGTCCGGCCCGGCCTACGACAACATCGAGAGGTCGCAGGCGCTGGAGGTCGTCATAACCGACTCCATCCCCCTGCGCCAGCAGAGCCACAGGATTAAAGTCCTGTCGGTGGCCGACATGTTCGCCGAGACCATATCGTGCGTCTACAACAACGAGACCATAACGAAGCACTTCCTCTTCCGCAAGTAGGCGGACGGAGGCCAGGCACGGCACACAGGGAGACACCCGCGGCACAGAGCGCCGCGGGTGTCTCGTTTTTTTCATGTCGCCCGCCATGCGCGCATGGCGGTTTGTCATACGTTAACAGTCGGGGAGGAATATCGGCTAAACAGGTAGCAATATCGTCCAAAAACATAATTATCCACCATTTTTGAAATTATATTTTCTGACTTGGTAACACTAGGAATGTATATTTGCGCAAAGAAACATACAGCGAACAAAAAAATGAATTGGACAAGCACTGAGTTTATATGGCTGGACTGGCTCATCCTGGGCGCAGGCATCCTGGCCGTCGTCTTGGCCGTGTGGCGCGCCATCGTCAGAGACCGCAAGGCGTCGGCCGGCGAGAGCTCGTCGGACTACCTTTTCGGCAAGGGCGAGCCGTGGTACGTCATCGGCATGGCGATTTTCGCCGCCAACATCGGGTCGGAGCACCTTGTGGGCCTGGCCGGGACGGGCGCCAAGGACGGCGTCGGGATGGCCCACTGGGAGATGCAGGGGTGGATGATACTCATCCTGGGGTGGCTCTTCGTGCCATTCTACCAGCTCCTGATAAACAAGATGGGCAAGATCATCACCATGCCCGACTTCCTCAAGTTCCGCTACACGCAGCGCACCGGCAGCTGGCTCTCCATCATCACCCTCGTGGCCTACATCTTGACCAAGGTGTCCGTCACGGCGTTCACGGGCGGCATCTTCTTCGAGTTCCTGCTGGGCCTGAACTTCTGGGTCGGCGCGATCGGCCTGATAGCCGTGACGGCCGTCTTCACCGTCCTGGGCGGCATGAAGGGCGTCATGACCCTCTCCGCGATCCAGACCCCGATTCTCATCATAGGCTCGTTCCTCGTCCTGTTCCTGGGCCTCGACCTGCTCGGCGAGGGCAGCATTGCGGCGGGCTGGACGGCCATGATGGAGAACGCCAACGCCATGCACGACGGGTTCGGCATCAACCACATGTTCCACTTCGACACCCCCAACGCCGACGGCGCCGTGGACCCCATGTATAAGGAGTACCCCGGCTACGTCGTCTTCTTCGGCGCCGCCATCATCGGCTTCTGGTACTGGTGCACCGACCAGCACATCGTCCAGCGCGTCCTGGGCCAGACCAATGGCGAGAGCAACGAGGCCGTCATAGCCCGCGCCCGCCGCGGCTCCATTGCCGCCGGCTTCTTCAAGATCCTGCCCTGCTTCATGTTCCTCATCCCCGGCATGGTGTGCGTGGCCCTGCACAACAAGGGCGTCCTGGATCTCGACAACACCGACGCGGCCTACGCCCTGATGGTCAAGAACGTCCTGCCGGCCGGCGTCAAGGGCATCGTCACCATAGGCTTCGTCTGCGCCCTCGTGGCGTCGCTGGCGGCGTTCTTCAACTCCTGCGCCACCCTCTTCACCGAGGACTTCTACAAGCCACTCAAGCAGGGCAAGAGCGAGGGCCACTACGTCTTCGTGGGCCGCGTGGCGACCATCGTCGTCGTCCTGCTGGGCCTCGCGTGGATGCCCGTCATGATGAGCATGAACACGCTCTACACGTACCTGCAGGGCATCCAGTCGCTGCTGGCCCCGGCCATGGTAGCCGTCTTCACCCTCGGCATCTTCTCGAAGAAGATTACGCCCAAGGCCGGCGAGTGGGGCCTGATTGGCGGGTTCGCGGTCGGCATGCTCCGCCTGCTGACCAACGTCTTGACCGACAGCGGCAACGCCGTCATGGATGGCGCCTTCTGGGACGCCACGGCATGGTTCTGGCAGACGAACTGGCTCGTGTTTGAGATTTGGCTCCTGGTCTTCATCGTGGCCCTGATGGTCGTGGTGTCGTTCGTGACGCCGGCGCCGTCGCGGGAGCAGGTGGACGCCATCACGTTCACGCCCGAGTACCGCAAGGCCATCCGCGCCAGCTGGGGCACGTGGGACGTCGTGGGCTCGCTTGTCGTGGTGGGCCTCTGCGGGGCGTTCTACTGGTACTTCTTCTAAAAAAAAGGACAACATCATATGCTAGAGGAACTCAAAGAGAAAGTCTTCCGGGCGAACCTCGACCTGGTGAGGCAGGGCCTGGTCATCTTCACGTGGGGCAACGTCTCGGGCATCGACCGCGACGGCGGGCTGGTCGTAATCAAGCCGTCGGGCGTGGGCTACGACGAGATGAAGGCCTCGGACATGGTGGTCGTGGACCTCGGGAGCGGCAAGGTTGTCGAGGGCGACCTCAACCCCTCGTCGGACACCCCGACCCACCTGGCCCTCTACCGCGCCTTCCCCAACATCGGGGGCGTGGTCCACACCCACTCGACCTACGCCACGGCGTGGGCCCAGGCCGGCAAGCCGATCCCCAACATCGGGACGACCCACGCCGACTACTTCTACAAGGACATCCCCTGCACCCGCGACATGACCGAGGCGGAGGTCAAGGGCGAGTATGAGCTGGAGACCGGCAACGTGATTGTCGAGACGTTCGGGGGGATCAACCCCGACCACACACCGGGCGTCCTGGTCAAGAACCACGGCCCGTTCTCGTGGGGGACGTCGCCGGCAAACGCCGTCTACAACGCCAAGGTGATGGAGCAGTGCGCCAAGATGGCCTACATCTCGCTGACCCTCAACCCCCAGACGACGATGAACCCGCTCCTGGTGGAGAAGCACTACATGCGCAAGCACGGGCCCAACGCCTACTACGGACAGAAAAAGAGGTAAAGAAAAAAAATATAACACAGCAGACACATGACAAAGGCATTCGACAACTACGAAATCTGGTGGATAACGGGCGCCCAGCTCCTCTATGGCGGCGACGCCGTGGTGGCAGTGGACGGCCACTCGAAAGAGATGGTGGACGGCCTCAACGAGGGCGGCAACATCCCCGTCAAGATTGTCTACAAGGGCACGGCCAACTCCTCGAAAGAGGTGGAGAGCCTGATGAAGGCCGCCAACAACGACGAGAAGTGCGTCGGCGTCATCACCTGGATGCACACCTTCTCGCCCGCCAAGATGTGGATCCACGGCCTGCAGCAGCTCCGCAAGCCGCTGCTCCACTTCCACACCCAGTACAACGCCGAGATCCCGTGGGACACGATGGACATGGACTTCATGAACCTCAACCAGAGCGCCCACGGCGACCGCGAGTTCGGCCACATCTGCGCCCGCATGCGCCTGCGCCGCAAAGTCGTCGTGGGGCACTGGAAAGACCCCAAGGCGCAGCGGCACATCGCCGTGTGGTCGCGCGTGGCGGCGGCATGGGCCGACGCTCAAGACATGCTCATCATCCGCTTCGGCGACCAGATGAACAACGTGGCCGTCACCGACGGCGACAAGGTCGCGGCCGAGCAGGTCATGGGCTACCACGTCGACTACTGCCCCGTGAGCGAGCTCATGGAGTACTTCAAGGCCGTGACCGACGCCGAGGTCGACGCCCTCTTCGCCACGTACCTCAGCGAATATGACCACGCCAAGGAGCTGGAGGACAAGAGCTGCGAGGCCGGGCAGAAGGTGTGGAACGCCGCCAAGGCCGAGCTGGCCATCCGCGCCATCCTCAAGGCCAAGGGCGCCAAGGGCTTCACGACGAACTTCGACGACCTGGGGACGCAGGACGTCGCCGCCCCCAACTTCGTGGGCTTCGACCAGATCCCCGGCCTGGCCTCGCAGCGCCTCATGGCCGAGGGCTACGGCTTCGGCGCCGAGGGCGACTGGAAGAGCGCCGCGCTCTACCGCACCGTGTGGTTCATGACGCAAGGCCTGCCGACGGGATGCTCGTTCCTGGAGGACTACACCCTCAACTTCGACGGCGAGAACAGCGCCATCCTCCAGAGCCACATGCTGGAGGTCTGCCCGCTCATAGCCGCCGAGAAGCGCCCCAAGCTCGAAGTCCACTTCCTGGGCATCGGCATCCGCAAGAGCCAGACAGCGCGCCTCGTCTTCACGTCGAAGACCGGCACGGGCGTGACGGCGACGGTGGTCGACATGGGCAACCGCTTCCGCCTCATTGTCAACGACGTGGAGTGCGTCAAGCCCAAACCGCTGCCCAAGCTCCCCGTGGCGTCGGCACTGTGGGTCCCGATGCCCAACTTCGAGGTCGGCGCCGGGGCGTGGATCCTGGCCGGGGGCACGCACCACAGCTGCTTCTCCTATGACATCACGCCCGAATATTGGGAGGACTACGCCGAGATTGCCGGCATAGAGATGGTCCACATCGACAAGGACACGACCATCGAGAACTTCAAGCAGCAGCTCCGCAACAACGAGGTCTACTACATGCTCAACAAGTCTCTGCAGTAGAGGAGCGGACGACAACCGGGAGCCAAGGGGGCATGAAAGATGGTCTTCTTGGCTCTCCTCTTTCATAAAAAGAAATACACACACAAATGACAGCAAAAGAGACCATAGCCGGGGGCAAAGCCATCCTCGGCATAGAGTTCGGCTCGACGCGCATCAAGGCCGTCCTCATAGACCAAGACAACGCCCCCGTGGCCCAGGGGAGCCACGCATGGGAGAACCAGCTCAAAGACGGGCTGTGGACATACAGCACCGAGGCGGTGTGGCAGGGCCTGCAGGAGTGCTACGCCGACCTGCGCGCCAACGTCCGCAAGGAGTATGACGTCGAGATTGAGACCCTGGCGGGCATCGGCATAAGCGCCATGATGCACGGCTACATGGCGTTCGGGGCCGACGACAAGATCCTCGTCCCGTTCCGGACGTGGCGCAACACCAACACCGGGGCCGCCGCCGCCGAGCTCTCGAAGCTCTTCGTCTACAACATCCCGCTGCGCTGGAGCATCTCGCACCTCTACCAGTGCATCCTCAACAAGGAGCCGCACGTGGGCGACATCAAGTTCCAGACGACCCTGGCGGGCTACGTCCACTGGCAGCTGACGGGCGAGAAGGTCCTCGGCGTGGGCGACGCCTCGGGCATGCTCCCCGTGGACCCGCGGACCAAGACGTACGACGCCGCCATGGTCGAGAAGTTCGACAAGCTCGTGGCCCCCCACGGCTTCGGGTGGAAGCTGCTCGACATATTCCCCAAGGTCCTCGTGGCGGGCGAGAAGGCCGGCGCCCTGACCGCCGATGGCGCCAAGCTGCTCGACGTCTCCGGGCACCTCAAGGCCGGCATCCCCCTCTGCCCCCCCGAGGGCGACGCCGGGACCGGCATGGCGGCGACCAACGCCGTCAAGCAGCGCACGGGCAACGTCTCGGCGGGCACGTCGTCGTTCTCGATGATTGTCTTGGAGAAAGAGCTCTCGAAGCCCTACGAGGCCATCGACATGGTGACGACGCCCGACGGCTCGCTTGTCGCCATGGTCCACTGCAACAACTGCACGTCGGACCTCAACGCCTGGGCGGGCCTCTTCCGCGAGGCCATGGAGCTGATGGGCCGCGAGGTAGACATGGACGAGCTCTACGGCAAGCTCTACAACAACGCCCTGACGGGCGACGCCGACTGCGGCGGCCTGCTCTCCTACAACTACGTCTCCGGCGAGCCCGTCACCGGCCTCGCCGACGGCCGCCCCCTCTTCGTCCGCTCGGCGGGCGACAAGTTCAACCTCGCCAACTTCGTCCGCGTGCATCTCTACGGCTCCATCGGCGTGCTGAAGATTGGCAACGACATCCTCCTCAAAGAGGAGAAGATAAAGATTGACCGCATCACGGCCCACGGCGGCCTCTTCCGCACCAAGGGCGTCGGGCAGCGCGTCCTGGCGGCGGCCCTCAACTCGCCCATCTCGGTCATGGAGACGGCCGGCGAGGGCGGCGCGTGGGGCATAGCCCTGCTGGCCGCCTACGCCGCGGGCGCCGACAAGGGGCAGAGCCTGGCGGACTTCCTCGACGCCCGCGTCTTCGCCGGCAACACCGGCACGGAGATTGCCCCGACGGCCGACGAGGTGGCGGGCTTCAACGCCTACATCGAGAACTACAAGGCCGGGCTGGCAATAGAGAAAGCGGCCGTGGCCAACAAGGCCTAAGCACGACAAAACAGAACACAGAGACAAAAATGACAAACAGGATATTGGCCGCCGCGGCGGCCGCGATGGCACTGGCATCGTGCCAACCCGGGCAGCAGAAATCGGCAACCTGCCCGCAGAGGGGCCTGGACGCCGCCGCCTTTGGCACGACCACGGTGGACGGCAAGGAGGTCAAGCTCTTCACCCTGACGAACTCGCAGGGCGCCGTGGCCCAGTTCACCAACCTGGGCGCCAAGATGGTGAGCCTCTACGTCCCCGACTCGCGCGGCGAGTTCGCCGACGTGGTGCAGGGCTACGCCACGGTGGCCGAGTACGCCGCCTGCGACAATGCCGCCGGCAAGGGCGAGCCGTTCTTCGGGGCCACGATAGGCCGCTACGGCAACCGCATCGCCGGCGGGCGGTTCAGCATCGACGGCACTGAATATCAGCTCAACCAGAACGAGAACGGCAACTGCCTCCACGGCGGCAGCCGGGGCTTCTACTCGCAAGCGTTCGACGCCAGACAGCAGGGCGACAGCGCCATAACGTTCTCGCGGGTCTCGCCCGACGGCGAGATGGGCTTCCCGGGCAACCTCGACGTGGCCGTCACCTACACCCTGACCGACTCGAACAGCGTCGTCATAAGCTACAGCGCCACGACCGACAAGCCGACCATCGTCAACCTCACGAACCACTCGTTCTTCAACCTGGGCGGCGAGGGCGACACTACCGTCAACGACGACGCCATCCGCATCTGGGCCGACGCCATCACCCCCGTCGACGACAAGCTCATCCCGACCGGCGAGCTGATGCCCGTCGACGGCACGCCGTTCGACTTCCGCGCGGCCCGCGTCATTGGCGACAGCCTGTCGAGCCGGCACCCGCAGATTGCCCTGGGCAACGGCTACGACCACAACTTCGTCCTCTCCAGCCCCGCCGGGGCCGACGGGCTCCGCGTCGCCGCGCAGGTGACCAACAGCCAGAGCGGGCGCGTCATGACGGTCTACACCACCGAGCCGGGCGTGCAGTTCTATGGCGGCAACTTCATCAACGGCACCCAGCGCGGCAAGGGCGGCGCCCCCTACCCGTTCCGCTCCGCCCTGTGCCTGGAGACGCAGCACTACCCCAACTCGCCAAACGTCGAGGCGTTCCCCACGGTCCGCCTCAACCCGGGCGAGACCTACAGCCACGTCTGCGTCTACGCATTCTCGACAGTGAAGTAGGCCGCCGCGCCCCGGCGCGCGACACCAGGAGCCCCTCCCCCCGGCCAGGCGGGAGGGGCCCCGTCTTTTCTCGCGGCTCATAAGGCCTCCTTTTTGTAAATTCGCGTCGCGGGCGGGCATCGCGCGGACAGCCGACGCCCCCCGGCGCCAAAACTCAGAGATGAAGAGCATGAAGCAACTTGCCGCGGCCCTGCCCGTCGGCGCCGCCCTCCTGCTGGCCTCGTGCAACGCCGACGACGACATCCAGCTGTCGTATCAGCACACGGCGCAAGTGGGCCTCTACTCGGCCCACACCCGCAACGACACCACCCTGCGGCAAGTGCAGATTTTCGGCGTGGGGCGCGAAGACAGCCTGCTCTACGACACCGACGCCGTGGGCAGCCTGTTCCTCAACCTGAACCTCAACCGTTGCACGACGGAGTTCGTCTTCCGCACCCAGACCCTGGAGGACGACCTCTTCTTCCGCTACACGGCGCAGAAAGTCCCCGTCTCGGGGAGCGCCGGCATAGCCATGGAGATAACGCTCGACTCTGTGGGCCACACCACGACTTTCATAGACTCCGTGGCCGTCGTCCGCCCCGAAATCCGATATAACGAGAGCCTTGAGAACGTCCAGATTTTCATCTACTAGCGCCGCCGTCGCCCTCCTGTGGCTGTGGTGCGGGGCGTGCGCCCTGGGGCAGAGCCGCGCCGACGGGGCGGGCCAGCCGGGGCGGCAAGACGAGGAGGCCGAGAAGCCCAAAGAGCGCCGGGTGGAGATTGTGAAAGACCAGGGGCTGTCGCTCGGCGTGGACCTGTCGCCAATCATCATGCGGTTCGTCAACGAAGAGCGCACGGGCCTCTCGTTCGTGGGGCGCTACGGGGTCAGGAACAGGTGGTTCGCCGCCGCCGAGGTGGGCTACGAGCGCATCAAGTATGCCAAAGACAACTACGACTACAAGTCGGACGGCACGTACATCCGCGTCGGGATGGACTACGACATCTTCAACTCCGAGGACTACCCGACCAACGACAACATATTCGTCGGGCTCCGCTACGCCTACGCGTGGCAGAGCCACGAGAGCGGCCGCTTCACCATCGTGGACAGCTACTGGGGCGACTTCTCGGGGAGCGTGGGCCGCACGTCGGTCAACTCCCACATGGTCGACGCCGTCGGCGGGCTGCGCTGCGAAGTCCTCCGCAACTTCTACATGGGGTGGACGTTCCGCTGCCGCTTCCTGCTGGCGTCGAAGCACTCCGACGACCTCAAGCCCTACGCCATAGCCGGCTACGGCCGCTACGACAACAAGGTGGCCCTGGGCTTCACCTACACGCTCGAATATCAGATTCCGTTCAACAAACTAGGCAAAAAGAGATGAGGAGAGCCTGCATTTTTTGCGCCTCGAGCCCCAAAGTGCCGCAAGCGTACTTCTCCGCCGCCCGCCGCCTGGCCGAGCTGCTGACCTCGGCCGGGTGGGGCGTGGTCTACGGCGGCGGGGGCGCGGGCCTCATGGGCGCCGTGGCGGACGCCGTCCTGGCCCGCGGGGGCGCCATAACGGGCGTCATCCCAAAGTTCATGGTCGACGTGGAGTGGCAGCACGACGGCGTGAAAGACATGCGCCAGACCGCCACCATGGCGGAGCGCAAGCGCATGATGATAGACCTGTCGGACGCCATCGTGGCCCTGCCCGGCGGCACCGGCACGATGGACGAGTTCTTCGAGGCCATGGCCGACGAGAAGCTGGGCCTCTACACCAAGCCCCTCGTCATGCTCAACACCGACGGCTTCTTCGACCACACCGTGGCGCAGATGGAGCGGATGGTGCGCGAGAACTTCATGACGCGCCGCCACATGGACGTCCTGACCGTGGCCCGGACCCCGGAGGAGGCCATGGCGGCGCTGTCCGCGCCGCAAAGGGAGGCGGCGCCCCTAGCCGACGCCGCCGTAAAATAGCCCGCAAAAAAAATGGAGACGCCAACCGTCACGACGCAGACCACAGTGAGCGCGGCCGACTCGGCACGCGCCAAGGCCAAGGCCGAGGCCCTGATGGCCATACGCCGGCGCCGGCAGAGGGACCAGCAGAGCCTCAGCCACTCCGACTCAGCGTTCTTCTTCGCGGCGGACACGTCGTTTGAGCAGATGTGCAACCGCCATGCGGACATGGACGCCATCGTGGCCGGGCACGCGTGGGGGCGGACAAGCGCGGCTGCCGACGCCACGGCGGCAGCCGCCGCGGCGCGGCAGCCCGGCGGCACCATCGAGCCCACCCCGCGGGGGACGACGGCCCTGCGCCCCTACGCCGACCTGACGGTGGGGCTGACGTGCCTCATAGTGGTCGCGCTGTGGGCGGTCCGCTCCAGCAGCGGCGGCCTGCTGACCGACGTGGCGGGCTTCCTCAACGACTCGAACAGGTGGAGGAGGCTGAGCAAGTCTGCCCAGGCCCAGTCGAACTTCGCGATGCTGCTCCTCGACGCCGTATATATCGTGGCGGCGTCGGCCATGGCCACCGAGATTGCCATAGTCCTCTCGCCCCAGGGCGTAGACGCGCCCCTGACGTTCGGCCTCGTGGCCGGTGGGCTGTGCCTCTTCTACCTGGCGCGCCACCTGGTGGACCGCCTCGTGGCCTACGCCTTCATGCAGGAGGACCGGATGTGGGCCGTGGGGCTGAACCGCCGCGCGTCGCGGGCCGTGATTGGCGTGGCCCTGACGCCCCTGGTCCTGGCCATGCCCTTTGTCTCAACGGCGGCCAGCATGACCCTGGGCAAAGTGGCCGCGGGGGTCGTGTGCGCGCTGACGGCGTGGCGCGTCGTTAAGACGTTAAAAATAAATTTGACCTCCGCGCCGTCTATTCTTTACTTCATTTTGTACCTTTGCACCGTCGAAATAGCCCCCCTGATATGCATTGCGAGAGCAATGGCATTGAGCGGCGGCCGGGCTTGACGGGGCGCGGGGCGTCGCCGGCGTCCCCCCCCAACGAGAGTGACATATGCGTGAATTATCCAATTCTCAAACCATAAACAGAAAATTCCTACCGCAGTGAAAGTACAGAAAATCTTGGTCTCACAGCCGACGCCCGCCGACCCCAAGTCGCCCTATTTTGACGTGGCCAGCACCTATGGCGTGACGATAGACTTCTGCCCGTTCATCAAGGTAGAGGGTGTTGACGCCAAGACGTTCCGCAAGCAGCGGGTGGACATCCTGTCCTACACCGCCGTGGTCTTCACCAGCAAGGTGGCGGTGGACCACTTCTTCCGCCTCTGCGGGGACCTGCGCGTGACAGTCCCCGACACGATGAAATATTTCTGCATCTCGGAGTCCATAGCCGTCTACCTGCAGAAATACATCGTCTACCGCAAGCGCAAGATTTTCCACAGCACCAGCAAGTTCGCCGAGCTCGTGGAGCTGATGAAGAAGCACAAAGACGAGAAATATCTCGTCCCGCTGTCCGACGTCCACAAGGAGGAAATCCCGGCCCTGATGGAGAAGTTCAAGCTGCAATATAAGATCGCGACGTTCTACAGCACCGTCAGCAGCGACCTCACGGCGCTGGACATCAAGGGCTACGACATGGTGGTCTTCTTCAGCCCGCAGGGCATAGCGTCGCTCCGCGAGAACTTCCCCGACTTCGAGCAGGGCGACATGGTGATTGGCGCCTTCGGCCCGCTGACGAGCGGCGCCGTGGCCGACGCCGGCCTCCGCCTCGACGTCAAGGCCCCGACGCCGGAGTCGCCGTCGATGACGGCGGCCATAGAGAACTACCTGAAAGCCAACCAATAGGGCGCACGCCCCGAAAAGGATAGGGACGCCGCCCGCCAAGACCCAGGAGAGGTCTTTGGCGGGCGGCGCGCTTTTATATTTAGTCGCGCGCCATCCCACGCAAGCGGGGGCGCCGTCACCACGTCACCGCCGCGTCGACCACTCCCCTCTGCTCGGCGCTGCTCCTGCGCAGGTAGACGCGCGTGGTGTCGAGCTTCTCGTGGCCCATGAGGTCGGCCAGGAGCGGCAGGTCGCCCGAGGCGGCGAGGAAGTTCTTGGCGAAGAGGTGGCGGAACGAGTGCGGGTAGACCACCCTCTCGTCGAGGCCGTGGCGGCGCGCCAGGACCTTGAGCTGCTGCGCCACTCCGCGCGTCGTGAGGCGCAGCCCGCGCCAGTTGGTGAAGAGGAACCCGTGGGGCCGCCCGGCGCCCGCCAGCCACTCGGCCGCCTCGGCGCGGAGCCCGGCGGGGATGTAGATGCGCCTCACCTTGCCGCCCTTGGAGCAGATGTCGATATGCCCCAGGGCGACGTGCTCGGCCTTGAAGCAGACAAGCTCGCCGACGCGCGCGCCCGTGGCGGCGAGGAAGCGCACCACGAAATACCACTTCTTGTCCGCCTCGGAGCGGAGCCTCTCCTTGAAGAACTCGTAGTCGGCGTTGCTGATGACGCTCTCCAGGTAGGTGGCCTGCTGCACCCGGACCCCCTTGAGCCTCAGCTCCCCCCTGCCGACGAACTCCAGGTACTTGTTGAGCGCGGCGACGCGCAGGTTGACCGTCTTGGCCTTGTAGGCGTCGATGAGCGCGGCGCGGTAGGCCAGGAGGCCGCTCTTGCACACCGACTTGTGGCGCGCGTGATAGTCCCTCGCCACGAACGAGTAGGCGACAACGGTGTTGGGCGCCATGTTCTCGCGGCGCAGGTAGGTCTCGAAACGGGTTGAATCCATAGGGACAAAAAAAAGGCAAAAATAGTGGACGCGGGACATAGACGCCGTTATAGGAAACCCGCCATACCAGGAGGAGAACGCCGACAACAA
>CAYZUH010000027.1:0-37877 GCA_964481855.1 uncultured Marinilabiliaceae bacterium
CGCCGCACGCCCCGCGAGCGCCTGGCGCGCTTCGCCGAGGGGCGGCTGCGCCACAGGGCCGTAGTCCCCGACGCGCTCTTCTTCGACCACGGGCGGGGCACTGTGCTACATAACGAGCAACAAGTGGCTCCGCGCCGCCTACGGACGGAGGCTCCGCGCCCCCCTGGCGCGCCGCGCCGACCTGGGGCCCATCGTCGACTTCGCCGGAGGCTGGGGTTTCGAGGGCGCCACGGTGGACACCGCCGTCACGCTCCGGCGGCGCCGACCCAACAGCGGCCGCACGCTCTGCGCCGCCGCGGGGAATCGCCCACTTTGCGAAATCACCCGGCCCGCCGCAAACATACGAAGAGGGGTTGCGCCTCAATTGGCGCAACCCCTCTTTCTGTTGCCAGTCTCAGCCCGCGGCTACATCACGACCTCGACGACGTGGCGCCCGCCGCTGTGCTTCACCAGGTTGCCCTCGACGGGCTTGCCGTCGACGGTTATGGACTTGACGCCCTTTTGCGCGCCGCTCTCGTTGCGCACCGAGATGACATACTCCGCCCCGCGCAGCTTGCGGGTCACGGTGTAGCCTTTCATGTCGGCGGGCAGGCATGGGTCTATGACGATGCCGTCGTAGGCGGGCTTGATGCCGAGCAAGAACTGGGTGATGGTATACCAGTTCCACGCCGCCGTGCCCGTCAGCCACGAGTTCTTGCCCTCGCCGGGCTTGGCGGCGTCTTTGCCGGCCACCATCTGGCTGTAGACGTAGGGCTCCACCTTGTGCAACGTCTGGTCGTTGATGTAGGCGGGGCAAATCTTGCGATAGTGACCCCAGGCGTCGTCGCCGCGGCCAACGACAGTCTCGCCGATGATGACCCACGGGTTGTTGTGGCAGAAGATGCCCGCGTTCTCCTTATATCCGGCGGGGTAGGACGAAATCTCGCCCATCTCGACATGATATGTCGTAAAGGCCGGCCAGTTGAGGACAATGCCATGCTCGCAGTCCATATATTTCTTGACCGAATCGAGCGCCTTGCCGACCATTCCTTCCTCCTTGCCAATTCCGGCCATGGCGCACCACCCTTGGCTCTCGATGAAGATTTTGCCCTCCTCGTTCTCCTTGGAGCCAATCTTGTTGCCGAAGAAGTCGTAGGCGCGCAGGTACCAGTCGCCGTCCCAACCGTCTTTCTTGACGGCCTCAACCATCTGGTCGACAAACTTCTGCGCCCTGTCGGCCTCCCCCGCCTTGCCTATCTGGCGGCACAGCTCGACATAGTCGCGCCCGCAGACGACGAAGAGGCCGGCAATCATGAGGCTCTCGGCCCGGCTCCCCTCGGTCTTGTTCTCGGTGGTTTGGAAACTCTCGTTGGGGTCCCACGAGAAGCAGTTGAGGTTCAGGCAGTCGTTCCAGTCGGCGCGCCCGATGAGCGGGAGCTTGTGCGGGCCGAGGTTCTTGACCACGTGGTCGAACGAGACGACGAGGTGCTGGAAGAGGCTGACCTCGCTGCCCTCGACATTGTCAAACGGCACGGGCTCGTCGAGAATCGAGAAGTCGCCCGTCTCCTTGATGTAGGCCACGGTGCCGAAGATGAGCCACATGGGGTCGTCGTTGAAACCGCCTCCGATGTCGTTGTTGCCCCGCTTGGTGAGGGGCTGATACTGGTGGTAGCAACCGCCGTCGGGGAACTGCGTCGAGGCGATGTCGATGATGCGCTGGCGCGCGCGGGCGGGAATCTGGTGGACAAAGCCCACGAGATCCTGATTCGAGTCGCGGAAGCCCATGCCGCGCCCTATGCCGCTCTCGAAGAACGACGCGGAACGCGAGAAGTTGAACGTCACCATGCACTGGTACTGATTCCAGATGTTGACCATCCGGTTGAGACGCTCGTCGTCGCTCTTGATTGTGAAGCGGTCCAGCAGGTCGTCCCAGTATGCTCGGAGTTCGGCAAAAGCCTTGTCCACCTTTTCCGTGGTGTCGAAAGCCGCGATTATGGCTTTCGCCTTGTCTTTGTTGACAATGGTGCGGTCGAGCTCGCCGAGGCTCGTCAGCAGGCCCGGACGGCGACCCGCAGGGTCGTACTTCTTGTCCTGCCCGTTCTCGACGTAGCCAAGCAGGAAGATGAAGTCGCGGCTCTCGCCGGGCGCGAGTTCCACCTCGATGTAGTGGCTCGCAATGGGACTCCACCCATGCGCAACGCTGTTGGAGGGCTTGCCGGCCTCGACGTTCTGCGGCAAGGCGAACTCGTTGTAGAGTCCGACAAACGTCTCGCGGTCGGTGTCGAAACCGTCGATGGGGGTGTTGACGCTGTAGAACGCGTAGTGGTTGCGGCGCTCCTTATACTCCGTCTTGTGATATATGACAGAACCGTCAACCTCGACCTCGCCCGTCGAGAAGTTGCGCTGAAAGTTCTCCATGTCGGTGGCGGCGTTCCACAAGCACCACTCCTCGAACGAGAAGAGCTTCACGCGCCGCGCCTTGCCGGTCTTGTTGGTCAGGGTCAGCCTCTGCACCTCGGCCAAGGTCTTGAGCGGGACGAAGAAGAGGGCCGAGGCCTCGATGCCATCCTTGCTGCCCGAGATCCGGGTGTAGCCCATGCCGTGGCGGCACTCGTAGCTGTCTAGCGGCGTCTTGCACGGTTTCCATCCGGGGCTCCACACCGTGCCGCCGTCGTTGATGTAGAAGTAGCGCCCGCCGTTGTCCATCGGCACGCCATTATACCGATAGCGAGTTATGCGGCGGAACTTTGCGTCCTTGAAGAACGAGTATCCGCCGGCGGTATTGGATATGAGCGAGAAAAAGTCCTCGTTGCCGAGGTAGTTTATCCAAGGCCAAGGCGTCTTGGGGTCGGTGATGACGTACTCGCGGTTGGCGTCGTCAAAATGACCGTAAGTCTTGTTGTTCATATTTTAGAGAATATAATCCATTCATTGTATGTTCTGAGCCTGGCGCGCCACGGAGGCGCGCACCGAAAGTCCCCACGCAAAGATGCCAATGCGTCAAGCATCCGACATAACATTCTCACGCCGAATCCCATGGCCGACGACCCCTGGCTGACTTATGCCGCCCATTTGGGGGGTACCGGCCCAAGATGTCGAGCGCGCATCAATTGGCCCTGCGTCTCTCCAGCTCGGCCGTAATCTCGTCCTGCCTCGACTGGTTGAGCGGGTAGAGTAGCATGACAAGCGCGCCGACGGCGACAATGACTGTCGGGACCCAGCTCATGAGCATCACCATGCCCGGCTGCGCCGCCACATAGGTGGCGGGGTCGGTGCCGACGTAGCCGAAACAACCAAGGATGACGCCGATGATGGCCCCGGCGATGCCGCCGCCGAACTTGGTGGCGAAAGAGCCCGCGGCATAGACCAAGCCAGTGGCGCGGCGGCCATTGACAAACTCCGAATAGTCCGCCGCGTCGCCAAGCATGGCGAAGAAGAGAGTCGGGAGGAACGCCGCAAAGACCTCGCTGGCTATGCCGATGGCGAAGATGGCCGAGACGTCCTGCGGGCCGCAGAGGGCAATCAGCGCATTGATGACGCCCGTGGTGAGCAGCGCCATGACGAAGAGGCGCTTCTTGCCCATGGCCCTGCCCAAGGGCGTCGTGAGCATGGCGCCGCCAATCGACGCGAGCATGAGGCACACCATGTAGGTGGCGGCAAGGAACTGGTCGTGGACGTAGTGCGAGAAGTACATGACCGTGATGCCCTGCTTGATGTTGTTGTAGATGTTGAACAACAGCCCGACAAAGAGCAGGACAATCCACGGCTTGTTGTGGACAAGGTCCCGCAGGTCGGCCCGCAAGTCGGTGCGCTGGTCGGCGGGCGGCGCCACGCGCTCGCGGGTGAAACGGAACGTGACGAGCAGAGCCGCGACAAGGACTACCGACATGATGTATATCGAGTGGCTGTAGCCGCGGCTCTGGTCGATTATGGAGATGTCGCCAGCCGTCAGCCCCTCCTGCCCCGTCACGACGAAGTTGTAGGTCTCGCCCGCACGGAC
Organism: uncultured Marinilabiliaceae bacterium; assembly: GCA_964481855.1. Lineage (GTDB taxonomy): Bacteria > Bacteroidota > Bacteroidia > Bacteroidales > Marinilabiliaceae > W3P20-009. The sequence continues at coordinate 3,980 of CAYZUH010000027.1, forward strand.
GGAGAGGTTCTTGGCCGTGGTCGGGGTGGCCGTAGCCAGCGAGTCGGCCCAGGCTATCTGCGCAATGCCGTCGTCCGTCGAGAACTTGACCTTCTGATAGTCGCCACTGGCGGAGAACGAGACACGGTATTGGTCGCCGGCCTCCTGGACTACGCTGACCGTCGGGTTGATATTGCCAAAATGCGCGACGAGGAAAAGGAGGGCGCCCTGGACAAGCATCCCGCCCGCGAAAGCGCCCACCATGCGGAACGAGCTGAGGCTAGTGCGCTCCTTGTCGTCGGGCGTCATGACCGCCATGAGCGAACCGTAGGGGACATTGTTGGCGGTGTAGATTATCATGAATATGACGTATGTGACGAATGCGTACACCACTTTCCACTCGTCAGACCAGTCGGGAGCCGTGAAGACGAGCGACAGGGTGACGCCGAGCGGAATGGCCGTCCACAATATCCAAGGGCGGAAATGGCCGTACTTGCTCTTCGTCCTGTCTCCCACGACCCCCATAAGGATGTCCGAGATGCCGTCGGTGAAACGCCCCACGAGCAAGACGAGCCCCGCAATGGCCGGAGCGAGCCCGAAAACGTCGGTGTAGAAGATGAGCAGGAACGTGGAGACACCACGCCACGCTATGTTGGCGGAGCCGTCGCCCAGGGCATACGCCAGCTTCTCGCCTATTGACAACTTACCATTCTTTTCCATACGGCATAAAATTAACAAAAAGGCTGTTTCGCATAGCCCCCACCCATTGCGCCGCGACACCTTTCAGACGGACGCGCACCGACTGGCAGCCAAGCAGGAGATAGAGACAACCCGCACCGGCAACCAACTAAGAGCCAACACGTTGAGCCGCCGCACAGCACAAAAAAAAACAAAAGAGCCCCCGCCGCGGGCGAGGACTCCTTATGATAAAAAATCACGCAAGAAAGAGCGGATTGTACAAAAGAAAGTAGGCTCTGTTCGCAAAACGGCGACGGCCTCAGCCGAACATCTTCTTCACTTTCTCGACGCCGTTGAGCAATGCGTCAACCTCCGCCTCCGATGTGTAGACGCCAAACGAGGCGCGTACGGTGCCGACAATCCCATATCGGTCCATGAGCGGCTGCGCGCAATGATGCCCCGTGCGGACGGCGACGCCCATCTTGTCGAGAATCATGCCCGCGTCGTAGGGGTGCACGCCGTCGACAACAAACGAGACCGCGCCGCAGTGGCGCGCCGCCCGCCCGACAATGCGCACGCCGCCCATGCTCTCCAACCCGGCAATGGTGCGCCGCACCAACGCGTCGTCGTGAGCCTCCATGGCGTCGAGCCCCACCGAGAGCATAAAATCCGCCGCGGCGCCGAGGGCTATGGCGGCGGCGTAGTCGGGCGTGCCGGCCTCGAACTTTAGCGGCGGCCCGGCATAGGTGGTGCCGCCGAACGACACCTTGTCTATCATCTCGCCGCCCCCCATCCAAGGGTCCATCGCCTCCAACAGCTCACGGCGACCATAGAGGGCGCCAGAACCGAGCGGCGCGTAGGCCTTGTGACCGGAGAACGCCAGGAAGTCGCAGCCAATGTCCCGCACGTCGACACGCAGGTGCGGCACGCTCTGGGCGCCGTCGATGAGCGCCACGGCCCCCGCCGCGTGCGCCATCTCGACCACGGCCCTCACGTCAGTGACACTGCCCAGGACGTTGGACACGTGCGTCAGGCAGACCATCTTGACCCTCCCGCCGCCGAGCAAGTCCGAGAGCGCCGCCATGTCCAGTTCGCCCTCCTCGTCGATGTCGACCACCCTCAGCCGCGCCCCGCGTCTCTCGCAGAGCATCTGCCAAGGCACAATGTTGGAATGGTGCTCCATGACCGAGACGACAATCTCGTCACCCTCGCGCACGAACTTATTACCGTAGGCGTTGGCCACAAGGTTTATCCCCTCGGTGGTGTTGCGCGTGAAGACGACCTCCGACGCGTCCGACGCGCCAATGAGGCTCGCCACCTTGCGCCGCGCCTCCTCGTAGAGGTCGGTGCAGACGTTGCTCAGGTGGTGCACACCCCGATGGATGTTGGCGTTGACGCCGCGATACACATGGTCGTAGGCGTCGATGACGACCTGGGGCTTCTGCGCCGTCGCGGCGCTGTCCAGGTAGACGAGCGGCTTGCCGTAGACCTTCTCGCCCAAGATTGGGAACTGCGCCCGTATGCTGTCGATGTCGAAAGACATTTGATTCTCCTATTTTTCAGTCGAGCGAGCTATTGCGCATCAGCCGGGCGCGCACCCTCTCCCGAACGTCGGGCAACGGAATCTGGTCGACGACCTCGCCCACGAAAGCCGCCGACAAAATCTGGCGAGCCGCGGCCTCGTCGACGCCCCGCTGGCGCATATAGAACAGTTGTGCCGGGTCAACCTGTCCGACAGTGGCCCCATGTGAGCATTTCACGTCGTCGGCATAAATCTCCAGCTGCGGCTTGGCATAGGCCCTCGCCCCGTCCGACATCAGCATGTGCCGGTTTGTCTGCATGGCGTTGGTCTTCTGCGCGTCGGGCTTGACAAGAACTAGGCCGCCGAAAGCCATGACGCCCCCCTCGTGGGCAATGCCCTTGAAGAGCTGGTTGCTAGTGGAGCGACCCGCATAATGCTCGACCGTGGTCTCGTTGTCGACCCTGCAGCCATCCCCGACCTCGTAGACCCCGGCGACTCTCATGTCTGCTCCCTCGGCATAGATGCCGCACCGCACCTCGTTTCGCGCCAGGAGGGGATTGAAGTTCACGAGCGTCATGTCGGCATGGGCGTCGCGCCCCAGGTCTACCGTAGTCCTGGTCAAGATGCGCCGGTCGGCATCGCCGTCTTGCACGAAGACCAGGTTCAGCCTGGCCCCTGCGCCGACATTGACCTTGGCCTGCAGCAACAACGCCGAAGCGGACTTGAGCTCGACGGACACGTCGGCGGACACACCGTCGGGGACAGTCAGCGCGAGCCGCCTGACGTGGAGACTCCCGCCGGCCCGCGGCGCCTCGACAACGGCGCAGGCCCGCCCCCCCCGGGCCAAGACAACCTCGTCAACGCCGCACGGGGCGATGTTGGCAATGACGTCAAGATAGTTGTCTTGAAGCGCCTCACCTACAATCATGTCGACCAGGGCGCCTTTCGACGCATCGTCCAGGGCGTCTTGCGAATGGCGCACCTCAGCCCCCTCCACGGAGAGACCCGCCGCGGACGCCGAAGTGAGGCCGGACAGTGCCGCCTCCATGTCGGTATAGAGGTAATACTCCCCCCGCGGCGCATGTGCCAACGCCTCGGCCACATAGTTTCTTGCGTTCATGGCGACCTAATCGGCAAACTTCTCCTTAATCCAGTCGTAGCCGCGCTTCTCGAGGTCGAGGGCCAGGCTCTTGTCGCCCGTCATGACGATTCGGCCGCGGTAGAGAATATGGATATAGTCCGGGACGATGTAGTCGAGCAACCGCTGGTAGTGGGTGATTACCACCGTGGCGCTGTCGTCGCCCCTCAGCCGGTTCACGCCGTCGGCCACAGTCCGCAGTGCGTCTATGTCCAACCCCGAGTCCGTCTCGTCGAGAATCCGCAAGCGGGGCTCGAGCATCGCCATCTGAAAAATCTCGTTCTTCTTCTTCTCTCCCCCCGAGAAACCCTCGTTGACGGCGCGGTTGGCGAGCTTGGAGTCTATCTCGACAAGTTTCTTCTTCTCGTTCATGAACTTCAAGAAGTCGGCCGCCGACAGCGGCTCCAAGCCCTTGTATTTTCGCTTGCTGTTGAGCGCGACGCGCAAGAAGTTGGCCATGGAGACGCCCGGGATCTCCACCGGATATTGGAAAGAGAGAAAGATGCCCTCGTTGGCCCTATCCTCCGGCGCAAGGTCGAGGAGGCTCTTGCCGTCGAACGTCACCTCCCCATCCGTGACCTCGTATGCGGGGTTGCCGACCAGGACGGCCGAGAGCGTACTCTTGCCCGAGCCGTTGGGACCCATGATGGCGTGCGTCTCGCCCGCCTTGATTTCGAGGTTGATGCCTCGCAATATCTCTTTGCCGCCCACAGCGGCGTGCAGGTTCTTAATGCTTAACACCGAGCAATAGACAATTAATGATTAACAATTAACAATTTGGGAGGCGCGTCCGGGACTCTTGCCGGCGTCAGCCGACGCTTCCCTCCAGCGAGATTGAGAGGAGCTTCTGCGCCTCGACGGCGAACTCCATGGGCAGGCGCTTAAGGACGTCGCGCGCATAGCCGTTGACAATGAGGCCCACGGCCTCCTCCGTGCCGATGCCGCGCTGGTTGCAATAGAAGAGCTGGTCTTCGCTAATCTTGCTCGTCGTGGCCTCGTGCTCAATCTGCGCCGTGGGGTTGGCGACGTCGGCATAGGGGAAAGTGTGCGCCCCGCATTTGTCGCCCATCAGGAGGCTGTCGCACTGCGAATAGTTGCGCGCCCCGCTGGCCGCGGCCGCCACCCTCACCAGGCCGCGGTAGGAGTTCTCGCTGTGCCCGGCCGAGATTCCTTTTGAGATTATGGTGCTCCGGGTGTCGCGCCCCAGGTGGACCATCTTGGTGCCCGTGTCCGCCTGCTGATAGTTGTTGGTCATGGCCACGGAGTAGAACTCGCCCACCGAGCCGTCGCCCTTGAGGACGCACGACGGATACTTCCACGTTATGGCCGAGCCCGTCTCGACTTGCGTCCACGACACCTTGGACTTCTCGCCGCGGCACAACGCCCTCTTGGTGACGAAGTTGTATATCCCGCCTTTGCCGTCCTTGTCTCCCGGATACCAATTCTGCACCGTGGAATATTTCACCTCGGCGCGGCTCTCGACGACAATCTCGACAATGGCTGCGTGGAGCTGGTTCTCGTCTCGCATGGGGGCCGTGCAGCCCTCCAAGTAGCTGACATACGAGTCGTCGTCGGCAACAATCAGCGTCCGCTCGAACTGCCCCGTGTTCTGCGCATTGATGCGGAAATAGGTGGACAGCTCCATGGGGCAACGGACGCCCTTGGGTATGTAGACAAACGAGCCGTCGGAGAAGACGGCCGAGTTGAGGGCGGCAAAATAGTTGTCGGCATGTGAGACGACGCTCCCCAAATACCGCCGGACAAGCTCGGGGTGCTGGCGGATGGCCTCGCTTATGGAGCAGAAAATCACCCCGTCTTGCGCCAGGCGCTCCCTGTAGGTCGTGGAGACGCTCGTAGAGTCGAGCACGGCGTCGACCGCCACGCCCGCCAATTTTTTCTGCTCCTCGATGGGGATTCCGAGCTTGTCAAAAGTCTTGCGGATTTCGGGGTCCACCTCGTCGAGGCTGCCGGGCCGCACTCGCCGCTTCGGCGCGGCGTAATATATTATGTCTTGCAGGTTTACGGGAGGGAAGTGGAGGTGCGCCCACTTGGGGGGCGTCATCTTCTGCAACTGGCCGAAAGCCCTCAGCCGGAAGTCGAGCATCCACTGCGGCTCCCCTTTCTTTTGCGAGATTGTGCGAACAACGTCCTCGCTCAGCCCCGGCTCAATCGTCTCAGTCTCAATGTCGGAAGAGAAGCCGTGCTCGTAGCCCTCCTGCGCCAGCTCCTCCAATATCTCAGTGCTTGATGTCTCTGCCATACGTGCGTCAATGGGGAGAACGCCGCCAAAGCGCGCCATTCCCTCCGCAAAGATAACACTCCCAAAACCTATTTCCTATTGAAAAAAGCTATGGCGCGCTCCCAATCCGCCTATCGCGCAGCCCTTACTTGCCGCCCCAAGAGGTCTACCACCTTGCCGTCTTGCGCGCTTATTGCCAGCCCATGACGAGTGACGACGAGCCTGGGCGCCGCCACGCCATCCCGTCCCGGTTGGACGGGCAGCGCGGAGGGCGCGGAGGGCAGGTTAAGCACAACACGGAGACCATGATATTGCATGGCGCTCGCCGTGCTGAAATAAGACCTGGCGGAGACCCGGAGCAAATCGGCACGGCGCGAGTCCGCTCCCCCACCCCTCACGACACGGCGCTCGTAGCGTGCGGACGCCACTGGCGCCCCGCCGGGATACTCCTTGTAGTCGCTCTTCGTCCACTCCTGGGCGTTGCCGCTCATGTCATACAGCCCCAACGAGTTGGGGCGCCTCGTCCCCACTTTGCCGGGCTTCTCGGTGGTTCCGCCGTAGACAGCCACGTCGTCAGCATTGTCCGAACCAGCATATTTATGCGCCTCCTGCCCTTTCCCACCGCGCGCGGCATACTCCCACTGCTCCTCGGTGGGCAGGTCGAAAGTGGCGCCGTCGGGCACGGACGAGAAGACGACGCCGGCCTGCTCGACGAACAGCCGCGCGTCTGAGAATTTGACACCACCCTTGGCAAAATCTTTCGTGTCGTCGTCGATACTTCCTCCCATCACTTCTGCCCACACCTCGTTCGTAGTCTCATATTTGGCTATGTAGAACGACGGCAGACTCACCGTGTGGACTGGCCCCTCGTCCGACGACGCGTCGGCATCGTAGTTCCGCTTGTCGCGGTCCCGGCTTTGCGCCCCCATAGGGAACGCGCCCCCCTCGACAAGCACCATCTCGAGTGTCGTCCCCATGGCTGTCGTCAGCGTGAGCGCCCGCGGGTACGTGGCTTGCTGCGCAAGGGCCGCCGTAGCGGCCACCAATGCGGCGACGGAAATCGATGCTCTCCTTTTCATGATGTGCAATTCTCAAATCAGACACTTTAGATTACGAAATCAAACATCGACAGGTTGCGTCACATGGACAAAAAAAGGGGGGACGCGTCGACCGCATCCCCCGAAAACTCACGTGCCGGAGCACAAAAAATGCCGCTTCGAGCCCTACGACAAGGCTACTTGTCCCACTTGAAGCTAAGGCCGAAGCCGAACAGCTCCTTGACCTGCAGGCGGGCGCCGCGCTCTCGGGTCCTAACCTCGCCCTCGGAGTCGACATACTGCTCCTTGTACTTGATGTCGTCGTCAAAGAGCAGGTTGACCTTGACGAGAGCCGTGAGCCAATCGTTCACCTTGAGGTTGAAGCCCGTCTCAACATCGACGTCGATGTGCTCGGGGTGGTCTTTCCAATTGGTAAAGAAGTCCGCGCGCAAGTTGTAGTCGACATTTTTGAAGATGTTCGGGTGCTTGTACGTGACCTTGGCTATGGCGCCGAACTCCGTGCGGCAGTTGTCGCCCGGCTCCAGCCCATAGGTTGTGGAGAGCGCCGTGTCGGAGACTATGGTGAACTTGCCGGCGAAAGGCGACAGGTAGACCGACAGCTTGTCGTTCGGCTTGTAGAGCATACCCGCCGAAACGCTGACATAGCCCGGCGACATGAACTTTGACACCAGGGTGGTGTCGGCGTCGTACTTATATCCCTTGCCGAACTGCGACTTGAAGTCGAAGAGGCCCGAATAGAACAGTTTCTGCCTTGCGGCATCGTAGCCGTAGACCGACGAGAGGTGTATCTTGTCCTCCGACTTCTGATAGTCCTCGCCCTTGTAGCGCATGAGGCCGTAGCCAAGCTCCAGGGCGTTGTCCCAAGTCGCCTTGTCGCTCTTATAGTTTGCATAGGCGTTGGCGAGCCATGTGCCGGAGTATGAGTTCTTGCCACCGGCCGCCCAGTTCTTTAGCGCAATCTGGTTGAATGTCAGCGAAGTGAAAGCTCCCGTCTTCCACCTGGTCTCTGCCTTGGCCTCCGCTCCGTCTGCCTGCTCCTGCGCAAAAAGAGCAGGTGACGACACCAATGACAGTGCCGCCACCAAAAGAATCTTGCCCTCCATTACTCTTTGACGATATGAACGTCGCGTTGCGGGAACGGAATTGAAATGCCCTGCTTGTCAAACTCCTTTTTGACAAACTCGTTCATGTAGAAGAAGACGCTCCAATAGTTCTCGCTCTTGACCCACAGGCGCACGGTGATGTTGACGCTGCTGTCTCCAAGGCTGCCGACCGCCATGAAAGGCGCGGGGGTCTGCAGAATGTCGGCGTTGCGCGCAATGACGGCCCTTATGGCATCGTAGGCCTGGTCGATGCTGTCGGAATATCCGATTCCGAACGAAAGGTCCACCCGGCGCTCCGGCATACGGCTGTAGTTGGTCATCGACGCAGTGGAGATTCCACCGTTGGGAATCATGACAACCTTGTTGTCGCCCGTGGTGAGGACGGTGTTGAAAATCTGAATCTCCTTGACGGTGCCGCTAAAGCCGGAAAGCTCCACATAGTCCCCCACCTTGAAGGGGCGGAAAAGCAGAAGCATGACCCCGCCGGCGAAATTTTGGAGCGTGCCTTGCAGAGCCATGCCGACGGCCAAGGAGGCGGCACCGAGGATGGCCACGAACGAGGTCATCGGGATGCCGACATAGGAGATGGCGCTGATGAGCAACAAGACCTTGAGCGCAATGTTGACCACGCTGACCGTGAAAGACATGAGCGTCGGGTCGCAATTCCTCTTGGTCATGAGCGCCCGCAGCCCCTTTGTCACCCTCTTGATGAGCCAGAACCCTATGATTAGGAGAACAATGGCAAAGAATAGGACCTTGGCATGCCCCATGGCCTGCGGGATGAGGTCGAGAAGAGTAGTAGTAATAGTCTCTTGCATGAGATTTGTTGAAAATTTATGGTACTATGAAACTTGCAAGGCTAGAGGAACAAGGCGTCGAGACACCTGACGTCGAGCACGGACATTCCCGCCGCCCTTGCGGCCTGCAGGCCCGGGTCGCCGTCCTCGAAGACCTGGCAGTCGGCGGGCCGCACCCCCATCAGCTCCGCGCACCGGAGGAAAGTCTGCGGGTGGGGCTTGTGGAACTCCACATCGTCGGCCGCGACGATGTGGTCAAAAAGCCCCAGCAAGCCCGTCGCCTCCAACATGAGGACGGCCCTGTGCCTGTCGCTGCCCGTGCCCACGGACATCGGAATCCGCCCATGGCAGCACCGGGCAACATCGGCAACGGCCTCAATCTCGCGCACCTCGGCGGCGTGCCTGTTGGCAATCTGCTTCTTGCGGCTGACGATGGCCCGGACATCGGCGTCCGCCCGCCCACGTTTCTGCAAAATGGAGTGGACAATCTCCTCGATGGCCCTGCCCGTCTGGCTGATGAACTCTTCGCGCTCAATCGCAATATTCGCCTCCCGCAGGGCCGTGTCCATAGCCCTCCAATTGAGTTCGAGGCTGTCTATGAGCGTCCCGTCGAGGTCGAAAATAAGTCCTTTGGGACTGCCAATGAGTAGCTTATGCATATGGCGCTCTTGGGTCTAGAATTTGAGGTACTTCCCGTTCTTTATGCTCTCGGTGATTCCCTTTATCTCCTTGAAGATGCTCATGTTCTTCCCGCTCTCGAAAATCTGCTTGAAAGAGAACTTGTCGTCGTCCTTGTCCTTCCCCTTGTCGTCGTCCTCTTCCGCGGTGGGCGTGACCCCCATCTGCGACAGAGCCTCGACGAGGCTGTCCTTCTCGTCGGAGATGAGCAGGATTTTGTCTCCAAGCGTCAGCTCCGTCTTGCCCGACGGGACAAAATACGCGTCGCCCCGCTTGACAAGCACCGCCAGGCAGTTCTCCGGCAAGGGCAGGTTGAGAAGCTTGTCCCCATAGTTGAGAATCTGCCCCGTGATGGTCACCTCGGCCAGGACGGACTTGATCTCGTCGGAGAACTCCATGTCGAAATCTTTCACTTTGCCCAACTCGTCGGGCGTGTCGAGCAAGTTGAGCTTGCCCGCCATCCACGCCAGGGTGGTGCCCTGGACGACGAGCGAGACGAGAGTGCAGATGAAGACGATGTTGAAAATGAAGCGCGCATGCGGCACGTCGGCAGCCAAAGTCTGTATGGCGAAGATTATCGGCACGGCGCCGCGGAGGCCGACCCAGGCGATGAACTTCTTGCAGTTGAACGTTATGTCGCGGAACGGGGCCAAGCACAGCAACACACTGACGGGGCGCGTGAAGAAAATCATCAGCAGACTGACCACCAGGCCCGGCAAGATGAGCGGGACGAGCTCGTGGGGGTTGACAAGCAGGCCGAGCGTGAGGAAGACGAGCAACTGGCTGAGCCACGCCAAGCCGTCGAAGAAGTTGACCGACGAGCGCTTGTGGACAAACCGCGAGTTGCCGACCACGACCCCGCCGATGTAGACGGCGAGGTAGCTGTTGCCGCCCATGTAGTAGGACGCGGAGAAGACGAAGATGCACGCCGTCAGGACCGCTATGGGGTAGAGGCTGGCGTTCTCGATCCGCAACCGGTTGATGAGCCAGACGAAGAACTTGCCGAAGACGAAACCGGCCAGCGTGCCGACGGCGAACTGCGTCACGAGCTCGAGCACCGCCGCGCCGTAGTCGGGCTCGCTCCCCTGCCCCACGAGGCCGATGAGCGTGACGGTGAGCATGTAGGCCATGGGGTCGTTGCTGCCGCTCTCAAGCTCGAGCATGGGGCGCATATTGTGCTTCAGAATCAGCCCCTTGCCGCGCAAGATGGAGAAGACGGAGGCCGAATCGGTGGAGGACATCGTGGACGCCAGGAGCAACGACGCCATGAGGCTCAGGGGGATGGTGCCAAAGGCCGGGATGTTGAACAGCAGGTGGATGAGCAGGCCCGTGAGGAAAGCCGTAAGCACGACGCCCAAAGTGGCGAGGACGAGGCCGGGCGCGAGGACGGGCCGGATGTCGGAAATCTTGGTGTCGAGGCCGCCCGAGAAGAGGATGACGCACAAGGCCACGGTGCCGACGCCCTGCGCCAACGGCAGGCTGGAGAAGCTGATCCCGAGGCCGTCGCTGCCGCAGACCATTCCCACCCCTAGGAAAAGCAACAATAACGGGACCCCGAACTTGTAGCCAGCCTTGCTGGCCAGGATGCTCAAGAAGAAGAGGAACGAGATGCCAAGCAGAACGGTCTCAACAGCCATAATGTCAGATTAAGATGTACCGAATTAGTTAAACGTCTTGCGAATTTAGCCGATTTACAACACAAAAACAACAGCCCGACGTAGATTCCAACTAAAAACCTGCGTCGGGCCGCCCTCCTCTTGCACTATTCGGGAAGCGCAAAAAAGCGTCAAAGAGCTACGGGACAATCTTGGCCTCAATCCTCCTGTTGAGGGCCCTCCCCTCCTCGGTGTCGTTCGTGGCGCAAGGCTGCGACTCTCCATATCCTTTGACCTCGAACCTCTTGCGGTCGATGCCATGCTCGACAAGGTAGTTGACCGTCGAGTTCGCCCTGTTGAGCGACAGGTTGTTGTTGTGCTGCTCGGAGGCCCGGCTGTCGGTGTGCCCGCTAATCTCGACCCTTATCGTCGGGTTCTCCCTCATGACCCGGATGAGGATTTCGAGCTCGACCTTGCTCTCGGGCTTAATCTCCCACTTGTCGGTGTCGAAATATATGTTCCGCAACGCTATTTTCTTGCCTACGCTCAGCGGCGTCAGGCAGACCTTGTCGGACGCGAGCTCGAGCGGCCCACGCATGGCCTCGACATCGGCCACGCTGAACTTGTGCGAGCGGAAGAAGTATCCCCTGGCGTTGACCGAGAGGAGGTAGTCCGCCGCCCCGGGGACCGCCATGGTGAACGTCCCGTCGTCGAGCGCGCGCGACGTTGCGATATTCTCGCCGTCGGGCATCTTGTCGAGCAGGATTGTGGCCGCTATGCTCCTGCCCGTCTCGCAATCGCTTATGATGCCCCGGACGAAAGGCACCGGATTGGGGCGAATTGCGGGATAGAGGTCGAACATCCTCACCTCGCGCTTGCGCCGGCCGTCGACGAGGCGGACGGAATTGTAGTAGCCCGTCGTCCCGCTCGCCGTCACGACAAGCCCCTCGTCGTCCTCGGTGTTGTTGATGGGGAAGCCGATGTTCTTCGGCGTCGTCCACGAGCCGTCGTCCTTCATGCGGCTCATGAAGATGTCGCGCCCCCCCACCCCGGGCCACGTGTCGGACGAGAAGAAGAGCGTGCGCCCGTCGTGGTGGATGAAGGGGTGGCTCTCGTCGCCGCCGGTGTTGATGGAGTCTCCGAGCCCGACGACGCCGTCGAAGAGCGGGACGCCCTGCGGGCTGACTCCCTTGACCGTGGCTTTCATTATGTTGCCGTTGCGGTATGCCGACCTCGACGAGCCGCGGACAAAGAAGAGCGTCTTGCCGTCGGCGGAGAAGCAGGGCTGCGACTCCCACTCCCTCGAATTGACGGGCGCGCCGATGTTGACCCCCTTGGTCCAACCGCGCGACGTGCGTTGCGAGAAATATATGTCGCACGAGCCGCGCGAGTCGCGGTAGCCGCACGCGGTGTAGAACATCCACCGCCCGTCGGGCGATATGGACTGCGTCCCCTCGTTGAAGTCGGTGTTGACGCTATATATGGGCTGGAGCGGCCGCCACTTGGCGTCGGGGCTCTCGCGCGTGGTGACGTAGAGGTCCTCCTGCGTCTCGTTGTTGTCGATCCGCGCAATCATTGTCGGGTCTTTGCGGAAGGCCACCGTGTCTCGCGGCAGCCGCGACGTGACGACGAGCTCCGTCTCGTCGAGCGAGACGGATGGCCAATACGTCTCGTAGGGCATCTGCTCGATGAGTGGCGTCGGGTAGCGCGGCTCGAAAGGCACGGGGTTGCTCATTGTCCGGACCATGCCCATGGCCTTTCTCCTCCACTGCGGGTCCTGCCTGACCTTTGTCTTCTTGCCCCTGGAGAAACGGTCGAAGAGGTCGAACCACCGCACGGACTCCTCGTAGCGCTCTTTTTGGCACAGCGCCACGGCGCACCGGTAGTAGGCCGTGACCCAATACGTGGAGTCGAGCGCCACGGCCCTCTGGATGTAGGCGACCTGGTTGCCGGGCTGCCCGAGGTCGGAATAGACTTCGGAGGCGGCGTAGAGGGCCTCGATGTAGCCGGGGTCCCTCTCCAACGCCTGCTTGTACTTGCCTAGAGCCTCGTTGAGCTTGCCGACATCCTGGCGCCCCGCCACGATGAGCATGTCCTGCGCCTCCTTGTAGAGCGCGTGCGCCTTGCGGTCGTCCGTCGTCCCGAACTTCTTCTTCTGCGCCGCGGCGGGCGAGAGGAGCGACACGGCGAGGAGGGAGGCGATGAGGAGGATAGACTTGACTTGCACCATAATAGACCACTTTTGATGTTCAACATTTATAACGAAGATTGCCCAAAAACGTTCGCCGCCCGCGCGCCCTATGAGATTCGGCTCCAGTTGACGGCGTTGCCCTGCAGCTCTTTGAGCCTTTGCGCCAAGACCACGTTTTGCGGCGACACGAGCATGGGGTCGGACTGCAAGACCTCCATGGCGCAGTCGCGGGCGAAAGTCAGAATCTGCCCGTCGCGCGCGAGGTTGGAGATTCGCAGACGGAAAGGGACCCCGCTCTGCTGCGTCCCCTCGATGTCGCCCGGTCCCCTCATCCGCAGGTCGGCCTCGGCAATGGCGAAGCCGTCGGTTGTGGAGCACATTGTCTCGATCCGTCGGCGCGTGTCGCGGCTCAGCTCGTTGGACGTCATGAGGATGCAGTAGCTCTGCTCCGCCCCGCGCCCCACCCGGCCCCGGAGCTGATGGAGCTGGCTGAGGCCAAAACGCTCGGCGCTCTCGATGACCATCACCGACGCGTTGGGGACGTTGACGCCGACCTCTATGACCGTCGTCGCCACAAGGATTTGCGCCTCGCCCGCCACGAAGGCCCTCATGGCCCCGTCTTTCTCGTCGGGGCGCATCTGGCCGTGGACCATGCAGACCCGGAACTCGGGGAAGCAGCTCCTCATGAACTCGAAGCCGCCCTCAAGGTTCTTGTAGTCCATCTTCTCGTTCTCCTTGATGAGCGGGAAGACCACGTAGGCTTGCCTCCCCCGCCTCAGCTCGGCCCTGATGAAAGCGTTGAGGCTGTTGCGGTTGGAGTAGTAGTAGTGCTCGGTCAGTATGGGCTTGCGGCCCGGCGGCATCTCGTCGATGACGCTTATGTCGAGGTCGCCGTAGATTGTCATTGCGAGCGTCCGCGGGATTGGCGTCGCCGTCATGACGAGGACGTGCGGCGGGCGCGTGTTCTTGGCCCACAGCTTGGCCCTCTGCTCGACGCCGAACCGGTGCTGCTCGTCGATGACGCACAGGGCGAGATTGGCGAAGACCACCGCCGGCTCAATGAGCGCGTGGGTGCCGACGACGATGCTTATCGTGCCGTCGGCCACACCGGCCAAGACCTCGCGCCTCCTCTTGGCTTTCACGCTGCCGGTCAGCAGGGCCACGCCGACGTCGAGCCCCGCAAGCTCGGCCGAGATGCTCTCGTAGTGCTGGGCCGCGAGAATCTCCGTCGGCGCCATGATGCAGGCCTGCATGGAGTTGCCGACGACAATGAGCATGGCGAGCAACGCCACCAGCGTCTTGCCGCTCCCGACGTCGCCCTGGACAAGCCTGTTCATCTGGCGTCCGCCCCGGAGGTCGCCCCAAATCTCGTGCACGACCCTCTTCTGCGCCCCCGTGGGTTCGAAGCGTATGTGCTCGCGGTAGAACTTGCCGAGGAGCTGGCCCGGCTTCTCGAACCTTATGCCCTCGACGGAAGACCTGCTGACATTGCGGCTCCGCAGCAGCGCCAGCTGGATGTAAAACAGCTCCTCGAACTTCAGCCGGAAGCGCGCGGCCTCCAGGGCCTTGACGTCGGGCGGGTTGTGGACAGTCCACAGGGCCTGGGGGCGCGCCATCAGGTTGTGCCCCGCCAGGAGACGCGCCGAGAGCGTCTCGCGGATGCCCCCCAGGGTGAGACTGCCGAAGACATTGGCGACAATCGCGGCCATCGTCTTGCTGCTCATGCCGACCCTCCGCATCCCCTCCGTGACGGAGTAGACGGGCATGAGCTTGCCCACGAACTGCGCCTTGTCGGCCCCGAGCTCGATGTCGGGGTGCGCCATGTTCATCCTGCCGGCGAACACGGTGGGCTTGCCAAAAAGCAGGAAGACGTCAGAGGTGTTGATTTGCCCCAGGACATAGTTGACGCCCTTGAACCACACGACGTCCAACACGCCCGTGGCATCGGCGAACTTGCCGACGAGCCGCCTCTTGGCCCCCTGCCCGACGGCCTCGACCGTCACGAAACGGCCCAGAATTTGCACGTAGCCGACATCGGGCGTAAGTTCGCGGATTTCATAGACGCGGCTGCGGTCGACATAGCGGAGAGGGAAATACTCCAAGACCTCCTCCTCGGTCGTCAGCTCCGCCTCGCGCCTCAGGACCTCAGCTCGCCTCGGGCCGATTCCTTTGATATATTTTAGCTCCTTCGCCAACTAAAATGGTTACATTTGTCGCACATAAAAGTAGTAAAAAAACTATGACTTTGCGCCTCGCCATGCCCCTAGCCGCCATGCCCCTGTGGACAGCTCCCGTCCTTGCGGCCACGTCGCCGCTCGACGAGGTGGAGCGCATGACGGCGACCTACATGTCGCAACCCGACGAGCAGTCCCTGTCGCACGACGGCCCGGCTTGGCGCTCGGCGGTCGAAAGCCAGCTGGAGGCGGCCACGGACGCCGACCTGGCGGCGTGGCGCCCGCAAGGGCTGACGCGCATCGACGCCACGGACGGCAGCTCCACAGCCTGGTGCGGCATCTGGCACGGCCGCGGGGAGGCCACGAGCCGCCTCGTCTGGATTGGGCGCTCGACGGTGGGCGCGAGGCGCGAGGCCATGGCGTTCACCGACGACATCGGCTCGCGCGACAGCCTGCTGACCGTAGGCGGGCTTGAGCGCGAGGGGCTGAGCGGCATGGCGGTGCGCGGCGGAGGCGAGTCCCTCCCCCTGTTCATGGTGGGCGACGTGAGGAGCCGCATGGCCCTGCGCATCATGACCGCCTCGACAGATCGCGGCGACACCGAGAAAGACGCCGCCGAGGGCATCTTGATTGGCCGCCTGGGGGGAGCGACGGAGACCTTGTCCGGAGACCTCAGCGGGATGCCGGAGATGACGGTGTGCGACTCGCCCGACAGGGCGCTGCGGACCGTGACCTACATGCTCTCCTACCGCGACTTCAGCTCCCGGTGCGGCGGATGGGTTGTCCGCCGCGGGCGTCACGCCGGGGCGGAGCAGCTGACCGACGCCACGGAGCGCATCGGCCAGCCCGAGATGGCCACCCTCACAACAAAATCGTGGTATGGCGCGCTCTACACGAACATCATCCAGTTCCGCTACAAGCGCAAAGACTACTACGCCCTGCTGGGCTACAAGGGGGCCGACGCGACGACCAAGACCCGCGTGATAGACATCTTGGGCGAGGACGATGGCGGCCTCCTGACCTTTGGCGCCAACCGCGTCTTCATCCACCCCAAGCAGACGTACCGCCGCCGCATATTCCAATATTCGAGCCGCGCCAGCATGACCATGCGCTACGACGAGCGTTCGGAGATGATCGTCATGGACCACCTGGAGCCGAGCTCGCGCCTCATGGTGGGCCACCCGGAGTATTACGGGCCAGACTTGAGCTACGACGCCTACCTGCTGACAGACGACGGGTGGAAATTCCAATCGGACATACAGGTGACCGTCGAAGACGGGGCCATGCCGAACAAGGAGGACGGCGAGACAATGGCGGACAGCTACGAGAGCCGGCCGGGCAGGGAGGCCGGAGTGGCGACCGACAAGTGGAGCGGCCGGAGCAGTGGCATGAGCCGCCGCAACAGGCCCTCCTCCCAGGGGGGGGGCAGCTGGTTCGACAAGGGGCGGGGCAACAGCGCCCCGAACATCAGGGACCGCGGCCGCGGCCGCCTATGACACCACGCCGCGGCGGAACTTCATCGGGCTGACCCCCGCATACTGCTTGAAATACTTGCCGAAAGCCGACTGCGAGCCGAAATTGAGCTTCGCGGCGACCTGCTGTATGCTGAGGTCGGAGAAGCGGAGGAGGACTTTGGCCCTGTTGATGGTGTAGTCGTTAATCCACTCGGCGGCGCTGCGCCCGCTGAAAGCCCTCACCGTGAGCGAGAGGTAGTTGGGCGAGAGGCCAATCTTGTTGGCGTAGAACGCCACGCCCCTCTGCTCGACATGATGGTCGACGAGGCAGTTCATGAACTTCTCGAAGATGACCTCCGAGCGCAAAGCCTTGCCGCCAGCGCCCGCCATCTGCGAGCCGAAAGTCCGGACCACCGAGATGATGGAGTTGCACAGCGCCAGGACAAGAGCGTCGACGATGGACTCGCAGTCGTCCCTCTTGTCGCGCAAGGCCTTGATGACGAGGCGGAACATCATCTGGAACGCCTCGACCTCGACGGCGGGCATCCGCACGTTGGACTGGCTCTTGAAACCCAGATAGAGAGAGATTTTGCTCCCGATGTCAAGACGGAGCTTGTTGAGGTAGTCGTTGGACATGACCGCCCCCATGACCTTGAACCCCTCCGCCGTCTGCACCTGCAAGACATTGCTGGCGAAGCTGACAATCATGTCGCCCGCGCGGAGGACTTGCCTCTTGAGATTGATGTCGCACACGACGCTCCCCTCCAGGCAGACAAGAAGCACAACCCCGTTCACCTTGCAAGGCTCCATGAAAGGAGTCAGATTCTGCGTGGAGTCTGTCAGAATCAAGTCGTCGCCGTATGCCGCCCCATCCTCACCCATGCGCCCAAGCTCCTTCAGGTTGGCGATGGAGATAACGTTAAGCCCACCATCCTTTGGAAAAATCATATGGCATAGATTTAAAGTTTCACTATAGGTTTTCTTTAGATAGAACGAAAGTAGTCAAAACATCCACATTCCCCAAGTGAGACAACCACGATTTTCACTTAAATTCATTCAACAGGCCTCAAACAGAAACTGAACGGCACAGCCATGCCACAAAACACCAAGTCCGCCATGGGCTAACGCAGTGGCATTGGCATACTTAAGGGTGGCAAAGCCCGACATGGGACGGGGTCTTGGAGTTGTGCAATATTTTGTCTATTTTCATCGGTGGCAGGCGCTACCGCACTACAGGGCGGCGTACGACGCCATGGCGCGCGAAGACGCCAAACGCCCTAAGGCGCACAAACTGCGGATGACGACCCTTGGAGCAGGTGGCCAAAACGCGCGCGGCGCAGACGGGCATCCCGGAGTTCGGCGTAGAGATGGAGACGCACGGCGCGAAACTGTCATTCCGTCCGCCAGACAAAATCGAGGCCACGTTCAAGCTCTCGAAGAACAACATCGTGGGCGACACCGAGGCGGCGTGCGCCGACGCGCGGGCCCTCTATGACGTCTGGCAAGCCAAGAAGTCGAAGAAAATGAGCATAAGAATCCGGAAATGGGCCGCAAGACGGGCAGCACCGCAAAGCCGCCCCGCCGCGAAATCGAACAGACCGCGCAACCAAACGACCACGAAAAAGAGCCTCACAAGGATTTAGCGACAAAATAAACACACTACCTTTGCACGAAACGCGGACGCCGCGCAAGCGGGACGCGGACACGAGCGAAAGGAAAGGCACATTTATACAAACACGACACAAAAATGAAAAAGCGAGCCAACGTCACCATCATTTTCGCAATTGTACTGCTGTGCATCATAGCGGCGGTGATAATCGTCGGCGTGAGCCTCCCGGAGAAAGTCGAGACCATCCAGGGCGAGGCCGAGATGACCGACTACCGGCTGAGCAGCAAAGTCCCCGGCCGCGTCAAAGAGATACGCGTCGAGGAGGGCGACCGGGTGCGCAAGGGGGACACCCTGGTAATCCTGGAGGCGCCCGACATCATGGCCAAGCTGGGCCAGGCCAGCGCCGCCCTGGACGCCGCCCGCGCCGTGGAGGACAAGGCCACCGGCAGCGCCCGCAGCGAGCAGGTGAGCGGCGCCTACGAGATGTGGCAGAAAGCCAAGGCCGGCCTGGAGGTGGCGCAGAAGACGTTCGACCGCGTGGAGGCGCTCTACAAGGACAGCGTGGTGAGCGCGCAAAAATATGACGAGGCCCAGGCCCAGCTCAACGCCTACCGCGCCACGGAGCGCGCCGCCAAGAGCCAGTATGACATGGCCCTGCACGGGGCCCAGGCCGAAGACCGCGCCGCGGCGAAAGCCCAGGTGGAGCGCGCCCTGGGGGCCGTGAGCGAAGTAAGCTCCTACGTCAGCGAGATGACCCTCACGGCACTGGCCGACGGGCAGGTGACGGACATATTCCCCGAGATTGGCGAGCTTGTCGGCACGGGAGCGCCCCTGCTCAACGTAGCCATGACGGACAAGGTGTGGTTCACGTTCAACGTGCGCGAAGACCTGCTCCCCGGCCTGAGCGTGGGCACGGAGACAAAGGCGTACATCCCGGCGCTGGACATAAGCATCGACATCCGCATAACCAAGATGAAAGACATCGGGACATACGCCATATGGAAAGCCACCAAGGCCTCGGGGCAGTATGACTTGAAGACTTTCGAGGTGCGCGCCGTCCCCAAAAACATGGACGACGCATCGGAGGTGCGCGAGGGGATGAGCGCCATAATCCAAAAAGGCAAGTAGCGTCATGCTGGCGGCATATAAGGACAAGGTGCGCAGAGTCTTGCGGATAGGCCGCCGTGAGATAGGCGTTTTCAAGCGTCGGCCTCTGCTGATATTCTGCATGCTCGTCGCCCCGCTGTTCGTGACGGCGTACTTCACGTCGATAATGGGCGCCGGCCTGCCGTCGCGCCTGCCGACGGGCCTGGTTGACGAAGACGACACCCAGACGACCCGCTCGCTGGTGCGCACCCTGTCGGCAATGAAGACCACGGGGCTGGACTACCGCTACGCCACATTCTCGGAGGCCCGCAAGGCCATGCAGCGCGGCGAGATATACGCGTTCTTCTACATCCCCCGGGGCACCACCGAGAAGGCCATAGGCAACCGCCAACCGGAGGTCTCGTTCTACACCAACGACACCTACTATGTGGCCGGGGCCCTGCTCATGAAAGACCTCAAGACCATCTCGGAGGCTTCGGGGCTTGCCATAACCCGCGAGACGCTACGCGCCCGCGGCCTAGGCGAGAGCCAAATAATGGGGGTCTTGCAGCCCATCGTCATCGAGACGCACCCGCTGGGCAACCCCTACCTGAACTACGGCATCTTGCTGAACAACCTCCTAGTGCCGGGCATCGTCATAATCCTCATAATGCTCACCACGACCTACGCGCTGGGCATGGAGTGGAAAGTCGGGACGCAGAAGTTCCTGCTCCACGAGCTGGCCGGCGGGTCTGTAGCCGTGGCGCTGACGGGCAAGCTGTTCCCGCAGACCGTCCTCTACACGCTGATTTTCGCGTTCAACGACGTCTACCTGTACCGCGTCATGGACTACACGTGCGCCAACGGCCTGCTCCCGATGCTCGCCCTCGGCTTCGTCACCGTCTTGACGGCGCAGGCCCTGGGGCTTGTCATGTTCGGCATTTTTGCGGGTCAGCTCCGAATGTCGATGTCGTCTTGCGCCCTCGTCGGGGTCCTGTCGGTGTCGATGTCCGGCTTCTCCTACCCCACCCCGGCCATGACGCCTCTCCTCCAGCACCTGGCGCCCGTCTTCCCGCTCCGCAACTACCTCCTCATCTACGCCAACCAGGCCCTCAACGGCTACTCGATTGTCTACGCGTGGAAGCCCGTCCTGGCCATGCTGATAACCATAGGGCTCCCGCTCCTCTTCGTGGGGCGCTACCGGACGGCGTTCAACAAGATTGAATACGTCCCCTAGTGGGGCAAAAAGAATCGCAGAGAGATGGATTTCATACGAGACACAATAAGCGTGTGGTGGAAAGAGCTCCGCGAGATGCTCAGCGACACGGGCGTCATCATCTTCTTCTTCCTGCTCCCTCTGGCCTACCCCGTCGTGTACTACTACGTGTATAGCACCGAGACGGCCCGCGACCTGCCCGTGGCCGTCGTCGACGAGAGCCGCACGTCGCTCTCGCGCGACTTCACGCGCAAGCTCGATGCGAGCCCCGAGGCCATGGTCTACGCCAAATGCGCCGACATGACCGAGGCGCGCCACCTGATGGAGACCGGCGAAGTGTATGGCGTTGTCCGCATCCCGTCGTCGTTCCTCGACGACCTGCGCCACGGCCGCCAGACCCGCATAGGCGTCTACTGCGACGTCAGCTCGCTGATATACTACAAGAACATCCTGCTGCCTTGCACCAACATCTCCCTGGAGATGAACAAAGACATCAAGGCCGAGGCCATAGCCTCCAACCTCACGGCCCGCGAGATAGAGGTGGCCAAGACCCCCATCGACTACCAGCACATTCAGCTCTACAACCCGCAGGGCGGGTACGCCTCGTTCCTCATCCCCCCCATCTTGCTGCTGATTCTCCAACAGGCCATGGTCCTGGGCGTGGGCATGGCCATGGGGCGGACGCGCGAGCGCAACGACGGCTACTCTACCTGGCGCGGCGTCCGCGGCTACGACGACCCCATGGCCGTAATCTTGGGCAAGACGCTCGCCATCTTGCCGACATTCCTCGTGATGGCCCTCTATATGCACGTCGTGGTGACGTACGGGTTCGACCTGCCCCACCTTGGCGACTACTGGACGTGGATTGGCATCATCCTGCCCTACCTGCTGGCATGCACCTGCTTCAGCATCGTCTGCTCCAGCATGATATACCGTCGCGAGGACAGCCTGCTGATATTTGTCTTCATGTCCGTCCCGCTCCTGTTCTTGTCGGGCGTGTCCTGGCCTGGCGCGAGCATCCCCACAATGTGGAAGTGGGTCAGTTGGCTGTTCCCGTCGACATTCGGCCTCAACGCCCACATAAAAGTGATGTCGATGGGCGCAGACCTGACAACTGTGGGACACGAGGTGCGCTGCATGCTCTTCCAGGCCGTGGCATACTTCATCGTGGCGTGCCTGCTCCAACGATGGCAGGTGTGGTGTTCGGAGCGCTATGGCACGGCGAGCCGCGCCATAGGGCGGATGAAGACGGGCCAGGCCGCGCCGCAAGAGGCGGGCGACAAGGCGAAACCGCAAGGGGCGTGATGGGGATTCTGCCGAAAAATAAGTACTTTCGTCGGTTCGTCGGCTGCGCACTGCCGACGGCGAGACGCAAAAACAAACAGAAAAAGAGGTGAACACGACCGAGGTAATCGTCGTATCGACATTGGGTCTGTCGCTGGCGTGGCAACTCTTCTATTGGGCGTTCTTCATGTTCCGGATTCGCAAGCACCCGCGCAACCTGGCGTCGTCGCTCCCCCCGGTGAGCATTGTGGTCTGCGCCCGAAACGAAGAGGAGAACTTGCGCCGCCTAATCCCGGCCCTGGCGGGACAGAAATATGCCGCGGCGAAGCAGATTGTCGTGGTCGACGACTGCTCGACCGACGACACCCCGCTGACGCTGGCGCGTCTGCGTGCCGAGTATCCCGAGCTGTACACGACGACCATCCCCGGCGACGCAAAATTCAAGCACGGCAAGAAACTGGCCGTCAGCGTGGGCATAAAGGCCGCGCGGCACGACCACCTTGTCTTCACCGACGCCGACTGCCTGCCCGCCTCGGAGAACTGGCTGACCCACATGGCCGAAGCCTACGCCGGCGGCGGCACGGAGCTGGTCCTGGGCTACGGCCGCTACGCCCGGCGCCCCGGCCTGCTCAACCTGCTGCTGCGCTACGAGACATTTTGGAACGCCGTCCAATATATGGGCATGGCCCGCGCGCTGAAGCCTTTCATGGGCGTGGGCCGCAACCTGTCGTACACCAAAGGATTGTTTGGCCGCAGCTCTCAATTCCGCGACCATCTCAACGTCCTGTCGGGCGACGACGACCTCTTCGTCAGCGAGATGGGCACCCGGCGCAACACCTCGATTGTCTTCGAGGGCCCGTCGCACACAGTCAGCATCCCCCAGACGACGTGGCGCGGCTACACGGCGCAGAAGAGCCGCCATCTGACCACGGCGTCGCTCTATCCGGGGCGCGTCAAGTTTTGGCTAGTCTCCGAACTGCTGACGCGCGCGGCATATTGGGCCTCGTTGGCCGCCGCGGCCGCGGTGGGCGTGGCCTTGCAGTCGGATGCCGCCCTGTCGGCGGCCGGCGCCGGGTTGGCGGCCCGGACCGTGGTCATGTATGTCGCCATGGGCTTGGCGGCCCGCAACATGGGCGAGAGCAAAATGTGGCTATTGGCCCCACTGATGGACATCGTAATCCCATGCATGCAGTCGATAGCATGGATTGCAGGCACAGCAACACAAAGTCGCAACACATGGAAGTGAACAATCCGAGCCCGCACTCAGACAAGGCGCTCTACGACATGGAACTCGTGGAGCGCGCCAAGGGTGGCGACCAAAAGGCGTATGCGAAACTGCTGTCGCGCTACCGCGACACCATATATTTCATGCTCTTGAAGATGGTGGGCAGCAAGGTCGACGCCGAAGACCTGACCATCGAAGCCTTTGGCAAGGCGTTCCGCAACATCGAGCTCTACTCGCCCAAATACGCCTTCTCGACGTGGCTCTTCAAGATTGCCTCGAACAACGGCATCGACTTCCTGCGCCGCAAACGTTGCAAGCTCGTCAGCATCGACCAGGACCCCGACGACAAAGAAGACGGCGCCCCGCGCCAAATATCTGTCAGCTCCGACGACCCCGACCCGTCGGAGTCGATGATTAAGAGCCAAACGGCCGAGGCCGTGCGCGCCGTGGTAGACAAGCTCAAGCCGCGCTACAAGACACTCGTCGAACTGCGCTACTTCAAGGAACTCAGCTACGAGGAAATAGCCCAACAACTGCAAATGCCATTGGGGACTGTCAAGGCCCAACTGTTCCGCTCGCGCGAGCTGCTGTACAACATTCTGAAAAACACCGAAAACGCCCCGGAGAGATGAGTATCGTCGAGAACTACTTCCACGAACTTAGCGACCTGCAAAAAGCGCAATATGACCAACTCCAGCCCCTCTATGAGGACTGGAACTCGAAGATAAACGTCGTCTCGCGCAAAGACATAGGCGAGCTGATGACCCACCACGTGCTCCACTCGCTGGCCATCGCCAAGTTTGTCCATTTCCGCCCATCGACACGCGTGGTCGATGTCGGCACGGGTGGCGGATTCCCCGGCATTCCGCTCGCCATCATGTTCCCCGAATGCGAGTTCACGCTGGTAGACTCGATTGGCAAAAAGGTGACCGTGGTGCAAGAGGTGGCCAAGTCGCTGGGGCTGGCAAACGTCAGGGCCATAAAGACGCGGTCGGAGGAGATGCGCGAGAAGTTCGACTTCGTCCTGGGCCGCGGCGTAAGCCCCCTGCAAGAATTCGTGCGGATGACCCAACGGCTTGTGGACACGCGCAACCAGCGCAACGCCATAATGAACGGCATCGTCTATCTGAAAGGCGGCGACGTGCGCGGCGAAGTACATCAGTTCGGCAAGAACGCCCTGTGGTGCGACATAGCCCCCTACTTCCCCGACATGGAATATTTCAAGGAGGAGAAGAGGATTATCCACATCGTGATATAGCGGCACAACGCATCCCGGCGCGACTACACACGGCCGCCACGACAAAAGCCCCGCACCCGCCACTCCCCGCTTGGGCAAGGCACAGGTCTGCGGGGCAATTTGTTTACAGACAATGCACAACAACAGAATTCTGACAACAGCCATATTGAGCCTGGCGACGCTCGCCGCCACTGCCCAAATCCGCTCGGTGCGCGACATGGTGCCGACCGACACCCTGCTCTCGATGCTGCGCCGCCCCAACGTGGCGACCGACAAGCCGGTTGAGGTGCGCTCCGTCGTGGCACAGGGGGCGGCGACCATCCGCGTGCGGCTGACCGACAACGCCGCCCAACTGCCGCTCACCGCGGCGCAAATAGCCACCGTCGGCGACAGCCTCCGCCACTGGTGCGACATGCCCTCGGCGCGCGTCGTCCTGCTGGCCGGGGCCGCGGACCTGACGTCGCAAGCCCTGGTGGACACGGCCACGTGCGGCACACAGGCGAAAGGCTCCCCCGCAAGCCGCACAGACCCAGGCTTCGGGGGGCCGCTGTCGGGACGCAACATAGCCCTGTGGCCGAGCCACGGCCGATATTACGAAGCCGCGCTAAAGCGCTGGGAGTGGCAGCGCGGCCGCCTGCTGACCACGGTGGAAGACCTGCTGACGCCATCGTTCGTGCTTCCGTTCCTAATCCCGATGTTGGAGAACGCCGGCGCCATGGTCCTTTGCGCCCGCGAGCGCGACACCTCGGCTGTGAGCGTCGTGGTGGACGACGAAGACGGCCCCGCGGGCTTCACCTCCACGAGACCATGCCGGGAGAAAGTCCCCGGATTTGGCCGCCACGAGACCCTGCGCGGCCTGTCGAACCCATTCAGAATGGGCAAAGGGCAAGTGTTCGACATGACGGAGGCGGACTCCATAGCATTCCGCGGCACCTCCCCGGCCGACGGCCTCATGACGACCTACATAGCCTACCCCCAGGCAACGGCGGGAGAGGGCAAAGCCCATGTGACAGTCCGCCACGCCGAGGGCGAGGCCCACTACGAGATTGACCAGACAATGGGCGGCGGGATGTGGATTCCGCTCGGCGCGCTGCCCTACCGCGAGGGGCGCAAGTGGGAAATCGTCATCAAGGGCCATGGCGAAGTGACGGCCGACGCCGTGCGCATTGGCGGCGGCATGGGACGAGTGGAGCGCGGCGGCGGCACTAGCGGAATGCCCGCATGGGCCGAGGCGGCCCGCTACTACCTGCAAGGCGACGGCTTCGACTACGAGAAAGTGCTGAGCATGAGCCTGGGGCAAAACGAGTATGCCGACGACATCAACTGCCGCGGCGAATGGGTCAACGCCCTTGTCGGCCCCAAAGGGATACCCATAGACCTCTCGCTGGCCCTGCACACCGACGCCGGGGTGACCGGCACGGACTCCGTTGTCGGCACACTGGCGCTCATAACGACCAAAAAGGGCGACGGCCTACTGCCCGACGGCCGCCCGCGGCTGACGTCGCGCCAATTGGCGGGCCGAGTGACGACCTCGCTAGAAGCGGACATCCGGCGCACATGGGACAAAGACTGGACCATGCGCGGCATTGCCGACAAGGGGTATTCGGAGAGCCGACGCCCCGACGTCCCCGCCCTGCTCCTGGAACTGCTGTCGCACCAAAACGTGGCGGACATGGGCTTCGCCCTCCACCCCGCCTTCCGTCACGACGCCGCCCGGGCAATATACAAGGGGCTCCTCCGCTACCTGGAGGGCGACGACGCCCCGGTCTGCCCTCTCGCCCCGTCGAAAGTCGGCCTCCGCTTTGCCGGCCGCGACTCGCTACTGCTACGATGGAGTCCCACGCCCGACACACTAGAGGCCTCCGCGACGGCGAACACCTACGAAGTGTACGACGGGGGGAGGCTGCTTTGCTCCACGGCAGACACATTCGCAGTGCTATCCCAGCCGCAAGACGGCGTCGTGAGAATCTACCGCATTGTGGCCGTGGGGCCCGGGGGGCGCAGCCTACCGTCGGAGGGCGTCCCGGCGTGCCTGTGGAACAGTCCCCGGCGGGGGCTTCTCGTTGAGGGGATGGACCGCCTGGCAGCCCCCGCCACAATAGTGTCGCCACAGTGGGCCGGGATTTTGACGTCCCAAGACCCCGGCGCGCCTTGGCACAACGACATCTTCACCACCGGCGAACAGCACAACTTCGACCCGAACAGCGAATGGACGGACGACGACGCCCCGGGGTGCGGGGCGTCGCACGCCGACCGCGAGATGTCGCACTGCGCTGGAGCCGCCGCATACGCCTCCGAACCGTCGGCCGTCGCCATGGCCATGCGGCAAGAGGGCTACTCGTTCGTTGGCGTGACGAAAAGGTTCTTCGACGCCGACACCATTGAGGGGCAAGACACTACGACCTACGCCCTTGTCCGCATAAACCTCGACCGCCAACGCTCCACACCCTATGGCGACGCCGGGACCCGCCACTCGATATACACCGACGGCTTCCGCCGCCACGTCGCGACCCTGGCCCACAGCGGGGCCCGCATTGTAGTGAGCGGGAGCTTCGTGGGGAGCGACATCGGCGACGCCGAGACGAGCGAATGGTGCGCCACCGTCATGGGCATCCACCACCGCACGGCGCATGCCACACGCACGTTCGAGATCAGCGCCTCGCCCCGATGGATGCGCGACAACTGCATTGGTGAAACGCGACGCCAGGACATATGGCACCAGCAAGCCGACGCCATAGAGCCCGCCCGGCCTGGAGCCAAGACCGTGTGCAGATATACCGACACTGGGATGTCGGCGGCAGTGGAGTATGGGAATGTGGTTGTAGTTGGCTTTTAGCCCGAATGCGGGACAAATGAAAAAAGCTATTCATCGCATTGGCAATATGCGCACTAGCGCTACCAACGACAAGTGCTTACGCAAAGCAGGAGCAGAGGCAGAGGACGGACAAGCCGAAAGATGTGAAAGTGGACGTTGACCTAAGCAAGGGGAAAATGGAGGTTACAGTCTATGCAGACAGGTAGCACAAACCCAGACAAGGTGCGAGGCTCAGTGCCCTCGCACCTTGTGTCGCAATCTACATCTGCGACGAAAGTACTATTATTCACACTGCTAACATTGCCCCAAGCGCCCTCATTCGCCCAATCGAACTACCAAGTCACCTACAGGGCCTCAAACAACGCATTGGCTGAAATGTCCAGACGAGGGCGTAGCCTCTCACAAGGCGGGCAAGGCTCAGCCCTGTTCTCCGACGAGAACATTCACGACAGAACTATGGCCCTGACCACCGACGGCCGCAGGTCGATGTTCACAGAAAAGGAAGATGACGACGACGAAATGAGCGACTCAACGTCGAGGCCGGCGGGACTTTCGACTACTCGAAAACCAGCCTGGGACTCTTCGCCAACGAGACGGAGTGGAAGTCATACAGCATCCGCGTCCAACCCATGATTGTCCGCAAGAAAAAGGGGCTCTCGGTGGAGATTCCGCGGTCGTACGTGGTCGACGAGGCCGCCACCGACCGCCTCAGCTACTGGGACCTGGGCCTCAACGCGTCGAAAACCATAGGCAATCACCTGTCGGTCTACGCCGAGGCCCGCGACCTGCTCCACTCCGACAGCCGCGACAGGATAACGGAGGACGTGTCGGCCGACCGTACGGACATCTCGCGCGAGGCGCGCCAGCCCGGCTACGTCATAGTGGGGCTGAAAGTCATATTCTGACGCAGGAGCAGTTTCGACCGCAAGGGCAAAAAAAGAGGGGTGGCGCAAATCTCGCGCCACCCCCTTTCTCTTTTATCGCCCACCGGCCGTGACAGACGCCGTGGCCGTGCCCGCCAACGTGCCGCCACTCGCCGCGACACCGCTTGTCGACAGACCATGGAATGCGTCGCCAGCCGAAATAGAGACCCCGGAATGGAGCGCATAGCTGTCGCCGCTCACCATGCCCGGCGTCGAGACAAAATACGTCCAACCGCCGCCCATGCCGCCGGGGCGCCCTCCGCCGCCCGGGCCGCCCTGCCTGCCCGTGGAGACGCCAGAAGCGTCGCCACACTCCCAGGCCAGGACTACATTGCCATCGGAATCCTTGAGGGCGACATTGCCCAACGCGGCGCTTATAGCCACGGCGGGTTGCGAACCCGCGGCGCCGGCGGGATATGACGTGCCGCCCCCTACGCCCAAGACTGTCCCGCCCGTGACATAGAGGCGGAAGCCCTCCTCCTCGTTGGCGTCGAGACCGCACTCGGGAGCCGAAGCCCCATATGCCACCACCAGGCCGCCCTCGATAATCAGATTGCCATTGGCGTCGAGACCGTCATTCGTCTTGCCGCGGGCGTAGACTCGCCCACCGCTGATGCGCATATCGCCTCCCGAATTGATGGCGTCGTCGTAGGCCTCCACCTCCACGACCCCACCCGAGATGCTCAACCTGCTCTTGCTCTCGATGCCCTCGTGGCTCGCCGCCGTCACGCAGACCTGCCCTCCGGAGATAGAGATGTCGCCCTCGGCCTTGACGCCCTTTGAGCTTACGTAGTCGTTCGACGCGCCCGAGCACACCACGGTCAAGCTACCGCCGCATATGCTGATTCCGCCATCGGCCTTGAGCCCCTTGGCCCCGACGCCGGAGCAAGACGCCACCACCTCGCCCGCCTCGATGAAGATTGAGCTGTCAGAAGCGAGGCAGGCCGCGGCCTTGTAGTCGTCCTCTTCGGCCTCATACTCCGGCTCCCCGGCGTTGGCGAGTTGGAGCGAGCCGCCTTGGACATAGACGTTGCCGGCCGCCTTGACAGCCTTGGACGCCTCGGTGGAGACGCTCACGGAGAGGCTTCCGCCCGTCATGACAAAATAGCCGTCGCCGACATCGACTCCGTCGTCGCCCGTCGTCGTGATGGTCGTCGAGCCGCCCGAGACGGCCACGTAGTCGTTGGCATGGATGCCGTCTTTCTTGCTGGCCAGGACCGAGACCCTGGCCTGGCCGGAGACGACCACGTAGTCGTCGGAGCAAATGGCATGCTTATAATTTCCTGTCACCTCCAACGCCCCGGACCCGCAGAAGACAATCTGCCCCTCGCTGAAGAGCGCGGCCTTCTCGTCCTCGTCGCTTGGCGTGGCGACATAAGATGGGGCGTCGGCGAGGCTGTTCGTCGTGCCGTCGGCAAGAAAGACGAAGAGCCTCTTCTTGCTTTGGCTGTTTATGGCGCTACCGCGTTGCGACGCCAACTTGACGCCCTCTAGCGTCAGCTTATATTTTTTGTCACTGTAGACCTTAAGCGCGCCGTCGCCCGTCTCTCCACGTAAGACATACTCCACCTCGGCGGCATGGCTCACAACCGAGACGTACGCGCCATCGGTGCTGACTTCCACGCTGTCGGCCTCGCCTCTGACCGTCGCGGCGTTGGCGCTGAACTCTATGGTGATTGTCTTGGAGAACCGGGAGTTTGCAATGTCGTCGGCCGCGCCGTCGTAGCAGAAGCCGCTACCGCCACCGGAGTGGGTGTCGTCTGAAGGAGTGACAATGAGGCCTCCCATGCCACCGTCGGGGCTGGGACTTTCGTCGTCGTCGGAGCCGCAACCTGGCGCAAATGCGCAGAGAGCCGCCGCCGTGAACGCAAACAAAGGTTTCGATTTCATATCTTGTGTGATTACTTGTAAAAGGGTCGCAACACAAATAGTGCCAAACCTTACATATCGACATCACACAATAAAGAACTATTGCGAATTATTTGCAATTCGCCGCCGGAAGCTAACAGTCGGGGCCGACATGAGAAACCCCGCCCCCCCCTCACTCCGCCTTGCTCTCGCGCAGCCTCGGCAAAAGCCACCACAGCCACACACAGAGCGAGCCGACGGAACACAAGCCGCCGACGACGCCGACCCACCCCACCGACGCCACGGAGCAGACCACGCCGCCAATGGCGGCCCCAGTCCCAATGCCGAGGTTGAAGATGCCCGAATAGATGCTCATGGCGACTGCGGTGTCCTGCTGCGGCGTCATGGCAATCAGCTCACTCTGCGACGCCACGTTGCAACAGGTGTTGCAGACGCCCCACAAGAGCGCGACGACCACGACGGCCGTCATCGCTCCCGCCGCGGGCAGAAGCAGGAACAGGCACGCCGTCATTCCCACCGAGGCCACCCCGATGAAGCGCAGCGGGCCCCGGCCGTAGAAACGCGTGAAAATCTGCCCGGCAAGAATCCCGGCCACGCCGAAAAGCATCAGCGTCAGCGTTATGTGGTCTTCGGGCATCCCCGCCACCTTGGCGAGGAACGGCTCAATGTAGCTGTAGGCCGTATAGTAGCCAACGACCCAGACGAGCGTAAAGACGTAGAGGGCGACCAGGGCCCTGTTGCCAAGCAAGGCCGGGAGACGCCGGGCCGCGAACTTGCCCCGGCTGGGCAACGACGGCAACGTGAACGCCATGAAGAGGAGTATGCACGCGGCAAAGACACCGACGGAGAGGAACGTCATGCGCCACCCAATCCACAAACCGACGGCGCGGCCGAGCGGCAACCCCAAAATCATGGCCACGGCCGACCCCGTAACGATTGTGCTAAGAGCCAAAGCCTTGCGCCCGTTTGGCACTATGCGCACCGCCATGGGCGAGACGATGCTCCAAAAGATGGAGTGGCAACAGGCCACGCCAATGCGGCTGACCATGAGCATGCCATAGGAGGAGGAGAGCCACGACAGGCATTGGCAGACGGCGAAAACGGCGGATATGAGAAGCATGAGGCGTTTCAGCTCCATACGGCTGGCGAGAATCATGAGCGGCAACGACATGACGGCCACGAACCAGGCGTAGACCGAGATGAGCAAGCCGGTCTCGCTCTCGGTCTTCCCGAAGTCGGCGGCGATGTCGGTCAGCAGACCGATGGGAATGAACTCCGAAGTGTTGAAAATGAAAGCCGCCAACGTGAGTCCCACAAGAGCCGCCCAATGGCGCGCCGTCATCTTCTCTCCCTGTCCTGTCATCTGTTGCCTGCAATTTTTGAAACCGCGGCAAAAGTAATCAGGCACAAGATTGCGCGTGGGTCAAAAAAGAATAAAAGGTGTTTACTTGGCCTTGTAGCGCTTTATCACGTTGTAGGCCTTGAACATTCCAAGCTCGCCGGCCCGGCTGAGGTCCGCCACCCCTTCCTCCTCGCGCCCCAGGTATATCTTGATCACTCCCCTGTTGAAGAAAGCCTCCGCGAACTGGTCGTAAATCCCTATGGACTTGTCGAGCATCTCGACAGCCTTCTCAAACTGCTTGCGCTGACAGAAGACGAGGCTCATGTTGTAGAAAGCGAACTCGTTGCCGGGTTCCAGGTCTACAACCTTTTGCAGGTCCTGCAACACGAGGTCGTGGTCCAAGACCATGACCTCATTGCGCAGGCTTCGCCCTCCGGACATGAAGTCGCCCCCGACGGGCGCGGACGCCTCGGCCTCCATATCGCGGATGGTCTCGACCATCTTGTAGCGCGCCGCGGCCCTGTTGAAGAGCGCCACGACGTTGTTCGGCTCTTTGAGAAGACACGCGGAGAAGTCGGTCAGCGCGCTGTTGTAGTTCATGACGATGGAGTAGAGAGTGCCTCGAAGCAGGTAGAGCGACGGCTCCCACGCGTCTTCCTGCAACCTCTTGTTGACGTCTCCAATCATGGAGAACACCTTGGCCGAGACCTCGTTGCCCACCACCTCCCGGTTCGTGACGACCATCTTGCGGTCCGCTATCCCCAGGGCGTTGAACTTGACCACGGAGGGGCTGTAGTAGGGGGCATTGGGCAACAGTGTGTCGGCGGAGAAGAACGAGAGGCTGAACGCTGGCTCCAGGTCTATGGCGATGTCGCGGTCCTGCACCCTGCCGCGTATCGTCTCCTTGTTGTCTTGCCTCAGCTTGTCGTCGGTGTCGCCGAAGTCCGCCACGACGACCATCTGGTCATACTTCTTCATGTCGGCGTCGTTCTTTCCCCTGCTTGCCTTCCTCTTTCCCCTTTTGGGCATGGGCGCCCCCGCCTCCTCGCCCTCCTTTTCGTCGGCCAGCCCGGCCGCCAGCTGCCGCTTGGTCTTCTCCTGCTCGAAGTTCATTGCCGTCAGATAGTCCACCTCGGAGCCTTTCTCGTCGCCCATCTGCCGTTTCGCGATTGCCCTTTGGGCGTAAGCCGGGCCAAAATCGGGGTGCTTAGCTATGATGATGTTGAGGTCCTGCAACGCATTGTTGGCCTCGCCGAGCTGCAAGTAGACGATTGCCCTGTTGAAGAGAGTGATGTCGTCTGACGGGTCGAGCGCCAGGGCCCGCGAGAAGTCGTCCGCCGCCCTGTTGAGGTCTCCCGCCTCGACGCGCAGCAGCCCCCGGTTCTGGTATGCCATGACGTTCTTGGGGTCGAGCCTCAACGCCTCGTCGAGGTCGGCCTCGCAACCGGCCAGGTCGTCGAGGTTATATTTGACGATTGCGCGGTTGACGTAGACGAAAGGGTCCTGCGGACGAATCTCGGCGAGCTTGTCATAGCTGGCGAGAGCCCCGCGGAAGTCGCGCGTCATGTGGCGCACCATGCCCAAGTATGTGAAAGCCTCCGGGGAATAGGCGTTAATTTTCGTGGCCCTCTCGAACTCCTCGGCGGCCGTGGCCGTGTCGCCTTTCTCGACGTAGGCAATCCCGCGGTAGAGAATGGCCGGGACGTTGCGCTTGTCAATCTTCAGCAGCTTGTCATAGAGGCCGATGGCCCTGTCATACTCCTCCAGGTTGATGCTGGCGATGCCCGAATTGAGCATCATGTTGACGTTCTCCGGCTCCAGCGACAGCCCCTTGTCGAAATCGTCCCTCGCCGCCGAGGGCCTGTCTTGCCGCAGGCGCGCGATGCCGCGCAGATTGTATGCGCCGACAAGGAACGGGTTAATCTCCAAGGCCACGTTGCAGTCGGCCTCGCACCCGGTGAGGTCGTCGAGATAGAACTTGGCCACGGCGCGGTAGTAGTATGGGTCGGCAAGATATGGCTTGACGATGATTACGCGGTTGAAATATTGGATTGAGAGGACATAGTCCTCGAAATAGAGGGCGTTCCTGCCCACCTGCATCATCCTGTTGGTGTTGACCTGCGCCATGGCCGCCGAGGCCGGCAACAGGAGCAGCGCCACCAGGCGCCACCTCGTCAGCATCCTAGTCATCATCGTCGTCGTCGTTGTTCATGTCGTCCGCCATGTGGCCAAACAGCTCCGCCTCGTCGTCGAGATTGTTGCGCCGGCACACCTCGGCCATGAGCCGCAACGTCTCCTCGTCCTTGCGCAATGGGAGAGCCGCCCTCATGTCCGCCAACGCCCCCTCCCACCTGCGAAGCCCGAGGAGGGCGCGCGCGCGCAAGACCAGGGCCTCCGCCATCTTCGCCCTCTTCTTTATGCGGCCGGACGACAGGGCGACCTCGAGGTCGTCCACTGCGGCCTCGAGGTCTCCACCGTCGACATTGAGCCCCGCGCGCATGACGAGCGCGTCGGCATAGTCGGAAGCCAGGGCTATGGCCTTGTTGACGTTGGCCTTGGCCGCCCGCGCGTCGTCATACTTGTGCAGGCACTCGCCCGCCATGAGGTAATATTCGTAGGCGAACTCAAAGCACTTCTCGCTCGTCCGCCTCCGCTCGTCGACAAGGTCGTCAATCCGCGCCTCCAG
>CAYZUH010000028.1:0-5681 GCA_964481855.1 uncultured Marinilabiliaceae bacterium
CAAGTCATCCTCGATGTCGTCGAACATCTCCTTTGAGCGGTCGTCGAACATCGACAGCCTCACCTTGTACCACGTGAGGCAGTTGAGCTGGTCGTCGGACAGGCCCTGCCTAGTCTCGAAGTCGAGCTCCTGGCGCGCCTTGGCGTAGGCGTCGATGGCGCGCACCTGGCGCTTGACGTCGCGGGCTATCTTCTCCCGCATGAGGCGCTCCTGCTCCTCGCTGGCCTTGCGCTGCTCCTCGGTGGCGTCCTTGCCGAGGTTCGTTATCTTGAACTCGGAGTAAGGGCCCGTCTTGCCGCCCTTGCCGTCGTCGGTCTCGGTGAGGGACTGGAGGGCCAGGAGGTCGTCCGTCGTCTTGACGTCGAGCATGGACTGGGCCATGCCGCGCAGCAGGTCAAGGTTGCCGCTGTTCTGGAAGAGCTCGATGCTGTTGAGCAGGTCCGCGTCGACGGCGTTCTCGAAGTTGAACTTGTCGCCGTCGCCGTCAGCCCACATGCGCTTGTCGTCCTCGTACTGCATGTGGCGGGCTATGTGGCCCATCTGCTTGCGGAACGCCTCCAGCTGCTTGTCCGTCATGGCCTCGTTGAGCCTCCCCGCCATGCGCGCCATGGCCTCCCTGTCGGACTTGGCCTTCCTCGCCTCGCCCCATATGCCGCCGCGCATGAATATCGGCGACTGCAGGTTGCGGAGGCGGAAGCGCCTGGCCGCCTCCCTGTCGTCCTTTGGCTCGGCGGCGGCGGCGTCCCTCTTGAACGGCGTCCGCACGCCCGGCATGCCGAGCGCGCCGGTCAGCGCGCCGGACACGAACTCGACCCATGTCTCAGCCTCGGCGAGCTTGCCGGCGGCGGACTTGATTCCCGCCATGACGGCGCTGTCCGCCTTGCGGTACGCGTCGACGCCGCTTATCTGCGAGTAGTAGTCGTCCACGCCCCACTCTGACGCGCCCATGGCCCCGGCCGAGACCATGGACTGCCCCACCTCCTCGAGGCCCTCGGTGGCCGGGTTCTTGACGATTATGTCGAAGTAGTCGCCGCGCGTCAGCCTCCTGCCCTCGTCGAAGAGCCTACCGCCCGTCTCGTCGGCCCATCTGCGCATGGCCTCGACGCGTATGGCGTCCCGGCGCGCCCTGACCCCGGCGCGCTCGGCGGACGTCCTGGCGTTCCTCAGCGCCGCCTTGTACGCCTTGTCGGCGGCCTCGGTGGCGTCCTTGGCGGCCTCCACGCGCCTCATGGTGCGGTAGGTCTTGTAGCCGCCGTTGAACACCTTGCCGAACTGTATCATGTTCGAGGCGGAGAGGAGGCCGACGTTGAGAAGGCGAGTGAGGTCGGCGACGGACTCCGCCTCGCGGGTGATGCGGTTCTTGACGCGCGTGCCCTCCCAGTCGAGGATGGCCATCTGGTTGGCGACCTGCTCCTGCCACTCGCGCGTCCCCTTGGCCTCCCTCGCGCGCCGCAGCGCCTCCATCAGCGCGTCGGCCTCCGTCATCTTGCCCTCCTTGACGAGTTGCGCCGTCTCGTCCTTCTTCTCCTGGACGAGACGGCTCTCCATCTCCCGCATGACGAGCTGCTTGCGCTGGGCGACGTCCTGGTCTAGGACGAAGGACTTCCCGCTGATGAAGTCGTTCTTGGCGTTGACGGCCTCTATGTTGCCCTCGCCGAACGACGATATTATGCTCGCCGAGAGCGTCGCGATCTGCGTCTTCATGGCGGACGACAGGGGGACGGCCTTCGCCAGGACTGTCCCCGCGACGCCGGTCGCCAACGGCAGCAGGTCCTTGGCCGTCATGTCGCTGTCGGAGGCGATGTAGTCCTGCACGGTCTTGGCGAGCGTCGCCGCGCCGATGCCAACTGAGATGGGAGCGCCCATATAGGCGAGGCCGTAGGCGGTGGCTGCCGCGCCCGCGGTGAAGCCAAGGTTGTCTATGAAGTTCGCCCACCCTTGGCGCGTGAGGAACGCCCCTTTAAAGGGGTGCTCCTGCGCGTACTGCTCGTCCTCCTGCGACTGATACAGGGGGATTTCCTTGTTGAGCCACTCCGAGCCGGCCTCAGTCCTGTTCGCGATGCTTTCGGCGTCCCACCCGTAGTCTTTCAGTGAGACGCCGGCCTGCTGCAGGATTGGCGACGCCAGCGCGTCCACGATGCCGGCAACCCCGGCGGCGACTGTCCCGGCGGCGCGGTTGGCGAACCTGGCCCCGCCGTTGACCACGGCCATGAGCGCCGACTGGTTCTCCGCCCTGTTGCGCTTGGCGTCCTCCGACGTGAGGACGTTCGTCGCCCCCTCGTCGTACTTCGACCGCCCGAACTCGTGGAGCATGTAGTCGTCCATAGTGTCACGGTAGTCGCTGAAACCGTGGCCGCCATAGCGCTCGTCGAAAAGATTGGTCAGGCTCGCGAGCCGGGGGTCTGTGAAGAGCTTGGCGTCAATCCTGTTCTGCTGGGCATTGGCCTCGTCCAGCAGGCGGTTGCCGGTGTTTGTCGGCAGCGGCGTGAACCGCGTCTGCGCATATTTCTTCTTAGGCGCAGTGTACGTCCCGTCGGCCGGGTCATAGCCCAAGGCCGCTGTCGAGGTGCGCGCGACACCCGACGCGTTGTCTATCTCCTCTTCCGAATACCCGGCGCCGGCTGTCGGCGCGTCGTCAATCTCTTTCATCAGTTCTGTCTTGGCTTATATGAATGACTGAGGTTCTCTTGGAACTTGTCCACTATGTCGGA
This sequence comes from uncultured Marinilabiliaceae bacterium, assembly GCA_964481855.1. Taxonomy (GTDB): domain Bacteria; phylum Bacteroidota; class Bacteroidia; order Bacteroidales; family Marinilabiliaceae; genus W3P20-009. Next base: position 2,712 of record CAYZUH010000028.1, read on the forward strand.
TGTGATTTTCCTCTGGTTGGCCATATACCTCTCGCGGATTGCTTGCAGCTGGCGCAGCTCGTCCTCCACTTCCGCAAGCTTCTGGCCTTTCTCCTCTTTGGACAGGTCGGAGGCGGCATATATGGCGTCCGTCTTTTTGAACAGCCTCTTCATGTCCACCTTTATCATCTCTAAACTCTGCTGGGCAAGCGCGATTTCATCCAGGCTCTCCTGGATGTATGAATCGTTATACAGGCCGCCGAGTTTCTCCTTGGGTATGAGATACTCCTTGCCGGTTTTGACGTTGTTGATGATTAGCCCCTCCGAGGGGTCGGCCGGTATCTTGTATATGAAATCCTCCGCGTCGCCGATCTCGTCGAAGTCGAGGCTCTCGTCTTGCGTCTGGGTCACCAGGCGCCTGTCGCCGTCCCTCTTCGAGTACTTGTAGCCGGTGACCTCTTTCAGCCTCAGCTCCCCGCTCTCCTTGTTGACGCTGGTTTTAAGGACGTCTTTGAGAATCCCGTCGTTGTCGCCGTTGAAGCGGAAGTACTGCATGTCTCTCTGCGTGTTCGCGTACTTGTCGGCGAGGTCGAGCAGCTTGCCTTTGAGCTTGCCCTCGGTCACGCCCTCCTTGCCCGCCCACTCGTCGAACTTCTTGCCCGACGGGTCTGAGAGGATTTTCTCGCGCTCGCTCTTCGGCACCTCGAAGGCGGCGAGTATCGCCTTGCTCATTTCGTTGTACACTCCGGACGAGGTGAACCCTGATGTCCCGGGGGCGTTCTGTATGTCCGGTCGGTTCGGGGCCGCCGCCAGGTCGTTGAGCAGTCGGCTGTACAGGTCGCCGATGTCGGCGTTCCCCCTCACTCCAATCATGTACTCGGCGCTGTTGAGGGCGTCTATGTTCTCGCCGAAGACATTCTTGAACTTGTCACGCGTCATGAGCCGGCCCTCATTGTCGAACACGTTGAACCAGTCGTTGACGCCGGCCTCGACGAGCTTGCCGAAGCTGTCGCCGTTGACGAGCTTGTCCGCCTCGCTCTGGTCGCGCTCGTCGCCGAAAATGCGCGCCCCCCGGAAGAGCGAGAGGCGGGCGGGGAGGGGGACGTCGCCCGTCTGCCAGAACGAGCTGTCGTCGACGCCGAAGTAGCGCATGACGTCCCTGTACTCCTTCTCCTCGTCGGTGCCCTGGGCGTCGGTGACGTAGACTTGCGGGACGGTCTTCACCGGATTCGGCTCAAAAGGAATCACGTCTTCCCCACCGCCTCCCCCGTTTGGATGCGGCGACGCCCCCCAGTTCTCTATCTTGTCCATGTCGTATGGGCCAAGGCCGCTGTCGAAGCCGAACATTATGGCGTCGTCCACGCGCCTCTTGTTGGCGTCGTCGAGGGCGTCGTAGGCGGTGTGGCCTTTGAGGCTCTCGATGTCGTTCGCCACGGAGCTCTCGAAGAGCTGCTGGTACTCGCGGCCGGGGTGCTGCTTCTTGAACCTCCTTATCTCCTCGCCGTGGAGCTCCGGGTGGAGGAGCCAGTCGAGGGACAGTATGACGGGCGCGCCGTTCTCCTTGGAGCGCCACTCGACGACGTTGCCGTACACGGGGTCCAGGCGCCTGCTGACGTACGCCCCGCCGGAGGCCGCCGCCAGGCGCGACGACACGCCCTTGGCCAGGGCGGCGGCCTTGCTCATCATGTCGTCGGCGTCGACCGACACGAAGTCCAGGGTGCCGTTGTCGAGGTAGTTGTCAAGCGACGGCTCGCCCACGAGCTCGCCCTCGCTGTCGCGGAAGTTGTAGACGAGGTTCGGGTGCCTGCTGCGCTCCTGCACGGCGTGGGCCTTCTGCGCCTCGAAGTTCTTCACGGCGTTGGCGAAGTCGGCCACGGTGCGGCCGTACTCCGACTTCAGCTGGACTATGGGCCGCTCGTGGAGCAGGTAGCCGGGCTTGCCGATGTACTGCATGTTGTCCTCGATGCGCCTGTTGAGCGCCTCGTAGCGGGCGCGGGCCTCGGGCGCCAGCTCGTTCATGTAGGGGGCGAAGGCGGCCAGGCCGTCGCGGCGCGTGTCGATGTCGGCGACGCGCTTGTCATACTCCTGCTTGTAGAGGCTCAGCGGGACAAGGAGCTCGTCGAGGCCCTGCGGGGTGTACTCGAAGTCGAGAGGTATGGGCTGGAATGACGGCATGGGCTTATCGTTTTGTGTCGTTGAGGACGCTCTCCGCGCCCCGGCCGAAGAGGCCGTTGGCGGCCATGGCTCCCGCCGTGAGGCGGTTGCGAGCCGCCACGCCGTACTTGCCGAGCAGGTTGGCGGCGTTCTGCATGAGGTTGAGGCGCATGGCCTTGTTGTACTGGCTGACGGCGGCGTCGGTCTCCATCATGGTGTTGTAGGCGGCCGCCACGCGCGCGGCGTTCCGCTCGTCGGCGCCGAGGCGCATCTGGGCGTTGGCGTGGTCTATGCCGGCGTTGTGCTCCGCGGCCCTCTGCCTCATCTGCTCGTTGGCCCCCTGCGCGGCGTAGAGCTGCTCGCCGCGGGCCTCGTTGGCGCGGGCCATGGCCACGGACTGCGCCGCGGCCGCCGCCGCCCTGTTGCCGCCGGAGAGCATGGCGGCGTTGCGCATGCCCTGCGCGGCGGAGGAGCGCAGGGCGTCGTTGGCGTAGTCGGGGTTGAGGTACTTGGGGCGGTAGTGGCCGCCGAGCCTCTCGGGCGAGACCATGGAGCGGGACAGCCCCTCGCGCGTGATGTTGTTGTACCGCCCGGCGTCCTGCATGTAGTTCTTGGAGTTCAGCCACGCCCCGAGGCCGGCCCACAGCGGCGCGCTGTCGAGCTTCGCCTTGGCGCGGTCGCCGTCAAGGCCGAGGGCCTCCCACACCTTGGCGCGCTCGCCGTCGGCGATGTCGGCGTCGTCGACGGACTCGTAGCGCGCGTACTCCTTGCCCCCGACGAGGGCGAGCCCCTCGCGCGGGTCGCCGTAGCTGACGGGCAGCTTGGGCCTCACGGGCT
>CAYZUH010000028.1:5781-33433 GCA_964481855.1 uncultured Marinilabiliaceae bacterium
GCGAGCCCCTCGCGCGGGTCGCCGTAGCTGACGGGCAGCTTGGGCCTCACGGGCTCTATGGCCTTGTCGCCGCCGTAGAGGGCGAGCCCCTCGCGCGGGTCGCCGTAGCTGACGGGCAGCTTGGGCCTCACGGGCTTCAGCAGTCCGCCGGTGTCATATTTGCGCACCGTCGCGCCGTAGCCGCCATAGGCCATCATGGGCGGGGCGGACATGGGGTCGGAGGGGACGCCCTGTGGCGGCATGGGCGCCCCGCCCATCGCCTCCATGGGCTGCTGCGCCACGGCGTCCTGCGCGGGCTGACCCTGCGCGGGCTGCCCCTGCGCGGCCTCCTGCGCCATGGCCTCCTGCGCCATGGCGGCGTCCATGGCCGCCTGCCGCTCCTCGGGCGTGAGGCTGGCCATGACGGACAGCTCCTCCTTGGCCTCGCGCTTGGCCTTGTAGGCGTCCTGCGCAGACTGGAAGACGTCTATGAGGTGGGCCACCTCGTTGCGCACCTCGGCGTTGCCCTGCCTGTCCTTGTACTTGCCGTAGGCCTCCTTGAAGCCCTCGGCGAATGTCTTGCCCACAAGGCGGGGGTCGATGCCGAACTCCTCGGCCGTGGCGGCGTCGATGACGAGCCGCGCCGAGAGGACGTACTGGTTGCCGCCGCCCGCGATGTCGGATATTTTCACCTCGCCCTCCTCGACGAGGTTCGGGATGCCGTCCGGCCCGACGCCCTGCGGCACGCCGCCGCGGGGGTTCTCCTCGTGGCTGCCTCCGGCGTTTATCTCCGTTATGCCCGGCCACTCGTCCCTCGACTGGCTTATCTTCCGGCCGTCGCCGCCGCCCCTGGCCAGGTCGCCGCCGTCGGCGTAGAGGCGCGCCCGCCCGGCGCCGTACCTGCGCATGACGGACTGCGCGCCGCCGTACGCCGCCATGTTGGCGAAAAGCTTGTTGTTCTCCATTGTCCCCATGTTCGTCACGGACGTCTGGGCCTGCATCCCTTTGAGCCTGTTGCTGTAGTTTATGGCGTTGTTGATTCTCGCGAGCCTGCGCTTGGACCGCCTGTTGCCGAACAGGCGCGACACGGCGCCGCCCACGCCGCCCGCTATGGCCCCTATGGCGAGGCCCCACGGGCCGCCGAACTTCCCTCCAATCTTGGCGCCCTTGGCCGCTCCCGACGCCGAGCTCTGGAACACGCCGCCCACCTTCTTGCCCTGCGAGACGTCGGCGACGGTGTTGTGGAGGATCGAGGTGTCGCCCGCCTCCAGGGCGAGGTCGCCCATGTTGCGCGCCGTCGTCGTGAACCCCTCGTTGCGGAGGCCGTTGGCCATGTCCCTGGCGGCGCGCTGGCGGCCTATGCCGCCAAAGAACGGGTCGTCGGACGACTTGCCGTAGGCCGTGTTGAGGACGCCCGTGTCGAAGGCGCTCCGGCCGCGCGAGTAGACGTCGCCTATGAGGCCGTTCGTCAGGGTCCACGCCTTGTCTATGGCGTTGCCGATGGCGGCCGTGCCGGCGCTGCCGCCGGCGTTGCCGCCGCCATTGGCGTCGCCGAACTGACTCATGATGCCGTCGGCCGCGCCCCACACTTTCTCGGCCACGCCGTTCCCGGCCGAGTACTTGTTGACGTTGTACGGATTAGCTGTTGCCATGTGGTGTGTCTGTTTGTCTGTTGTTCTGCGGGCCGTCCGCGCCCTCGTTGTAGTGGACTGTGAGCTCCTCTATGCGAGCCATGTCGTTGCGCCTCCCCTCGGCGTCGAGCGAGGGGTCATATTTGAGGACTATGTGCGCCCACGGGTTGCGTATGCGCTCGGCCACCTTGCCGGGGCGCCGCGCCGTGGCGTCGCGCGGGACATAGGCCCTCCAGGTCCGGAAGAGGTTCTTGCTCGGCGACGGCATGTTGCGGCGGAACTCCAGGGGGCGCTCGCCGCTGTCCTGGTACTCGGTGTAGGCGCGGATGAGGTTGAAGGGGCATCGCCTGGGGCGGAACTCGCCGTCCTCGAAGACGTCGCCGCAGAACTCAACCACGTCCCACACCTTGTCCCACGCGCCGCCGCCGCACAGCAGGTAGTCTACCCAGAAGGGCCTGTCGACGCCGAAGAAGCTGTTGTAGGGCCCCGTGCCGAGGCGCCACAGCTCCCACCCGCCGGGGCCCTCGGCGGCCGCTATGGTGTCGCCGCCGACGACGGCGGGCGCGGTGGCGCCGCCAAGGGAGTAGAAGCCCTCGAAGACGCCGCCGCGCTCGCTGAAGCCCAGGGCGCGGCCGTCGCCGACGTCGAACATGACGCGCCCGGAGCGGCGGTCGGGGTAGACGAGGGAGGGCATGGACGGCAGAGAGCGCGCCCACCCGCCCAGGCCCAGGGCGTCGCTGAGGGGAGCGAGGCTGTCGGACAGGCGGCACAGCTGGCGGCTGTAGGAGTCGGAGAAGTACACGCCCGTCTCGGTCACGGCGACGGCGGAGTTGGTCGAGGCGCCGTGGCAGTCGCTGATGTAGACCTTGCCGTCCACGGCGCCGCTCGCCGCGAGCTCCACGGGGAGGCCGTCGCCTGCGGACACCTGCGTGCGGTTGTTGTAGCTGATGAGCGACACGCCGCAGGGCTGGAAGCAGTAGACCTGGTTGCCGTACTTGGCCAGGGCCGTCACGGCGCCCTTGTCGCCGTCGAGGTCCAGGGTCGAGACGCCCATGCTCCGCGTCCACGCGTCGATGTTGGAGTTGAGAGTCTTGGGCAGGCCCCACGTCACGGTGCAGGGGAAAGAGTCCACGATGTTGTCGAACTCGCCCTTGGCGGCGAAGGTGAGGAAGTTGTTCAGCTGAGTCCCGCCGTTGAGCAGGTTGAAGTTCGACGGCGAGGCCTGCAGGAACGCCGTGCCCCGGTGGCTGTCCCACCGGGCGTCGACGTTGCGCCGCGTCTCCAGCATGACGCTCACTATCTCGACGACCTGGCTCGCGTCCTCGACGCTCTTGGGGTAGGCGCGCAGGCAGTCCCAGCGCTGATAGTACCAGTCGCCCTGCTTCCAGCACAGGGGCGGGGCGTCGCCGACGTCGTAGGCGCCGCGGCGGTAGACGGGCTCGCCAGCCACCATCCACTGCGCCGTCGAGGGGGTGAACGACTGGTCGCCGCCGTTGTTCACTACGTCGAAGACCCACAGGCTGTCCGAGTTGTCGCTCTCGCCGAGGGGCGGGGCCAGCGTCCCCCACCCGCTGACGTCGATGTCGGCGCCGGCGCCGCCCACGAGGCCCAGGGCGTCGCCGCCCCTCCAGCCCTTGCTCGCGAAGAGCGACTTGCCCGCCTCGCCGCACTTGGCCACGGCCCACTTGACGAGGCTGCCGTAGTTGGGCATCGGCGCGTCGCCGGGCATGGACAGCACGGCGTGAGGCGTCGAGCAGTACTTAAGGTTGACGGAGTAGGTCTTGGGGGCGTAGTTCTGCTTGTAGGATATGTCCTTCGTGTCCTCGTTGCCGATGCGCATGGGCGAGTCGCCGAGGAGGTTGAACGCCCTGTCGTCGGTGTTCAGCTCCTTCGTCCACACGCCCATGGCCACCTTGCCGCGCTTCTGCCGCGGGCCGCTTATGCTCTTGCCGCCATACAGCAGCCTGAAATCGTCGACGGTGCCGTCGTGCGACCAGTAGCCGTCGGTCCAGTAGTCGCCCACGGAGAGGAGGCTCACGAAGTTGAAGTCCAGGGGCGACGTGTCCTCCTTGCGGCGCAGCCACACGGTGGCGTACATGGCCCACGTCCACGCCATGCCGAGGTCGTTGAACTTGCCGACGCTGCGGATGCCGAGGGGCGCGTCGCCGAGGCGGCAGAAGTAGTACGGGCCGTTGCTCCACATGGAGGCGAGGTTCGGCACCACGGCGACGTCCTCGGCGGGCTTGTAGACCCTCTTGTCGTCGCCCATGACGACGGCGGACGGCGACTGCCCGTCGCACACGCGGGCGTCGCACTCGTACTTGGCGGCAGCGCCGGAGGGGTAGTAGCCCGTCGAGCCGCAGTAGCGGTAGTTGGCGAGCTGGTGGTAGGTAAGCTTCGACGTCGAGCGGTCGGCGTTGGTCTTCTGGTTGTACTCGGCGTTCAGGAAGTCCGCCACGCCGAAGGGCGGCACGGCCCAGTAGGGGGCCACCCCCTTGCCCCAGTCGGCCTCCCACGCCGCCACCCAGTTGGGCAGGTTCATGGCGCACCGGCCGCCGCCGCTCGCGGAGTGCGGCGCCAGGTGCTGGAACCCGGGGTTGCCGCCGTACTTCTCGCTGTTGTTCAGGTGGGGCCCGGTGGCCACTATGGACGTGTCGCTCGCGAAGCCCGTCATCTGCGCCGCGCCGACAATCTCCACGCCGCACTTCTCCGGCAGGGACGTCCAGTCCTCGATGTCCGGCGAGTGGAGCGTCACGGTGGAGGCGTCGACATAGTAGCCGGCGTTGTCGTGGGTGCATATGTCGTCGCCGTCCTGCCCATACACGGGGTCCTCATCTTCGCCGTCCTCCACGCCGCTTTCCGCGTCGCCCTCGGAGCATGGGATGAGGGCGCTCTTGAACACCACGTCGCGGTAGTACCACGACGTCTGGAGCTCGCAGTTGTAGTCCTTGACGCACCCCAGGGCGGCCCAGTGCTGCGAGGCGGGGAGCGTCCCGCCGCTCATGGAGCCGGAGACGGTCAGGTCCGCAACCGGTATGTCCAGGGACGTCGGCTGGTAGCCCAGGGCCGTGCGCAGGCCGCTCTTCCCCGGGGAGCCAAGGTAGACATTGGCGTACATTCCCGCCACGCGCCACCCGTTGACATCCTTGCGGACGATGACGTTCGGCGGGTTCACGGTGCTCCACGTCGGCGCGTACCTGCCGTCCTTGAAGTATTTCATGGGCCTCGCGAAGGGCGACAGCTTGGCGTGGCACAGGCCGTCGGCGCGCTCCTTCTCGCAGTATATAGTCGGCGTGGCGAAGCCCTGCATCTTGTAGCGCGCCTGGGATGGGTCCAGGTAGGCCACGACGGGGCGCACGGCGACGGCCCAGGGGTGCGCCCCCAGGACCGCCGCCACGCGCCACGCCTCGGCCTTGAAGAAAGGCAGGGCGTGGCATTGGCGGTCAGACTTGGGGCCGTCGAGGGCCGCCTTGGGAGGGAGGGTCATCTTGTGGAGGCACGAGCCGTCCTCGCCGGTGACGGGGATGACGGCGCCCCAATGGCCGCACTCGTCCATGAGCTGGATGCCGAGGGCGTAGCTCTCGCCGAGCTTGAAGTGCCCGATGGTGTAGCTGTCGAGCTCCAGCTGCGGGGTGTGCGTCGCCGCCCGGCCGTTGAAGCCGTCGTCGCCGATGCGCTTGTCGTAGCCACCGTTAATGATGTCGCTCTTGTAGGAGGCAAAGACGTCCATGGGCGCGCTGTCGGGGTCCTGCCCCGCGGGGTACCCGAAGCCGCCCATGAAGAGCAGCCCGTCCTTCTGCGCCAGGGTGCGGACGCCGACGGGGCGGCGGCGGTTGAGCATGCGGATGTGGTCGGGGTCGGCGGACTCCTCGGAGCCCGTGAGGACGGCCGAGGCGTAGAAGAAGCTTAAGCTTATGCCGCTCCCGGCATTGCCGACGGTCAGGGCCACCTCGGACCTCACGGCGACGGGGGCGCCGTCGTCCGTGGCGCGGTGCACGGCGTAGACCACGAGGTAGTCGACGCACCGCCACAGCCGCATGGGGTGGGCGGGGTCGGCGTCCTCCTCGTACGTCGGGAACCCCCTGGACGTCACCTGGACGGTGAAGCTGTTGCCGCCGTCGGAGGCGTCGGGGGCGAAGGCGCGGCCGTCGGGGCGGCGGCAGTAGTGGAGCGGCGACTGCCACAGGACGTTCGTCTCGTTGCCGTTGATGACGGCCGTCAGGAACAGCTGCACGGTGCCGGAGCGGAAGTGGCCGTTGTGCCCGGCGGTGACGCCGACGCGGCACGCCGACATGGAGGGGGCCGGCGGCAGGGCCGAGAAGTAGCCCGGCGGGATGCGGCGGCGGCCGCCCTCGGAGCGGAGGCGCATGAAGTCCACGACGCGCAGCTCGTGAACGCCGTCGGCCCAGTAGACGCGGACGGAGTTCTCCGCCTCGACGCTCACAACGCTCTCGACGCGGCGCCCGGGCGGCACATCGCGGAACCCGAGGTCGGACCCCGACCCGGAGCTGTCCCAGTGCCAGTACTCGCGCGTCTCGCCGCCGGTGCAGGAGTAGACGGTGATGTGGCTCACCTCGCCGCCGCCCGATGCCTCGTAGGACAGCACGCCGAGGTAGCCGTCGGTGGCGAACGTCCCCACGGGCACGCCGCGCACGGCCGCGCCAAGGCGCTCCGTGCCGCGCTCGCCAGTGACGCACAGGGCGCCGTTGTCCTCGTCGCCGGCCACGACGCGGACGTTCATGCTCTCGAAGCTCAGCCGGGGGTCCGAGGCGCCGCGCGCCGCGTCGCGCCCCATGCCGGCCACGCGCGCCGTGACGCTCCTCCTAGTCATGGCGGCGCCCCTCCATGGCGTCGAGGTAGGCCACGCGGCCCTCTATCCACGCCGAGGAGCGCTCCACGAAGCGCGCCACGGCCGCCGTCTCGACCTCGCCGACCCACACCTTGACCGCGCGCCCCCTGCCGTCGACGAGCACCGTCGTCGGGGCGTCGCCCACGCCGTGGCGGCGCATCAGGGCGCACCCCTCCGGGGTGGCCGCGTCGACGCGGCGGAGCGGCAGCGGCGGGGGGTTGCGCCCGTACTCCTCGCCCTGGCGGCGGCACGAGCCGCAGCCCCGCGAGTGGAACCATATCAGGGAGAGCCCCATGTCGTCTGTCATAGCCTGTCGGTTTTTCATCCCCCCCCGCCTTGGGAGACGCGCCGCCTCCCAGTCCGCAGTCCTGGACGACGGCGCGCGGCGTGGCACGGATTCGCAAATATAGCAATAATTGGCAGAGGTTTTTGCTGGGTGGCGGGGCGTCATCCCGACGAGGACGGCAAGGCCATCCCGCGACCTTCCGCAAAGAGTGTCAAAACGGGACGCGCCGGACGCCGTTTTTTTCAGACTAGTTAACATCCGTTTGGGCTAAATTTGCGCCAAGCAGTAGTTCGAGGCACTTCCTGCCCGAGGGGAGGCGGCGCCTCCATAAGGACTGCGAGGACGTCGTGCGCGAGTTTCGCAGATATTTGCCAGACTACGAGAAGAAAAGGAAATATTTGGAGGACATATACCAGAGGCTGTCCGAGAAGGGAGACTTCGCGAGGGCCCGGCGCTCCGCGAAAGACACGAGCGAATGGGTGCGGCGGGAGGACAGGAAGACAAACATTTGAGATGCTCATAGAGTACCGCGGCACCAAAGAAGTTGAGTGCTACCGGGATTTCGTTCTGAACCCGGAAGACAGAGCCGCCGCCAGGGCGTTCCGCAAAAGATTCGGAGCCGAACTGGAGAGTGCGGCAAAGAAATTGCACGACAAGCTGCTGCGCTGCCCCAACGCCTTGGCCTACAACAACACGTATGGATTGGACAAGAAAAATGGGATAGAGCTAAAAAGCGGCGTGAAAGACAAGGAGCCATTGGTGCTGAAGACGCGCGTCAATGTGAGTTACAGGAAATTTTTCAACAATGTGGTGAAACCCGACGGCAGACTCATGTCGGGAAAGGAGTGGGATGGAGACTTCGGCTCTGTCGAAACGCTTCGGGTCATCGCAGTGAACAACCACGAGTATGGACATGCTTGACGTGACACCCCGGGAAAAGCCCGACGTGCTCAACCCGCTGACGTTCCGGAACACCGTGGGGGCGGAGCTCGCGGACATATTCGAGGCCCACAACGTGGAGGGCTATGAGGGCATACTTGGCGTGGAGGGTCTGAGAGGCAAGGAGCGACTGTCGAAGAAGGTCATGCGCAGGGCGGCCGAGACTCTCAACGTGCCGGGCGTGGATATTGCCCAGCTTCTGGGCGACTTCCAGCGCGTGTACCTGGAGGAGAAGCCAAGGTATGTCGCCAGTTTCCGAAAGGCGAAGAGAGCCTACTCGAAACTTAAGCGGGTCGTCCCGCTCATGCGCGGCGAGTTCACGGACGGCTGTGACAGGCTTGACGACATATTGGACTTCTTCGACGCGAACAAAGAGGAGGACGTCTTCACATGGGCGGAGAAGGCTGCCGCCTTGTTCCGCAAGCAGAACAACGTCGCCGTAGACCCCATAAACCTCAGCGCGTGGCTCCGTCGCGGCGAGCTCGATTTCCATAAGATGAAGGCCGCCGATTATGACAAGGGGGCGCTCTTGTCGTGGATTGACGGCGGGGAGTGGATGGGCGATGTTGAGAAGCCGGAATATTTCAAGGCCCTTCCGCAAACGCTGTCCCGTTTCGGCGTGGGCCTCGCGCTCGTGCCGTCACTGCCCAAGACTGTCTACGGGGCGGTGCGTTGGCTTGACGGCAGGCCGCTTGTGCAAGTGTCCGACCGCGGGCAGGACTTGGCCACGTGCTGGTTCACATTGTTCCATGAGCTTGGGCACGTCGCCCTGCACCGCGACGCGGAGATTTTCGAGGGCGGCATGAACGACTTCAAGACGGCACCCGACAGACGCGAGCGGGAGGCCAACGAGTTCGCGAGCAGATACCTCTTCAACGGCGACGAGTTGCGCAGGGCGGTGTTCGAGAGGAAAAAGTCCGGGCGCGACATGAACGCAAACGCGCTCGCGGAGGAGTTCAAGGTGCGGCCGCTGTTCACGTCATATTGGCTTCTTAAGGCCCAGTACAGGCCGGCGTTCCAACGCAGGGTGCATATAGACTTTACGGAGCAATATCAATGAGACGGGCGGCCCCTCGCGCGGAACGCCTGTGGGCGACGGGCTGGCGGGCTGCATGGGGGGATTCCCCCAAGTGGGCCATGGTGATGGGGAACGTGTGGATTGTGAGGGGCGAGGGCGGGCCGGACGGCGGCGCGCGGCAAGGTGGAGCCCCTCGTCGCTCACACCCCCCTGCCGCCCTTCGCGGAAGAAGCCGTACAGCATCTTGAAGCGCGCGGCACAATCAGGCAGGAGGGGCGTCGTCGCGCTCACGAGGCCCACGACAATGCCCCACCCCGCCGACCTCCTTGACAAGCAGTGCCGGGCCGCCGCTCTTCTTGGCGAACATGTTGAGGCTGTCGCCATAGGCGCACAGCGACGCGGCGGACGTGCCCGGCCCAGTCGGCGCCGACGGCTCAATCCTGAGCCTCGGAAACTCATTGCCGCCCGTTGGCGCCCCTCCCCACTACAGGTACCAGTCCTCCTTGTCGTTGCCGCCCACGCGGCTCAGTACGCGGCCCTCGTGGCGGATGCGCTCCGGCGCCGCCTTGGGCATCGCGCCGCCCTTGGCGTACAGGCGGGTCCGCTCCGGGACGCCCTTGGGGCGGATGTGGTACACGCCGGGGCGGTAGTTCGCGCGGATGAAGTTGTCGACGTCGTTGAGGACTTTCATTATTCGGTCATTGTCGGTTCGTGTTTGTCCCAAATATGTCTCCAATGCGTCGAGAATCTTTGGATTTCTACGGCTAAGTTTTTGTAAGACATTTGCATCTATGTCACCATATCCATCAATCCCCATGCTACGCAATTCATCGTCGGTCACGCCATACGCACGCAATGTGGAACGTAAGCCGTTAATCAGCTGATGCGCGTACGCATTTCGCTTATCCTCTTCCGGCACGCCACTGATGTCCCTGTAGCCTTCTAAGTCCGGGACGAAATCATCTCCGACTTTATTTTTCACCCATGTAGCCCCACTTGGGAAATGCCAACTTGGACCATGCCAGTCATTGGCAACGGCGAAGCTGTCAGCCCCCATGGTCTCCGATATTGGAGTGTCCTCGTCCACACGCCTAGTAGTCCCATCCGGGAAATGCGCGACAATATATGCATTGCAATCCCTATACTTGTCACCAAACGTGTTGACACGACTAGAATAGTCGTGGCTGCCAGTCACTGGCAACAGTCCCCTCTTCAAAAGCCTTGCGGCCGCCTGTCCTCTGCTGAAAGTCCTCTCTTCATCGTATACGCTGCGTTGCGCATCCGGGATGTTGCGGAGTGTCACCGCGTTGTCGAGATACACCGGGCCGATAGGCAACATTGGCTGTAGCGATTGCAAAGGCTGTAGCGATTGCAAATCTTCTTCTTCCATAGTATGTCAATTCTTTGGTGCTAATTTATAAAAAAAAGAGATTGGACGATGCCGCCCAATCTCTTACCATGTTAGTTCCATTACATTATATCTTCGAGAAACAAGCCATCAACTCACGCCCATCATGACGTCCTATATCTGCGTAATTCTTGCCACCTATAAAAGATCTACCCATTTCCCTAACATTTCTACCACTCAGTCGCTTTTCATAAAGTGCTTCCACTCTCTCTGGCTGCAGAAGAACCACGGTCAAAATCATACCGTGCTTTGTGTCATAAAGAGTAGTTTCAGCATCAGACCATCGGCAATCATAATCTGGGGTTCCATTCCAAAGAAATGTATTAGCAATTCTATCCTTTATCGTAGCTTCATCATATTCGTAATAAGAACCACTCCACGACACGCTATCATTCTCATTTTCAGCACCGACAACTGTTGAAAAAAGAAAAGCAAAAGCAAAGACTAAGAACCGCCACATAACCCCTCCGTTTTTATTTTTTGTTATATGCAAGTTTACGCGGGTCTCCCCATTTTGTTTCGCCCCGAGGGCAGAAAATGCTGATTTTTTTTTTCGGGGGGGGCTCAAACGTTCGGCCACGCATGGCTCTGAGCCATAAAGGCCGTACCTTTGACTGCGACAGCTTAAGATTAAAGTACGACAAAAGAACATGTGCGACAAGAGCATACGCATGAGGTTCCTCGGCGAGAGGCACAGTATCGACATAAACACGCTCATCAACTGCATGATTCACTACAACGCCATGCTGACGCAGATTCACACGCGCCATGGCGAGGCGGGCAGGAAGATAGAGGTGAACGTGGACGCGATGGAGAAAGGCTCGTTCGAGCTGTGCATCAGCCTGCACGAGGGCATAATTGAGAGCCTGTTCTCCGAGCGGGGCATGGACTACCTCGCCAGCATGACCTCGGTAGCGTCGTTCGCCATCATGCTGTACAAGCTTCTCAAAGGGCGGCCGGTCAAGTCCGACAAGCAGCGCGCGCAAGCGCATGAGGCCATAGACGAGGCGGTGCGGAATATAAACGTGAACCTGAACGTGAATATAAACGTGGACGCCACGAAAGTCATCGACGCCTACAATGACAAGGTTGTCCGCATGTCCATCAGCAAGCAGTTCGACACGCTCAGCGCCGACGAGAACGTGGAGGGCGTGGAGATAAACAACGGCCCGGGGCTCACCAACACGTTCGACAGGGAGGAGTTCGAGGAGATGCGCTATGACGACTTCGCCTCCGAGGGCGCCGACAATGAGGAGATAATCGAGGAGGTCGAGGCGACGCTCAACATCGTTAGCCTGAATTTCGAGCGCGACAAGAGGTGGACGTTCATATACAACGGGTTCAGAATCCCCATGCCGATGAAGAACCCGGACCTGCGGGCGCGCATAGACGCCGGCGAGCGCTTCGGCAAGGGCGACGCCATAAGGGTGAGGATGCGCATCGTCAAGAAGTTCAACAGCGAATACAACACCTACGAAAACAAGGCGTACAACATCGTCGAGTTCATCGAGCACATCGTGGCGCCGGCGCAGCCGTCGCTCTTCTGACAGTTCAGGGACATTGCCGGCATAAACGTCGGGGAGGATTCCAAAATGGAAATCAGCGCCATAGCCGACAGCGGGAGCACCATAAGCAACGGGGCCATGATGCTGGTCGGCGCGCAGTCCTCGACGGTCTTAAGGAGCATGCCCGCGAGCAGGGTGCGGAACGCCCCCGGCACCGCCTCCGCCGGAAAGGCCCGGTGGTCGTTTCCATTTTGGAAACAACCACCCGGCGGCGCGGATGTAGTACCTTTACGGCACGATAAAAAAAAAAGGCAACGACATGGACGAGATGAAGCGCGAAGCCCAAGGGCTATCGTTCGAGGACTTCAAGAACCAGAACGGCATGACGTTCTGGTGGGCGTCGGAGGTGTGCCTGATGCTCGGCTACAGGGACCTGAAGTCGTTCGAGCCGGTGCTGAGGCGGACGGAAAGGGCCCTGCTGTCGCTCGGGGCGGACATCCACGACAACATCCGGGCGCACGAGCGCGGCGACGGCGGCGCGCCCTCGCGCGACTACAAGATGTCGCGCTTCGCGTGCTACCTGGCGTCGATGAACGGCGACCCCTCGAAGCGGGAGGTGGCGGCCATGCAGGCGTACTTCGCCGTGCAGACGCGGCTCTTCGAGAGCCAGCGCGGGCAGGTGGAGCGCCTCATGATAAGGGACGAGATATGCGACGGCAACAAGTCGCTCTCCGCCGCGGCGAAAGACTCCGGGGTTCAGGACTACGCGAGGTTCCACAACGCCGGGTACATCGGCATGTACAACATGATGCACGGCGAGCTGGCCCGCCGCAGGGGCGTCGACGCCAAGCGCCTGTTCGACACCATGGGCCGGACGGAGCTCGCGGCGAACCTCTTCCGCATAACGCAGACCGAGGAGCGCGTAAAGTCGCGCGGCGTCCGTGGGCAGTACGCCCTGGAGGAGACGCACAGGAGCGTCGGCAAGGAGGTGCGCGACATGGTGGAGCGCAACACGGGGATGCCGCCGGAGCAGCTTCCGCAGGATGCGGCCCTACCGACGGTGAGGCGCACCATAAATGACGGAGGCAAGAGGCTGAGGCGGCTCGACGAGTAGGCGCCGCTCACGCCCCCAAAAAAATGCGCCCCGCCAGGAAAATATCCTGGCTTGCGCTTGCCGGGCGCGGACAATCTCGTACATTTGCGGGACTCATACAGGACAATGGAGCTTTGAGTTTGCTTGCTTCCGCAACGGCGGGACATTTGTTCGACTTTAGCAGAGACTGTTCCCCCGACGTGACGTCGGGGGAATTTTTTTTCGCAAGACGTGAATGTTTATGGCACGCGCGGCGTGCGGATTCAAATAAAAGCAGTATATTTGTGCTGTCCGAGGGGCTTCAGCGTTTGGCGGGCGGCGGATTAAATCGTCAAGTTGGGCCGCGAAGGCCCCGCGTCGTCCCCGAAAGGGCGCGCCACGGGTTGGCGCAAAAATCCCCGGCGGTAGCAGTACCGCCGGGGATTTTTCTTGTGGAGGCCGGCGTTGACTTTCCGAAACATCCGCGCCCCCCCCGCGTTGCGCTCGGGGGCGCGGCGCCGCTCGCCACAAGCTGACAGGGTCGCGCCCAAAGTGGGGACTCTTGCCTTGGCCCCCTACTCCATGTTGTCTATCTTGTCGGTCGCCCCGTGCCTCACCACCTTCAGCTCGCACTTCAGCTTGCTCCTGAACCTCGCCTTGGCTTTCTCCAGGCATGAGTTGCCGGCGTTCGACGGGACCCTCCTCGACACTATGCGGGCCAGCGCGCGCCGCGGCGCGAACCCCTTGAACCGCCCGTGCGACATCGTGCTCTCCAGCTGCTTCACGGCGTGCTCGAAGTCGGACCCTTTCAGCTCCACGAAGACGGCGTGGCTCACGTCTGACCGCATGGAGACGCAGACGAGCTTGTCGCACCTTGGCACGCCGGGCTCGTCTATAATCCCGCCGTCGACACGGTACGCCGCGCAGTCCGCCTGCCGCGCCAGGCTCAGCCTGTACCTGACGCCCCTCTCAGACACGGAGAACTCCGTGCAGCCCCGCGCCTCCTTCTCCGGCTTGAAGCTACTCGGGAATCCCGGCGTCGCCATATATCATGTCGTCAAGCTTGGCGTCCTCGTCCTGCAGGAAGTCCGAGATGGAGTCCAGGTAGTCGCCTTTTATGAAGTGGAACTCGCCGTCGACGATGTTCTCGAACGTCCCACTCTCCGTGATGCGGTATGCCGAGAAGCTCTCCGGCGATAGCGTGGGGACTTCGACGACGTGCCCGGCGGCCTTGGCCACCGAGGCCTTCATCAGGTGGTTGAGCGAGGTCAGGACGTAGGGGCTGTGCGTGGTCATCACCGCGCCGCTCGGGCGTCCCGCGCCGTCAAGCCCCGCGGCCCGCGCTATGGAGCCGACGATGAACCTCACCATGTCGTATTGCGACGCCGGGAACAGGTTGAGCTCCGGCTCCTCGATGTAGAACTTGACGCCGCGGTACCTGTACGCGTCGGCGAAAGACTTGGTGATGGCGGCGCGCTCCGCGCCCTCGTTGTCCCCCGTCAGCATCAGCTTCTTGACGAGGCTCGAAATGTCGCTCACGCTCTTGGCGGGCTGCTCCCCGACGAGCCTCGACGCGTAGTCCACGAGCACGGTCAGCGGGATTGCCGACTGGAGCCCGCTCGAAGCGTAGGACGCCCGGACCTCGCCGCCCGCCCGGCCCATGACCACGCGGTCGTCGTCCGAGGCCTCGTCGTAGTAGTACGACACTTCGCCGTCGAACGGCATCGCGAGCGGGGCGCCCCTCCTGTAGCGCGTGCGCGCCTCCTGGTACTCCAGGAAATAGTTGAAGATGACGTCGAGGTGCGACGACCTGTACATCCGGTCGAAGTTCGGCATGACGGTCGCCACGTTCCTCTCCGACGGGATGAAGCACAGCTTCGTGTTGTGGCGCGCCGCGTCAAACCCGCCTTTCTTCTCAATCTTCACGTTCTTGCCGCCGCCATACCGGATGCGCGCGGCGATGCCGTCGTACTCTATGGACGACCTGTCGGAGAAAAAGCTGTCATCCAGGCGGAAGAACGACTTCAGCTCCCTCACGAACTTCCCATAGTGCGTGAGGGAGTACAGGAACCCGCCGTCGCCCGTCATCAGCTTCTTCTCCACCCACTGGCACATGCAGAGCACCTTCATGAAGGTGCTCTTGCCGGACGACTGGCGGCCCACGACGAGCGTCATGGGCGTGACGTCGACCGCGCCGGTGTCGGCGATGGCGCCAATGCTCGTTATTCTTATCGTCGGCATGTCTTCGGCAATGAGGCGGCGCAGAGACCGCATCGGCTAAGTTAGCGCGTATTGCCGAGACCCCGAAGCCCCGCCCAGCTTTTTTTTCTACCCGTTGTGCGCCCTCCACCGCTCCCTGTCGCCGAGGCCGGCGAAGCCGCGGGCGTGCTCGTCGGAGCGCTGCGCGAGCTGGCGCATCTGGCCCAGGAGGCTCTCGGCCATGCCGGGCGTGAGGCGCCGCGAGCGCGTGTCGCACTGGCCGGCGCACCAGGCGTACTCCTGCTGGGCGTTGGCGAGCGACGCCTGCGAGACGCGGCCCATGTCGAACAGCACGGTGAACCACCGCACCTTGACGTAGGCCTCCATGGCGCGCAGGGCCACGGCGTCGTCGGGCAGCAGCGGGAAGCCGTCGTCGTCCTGCAGGACGGCGCGGTAGCGCACGCTGACGCGGCCCTCGGGGAGCGACACGTGCAGGACGCCGCCCTTGACCATGTACGTCGGGCCGTCGGAGCCGAGGCACCCGTCGTCCTCGGCGAACGCCGCCGTGGCCGCCCGGTAGGCCTCGCCGCGCTCGCCGCGCACGGCGACCTCCTCCAGGAAGTCGCACGGCAGCTCGCCGCGGTGGCACTCCACGCGCACCTCCGCCGTGCGCTCGCCTAGGAGCAGCGGGCAGTCCATTATCCGCATGAAGTCCACGACGTGGCGGACGACGGTCTCGTCCGGGATGCCGCGCATCATGGGGTGCGCGGAGATGTTGTCCAGGAGGACGCGCATCGACACCGGCCTGTCCCTCATCGCCCGTCCCTCCTCCTCTCCCACCGGAGCTTCCTGACGGCGTAGCCCACGCCCTTGTTCTGCTCGGCGTACTCCTTGACCTCGGCCACGAAGCGCCGCTTGGGGCGGAAGCGCATGTCGACGCCGGCCCAGGCGGCCCTCGGCGCGCGGCCGTAGACGGGCATGAGCGTCGTCCGTTTGGACGTGTCGTAGAGCTTGCGCCGCGCCAGGCGCGCCTCCTCGTCGCGGCACCACCACTCCAGGGTCCTCTTCCAGTCCACGGGGTAGGAGCTGCGCACCTCGCCGCCCTCGACGCGCGCGCAGTGCGTGGCGCGGCGCACCTGGAGCCACCCCATGCCGTGGGGCAGGGCCACCAGCTCGCCCCTCTTGAGCCTCGCGGCCACGTCGGCGCCCATGGCCTCGACGACGCGGCGGAACGCGGCGGCCCCCATGCCGCGGGGCAGCAGCCCCCGCTCCCTGGCCAGGCGGTAGACCTCCGGGAGCCCCGTCGTCACGCCGCCCTTGAAGACGCTGCGGCGCGGGCCGCGCACCCTCTTGATGTCCTCCGGCGTCATGGCTCGGCCTCCTCCCCCTCCTCGGCGGCGCGCCCCTCCGGCTGCCGCCCGCCGCCGGCCGACAGGGCGTCGGCGGAGTCGTTGGCGGGGTCCTGCGGGCGGTAGGCGGACATGGACAGCTCGCGGACCACGGACTGTATGATGAGCGGCACGTGGGCCTCCTCGGCCCGCAGCGGGGCGTCGAGGGGGTCGCACGGCGGCTCGCCGCCGCACGCCCAGGCGTCGGCCTCGGCGGGGTCCTCGAAGATGGCCGACAGCCGCGCCTCGCGCAGGTGGAGCATGGCGGGGTCGGCGCCCGTGAGGTACAGGCGGCCGTCGGGCGCCACGGCGCCGTAGATGACGGAGCGGCGGTAGCGGTCGTGGCCCGCGTGGCGCATGCGCTGCCGGCTCACGAGGGCCATGTGGCCGTCCCAGTAGCCGGGGGCGTAGAGCTCCGGGAGGCCCACGGGCAGGACGCGCGGGAGGGGCGAGACGGTGCGGAGCATCCGCCCGCGGCAGCCCAGGCCCGGCGTCCGGTCCGTGAGCTCCAGGGGCATGCACAGCTCCTGGTAGTAGGCCTCCGGCGGCTCCTTGCCTATGGCCGTGTACGACCGCTTCAGGAACGCCGCCCTGTGCAGACGGAGCAGGAACAGGGCGTGGTCCGTGGTGAAGAAGTTGTCGTCGGCCACCATCTTCAGCTCGTCCAGCACCATGTGGACGGCCTCGCGGTTCGTCGTCATATCTCTCTGTAACTAGTTGATTCTCTGCCGATGGACATTTTTGTCCATCGCTTTTGGGACAGTCCCGTTCGCCTACGCGCCACCGCCCGGCGCGGGCCTCACGACGGCGCAGCCGCACGCGAGGACCTCCAGGGCGCGGGCCAGGAGGCGGCGGTCCGCGTCGTCGAGCATGCCGCGGAGCTCGCCGTCGGAGAGCTCCAGGATGGCCATGGAGAGGAGCAGGGCGTCGGTGTCGGCGCCGGGCGAGCGCCCGAGCCTCTCCAGCTCGTCGAAGCGGCGGAGCAGGGCCTCGGCCACCTCAGCGCGCATGGCACCCGCAGCCCCCCCGCCGCCCCGGCGCCGGCCGCCCCGGCGCGCCGTCCCACCCCGTGAGGCCCCACAGCCGGGCGGCGCGCGGGGCGTCGCCGAGCAGGGCGGCGGCCTCCAGGCCCCGCAGGAGCAGGAACTTCTCGATGAACCACAGCGGCCGCCCGCACCCGCCCGTCAGCTCGCACGCCGCGGAGCGCAGGTCGTCGAGGAGCGGGCGGCGGTCGAAGGCCAGGGCCGTCATCCCGCCCGACGAGACGAGCAGGAGGCGCCCGGCGAGCGTCGGGCGGCCGGCGAGGGCCTCGGCGGTGAGGGTCAGCGCGCCGCCCTCCCCCGCCGCGGCCTCGGCCAGGGTCTCGCCCGACGCGGCGTCGAGGACGGACACGGCGGCGCCGGCCGCCGCCCCCGCCACATCCAGCGAGGACCCGTCGGGCGCCACGGAGGCGCGCAGTGTCGATGTCGCCATACCTTGATATATATATGCGTGTGCGCGCGCACGAAACGCGGGCCGGCCCGGCATGGGGCGGCCCGCGCCATGGGGGCGCCCCCGCGCGGGGCGGCCGGCTAGATGGCCTTCACCTCCATGAGCTTCGTGGCGTTGATTTTCTTGATGAGGTCGTTGAGGACGGTCCCGGCGGTCCCGGCGGCGAGGTCCGAGTAGTGCGGCGCGGCGACGGTCAGCTCCCGCTCCGAGCGCTGCACCTCCTCGTGGGCCCCCGCCCAGTAGAAGCGGATGTTGAGCCAGTCGTAGACCTGCCGCGGGTCGGCCACGTACTTGGTGCGCACGTTGTTCGGCCACGCGCGGTGCCTCTCCTGGTCGCCCCTCTCGCCCATGGACCAGTACTCCAGCTCCGCCGCGCGGCGGCCGTTGGGCATCAGGTGGGCCTCGGAGGCGGGGCAGCCCCCCACGCCGTAGATTTTCGCCCTGTCCACGGTGGCGGCGCGGTCCTCGCACCACGTCACGGAGGACTCGTTGTGCGTCACGCGCCGCGCCTGGACGCTGATGTCGGCCGGCACCTCCTCGCCAAGGCCCTGCTCGTAGTCCTCGTCGACGCGCTCGCGGACGAGGATGCCCGTGTACTTGGAGCCGTCGGAGAGGATGTCGTCGAGCTTGTCCATGACGCGGTTGTTGCGGATGACGACCTCGCGGCCCACATCCTCGCCCGTCCCGGTGAGCAGGAGGACGCGCACCATGGGGTCGGGCAGGCTCGCGATGTTGAGCGCCAGGGAGTGCGCCAGGCGGGCGTAGAGCTCGCTGTTGGTCATGCCGTCGCGCCCGCGGACGGAGGCCTGCATGAGGCGGGCGTCCATCTGGTCGAGGCCTATGTAGCCGCCGACGCGGACGGTCAGCAGGTAGTCCTGGCCCGGCAGGGCCTGGTCCTTCAGCGCGCCGTCGGCGTCGTTGCCGAGGCCGCGGACGTCCGTGAGGCGGATGACGCGCGCCGACAGGGGCCGGCAGTCGGCGGACCCCGCCGCCGAGGAGACGCGCAGGACGCGCCCCTTGTCGATGTAGTCGCTCGTGATGACGCCGCCGGGGCCCATGTACTCCAGGTAGAGCAGGCCGTCGGAGGTGCGGACGTGAGCCGTGCCGACGGGGGCCGACGGCTTAAGGTGCCCGCCGTCCAGGTCGGACGCCGCGGCGACCCTGTTGACGATGAACAGGTGGTTGTAACGGTTCGATGTGTAGAGCATCTGTATTCTCCTTTTGGTTTGATCATCATGACGCCAGGGCGGCGCGGGCCATCTGCGCGGCCCTGGCCACTATCTCGGCGTGGACGCCCTCGCCAAGCTCGCACGGCTCGGACATGAGGTCCGAGGGGTCGTAGCCGTCGAGCGCGCCCTTGAACGTCGAGACGCCGCGTATGTGCACCTGGTCGTAGGCGTCGCCGCCGAAGTCGGCCAGCAGTATGGGCCGGGGGCGGCGCGCGTAGGCCAGGGCGTAGGACGACAGAGGCAGCCCGGACAGCAGGGCGACGCTCCGCCGCGAGCGCCCGCCGCCGACGTCGACGCGCAGGGCGCGGCGAGCAGACGGGCCGCGGAAGGGGTCGCCGAGGTCGTGCGACAGGTCGTCGAGGCGCTCCGGCCGCACCGGCACCCTCAGGCCGTCGAGGCACGAGCCGGGGGACGACACGACGGCTGTCTCGCGGACTATCGCCCACAGCCGCGGAGGCAGGTCGAAGACGGCGGTCTCGACGCCCGCGTGGAGCAGGTGCGCCGGGGCGGGGGCCCCCGACGGGGCGACCTCGGCGCCCTCCACGAGGGCGTCAAGGGCCCGGCGGCGCCGCTCGTCGGCCTCGAAGGACGAGGCCAGGGCCTCCTGCACGATGGCCTCCTGCGCCAGGGTGAGGAGGACGGACTTCTCGTAGTCGTTGACCTCCGGGGCCCGGTCCGACATCAGGTTGTTGAACATGATGTCGAACGTGTTCGAGAAGTCCTCCAGGGTCATGCCCGGCCCTCCAGCTGCGCCTCGAGCAGGAGGCGCAGCTCCTGGCGCCGGGGGTCGCCTATCCAGCGCGCCGCCACGGCGAGCGTCGCCTCCTCGCCGCCGTCGCACATGGGGGTGCCGTCCTTGCGCACGAACATGCGGCCGGAGCGGTTGCTCACGACGCCGGCCTCGACGAGCCGCTTGATGAGTATCTTGTCGTCCAGGAGCGGGTCCTTGACGACCTGCAGGAAGCGCTTCGGCGAGCCGTCGATGTGGTTGACGCACTGCTCGCGCAGCCACTCGGCCGACGTCGAGCCCGACAGGACGCTGTTGTCCAGCAGCTCGATGACGACGCGCATCTTGTAGGCGTCGTCCTCTATCTTGCCGAACTCCCGGTAGCACTCCATCTTGGTGTCGACGCGCGAGTTCATGGCGCGCTGCTCCTCGCTGCGCCGCACCAGCACGAAGCGGTACGTCTCCTTGGGGCGCTTCTCCAGGTCGTCGATGGAGCGGCACACGACCTCGCCGTTGGTGAGCAGTATCTTGTAGCGTATGTAGTCCTCGACGGACGACAGGTCGAGCCGCCGGTCCTCCTTGCCCAGCTCGATGTTGGCGAGCGGGTTGCGCGACGACCAGAAGTTGCCCTCGGCCTTGTGGGGCGACATGGCGCCGGGGGGCAGGCCCATGGCGCCCTCGCACCACTCCTGCTCCTCGGCCGTCAGCACCTGCATGTAGCCCCCCGTCGGGCCCTTGGGGACGGTCAGCCAGTAGCGCGTGCGGTCGGCCATGCCGCCGCTCAGCACGTGTTTTTCGCCCTCGAACATCTCGGACTTGCGCGGGACCATGCGCACCGTCACGGTCTCGCGCCTCAGCGGGCCCGCCGGGGCGGCCGCCGCCGGGGCGGCCCTCATCTCGTCTTTCTTCATGTCTCTAGCCTTTTATGTGTTTCGTATGCGCGGCGCGCCCCGCCTAGCCCACGCAGGCAAGGCGGGCGTCGCGCAGGAGCAGCGTCCGGGTCGGGTCCTTGACGCGGATGGCGAACGTCTCCATGACGTGCCACGTGGCGGAGTCGATGTCCCAGCTCATGTGCTCGTTGTGGTTCGCCCCGGTGAAGGGGTTGCGGAAGCCCGCCTGGAAGCCGTGCGACGGCTCGCCCAGAGGGCCCTTGATGCGCATCTTGCAGATGTTCTTGTCGCCCTCGCCGCCAAGGTCCAGCACGCAGAACGTGCGGCTCTCGACGGTGCCGCCCTCCGGGTGTATGAGCTTGTTGCGCACGGGGTCGTCGAACACGGCGTTGACGAACAGCGTCACGTGGATGTTGTTCGGCGCTATGTACTCCGTGAACTGGTAGCCCGCGCGCAGGGCGTTGACGTGGATGCTGCTCTTGGCGCGGGACAGCACGCCAAGGGTGTCGCCGTTGTACTGGAACGCCGTCCAGCCCGACACCTTGTCCTGCACGGCCTTGTTGAACAGCTTGGCGCCCCACCGGCCCGTGTGGACCTGGATGTTGCTCTCCGACATCGGGTGGTTCCCCTCGGCGAAGATGCGGTCTATGATGTCCGTCAGCATGTCGATGTCGAAGTCGTTGTAGTAGTGGACGTGGCCGCCGTAGGACATCTGCTCGAAGAGGCCGGCGCCCGTCTCGATGACGCCGCCGCTCTTGCCGTAGTTCTTGAACTCGCCGTTGGGGTTCATGTTGCTCTGGCCGTAGACCAGGGCCTGGTTCTTCAGCTGCGCGAACTGCTGCTCCGCCTCCCACAGGACGTACTGCGCCCACGAGCTGACCTCCTTCTCGTGGCGCTTGCCCGTGGCCTTGTCGAGCACGGTGACGGGTATCTTGCACCGCATGACGGTGTATATCTGCTTGCCCGACATCTCGGCCTTGAAGCGCATCCGGGTCCAGCCCGTCCGCATGGCCATGGGGGCCGAGAGGCGCACGTTGCCGACGCCGCGCGAGAACTCCTTCTCGACGTAGGTGCCCTCCAGAGAGAACCGCTCGCCGCGCAGGAGCCGCTCGCGGGGGATGCCGCCGTCGATGCGCCCGTTGAGCACGACCTTGCACACCGACCGGTCGCCCTCCTTGTAGGAGGCGATTATCTGCATCGGGTAGGCCTCGTTGAGGTTGCCCACGACCCACTCGCCCTCCTCGAAGTACTCGTCCGCGAAGACGAGGTAGAACGGGGAGCCGTTGCGCCCGGCGTTGTCGCCGTCGGCGTCGGAGATGACGCCGCCGTCCTCGTCGCGCGCCTCCACGAGAGGGATGTTGCGCAGCGACGAGCCCAGCACGTTCCAACGCACCATGGTGTCGTCCTCGTACTCCTCGACGCCGAAGTCGTTGAGCACGCCCTCGAACGACGGGAACCCGTGGTTGGCGCTGAAGAGGCGGACCAGGTGGTTCGACGCGTTCTGCGCGTTGTTCTTGAACAGCTCCGAGAGGTACAGGGAGCTGTTGTCGGTGAACGGGCCCTTCAGCTCTATGGGCCTGTTGCTCATCTTGTAATGGCCTAGTTGTCCTGCCATGACCTTCTTCTTATAGTGTGTCCTTTGTCTATACCTCTATCTCGTAGCGGCCGGCGTCGCCGCCCATGTCGCCGCCCATGTAGCGCAGGCCGCCGCCCGCCGCCGGGGCCGCCTGCTGGAGGCGCCGCTCCATGTCGGCCAGGCCGCGGCTCACGCCCTTGCGCACCTTGGCCGAGGCCAGGGCCCCGAGGTCGCGGAAGCCGCCGGTGAGCGTGAACAGCTCGCCAAGGACGCGCGACGCCATGGGGTCCGTCATGCAGTACTTCTGGAGCGGGGTCACGCGCCGCCCGTCGGGGAGCGTCTCGCTCGGCGTCATGACGTTGTTGACGATGCGCCGGCGCACGGTCTCGGACAGGGGGCCGGTGAGGCCGTCGCCGCCCATGATGTCCGCCTCCAGGCGCCGCCGGGACTCGGACAGGCGCGCCTCGCCCTCCTCCTTGCGGCGGCGGGCCTCGGACACCATGTTGCCGTAGGCCTCGCGGGCCGAGGAGCGCATGTCCTCCAGGGCCTCGCGGGCGTCGTCGATGTCGGTGCCGGCGCGCATGCTCTTCTCGACCTCCTTGGAGGCGCGGGCCTCGTCCATGCCGTCGAACAGGGCGCGCTTGTATATCAGCTCCTTGCGCAGGGCCACGCCCTCGTCGCCCTCGTCTGTGAGGCGCGACTCGTCGTAGCCCTCCAGGTCGCGGGTGATGGCCTCCAGGCGCCGGATGTCGTCAACGGGCGCCCCGGCGTCGAGAGCCTCCAGGGCGCGGCGGTTCTCGGCGTCGACGCGCGAGCGCACCTCGGCGTCCATGAGGCGGCGGAACCCGTCGGCGTCCTCGACCTTGGACGCCCCGTCGGCGTCGCTCAGGATGGCGTCGTCGACGAGGGCGCGGGCCAGCTCGCCGAAGCTCCACCGCGGGGCGTCGGGCGAGGGCTGGCCGCCCACGGGGCCCAGGCCGTCGTCAAGGGCGTCCGGGGCGTCGGCGCCCTCCTCGCCGCCGTCGACGGCCCCCTCGCCCGCCCCGGCCTCCGTGGGCGAGGAGGGGGCCCCGTCGTCGAGGCCGTCGCCCCACGCGTCGGAGGGGGCGCCGATGATGTCGTCTGTGATGTTCATGTCGTTGCTTTTTTCTTGTCCTTGTTCTTGTCCTTGCCGCCGGGGAGCGCCGCCAGGCAGTCCTCGACGTCGCCCATGAGCCAGTAGAGCGTCTTGTGGCCCCGCCGCTTGCGGCCGGCGCCCAGGACGCCGCGCCGCACGTAGCGGTCCACGGTGCGAGTCGTGACGCCGAGCAGGTCCGCCACCTCGGTCTTGACCAGGGGGCGCAGGGCCTTCTCGGCCTCGCCCAGCACGCGCCCGGCGACGACGCCGCCACCGCCGCCGGAGGGGCCGCCGCACAGGGCCAGCGCCAGAGCCAGGGCGGCCCGGAGGACGGCTCTCCCGACGCCAGCCATGGCCTAGCCTATCCTGAGGGTCAGGGACTTGGCGCCGCGGAGGGCCGCCATGAGCGACAGGAAGGCGCCGCGGCCGTCGTCGAGGCGCCCGGGGGCGGAGGAGCGGCCCACGAGGATGCACCCCTCGGTGTTGGCCGCCGTGGCCCCGGCGTGGATGAGGACGCCCTCGAAGCCGGGGACGCCGACCAGGCGCGGCAGGCGGCCGCCGCACGCCTCGCGGTAGAAGGGCATGGACCCGAAGCGGGGAGACTTGACGCCGAGGGTCACGCGGTACTCGCCGGACGGGATGGCCGTCTCGCCGGGGACCTTGGCGGCCGACACGGCCGCCTCGCCCATGGACTGCGAGAGGCCGCGGTCGGCGTCCTCCAGCGTGTCGCAGACGTAGGAGCCGTCGACGTACAGCTTCCCCGAAGTCCACCCGTCGCCCCGCGCGAGGCGTATCACCTCCATTCTCATGTGGCCTGCTTTTTTTTGCAAATATATACCGGCATTCGGCACTCCGGGCGGGCGTTACCGCGGCCGGTAACGCCCGCCGACGCTAGCATCCCGCTTGCTACATTCGCGCCATGAACATATGCGGGACAGTCAAGGCGGCGGCCATGTGGGTGTGGCAGGCGCCGCAGAACGCCCTGGGCCTGGCCGTGACGGGCCTGGCCCTGCTCGGCGGCGGCAGGACGTTGATATCCGACGGCGCGGCGCGCGTCACGATGGCCATGTGGCGGGGGAGCGTCTCCCTGGGGCGCTACATAGTCCTCTCGAAGTCCGCCGTGCTCGGCGAGGGGCGCGAGAGGGCGCTGCTCCACGAGATGGGGCACCAGGCGCAGTCGCTCATGCTCGGCCCGCTCTACCTGCCCGTCATAGGGCTGCCGAGCCTGGCGTGGGCGACGCTGCGGCGCATGGGCCTCTTCCGGGGCTTCGGCTACTACGACTTTTACACCGAGCGCTGGGCCAACGACATAGCGGGCCTAGAATGACCCGCCGTCGGGCCTGGGGGCGAACTTCTCGCACGCCGCCCAGTCCTTGATGACGGAGAACGGCTCCCTCTCGCGGCAGTGGAGCATGAACAGCTCGCCGCTGACGCTCGCCTCGTGGGGGCCGTAGGCGCGGGCGCACTCCCTGCACCTCCTCTCGGGCCTCTTCGGCGGCGCGGGCGGCCTCGGCGCGGCCCCGCGCCTCACTCGCCCTCCCATTCGCCCTCCGTCTCAGCCTCGGCCGCCGCGCGCCGGGCCTCCAGGCGCGCGGCCTCGGCGCCCGTTATCTCCCTGTACCTCCCGGCGTGGCGCGCCGCGGTGGCCACGGTCCGGTGGCCCGAGTAGGAGCGTATGTCGTCCATGTCGGGGTCCCACGCCGTGAGGGCGGCCCCCTCGTCGGCCGTCAGCCGCAGGTAGCGGCCGTCGGCGTCAATCTTCTCCGTCGTCATGTCATTCCTTTTTTTTTTCAGTTCACTATCTGCCACCCGCGCTCCAGGGCGGAGAGGTAGGCCGACTCGCCCTCGCCGCCGCCGAGGTCGTAGGCGCGCAGGGCCTCCTGCTGCGCGGGCGACATGTAGACGACGAACTCCGTGTCCGACGTCTCCACGCCGTCGGGGTCGGCGTCCCAGTCGTAGAGGGCCGCGGCGAAGCTCAGGAGGCTCGGGGCGTCGAGGAGCGGCGCGCCGCGCAGGTCGAGCCCGCCCTTGTAGAGAGTGCCGGACAGGCGGCAGTCCGTCAGCGCCGGGCAGCCCGTCAGCAGCTTGCCCAGGCCCATCTCGTGAGTGACGTCGTTCACGCCGAACTTTATCTTCAGCCCCGACAGGTCGAGCCCGCTGACCGACGCCAGGGACGCGCACCCGTCGAACATGGCGTAGGCGCTCGTGGCCATGGCCGTCCCGCCGACGAGCTCCACGGACGTCAGCGACGGGCACGCGTCGGCAAGGTGCGCCATGCTGCCCGCCGCGACGCCGGCGGTGGAGACCCTCACGGAGCGCAGCCCGCTCATGTGGAACGCGCTCTGGAGGTTCGTGACGCCGCCGGAGAGGTTCTCGAAGTCGATGGACAGCGAGGAGCACCCGTTGAACGCGGCGTAGAGCGAGCCGCCCATGGCGCCCGTGTCGAGGTTCTCGACGGCCTCCAGGGCGGCGCAGTTGGAGAGCATGGCGTAGCAGTTGGAGAACGTCGAGCCGGGGGCCAGCGCCGCGCGGCGGAGCGAGACGCACCCGGAGAGCATCCTCTGCGCGGGGGCGGAGCGGAACGTCACGGCCGTGAGGTCGACGACCTCCAGCAGGCCGCAGTTGTAGAACATGAAGTTGGCCGACGCGCTCTCGCACCGGCCCGTCAGCTCGGCGGCGCGGAGAGCCAGGCACCCGTTGAAGAGGTAGCCCGTCGTCGCGGCCCCGGTGACGTCCAGCGGCCCGGCCGTGACGAGGGCCTCGCACCCCGAGAAGCACGAGCTGAGCGACGCGGCGCCGGCCGCCATGGGCGGCACGTGGCACAGCGACGAGCCCAGGAAGGCCGACGGGCCGGGCGACGCCGAGGCGAGCTCCTCGGCCGTGCCGCGCACGGCGTCCTCGAGCCACCCGACGACCTCCGGCGGCATGGGGTAGTCGGCGTCGTCCTTGGCCGCCTGCAGGGCGGCGTCGAGGTCGCCCTTGTAGCTGTCCTCGGCCGCGGCGCACAGGTCGGCGTAGTCGGCGTAGAGCGACGACACGGTGCCCTTGACGGCCGCCATGGCCCTCCGCTGCGCCGCCGCGCCGTCCCTCAGCCTCGCCAGGGCGTCTCTCAATGATGCCATGTCACATCCCCCATCCTTTGGCCACGAGCTCCGCCTCCAGGTCCTCGCCGGGGTAGGCCGCGGCGAGGCGCTCCTTGACGGACGCGGAGAAGTGGAAGTTGTAGTAGGTGTAGAACCTCTCGCCGCCGCTGGGGCCGGGGACGTACTCCACCTTGGACGCCCCCTCGGGGTTCGCCTCCCAGTCGTAGGCCCTCTTGACGAGGTTGTGGAGGGACTCGTCGTCGAGGCTGTCCCACCAGGCGTCCTCGCCCTCCGGCTCCGAGCCATTGGCGGAGCGGAACGACGAGACGCTCCACAGCGTGCCGGTGATGATGACGCGGCGCACGGTCGAGGCGAAGTTGAGAAGCACGTTGGCGTGGCCCTTGTAGGGCGTCATGTTGAAGCCCTCGACCTCCGTCACGACCTTGTGGCCGTTGAACAGCTGGCTCGCCCTGCACGTGTCGCCCATGTTCCTGAAGACTATCCTCCTGGCGAAGTCGAGGTTCGTGTAGTCTATGGTGGAGCACGACGACAGGTCTATCTCATATTCGTCGTAGAGGGCCGCGCCGCTCACGCCGGACCCGTTGAAGGCGTTGCGCATCCTCGTGACCTTGGAGAAGTCCATGCGCGGGACCCACCTCATGCGCGCCGCGCCGTAGCAGAAGTAGTCGAGGTCGCCGCTCAGGGGCAGGTCGGGCAGGAACAGGGCGCGCTTGTCGTTCATGAAGATGTTCGGCTTGGAGTACTCCGTGACGCCCGCGGCGCGGAGAGTGGCGGCGACGTACTCTATGTCCTCCATCAGCGCCGAGGCGAGCGTCACCTTGCCGCCGCCCGCCGAGGCGTACTCCGTCGTGTACCCATTGTCCTCTATGAGCTTGTCCACGGACCACCCGAAGGTGTCGAAGAGGGCGGGCCACCCGTCCCACGCCGCGGCCTTGGCGGCGGGCACGCCGGCCTTGCGCAGGGCGGCCTCCATGCGGCCCTTCAGGGAGCGGAGGCGCCCTATGGCGTCGGTCAGCGCGCTATTCATCGGGCGTCTGAGGCTCGGTCATGATGCCGTCGAGGATGGCGGCCACCTCGTTGCACGCCGCCATGAGGTCGGGGCTCGTCGAGGCCGAGGCCTCGTCGTCGCCCTCCCACGTGCGGACGTAGACGTGCGTCGTGCCGTCGTCGTCGGTCACCGTCTCCATGGAGACGTGGGCCGCCGCGCCCGCCTCGCCCGTGGCGCCCCTCTCGCCTTGCGGGCC
>CAYZUH010000028.1:33533-35164 GCA_964481855.1 uncultured Marinilabiliaceae bacterium
GAGCCGTCGGTGTACGTTATCGTGTAGGTGTCGACAAGGCCCGCCGAGCCGGTCTTGGATATCGAGCTGATGCCGCGGCCGTCGCCCGCCTCGATGCCCTCCAGGACCTCCGTCAGCGGCACGCCGCCCACGAGGATGCCGGAGGGGTCCACCGTGCTGAAGTCGCCGTTGGCCACGAGTGTGGCCGCAACCTTTATCGCCATGCGCCCCCTATTTTACAGTTATGGTGTAGTCCGAGCCCTGGCGCTCGTCGGCGCGGTACACGGTCATCGGCACCGCCTTGCCCTCGTCGTTGACGAAGCCCGACACCTCGCCCACCCTCGACGCGCCGCCGTCGCCGACGGCCGTGGTGAACGTCAGCGTCCACGCCGACGGGGCGGCTATGTGCCAGTACTTCGTCGGCGAGGCCTTCATGGTGTAGCTCCCCTTGGCGCTCGACGCCAGCCTCTTGCCGCCGAGGGTCACCTTTATCCACTCCTCGTCGTAGGCCCCCGCCGCCTCGGCCATGCCCTGGTAGAGGGCCTTGCAGAACGTCCACGCCTTGCTCGCCGACGCCGTGCCGCCCTGCTCGTCGGTGACGGTGAGGGTCACGGTCTTCGAGGCGGTGAGGTCGGAGGGGAGGGTGTACGTCGTGGCCGACGGGTCGGCGAGCGCCTTGCCGTCTACGACGGTCTTGGCGGGCGTGCGGCTCGCGACCCACGTCAGCGTCGGGGCGGCCACCGTCGCCCCCTCCTCGAACGTCCCCGCCTCGGGCGTCGCCGTGAGCGACTTGACGCTTATCTTCGTGTACCACACCTTGGCGGCAATCCTCTCCAGGGCCTCCTTGACGCTGCCGGCCGACGACAGGTTCTCGTCGGACGTCTCCAGCGCCACCTTGTCGGCCGTCAGCTCCAGCCCGTCGAGGGCGGCCTCCAGGGCCAGGGCCTTGTCGGCCAGCTCCCTCATGGTGTCCAGGGCCTCCGGCGCGCCGTCGGTCAGCCCCGAGACGAGGCCGTCGGCGTACGCCCTGGCGTCGTCCCTGGCGGCGGCGGCCTCCCTGCCGGCGGCGTCGGCCTTGGCGACGGCCGCGGCTATCGAGGCCTCCAGCTCGGCGCGCTCCTCGGCCGTCAGCCCGCCGCCCTGCGACGACCCGCCGGCCGACGAGACCTCGCGCCACTCGCCGCCCAGCGACGCCATGAGCCTGTAGCGCCCGCCGTCGAGGCGCAGCCACAGGCGGTCGGGCGCGGGGGGCAGCAGGCCGGCCTCTATCTCTCGGAATCTCCTCATGTGTACTCGCTTTGCCGCGAATATAGCGAGAGGGGGGAGACGCCGGCGTGGCGTTACCGGTCGCGGTAACGCGCGCTGGATTTTTCGCTATCTTTGGGTATGGAACAGGCCGCGGCGTCACGCCGCACACGGGCTAAAGGAGGATTGGGCATGGCAGGTGACGACTTCGCGGTGCGCTCCGACGGCGCATGGTGCGACACGGAAATGTTCTATTATGGAAGAATCGTCAGCGTCGGCGGCGTGCAGGACTCTAAAATCAAGATGGACACCCGCCAAGGAAGACTGTCCATATCCGTCGAGGAGGACATGCTACGCGACATGCAGTACCCGCCCTGCCACGAGTGCGGCGTGCAGGTGACGGTGCG
>CAYZUH010000028.1:35264-36719 GCA_964481855.1 uncultured Marinilabiliaceae bacterium
TGCGCCTTGCCGCCAGTGTCCGCGACTTGCCTAAATCCTTGCATTACGAGAGACTTAAGCACGGCTATGCAGGGCTCAGTTCAGTCCGCATAGCCAATGGGCGGATAGAGCGGCTTATCCTCGTCGAGCTAGAAAACGGATTGGCCATACGAGTAATAGAATTTGACGAAACGCACTATGGAAACCATGGAAGACATTAAGATGAACCCCGTGCCGTTCAGGGCTGTCGCCCCGGGGGAGATTTTGAAAGAGGAGCTGTTGGAGCTTGGCGTCAAGCAAAAGGATTTTGCGGCTAAGATTGGAATGCTTCCATCGCACTTCAATGAGCTCATAAAGGGGAAAAGGGCCGTGACGACTGAAATCGCCATGGCGATTGAGAGCGCGTTGCCAAGCTTGCCTGCCAAGTATTGGACGGATTTACAGTATGATTACGAATATGACAAGGCAGTGAACGAGCGGCGTTCGGCGGAGGAGTATGCCGCAAAGGAGAGCTTGGACGGCATCGATAAAGTCATATCCGTACGCACCTTGCTGAAGGAAGCCGGGAGCAAGGCGCTGACTTGCGTTGAGAAATTAAGGGATGTCGTAAAGATTGCCGGGACTGACGACTTGACGCAGATTGCGACGATGGCCGGGGGTTGCTTCCGAAAGTCACAGAAAGTCGGACGCGACGAGCGAATGATTTCGACGTGGGTGCTGTTGGCGCGGCATCATGCGCACTCCCTGTGCGCAAATGGGGCTTTTCAATGCGAGCGCATTCCGGAAATTACGGAAAGGCTACGGTGCATATTCCACGAGAACAGGGACACCATAAAAAGAGTCACGGAAACGTTGGCGACATATGGGGTAAAGTTCGGCATTGTCGGCAAGTTGAGCAAGGCGTCCGTGGACGGCTACTCGTTTTTTGACGGTGAGACCCCATGCGTGATAATGACAAAACGCTATAACGAGATAGACAAGTTCGCGTTCTCGGTCATGCACGAGCTTGGGCATATAGCCAAGGGGCATACGTGCGCCGGAGCGTCACAATTGGATGGTGAATCTAAAAACAACGACGAGGCGGACGCGGACGAGTTCGCCTCGGATGCGTTGATTCCTTCTTCCGTCTGGCAGACTTTTCGCAAGACAAACCCAAACGCGTTCTCGTGGCAACGGCAATGCGTCGAATGGGCGGGAGAGCATGGCTTGAACAAATGGATTTCACTCGGGAGGGGGGCGCACGAGCTGAATGTGTACAACATAGCGTCAGACCCGACGAGGCAGGTCTTATGACCCGCTTTTGACGGCGCGGACGCCCCCGCTCACTTGCGCGAGCCGATGACGTGCCACTTGTTGGGGGTGCCGTCGCGGTGGCGGCGGAACATGTAGCACATCCACCCGCGGATGCTCCAATAGCCGTTGCGCACGCGCTTGTAGGCCGGGCGGCGGCGCACCTTGCGGTTGGCCGCGCGCCTC
>CAYZUH010000029.1:0-34590 GCA_964481855.1 uncultured Marinilabiliaceae bacterium
GGCGACATGCGCCAGCCTGGGGCGTGACGCCCTGGGTCTCTCGAACTACCCTCGGATTCCCAACTGGCCCTAGGCTTCTCGAGGTTGTTCTGCCTCGCCCTATTCTGCCCCCCCCTTGTCATTCCCTCTCCCTGCCATCTTCCCATTGCTCGTTTCCCCAATTGCCTGCAGCTTCCTCTCTTTGTCTACGATATATCTATAAAATTTACCTATATATCGTCATCGTGTCGTTTTCTGTCGTATATTTGCCTCTAGAAAACCCTAAGGCGACGGCCTTGGCTGGCTGACCATGTTGCGCATCGGCGCAATCTGACTGCCGGTCGTCTTCAGTCCATACCCGCTACGAGAAGAAGAGTTTTTCATTTGTTGTAAGTTTATAGTTAAAGTCCCTGGCGGCGGCGGGTTCTCCGCCGCCGCTTTCTGCGTCTTTGCGAAATCTTTTTTTGTCCACCTTTGGCGCACTAATGTCATCCGCTCTGTTAGGGAATTTGCCTATCTTTATGCATTGTTTAACAGTAGCTCTTTTTTGCATATGAACCACATTCTACTCTCATTGCGCAGATGAGTCGCCATTGGCGCATTCCTGCTCTCTTCGGCGGCTCTCTCTGCCCAAAGTGTCACCCTCTCTTCCAACACAGTCGGCTCAGCGGACAACTCTACGCCTTTCTTCGGAGCTAAGTCCGATGTCGTGGAAATTCCTGCCGGAAAGCGGTTGACTTTCAAGTTCACAAACAACAACGGCGGAGCCACGGTAAAATACTACAATTGGCTCCTGGCTGTTGTCAACACCCAGGCTCATGACATTGTGGAGAATAGCGACTATAAAGAGTATTTTGTTCTGCGCCCCGACAATTGGGGGTGGGGTGGCATCAGCGACTATCCCTACGACGAGGTGCACCTCGCCTTGTCTGGATACGATTGGGCGACGTTCCCGGCGCATATGGATGGGGCTTCGGTGGAAATCGCAGTTAAGCGTTTCGCGGGTAGTAGTGTCGTCATGGTGGAAGCGAAGATGACCAAGGGCGATGTCACGATCCGCGAGACCTACTACCAGAGTTGCCCTAGTTCGGATACGCTCTACGCCTACCTCTCTGTCGAGAGGGCCCATCTCTCGAGTCTTACGGCAGAGATTGCAGATTGCGCGTACTCTTCTAGTTACGATAGCGTTGAGCTGTTGCTCAATCCTGATGTGAAATATTGGTTTGCGGCGGGAGCCGAGGCTGTGTTCCCCATTAATTCCGCTGTCTCGTTCTATGGCATCACTGAGGACGGCTCGCAGGATGTATTACCAGTGAGTACGGGATTAGTGAGTACGGGATTTGTCCTCCCTGATGGCAGAATAGTCTTCTTTAACGGCTATAACGGCACTACTCTCGTTGGTAAGGTCGACGTTGCCGAGACCGGGTGTGCCGTCGTCGGCAATACCGACCTGACCACGGCGTTCAACTCCGCGTCGTCGGACTATGTCCAGGTTCGCAGTGGCGAGACCAAGACCGTCTCGTTTCAGCTCCGGTCTGACAACGCTGCCAATTGGCACTGCCCCGTCGTCATCTTGCGGACCGCCGACAAGGCCGAGTATGCCACCCTCCGCGCCGACAACTTCGGCTACCGCGAGTTGCTGGAGAACAATATTGCCAACGAGGGTGCCGAGTTGCAATCCGATTGGGATTGGCCTTTCTTCCGCTCCTCTCTCGACGGCTCGGTCTACACCGTCTCCGTCTCCAACTATGCGGACACCGTCTCCGTCCTCATGGATGTCGTCGATGGCCGCGGGCAGACGCATCACCAGTATTTCCGCCACATCGGCAAGAGCCGTACCGTCAACGCCGGGCCCGACGACCTCTATTTCGGCCTGACCACCGAGGGTGCCTACCTCCTCCTCAAGCCCTCAGAGACCACGGGCCTCCGCCCCGCGTCTGCCGAGAGTCTCGAGGTCGTCGTCGACGGGAGGAGCATCGATGTCGTCGGGGCGGATAGTTTCGAGGTCTACGACCTCAAGGGGCGCCGTGTCGCGCCGCGGGGGCTTGCGGCCGGTGTATACGTCGTCCGTGCGGGCGGCGCGGCGCGGAGGGTCCTCGTGCGATAGCGATTTGCGAAAATGCAGTGTTACACCGATTGACGCGTAGCGGCGAAACCACTAATTTTACCGCTATAAGCGATAAGTCAACATGGCAGAGAAGAAACAGATTGCCGTCGTGGGCTACGGCAACATTGGCAGGGCCGCTGTCGAGGCGCTCTCCATAGCCCCAGATTTGGAGTTGGCGGGCGTCGTCCGCCGCAACCCCTCGGCGTCGCAGCCGGCTGAGTTGGCGGGTGTCAGGGTCGTGGCGGAGATTGGCGAGCTGGGGCGGGTCGACGCCGCCCTGCTCTGCGCGCCCACGCGCGCCGTGCCGGAGGCGGCCGAGCGAATCCTGGAGAGGGGCATAGCGACGGTGGACAGCTTCGACATCCACACGCGCGTCACCGAGCTGCGCGACAGGCTCGACACCGTGGCGCGCAAGAACGGCACGGCGGCCATCATCTCGGCCGGTTGGGACCCGGGGTCGGACTCCATGATTCGGGCAATCCTTGAGGCCATGGCGCCCAAGGGGCTCACCTACACCAATTTCGGACCCGGCCGCAGCATGGGGCACACGGTCTGCGCCAAGAGCAAGGCGGGGGTGCGCGATGCGCTCTCCATGACCATCCCCCTCGGCACCGGCCTGCACCGCCGCATGGTCTACGTCGAGCTTGAGCCCGGCGCGCGTTTCGACGACGTCGAGGCGGCAATCAAGGCCGACGACTACTTCGCGCACGACGAGACGCACGTCGTCGAGGTCCCATCCGTCGAGGCGCTCAACAATGTGGGCCACGGCGTCAACCTCATCCGCAATGGCGTCTCCGGCACTACGGCCAACCAGAATTTCCGTTTCACGATGGAGATTAACAACCCGGCGCTCACTGGCCAGGTCCTCGTCTCGTGCGCCAGGGCCGTCTTGCGTCAGGCCCCGGGGTGCTACACCATGATTGAGATCCCGCCCGTCGACCTCCTCCCGGGCGACCGCCGCGACCTCGTGCGCCGCCTGGTCTAGCAGCCACCCCGCGAAGCCAGGGAAAATCAACGGCGCCGCCCGCACTCTATAGCGGGTGGCGCCGTTTCCTTTGTTTTGCAAAATGTCTGCAACGCCGCTAGGCCGTCCGTTGTCAATTGATAGCGGCCCCCCTTGGCGCGCCTGGGAGGCTCCGAGGGCAGAAGTCGGGTCAGGGACCGCCACATAGGCGGGTACTGCGAGCTGGGACCCCGATAGCGGCGAAAAGGTCCATGATTCAAGTACTGTGGTATGCCACTGCGGCGTGTTCAGAGAACAGTTGGCATCCGGACGGCGCCTGGGACGACGCCGGACAAGGGGAGGCGGGGCGACACTGGATTGTCGCGCGCGAGCAAGCGACCGTTTGACCGCCCACAGCGCGAGAACATGGATGACGGCGCGGCCCCCGGCGGCCGGTCCGCCTGCCGACGACTCTCGGCACGGCCTCGATAGGAGCTCTGAATGCCGCCACCCGCGGCCGAACGGCACTAGTCCGCGTTTTCAGAGCGTCCTTACTGGGAATGCTGTGCCGGGGGGGGAGGGGAGCGAAGCGAACCGAGGGGGGGGCGGCGATGCGTGACCCTCTGGGCATAGGCGAGGCCCTCGGGCCCGACAGGGTGGCGAGGCTGTACGGCGACGGGGGCGGCATGGCGTACGCCCGGCCGCCGGTCGCCGACGAGGCCGGCCTTGGCGACTACTACAGGGGTTATCTCGACAGGCACAAGAATGACAACGGATTTGACGCAACTATTTATGCGTCAAATCCGTACCAAATATATGGTGACGCCGCCGCCCATGCCGTCCTGCCTGAGGTGACGGTCAGGGCCAACCGCGGCAACCAGGTCAAGAACGCGTTAATAAACCGAAGAGCCACCGGCCATGACATCCCGTATATCCGCAGTCTTGCTCAGCGTCTGCCTCTCCTCCTGCGCAGGGGGCGGCAGGCCGCCTCAGCCGTCTCAAAAGCCGTCATCCGCAAATCCCCCTTTTTGAGGGAGGAGTCGGGAGCGTACGTCAAGGACCTCTCCGACTCCTACCTGGCGAGGATTACGCCCGAGACAAAGGACGTCAAGTCCATCCTCGGCAACCAGTTCGTCGAGGAGGAGAACCGCAACACAGTGCGCCTGGCGAAGTACTTCCGAGACTCGCCGTCGGACACGCTGCTTGGCGACCGCAAGGTCCCGCTGAGCCGCATAAGGTACTTCATGGGGCTCCGCGACGGCAAGCTCCGCGTCGGCAAGATTGACGACTTCGACTTCGACGACGAGGTTGTGCCGGTGTGGAACAAGACCGCGCTCGTGCGGAGGATGGAGAGCCGCGCGCCATATGAGCAGCGGGACAGCGCCTACGCGGCGTTTATCAAGTACGACGACCTCTACAATGCCACGTCGGACCCCGCCTATAAGGACTCAGTCTCATTATACCGTGACATCAGCATGCGCCCCAACGTGTACAAGACCGAGGGCGACAGCACGGTCCACCTGCCGCCCCACGGCGACGACAACAAGAGCCTGCTCGTGTCGCCGGGCGGCAACGCGATGTTCCTCAACAACGCGGCGGACTTCACGGGCGCCCAGAGGGACATGGTGAACGGCTTCCTGGAGCGCGAGGGCGGCGCCTACCCGGTCATGCTTGACAACGGGCGCTACGCCTACTTCCTGGAGGGCAAGGACGCCGACTGTGGCAAGTACGTTAGCTCCGACTTATACCGCGACCCGCGGTACTTCTGGGCGATAGGGGAGCTGGGGAGGTATGTAGGCGTGAAGTAAAGTTGGGTAAGACATGGCAGAGACAGAAAAAGCGGGGGTCATGACCCCCGCCGGCTCCTCGTCAAATCCTCCCACCTGCGGGCGCCGAGCGCGCTGGTCGTGGAAAAATCTATGAGGTACGCCCCGACTATCTTCCAGCTGTGCAGTGACGCGTCGATGACCTGCCCGTAGCCGACCTGGTGGAAAATGAGGTCCTTGCGGCTGTCGATGACGATGCCGATGTGCCCCTGCCCCGGCCACATCTCGTAGACCACTATCGTGCCGGGCGGATAGAACCCCTCGCCGTACTGCCCCTCGGTCGGGATGTTGTCCACGATGAACGCGCAGCACGAGCCCTTGCTCGTGTTGTCGGCCCAGTCGTCGAACATTTTCTTCAGGTTCCACACCCGCCTGTGGTCGATGCTCGTGTTGGGCTTCTTGATGTGGTAGCGCTTGCCGCCATTCACTTTGTTGTCGCGCAGTATTTCGTTATGCATCTTCTCCTGCAGGTCTATGCGGCAGTCGCGCAGCACCCTTATCACGGCGTCCGTGCAGACGCCGACGTTGGCGGGAACGTCGCCCATCGGGTAGCCTATGGTGCGGTAGCTCGGGTCGTAGACGATCGACGAGTCTACCCTGTCCTGGCAGGCCAGCACTATGTCGGGGTTGCCCATCCGGTTATCCTGCCCCGCGATATGCGCCGCCGCCATCAGCATCGCCGCGAGCGCCAAAAGTGTCTTCTTCATACGCTGTAAGTTTTTGTTCCTGCCAATATAACGCGGGACGCGCCGATTCATTGCGCCGGGCGCCCGGAAATATCCATATTCGGGCAACATGTCTAGGTCATACAGGGAGCCGCGCGCCGCCGGTACAAGGCCGACACCGCCACTGCCCGCGTGATGTGCCGGATGCCGGGCTCGTGCCGGGACTGGACGCGCGAGGAGTCCGAGCTCTTCTACGGTGCCGAGGCGTCCGTTGACGACCACGAGTGCCGCCGCTCGGCCTACAAGCATACGGACGCCCCCCGGGGTGGCGTCCGCGGGTGGATACGGCTTAAACGCAATTGCCTAGTCAATTGTCAATTGCCCCAACAGCTCCCTCAGCTCCTCCAGCCGCTCGGCGCGGAGCATCCTGACACGGCGCTCCTTGAAGTTCGCCACGCCCTTGAAGCTCACTGCCATGTGGCGCCGCAGGTGGACTATGGCGCGGCGCTCGTCGCCAATCCACTCCACCGTGTCGTCGAGCTGGCGCATTAGGCGGCGGGCCACCTCGGCCGCGCTCGGCGGCGGCAACTCCTCGCCCGTCGAGAGGTAGTGTTTCACCTCCTCGAATACCCACGGGCGCCCTATGGCGGCGCGGCCAATCATTATGGCGTCCACGCCGTGGCGCTCGAAGGCCTCCAGGGCCCCGGGGCCGTCGGCGATGTCGCCGTTGCCTATTATCGGGATGCGCATCCGGGGGTTGCGCTTCACCTCGCCAATCAGCGTCCAGTCGGCCTCGCCGCTGTACATCTGGGCGCGCGTCCGCCCGTGTATTGTCAGGGCGCTTATCCCGGCGTCTTGAAGCATCTCGGCCGTCGAGACTATGTCGCGGCTCGTCTCGTCCCATCCCAGGCGCGTCTTGGCCGTCACGGGGGTGTGGCGCACGGCGCGGACCACCTGGCGCGTCATCTCGACCATCTTGGGCACGTCGCGGAGCAGGCCCGCCCCGGCGCCCTTGCCCGCAATCTTCTTCACCGGGCATCCGAAGTTGAGGTCTATGATGTCCGGCCCGCTCTCCTCCACTATTCTTGCCGCCTCGACCATGGCCTCCGTCTCGCGCCCGTATATCTGCACCCCCACGGGTCGCTCGCTGTCGTCTATGTCGAGCTTCTTCATCGAGCTGCGCACGTCGCGCACTATGGCGTCGGCGCTCACGAACTCCGTATACATCAGGTCCGCGCCGTAGCCTTTGCACAGGCGGCGGAACGCCATGTCCGTCACATCTTCCATCGGGGCCAGCACGACGGGGCGCGCGCCAAGCTCCAGGTCTCCTATCTTCATTCTGCCGCTGTTACGTTTTCTGCAATCTTTTCAGACACTCCTTTTTGGGGGGGGCAATATAGCCTTTCGCCCCCGCCTGTGCAAATCTTTTCCCGGAGGGGGGCCACATTCTCCCCGTACTCAGCCATCTCGCCTCCGCCCTTGGATGACCTCCTTGCCCCCCGCATCCCCCCCCCGCCCCTCAAAGCCCCAAAGGGGCGATATGTGACAGCCTAGGGCGTGAGCCCTAGGCTATATGCGTGAACCCCCTAGGATGCACACGCTCGCCCCCCAAAAAATCCCTCTCCGATATTTCTTGTTAAATCTTCTTAATATCGCCACTTGCAGGTTTACAACTCTCTATTTTTGTCGTAGAAAGGAATGTCTGATGACTTAGTTTGCTACCTTTACATCTCTAATGTCTCAAAGTATGCTTATGAAATCTATCCTACATATCTTGAGGGCTGTGGCGGCGTCCGCCGTGCTTCTGTCTTTCGCCGTGGGGGCGGCGGCCCAGACGCGCGCCGCAACTAAGCCCACCAGGCAGATTTTCGTCTATCCCGCCAACCATGGGGCCATATGCCGTTCCGATGCCGGTGTGAATGTTGTCAGTAGCGGCTCCTTGCGCGGGTACAAGCAAGACAGCGACGAAGAAATAACCACGGGCTCGCTACAGACGTTGAGCTTCTCCAGCCTTCGCATTCAGAAACTGCAGCTCTACGTCCTGGAGGCCGGAAGTGAGCTTGGCGCGCCCATCGACTCTATATGGGCCGACGCGGAACGTGCCGCCTTTCAACAGGACGAGGCGGGCCGAAGCACCGGCATCTCCAACGGCGGCTTCTTTGGCCCGCAGAGGGGCAGTAGCGCCCCAATCAGATATAGCTTCAATGCCCCCGCCGACCAGACCGTAATCTTCGGCGGGCGTTCCGAGCGGTGGGGAAGCCCCGCCACGAGCCATGTTCAAGTCCGAAACAATACGTCGCTCTCGCTTCT
This sequence comes from uncultured Marinilabiliaceae bacterium, assembly GCA_964481855.1. GTDB lineage: Bacteria > Bacteroidota > Bacteroidia > Bacteroidales > Marinilabiliaceae > W3P20-009. The sequence continues at coordinate 7,831 of CAYZUH010000029.1, forward strand.
TGCCATTTATGCGGGCGACCTCCTCATGCAGGATTATCAAGGGAAGACCCTTATGATAAGGGTTTGGACGGGGAGCGACGTCGACCTTACAAAAAACAGAACTACCACAACGCAATATATCGACATCCTCTTCGACCCCATCGGCGGCTACTATTCCGACGTCGTGCGGACCGAGATTGACGACGACGGAGGCAAGTGGGTCCACGAAGAAGACGACCAGGCATACGTCCAGGCCCCCTGCAAGGACGACAAGCCGGAGATGAAAATCAAGAACTCCGACAACCCATATCGCGACGGCGAGACCCCGCTCAAGTCCAAGCTCGGCAACACATATTCTGCCAAATACTCCTGGAGGCTCGACCGCGACACGTGGCAGACGACATCCGCAGGGCAGGAGAAGCAGCAGGACAACAAGAGCTACACCGACCCGGACATAACCAGTCAGTCGACATCGGGGCAGAGGTTCTACACCCCCGTCATGAAGTTCCATGTCTCCAACAACGACGCGGCGCCGGAGGCCGTGCCGCAGTGCGAGCTCAGCCTCGACCACCAGTTCCAAATCTACTACTTCACGGCCCTCAAGATGGAGGGGACGTTCTCCAACAAGACCAGCGGCGCCGCCAAGCAGGCCTCGCAGTCGTCCGAGGGGGCTGCCATGGAGTTCACCGTCTGCCAGGGCGACGAGGTGCGGTTCCGGCCCTCGTTCAAGCAGAGCGTCGTCAACGAGAGCAACAGCGGCGCCACAGAGCAGACGCTCACGGCCGACGTCCGATGGAGCCTCTACGAGGTCCACAACGACGGCGAGACGCGCACCGAGACCCTAATCTTCAAAGACCGCGAATGGACGCAGGACGGCGACGACGCCATCCACAGCTTCGGCCCCCTGCGGGACGACAAGGAGTACCGCGTCGTGGCCGAATATGTCGACCCCGACGGACACTCGCAGGGCGCCCTGGTGGCCGAAGGCAAGAAAGAGGCCAACGACTGCCCCACGGAGCAGACCATCAAGATAACCGTCAAGAAGACCAACGCCACAAGCACCATCACGGCGAGCGACAACGTCTGCGAGGGCTTGAGCGTCTCGCTCTCCGCCAGCTTCACCACTCAGAACGGCGAGGCGGCCTCCAACTACGCCTACCGTTGGCAGAAGTCTGAAGACGGCGCCGCATACGTCAACCTGCCCGACGGCCAGAACTGGCAGACCGTCAACGGCTCCACCACGGCCACGGCCACCGACGCCAGCGTCTCGCGCCCCGCGGCCGGGCGGGTGTGGTATAAGTTCCAGCTCGGCAACAAGGTCGAGATTGACGGCACGACCTACTACTGCCCGGCCGAGACCGTCAAGGAGGTCACCGTCAACGCGTTGCCTAAGCTCGTCGTGGACGGTGGCGCGTCGCCGCTTTGCGAGGGGAGCAACATGAGGCTCACGCTCAAACTCACCGACGGATTCGCCGAGGGCAACCAGGTGGAGTATACGCTCTATGAAGACCAGAACTGCACGACCGAGGTCAGCGTCAACGGCCTAGACGCCAACTTCAAGGCCAAGCAGACCGTCGCGGCCGCCACGGCGCAGTGGACGCTCCCGGGGGCATGGCTCCTGGCTCGCGGGTCGAGCGGCGCAGCCACGCTCTATGCCAAGGCCAAGAACGTCACCACGAGCTGCGAGAGCGAGAGCCTCAAGGTCGAGGTCAAGCTCCTGCCAAACCCCTTTGTCGAGACGCTCACGCCGGCGCCCGACAAGGTGTGCCAGGGGGCGGAGGCCACCGTCTCCGCCACGGCGACAATCTCGCAGACCACATACAACCAGTCTAAGCTCACCGCCGCCGGCAAGACGTGGCCCACCAACCTCACGTTCCATTGGGACGTGGCCGGGGCGACCTCGACATCGACGGCCACGAGTGAGTCTTCCCACACCCATCAGCTCTCGGTCCCCACCGCCATGGCGGGCGCGCAGACCGTCAAGGTGTGGGTCTCGGACGACAACGGATGCGGATATAAGTACGATGCCGATGGCAACCGTCTCGACGAGCCCTATACCGATGCCAAGAGTGCCACGGTGGAGGTTGTCGAGCCGCCCAAGTTCTCTGTCCAGGGGGGAGTCCAGGCCTGCGCCACCGACGGCCATGTCAAGGTGACCCTCACGAGCCAAGACAGCAAGAGGCTCACATTCGTGGTCAACCCCAAGGGCGGGGCCACCGCCACCGTGGCGCCCACCGCCGTCGAGCCGAACGCGAGCGCCGACATCACCGTCAGCTTTGGCCCCGAGCAGGTCGCGGGCGTCACGACGTTCAGCTTCGACGTCACCGCCACCCACGACGAGGAGCCCAAGTGCAGCGCGACGCAAGAGTTCACCATAACGGTCTATCCCAACCCGTCGCTCACTCTCACCCCCGCCGAGGGGCGGCGCCGCGTGTGCGCAGGTTCGCCCATCGCGCTCGGCGCCGTGGCCACCGTGCCGGGTCTCGACGCCGCGGCGGCCAACTTCACCTATAAGTGGACCATCGACGGTCAGGAGCAGACGGGCGCCGCGGGCGCCGACTTCACCTGGACGCCCGGGGCCGATGCCGCGGGGCAGAGCAAGGAAGTCACCGTCGAGGTCTCCTACGCTTTCGAGGGCGCGCAGTCGTGCAAGGTCTCGCAGCAGATGAGCATCGAGGTGCTCCCCCTGCCCGTCGTCACCCTCACGGCCGCCGACACGCAGCCAATATGCGAGGGGCAGAGCGCCACCCTCACTGCCACAGTCACGAGCGAGGGCGCGGCGCAGGGCGGCACGTCGCCGCAGACCTTTACGTATAATATCACCTCCTCCGCCGGCGACACCCCCGCCGCCACCACCAACGCCGACGGCAAGAGCTGGACTTTCACGGCCTCTCCCGCGCCGACGGCCACCTATACCCTCACGGTGACCAACACCCAGACGGGTTGCGTCTCCGCCCCGGCCACTCAGACGGTCAATGTGGACGTTGTGGATTTCGCCCTGGCCAGCGACGACGGCAAGGCCGGCGACCCCATGGTCTACTGCGTCGGCGACGCCCTCAACCTCCGGACTGCCCAGACGCTCACCGGCAACTATGCATATCAGTGGAGCAAAGACGGAGTGGTGGTTGAGAGCGAGATGGGCCGCGAGTTCAAGATTCAGAGCTTGCAGACAACCGACGGCGGGACATATTCGCTCCGCGTCACCAAAGACGGCCGTTGCTCCGCCGAAAAGGAGATGCGGATTGAGGTGCGCCAGGCACCCGTCCCCGCCCTCACCATGACCGACGCCGCCGGGGCCACCGTGGCGCCCCTGGAGCCAACCGAGGAGGGCAAGTGGAAATTCAAGGTCTGCGAAGACGAGACGTTCTCGCTCACGGCCGGCGGGGCGACCACCTACACTCTCACCAAGGTGGAGCGCGGCGGGGTCGACATCACCGCGCAGTTCACCCCGCGGACTTTCGCCGATGGGACTCTGACCACGTCGCTGCCCCACGTGGCGGCGGGCGGACAGGAGGGCCACACCGTCTACTCCCTCAGCCTGGCGTTCGCCACCGGCAGCTGCGTCGAGAGCCGCACCGTCGAGATTTCCGTCTACGACAAGCCCGAAGCGCAGTTCATCGACGGCACGCCGCAACGCTTCGTGGTCAAGGGCGAGGGTGTGCCGGTCTCGGTCACGGCGGGATTCAAGAAATATTCGTTCTACGTCGGCGACGTCCTCAAGCAGGAGGGCGAGAGCAGCACCTTGCCCGCCGAGCAGAACGTTGTCGACGCCGAGGGCCAGGTCGCGGTGCGCGTCGTTGTCGTGAACGAGGCCGGGTGTCAGACCACAATCCAGACCTCCATCACGGCTCTCGACGGCATAGTCCCGCGGGCTGTCACCGTCTCGTCGGACTTCTATTGCACCGACGCCCCCGGCGTCACCATTGCCGTCTCCAACCCTCAGCCGGGCCTCGTCTACATCCTCGACGGCGTGGCGTCGGCGCAGGCCATAACCTCCGCCGCCGGGCAACCCGTCGAGTGGGCGGGGGTGCGCCTCACCGACCCGACGAACCAGAACCCGCAGGAGTTCAAAGTCCGGGCCTACTATGCGCAGTTGCCCGACAAGGCCGTCGAGATGGCCAACACCGTGACGGTCGAGGAGGTGGCGTCGCCACCCGCGGCCACCATGCCGACGCAGACGGCCAACGACTGCGCCACCATTGCGCAAACCACGTGGACTGTCCCGGCAACTTCCACGGCGGCACACTATTTTGTCAAGCTCGGCGACGACCTCTTCCCCGCCGAGGGTGTCCAGGGCAACGGCGGCGCGCTGACCTTGCAGTTCTTCCAGCTCGCCGCCGCGCAATATGGCGCCCCGCGCAATGGGCAGTATCGGGTCGTGGCCCGCGCCAAGCGCAAAGACGGCTCTTTCGCTTGCGACAAGGAGCTCGGCGGCGCGCTGACCGTCGACATCCCGCAGACCGACGCCTACGCGCTCTCCGTCTATCCGCAGACCGACTTCTGTGTCGGCAACTTGGCGGACTTCACCATCACCCTGGCCGGCAGCGACTTCAGCTCCGAATATGAGCACGTCTACGTCTTGCGCCGCGACGGCCAGGAGGTGGCGAGGCGCACCTCTACGGCCGCGCGCGGCCCCATTGTCTTCACCGACGCCCAGGCCTCGACGCTCGCCGCCGGGGAGTATACCTACACCGTGGCGTGCCTCTTCAGCGGGTGCGAGATGCCGATGTTGGGCAGCGTCTCCGTACGCCTCTTCAGCCAGCCGCGGAAGCTCGATGTCGACCTGGAGAACGACGGTTTCTATTGCCACGACGACGCCGGCGTCTCGCTCACCATCCGCGGGGCCGAGAGCGGCGTCACCTACGCCCTCACCGACAGGCGCACGCGCCAAGTGGTGCAGGAGTCCGTCGTCTGGGCCGGCAGCGAGCTGAGATTTGAGGGTGTCGAGGCCGGGACATACTACATCGAGGCCTACGTCGCCACCGTGGGCAACGGATGCCGCACGGTCTTCGACGACATCGTCGTGACGCGCATCGACGAGCCGGCGCCCATCGTCGCCACAATCAGCAGGGTGGGGCAGACGGGCCGGGGAGGCCAGGAGCTGACCGTATGCGTCGACGAGGAGTATCAGGTCCACGTAGCCGGGGCCGACTTCCAGGCTGCGGGGGTCGTGCAGCGGAGCTATGCGCTCTACAATAAGGAGAACACACTCGTCTCCAACGAGATGCAAGGCGTGGACCAACGCAATGGGACGTTCTCTTTCCCCGCGCAAAAGGCGCAGGAGCCCGGCATGTTCGCGTTCTCCGTCATCGCCAAGACCACCGTGACGCTCAAAGACGGCAAACAGCTGGAGTGCCAGTCTGAGTTTGAGCAGGTCGTGACCCTCGCGGTCAAGAGCCGTCCCAAGGGGAGCGAGACCGTCAAGGCCGAGACCCCGGAGGGGCAGACCGACCCGTGCTATGGCGTGGACATCGTGATTGACAACGCCAACACCGATGCCGCCGCCACCGTCGAGTATCGCCTCTTCAAGGCCGACGGCGACGCCACGCGGTGGAACGGGCGGACGCCCATTGCCACCCTCCGCCCATACGCCGGCGACGCCACCCGCTTCGCCGACATACGCGACAACGGAGGCTCGTATGCCGTCGTGGCATCCAACGGGGCCTGCGAGGAGCTGATAGGGACGGTCTCCGTCTCCTCAGACAAGTTCCCAAAGGTGCAAGAGCTGGACTTCGAGGGCTTCATGTGCGAGGGTGAGCCGGGCAAGCCCGTCGCCCTGGGCGACTCCGAGAGCGGCGTATCCTACAGTCTCTACTACGTCTCGCCCGACCTCTACGCCCAGCTCGCGGCAAGCGGAGGCCTGACGGCGGCAAGCCTGGCCGACGGCAAGCACGGACGCAAGCTCACGGCCGACGCCCTCACCGCCACCTACGACCACCAGCGGCTCACGTTCCGAGGCCTCAAATATTCCGACGACGGTGTGCCGACAGACCTGGTCAACGTCGACGGCTACTACTACGTCGTGGCCACCAAGCCCGCCCGGGAGGGACAGGGGCAGGGATGCCCCGTGGCGTCGCCGCTCGTCAACTTCAAGACGCTCAAGCTCCCGCTCTCGTTCAACCTGGAGAAGTCCAACGTCTTCTGCCAGGACGGCGGCTCGACGGACGTATATGTCGAGAACGCCGAATATGACCCCGACGGCGTCATAACATACTCGCTCTACAAGGTCGACGACCGCGGCAACGCCACCCTCTTCGACCAGGTGCGCTCCAATGCCAACACCGCGGGCCGCCTCTACTTCGGCCGCGCGGTGCCAGAGGGAGACTACTACGCCATCGTCTTCAAGCAATATGGCGACCAGTATGGCGGACACGTGTGCTCGTCGCGCCTCCGCGGAGACCTGCGCCTCCGCAAGGCCCCGGCTCTCGACAACCTCACCATTGGCGACGAGGCGCGCGACCTCTGCCACGGCGACGCCGGGACTGACGCCTGGACGCCCGACAACGCCCGGCTGGCCGAGGTCTTGGCTGCCGGCAAGCAGGCTCAAAGCGCGCTCGCGGGCATACGCCTCTTCGTCACCCTCGACGGCGACAGCCCCGAGCGCCCCGAAGCCATCGTTGCCCAGGCTCTCTACGACGGCACGACGGACGTCTCCTTTGCCGACCTCCCCGTGGGCAATATGCTCGTCTGGGCGTCGTGGGCCTCAGAAGACCCCGCCGACGACCTGGCGTGCCTCGTCAACATCGGCTCCATAGCGCGGCGTCCGCAAGTCCCGACGGGTCTCGACGAGGTGGTGTGCGACGGGACGCTGACCCTGGAGGGTGAATATGTCGTCGTCGGCCTCACCTATCAGCTCGTCGACAACGCCACCAACCAGGTCGTCGCCACGACGACGGTGGACGTCGAGGGAGTAAACACCGTCAGAGTCTCCAACCTGCGGCGAGGCAGCTACACGCTCTTCGCCGGCTTTGACGGAGGCGAGAAGTGCCGCGCGGAGATGGGCCGGCTGACGGTGGGCGGGGCGACGGTGACGCCCGTCGAGGCCGAGATGACCGTCTGCGACGCCAGCGGGCTGACATACGAGGTGCCGCTCGGCCTGCTTGTCGAGGGCGCCAACTACCACCTCTCGGCGCGCGCCGAGTTGCCCATCGACTTCGCCGCCGAATATTACCAGTATCTCGGCAAGACTGCCGACGGTTGCCTGACTGTCTCCGACCTACGTTGCGGCATCAACTATCTCTGGATGGGCTTCGGCGAGAACTTCGACTGTCCGCAGATTGTGGCCACCATAACGGTCAACTGCCAGTCCCTCATCGACCTCCAAGACGCCGACTTCGGCTATGTCGGCGGCGGATGCACGGGCGAGCCGCTCGCCCTGGTGCTGGACCGGAGCCAGGAGGGCGTCGGCTACTACCTCACGGTGGGAGACGACCAGGCCGCCATTGCCGCCACGGAGCAGGCCGGCACGGGAGAGGCCCTCGTGTGGGCCGCAAGCCTCCTGCCCGTCAAGACCGGCACGGCCACCTATCACCTCTGGGCGCGCCTACTCAACCCCACCGACGACGACTGCGTGAGCGCTAACCCATGGAAGCAGCAGACGGTCAACTTCGACGAGGTGCTGCTCCCCATAGGCCATCTCGTGGCTCCCGACAGCATCTTTGAATATTGCGAGGGAGACCTCGGCGTACGCCTAGGCTACGCCAAGTCGCCGCGCGTCGGCGAGATTTACCGCCTCTACAGGAGGAGGACTGCCGAGGAGCAGCAGGACCCCAAAAATCCGTGGGACCGCGAGCTTGTCGACATGCAGGAGATTCCGTCATATATGAAAGACAGGAACCCGTATGCCGAGGCCGACACCCTCTTCTTCGACGGCTGGGGACACAACGGGAGCAGCCGCCACTATGCCACGGCGGGCGTCTACTTTGTCGAAGTGGCCGACGAGCAGGGATGCCGACGCGTCACCGACGACCGCGAAGTCCGCGAGCTGCCGCTGCCAGTGGCCAGCGACTCGGTCTACAGCGTCGTCATAGACGCCGACGGCACGCGAAACGTCGAGACGGCTAGCCGCGAATATGGAATCTTCGGATACTCCATCGTCGTCTCAGGGGCCAAGGCCGGTGTCTCATACTCTCTCGTCAAAGACGACACCACGCTCATCAAGCAGGTCGTCCCCGAACTCGACGGCGACGTGGTCTTTGGCCCTCTGCGCGACCTTAAGGCCGTCACCGTGGCCAGGGGCGAGACGCCAAACGAGTTCCGGGTGGACGTGACGGGAGACACGCTCTATGTCGGCGAGGGGGTCTACACAGTAGTGGTGCGCGACCCCGAGACCCAGTGCGACAACACTGTGGCCCGGGTAACCATCGTGGCCGAGGGTCTTGTGGCATACAATGTCCAAATCTTCCTCGGCAAGAGCGACCTCGGCAAGACCGTGGACCTCATCCCGGCCTACGAGTTCGACACCAACAAAAGCAATAAGGGCAACCAGCAATACATCGGCTGGAGCTCCTCCATCGACAGGGTCTACCGCCCGAAAGTCAACGAGACAGAAGACGGATATATCATCGACCAGGCCGGGACGAGGGAACTCGGCGACGAGCCCGACGAAATCGTGAAGTCCAACTACTTCGGCAACGGATACTCCAACGTGGCGGGTTCGTTCAACGCCGCGACGGGACGTTTCAACGCCCGAGAGCAAGACAAGGCCGCCAACGTGTGGTTCCGCCTGCTCCCCGACTCCACCGACAGGAAGATTTTCGGCTCCTACGGACTGCTCGACATCTCGAACGGCAACTCGCTCTCCGACCAGACGCAGACCGGCTACTTCTCATACATCAAGCAGCCGTCGTTCTACGGTCAGGAGCAGGTCCGATATCAGATTGAGAACAAGCAGATGCCTGGGCGAGTCTCCAACATCGCCACAATCACCATCTTGGCGGGCAACGAGGACGTGGGCGACGACGAGTCCGTCTTCCTCATCCCCAACGCTTTCTCGCCAAACGGCGATGGGCTCAACGACGTCTTCAAAATCATCATCCCCGACAAGTATAAGACCAACTCCGAGAGCAAGCTCCAGGTCTTCAACCGTTGGGGGACGCTCGTCTACCGCTCCTCCGGGCAGCAGTATGGAGACAACGAGAGTTGGTGGGACGGAAAGAGCAGCACCTCGAACATGGTCACGCTCGGGCAGAACCTCCCCTCCGGAACCTACTACTACGTCTTCACCATAACGTTCATCAACCAGCGGACGGTAATGCGCTCGACGCGGAAGATGAGCGGATATGTCGAACTGCGCAGGTAGACCCTGCTACACATTTTGACGACAATGAATTTCAGAAATGCCACAATCAGGCTCTCGCTAGTCTGCATCGCACTTACGGTCTTCGCGCGCCACGCCGGCGCGCAAGACCAGGCGGTGTTCAACCAGTACATCTCCACGCAGGGCGTCCTCAACCCCGCCTACAACGGCTCGCGCGACGTCATTAGCGCCATGGGCCTATTCCGTTCGCAATGGGTCGGGATTGAGGGCGCCCCTTTCACCGGGGCGGTCAACGCCCACGGCCAGGTCGACAAGCTCAAGGACCTCGGGGTGGGGGTCACCATCATCAACGACCACGCAGGCTTCACGAACAATTTCGAGTTCTACGCCGCAGGGTCCTACCGGCTGGTGCTCGACAAGAAGCACGACCTGCGCCTCGGCCTCCAGATGGGGCTCAAGAACATCGTCTACAACGCCAACAGGGCCGTCACGGCGGAGTATGGAGACCCGGTCTTCGACGGGCGTATCTCCAAGTTCGGCTTCAACTTCGGCTTCGGGGCTTTCTTCAAGAACAACGCCGGGACATATTTCGCCGGGCTGAGCATCCCCAGGTTCTTCTCCAACCGATACAATTCCGACAGGCAGGAGATTCGCAACACCGTCTCGTTCCGAAACATCCACACCTACGTCTACGGCGGCTACGTCTTCTCGGTCGACGACTACAAGATTCGCCCCACGGCGCTGTTCCGAATCGTCCCCGGAGCGCCGCTCCAGGTCGAGCTGGCGGGCTCCATGCTCTTCATGGACCGACTGTGGGTCGGACTCTCCTACCGCACCGTGGCGGAGATTGTCCTCTTCGGCGACTTCCAAATCAACAAGAGCTGGGCCGTCACCTACTCTTTCGACTTTCCTTTCAACGACTTGCGCAAATATACCGTCGCCGGGAGCCACGAGATTGGCGTGCGCTACGACTTCACCCTCAAGCGCCGCCCCGGCATGAGGTCCATCCGCTACTTCTAGGGGGGGGGCTAATATCCTAGGCTCCGCAATGCTTTCTAGAGGTTGCGATGTATCCTATAGTCCGCAATGTATCCTAGGGCTCACGCCCTAGGCTTGCCTTGTGCCGCCCCTTTGGGGCTATGAATCCCCCCGCCTGTCATGACATTCCGACCTTTTGACTAACTTAGGGTCATGACAGAAAAACCGGAGATGCCCACCGCCGCCCCTTTCGCGCGCCCCCTCTACGTCATGGCCAAGCCCGTCGGAGCGGCGTGCAACCTGGCGTGCGACTACTGCTATTACCTCGAAAAGGCCCATCTTTTCCACGGGCGGGCCGAGCGGCGCCAGATGTCGGACGCCATGCTCGACGACTTTGTGCGCCAATACCTCCAGTCGCAGACCTCCCCCTACGCCCTCTTCACCTGGCACGGCGGCGAGCCGCTGCTACGCCCGCTGTCGTTCTACCGCAGGGCCGTCGAGCTGCAGCGGTTCTACGGCCGCGGGATGCATATCGACAATGCCCTGCAGACCAACGGAACGCTCCTCACCGACGAGTGGTGCCGTTTCCTGGCCGACAACAATTGGCTTGTCGGGGTCTCTATCGACGGACCGAGGCCGATGCACGACAAGTTCCGCGTCTACAGGGGCGGTGGGCCGTCGTTCGACAGGGTCATGAGGGGCGTCGAGATGCTCAACCGCCACGGAGTGGAGTGGAACGCTATGGCGGTTGTCAACGCCTTCAATGCCGGGCGCCCCGAAGAGTTCTATGGCTTTTTCAAGCAGATAGGCTGTCGGTTCCTGCAGTTCGCGCCCATCGTCGAGAGGCTGTTGCCGCGCCCCGACGGGCGGCACCTGGCGTCGCCGGTCGACGCCAAGGCGCGCCTTGCTGGCTTCTCGGTGGAGCCTGGCCAATGGGGGAGCTTCCTCCGCGGGGTCTTCGACCAGTGGGTGGAGGCCGACGTGGGTGAGGTTTTCGTGCAGATTTTCGACTCCACGCTCGCCAATTGGGTCGGAGAGCCGCCGGGCGTCTGTTCGCTGGCCCCGACCTGTGGCCACGCCGGCGTCGTCGAGCACAATGGAGACGTATACGTCTGCGACCACTATGTCTTCCCCGAATATCGGCTAGGGAACATTCGGACGCACACCCTCACCGAGATGATGTATGGCCCGGTGGCGACGCGCTTCGGGGCCGACAAGCGCGACGCGCTGCCGGGGCAGTGCCGGCGTTGCCGTTTCCTCTTCGCCTGCAATGGGGAGTGCCCCAAGAACCGTTTTGCCGCAACTAGCGACGGCGAGCCGGGGCTCAACTACCTATGCCGGGGCTACTATGAGTTTTTTGCCCACGCCGCGCCCGCCATGGACTTCATGCGGCGCGAGCTCTTGGCGGGGCGGCCGCCGGCGGGTGTCATGCGGTGGTGGCGCCAGGAGCGTCGCTCCAAGCCTGGAGGGGTGTAGGCGGGCGGTTTGCGGGCGCGGCGGCAAATGACTAACTTTGGGTCATGGAACAGGTGCGCCCTACAAGGAAGTGTACTGCGACGCATGGTCGCACGGTCGGCCACGTGCCGATGGCTCGGATGGTTGACGAATGACGAGGGACATGCAAATCTCAACCCTCTCCAACGGGATTCGCACCATATGCATCCCGGCTCCAGGTCCCGTGTGCCACTGCGCGCTGCTCGTCGGAGCCGGTGCGCGAGACGAGGCCGAAGACGAGCATGGCCTGGCCCACTTCGTCGAGCACACCATCTTCAAGGGCACGCGCAGGAGGACGGCCCACCAGATTCTCAACCGGCTCGACGAGGTGGGGGGGGAGATTAACGCCTACACCACAAAAGACGAGACGGCGGTGCACGCGTCGTTCTTGCAGGAGGACTTCAACAGGGCCGCGGAGCTCATTGCCGACATCCTCTTCAACCCCACATTCCCCAAAAAGGAGATTGACAAGGAGCGGGACGTCATAATCGACGAGATTACGAGCTACCAGGACTCGCCCTCCGAACTCATCTTCGACGAGTTCGAGGACTTGGCTTTCGCCGGGACGCCCCTGGGACACAACATCTTGGGCGACGCCCGCTCGGTGGCGCGGTTCTCTGCCGCCGATGCCGAGGCTTTCGTCCGCCGGGCGCACACCACGGACCGCATGGCGTTCGTCTTCGTTGGCTCCCTGCCGCCCGACAGGGTCGTGGCCGTCGCCGAGCGGCACTTCGGGTGCCACCCCGCCACGCGCCGTGGCGAGGGCGACGGGCGCCGAGTGGAGACTTTCGGGCTTTTCGACAAGACGGTGGAGAGGGACACGCGCCAGGGGCACGTCGTGCTGGGCTTCCGGGCCCCCGACTGCCATTCCGACGACCGGCTGTCGATGGCGGTCATCGCCAGGCTCCTCGGCGGGCCGTCTATGAATTCGCGCCTCAGCGTGGCACTGCGCGAGAGGAGGGGGATTGCGTACAATGTCGAGACGGACTACACGCCGTTCGACGACACGGGCCTCTTCACCATATATTTCGGCACAGACCCGCAGAACATACCCGTCTCGATGGCCGTCGTGGGCCGAGAGATTGACAAGCTGTGCCAGGCGCCGATGTCGCAGGCGGCGTTCGCCAGGGTCTTGCGGCAATATGTCGGGCAGCGGCTCATCGAGGCCGACGACGCCGAGAGCGTCATGCTTGCCGCGGCCAGGGCGCTACTCCTCCGCGGCAATGCGCAGACCGTCGCCGAGACGGCGGAGCTCGTCCGCCAGAGGGTCACGCCGGAGAGCATTCTGAGGGTGGCGCGGGGAGTCCTGGGGGGCGGCAAGATGTCGAGGCTCATATACTGCTAGGCCGATGAACAACGCGGACACCATGGAGATGGAGCAATACCTGCTCTCTCATTCCGACCCGGAGTCCCCTCTGCTCCACGAGCTGGACCGGCATACGCACCTGCGGACGCTCCAGCCGCGCATGATTTCGGGGCATCTGCAAGGTTCGCTCCTGCGCATGATGGTCCATATGGTGCGCCCCAGGCTCGTCTTGGAGGTCGGGACGTTCACCGGATATTCGGCGCTCTGCATGGCCGAGGGGCTCGACATCCCCGAAGCCAGGGTCCACACCGTCGAGGTCAACGACGAGATGGAGCATACCATTCGCTCCTTTTTCGCGCGCTCGCCCCGCGCCGGCCAGTTGGTGCTCCACATAGGCACGCTCGGCCAGGCCCTGGCGGAGATTGACGGACTCTTCGATTTCGTCTTCATCGACGCCGACAAGCGCGAATATGCCGACTACTACGAGGCCGTATTGCCGCGCGTGCGCAGGGGGGGCTTCATCTTGGCGGACAATGTCTTGTGGGACGGACACGTGCTTCGCCAGCCACGGCCCGCCGACCACCACACCCGGGCCTTGCGCCGCTTCAACGACATGGTGGCGGCCGACGCGAGGGTCGAAAAGGTGGTGGTCCCGATTCGCGACGGACTCACCATCATGCGCAAACGGTGAGTTTGCATATGAATACCGCAATTATTAAATTAGCCCCTCGAACAAACAAACCCTTTTTTGCCCTCAATGAAGCCGGAGTTTAAGCCATACGTAATCGGGTTCTGGTCTCTTTTTGCCGCCGGCTTGCTGTGCGTGGTTGTCTTCTTCGCCCTCCTCGCCTGTGGGGTGCTTGGCTATATGCCGTCTTTCGCCGAGCTGGAGAACCCCAAGAGCAACATCGCGACGGAGATTGTCTCGGCAGACGGCAAGCCGATAGGCCGATTCTTTGTCGAGAACCGCAGCTATGTCGATTTCGACAATCTCTCGCCCAACCTCGTCAAGGCGCTCGTGGCCACAGAGGACGAGCGCTTCTACTCGCACTCCGGCATCGACTTCCGAAGCCTCTTCCGGGTCCTGGTCAAGACGGTCATGACGCGCGACGAGTCGTCGGGCGGGGGCAGCACCATAACACAGCAGCTCGCCAAGATGCTCTTCCACGACCATGCGGCCAGCCTCTGGGAGAGGGTCACGCAGAAGCTCAACGAGTGGGTCATCGCCGTCAAGCTGGAGAGGAGCTACACCAAGGAGGAGATTCTCTCCATGTATCTCAACAAGGTCGGATTCGTCTATGACGCCTACGGCATCGAGAGCGCGGCATACACGTTCTTCGGCTGCAAGGCGCGGGACCTCAAGGTGGAGCAGGCCGCCGTCCTGGTCGGGATGCTCAAGAACCCGGCTCTCTACAACCCCATGCGCAGGCCCGAAAAGGTCGCGGCGAGGCGCAATGTCGTCTTGGGGCAGATGCTCCGTCAGCGATACCTCTCGACCGCGCAGCACGACTCGCTCTGCGCCCTGCCGCTAGACGTCTCGAAGTTCCGGCGCGAGGACCATAAGGACGGCACGGCGCCCTACTTCCGCGAGTTCCTCAGGATGCAGCTCAAGGCGCACAAGCCCGAAAGAACCGACTACGCCGCCTGGCAGGCGCAGGAGTTCGTCGACGACAGCATACAGTGGGCCACGAACCCACTCTTCGGGTGGATTGAGAAGAACCCAAAGGCCGACGGCTCGCTCTACGACATCTACCGCGACGGACTGAAAATATTCACCACGGTCGACAGCCGCATGCAGGCCTACGCCGAGGAGGCCGTGGCCGAGCATATCGGCCAAAACCTCCAGCCGCTCTTCTTCAAGAGCAAGAAAGGCGCGCGCTTCGCGCCATACTCCGACGACATCACCGAGGAGCAGTTCAACGCCATGGTGCGCCGCTCGCTCCGCAACTCCGACAGGTGGAGAATCTTGAGGAACGAGGGCATGAGCGACGACAAGATTATGGCCCATATGCGCCAGCCCGTCGAGACGCGCGTCTTCGACTGGGGCGCGCCAGGCCTGGAGCGCGACACCGTCATGTCGCCATACGACTCCGTCGTCTACCACAAGCACTTCCTGCGATGCGCCTTCATGTCGATGGACCCCCGCTCGGGTTTCGTCAAGGCCTACGTCGGCGGGCCCAACTTCCGCTTCTTCCAATATGACATGGTCTCCAAGGGCCGGCGGCAGGTGGGCTCGACAATAAAGCCGTTCGTCTACACCACGATATTCCGCGACGGGCACACGCCCTGCGACCTCGTGCCAAACGCCCCGCAGACGTTCACCGTCCCGGCCGAGGGGGGGGGCGTCACGACGTGGACGCCCCGCAACGCCGGCGACGCGCGCCTTGGCGAGATGGTGAGCCTCAAGTGGGGCCTCGCCAACTCGAACAACAACGTGACGGGATGGGCCATGAAGCAGACGTCGCCAGAGCAGGTGGCGAATCTCATCCGGGCCCTGGGGGTCGATAGCCCCATAGACCCCGTGCCGTCGCTCTTCCTGGGCACGAGCGACGTCAAGCTATGCGAGATGGTCGGCGCCTACAGCACCTACGTCAACAAGGGGGTGCACATCGACCCCATCTTCGTCACCGAGATTCAAGACCGTTACGGCAACGTCGTCGGGCGCTTCGGGCGGCGCGAGAGGGAGGTCATCGACGAGCAGACGGCGTTCATGATGATAAGCCTCCTACAGGGAGTCGTAGACCAGGGCACGGCACGGCGGCTGCGCGGCCCGGCATATAAGCTGACGTGCCAAATGGGCGGCAAGACAGGCACGACGCAGAACCAAAGCGACGGGTGGTACATGTCAGTCATGCCCCACCTCGTCTCCGGTGTGTGGGTGGGCGGCGAGGAACGCGGAATCCACTTCAACAGCATGAGCATTGGCCAGGCCTCCAACATGGCGATACCCGTCTTCGGGCGTTTCATCTTGAAAGTCTTCGCCGACGAGACGCTCACCGACGTCCGCCCCGAAGACCTCTTCGAGGCCCCCGTGGTCATAAACTTCTCGCTCGACTGCGCCGACAAGGGGGTCAACGCCGACGGCGGCGAGGCCCTCCCGCTGGGCGACGCGCCCATGCCGGTCGCCACGGGCGGGACGGGCGACATCTTCAACTTCTAAAGCCTTTTTCGCAGATGGGAGACGAGCCTAAGCAGCAGGGCGACGCGTTGGGGAGCCTGCGGTCGTGGAAGATTGTCCTCCCCATTGTCATCGGACTGGGGGTCACGGCGTTCCTCTTCGCCCGGGAGTATGAGCCGGGGACGTTCGGCGCGTTCCAGTTTGGGCCTATGTCGTTGCTGTGGTTCGCCGCCGCGGTCATCTTCATGGCGGGGAGGGATGTGGGCTACATGATTCGCATCCGCCTCCTTAGCGACCACGAGCTGAGTTGGTTCGCGGCGTTTCGGATAATAATGCTTTGGGAGTTCTCGTCGGCGGTGACGCCCTCGGCAGTGGGGGGGACGAGCGTGGCGCTCTTCTTCGTCAACCGCGAGGGAATCTCCGCCGGCAGGGCCACGGGCATCGTCATGATGACGTCGTTTCTCGACGAGCTGTATTTCGCCCTCTTCTTCCCTGTTGTCGTGCTGCTTGTCGGCTACGAGAACATATTCGGCCTGGAGGAGAGCGTGGCGCACAAGCTGGCCGTCGTGGCCTGGGTCGGCTACGGGGTCAAGGTGGGCTACATCTTGTTGCTGAGCTACGGCTTCTTCGTCAACCCGCGCGGGCTGAAGTGGCTTCTGCTCCAGGTGTTCCGGCTTCCCGTCTTGCGGCGGTGGCGCAGGGACATCGCCGACGTCGGCACCGACATTGTCCAGACGGGGCGCCACTTCCGCCATTGGCCTCTGCGGAAGTGGCTGCGTGCGTTCCTGGCCTCGGCTCTCAGTTGGACGTCGCGCTATTGGGTCGTCAATGCGCTCATTTTGGCATTCTTCGGGGTCGGCCAGTTGGGCCTCTTCGACCATTTCGTGGTCTTCGGCAAGCAGTTGGCAATGTGGATCATGATGCTCGTCAGCCCGACGCCGGGCGGGAGCGGATTTGCGGAATATGTCTTCAAGGAGTTCCTTGCCGACTACATCCCCGTCGGGGCCATGGCGTTGGCTTTCTGTTGGAGGCTTGTCAGCTACTACCCCTACCTCGTCGTTGGCGTAATCCTCTTGCCTCGGTGGGCCAAGGGCTACATAGTGGGCAAGAAATGACGAGGCTTCGGCTCCTGCTTCTGCCTGTCGGGGCGCTCTATTGGGTCGTCGCGCAGGCCCGCTGTTGGCTCTACACGGCGGGTGTCTTGAGGCGGCGGAGTTTTGGGGCGCCCGTCTTGTGCGTGGGCAACATCACGGTCGGGGGGACGGGCAAGACGCCCGTCATCGAGCACCTGGCGAGGCTCCTCCTGTCGGCCGGTTGGCGCGTGGCCGTCGTCAGCCGGGGCTATCGGCGCAAGAGCCGAGGTCTGGTCGTGGCGGAAGACGGGGCGACGGCCGGCGACGTCGGCGACGAGCCGTGCCAACTGAAGCGCCACTTGCCACAGGTGGACGTGGTGGTCGACGCCGACCGCGGGGCCGCCATAGATTGCGCGTTGGGGCGTGGCGCCCGGGTCGTCTTGATGGACGACGGGATGCAGCACCGCAGTGTGCGCCCCTGTGCGTTGCTTCTCGTCTGCGACTACGCGCGCCCTCTGTGGAGCGATTGGCCACTGCCGGCTGGCGACTTGCGGGAGTCGGCGGCAATGGCGCGTACGGCGGACGTGGTGGTGGTCAACAAGTGCCCGCCGTCGCTCTCTAGGCGAGATGCCGACGAAATCCGGCGCAAGATGAGGCTCCGGCGGGGGCAATGCGTCTTTTTCAGCGCAATAGGCTACGCCGACTTCGTGCTGCCAGGCGGGGCGACAGTGACCGACCAGGAGGTCGCGGCCCGGGGGGCGGTGGCTGTGGCGGGGGTCGGGAGGCCGGGGCCTTTCTTCTGCGAGGTGGAGCGCCGCGTCGGGCTAGTGCGGAAGATGTCTTTTGCAGACCACCACGATTTCGCGCCGGCCGACTTGGCGAGAATTGGGGCGGAACTCGACGGGGTGGGGCGCAGGAGCCTGCTCCTCACGACGGAAAAAGACGCCACGCGGCTTCCGACCCATATTGGCGGACACGAGGTGGCGGCGTTGCCAATCAAGACGGACATCCTCTTTGGCGAGGCCGAAGAGTTCGACAACAAGATTCTACACCTTATAAGAGCATTGATATGATTCCTAATGACATTCGCGAGGCGGCGGAGTTCCTCAAGTGCCGCATAATCGGGGGGACGACCGTCGGCATCGTCCTGGGCACGGGCCTTGGCGGCTTGGTCCAGAAGATTGAGGTTGTAGAGAGCATCGACTACGCCCAGATCCCCCACTTCCCCGTCTCGACCGTCCAGGGACATTCGGGGCGTCTGATTGTCGGGCGCGTCGGCGGCGTCCCGGTGTTGGCAATGCAGGGCCGCTTCCACTTCTACGAGGGGTGGACAATGGCGCAAGTCACGTTCCCGGCGCGCGTCATGAGCCTCCTGGGCGTCAAGACGCTCTTCGTGTCCAATGCTTCGGGGGGGCTCAACCCCGACTTCAAGGTGGGCGACGTCATGGTCATAACCGACCACATCAATATGTTCGGGACGAACCCGCTCATAGGTCCAAACATCGACGAGATGGGCCCCCGTTTCCCCGACATGAGCGAGACGTATAGCAAGAGGCTCATTGCCCGGGCCTTGGAGATTGGCGCGGAAGAGGGGCTGGACCTCCGGACTGGCGTATATGTCGGCACCACGGGGCCTACTTTTGAGACCCCCGCGGAATACAAGATGTTCCGCGCCCTGGGCGGCGATGCCGTCGGCATGAGCACCGTCCCGGAGGTCATCGTGGCTCGACACTGCGGCATCGAGGTCTTCGGTGTCTCAATCATAACAGACTCCGGTGTCCCCGGCGAGATTGTCGAGGTGAGCCACGAGGAGGTGCAACGCGTCGCCGCCGCAGCCGAGCCGCGCATGACGCGGGTCATCGAGGCGCTCATTGCGGGAGGGCGGGGCTAGGCTGTCCGGGGCGATGATGACCGCCGGGGCGCTCCACGCGTTGCTATGCCGCCTCTGCGCCATCGAGCGTGGCGGCTTCGAGCCTCCCGCCGTAGGCGACGCCGACACCGAGGCTCTCGTGAGCCTCGCCGTGGCGCATGGCGTGGCGGGGTGGTTGTCGGGGCGACTGGCGGACGGCTATGCCGACTGGGGGGCCGCGCCACGATTGCTGAGGCTCTTGCGGCCGCATGTCCTCGCGGCTCTGAGCCGAAACGGAGTGTGCATAGGCGTGGCGTGGCGTGTGGCGGAGCTCTTGCGGGGGCGTGGCGTGGGGTGCGTGGCCCTCAAGGGCGTTGCCCTCGTCGGCACGTCCTATCCCGACGCGGCAACGAGGGCCATTGGCGATGTGGACATCCTGGTGCCGGGGCCGATGGTGCGCCTGGCGCGCGACATCCTCATTGCCGACGGGGCCGTGGAGAACTGCTCGCCACGGCGGCCGGCGGTTGTAGACAGTTGGCGCGACCACCTGGAGGGGTTGACATATCGCGGCGTGGTCGTCGAACTGCACCACAAGCTCTCGCGGTGCGATGGTGGGGCGTCGTTCCTTGGCAGTGTCGCCCGGTGCGTCGAGAGTGGCGAGAGGGTGGACGCGCTGTCGGCGGCCGCGCATTTTTGCTACTTGTGCGCGCACGCCCGTAAGCACTGGCTTCGTGGGCAGAGTTCCCTCAAGTGGATGCTCGACCTTGCCGTCTTGCTCTCCGCTCGCGACGACGCGGCGGCTTTCGTTCGCGGGTGTGTCGCCCTGGCTCCGTCGCTCGCCGGCGAGGTGCGGTGGGCGGTGTCTGTCGCCGCGCCGCTGATGCCCGCGAGGGGCAGGGCGGTTTTGAGGCGTGGTGGCTTCGCGCTCCGCGACGCCGTCCCGCAAGGGGGCGGGTGGAGTTTGAGGTTCGCCGCCGTGCCTGCCGCCGTGGCCGACGCCGCGGGGCTCCTGGCGCACGCATGGTGCGAGGGCGACGGGGCGCGGGGCGGGTGGCGCAATGTCGGCGAGGCTGTGCGCTACGCCTTTGTCAGGAAACAAAAGATTAAACATAGATAAATGAATCCTACACTTAAGAAGTTCGTGTCGCTATGGCCACACGCCGTGGTGGTGCTGTGCTTCGTCGTGGCTAGTTTCGCCTATTTCCTGCCCGTCTTGCAGGGCAAGACGCTGCCGCAGATGGACAACATTCACGCCCAGGGGGCGGCGCGCGAACTTGTGGAGTACGAGAGGCAGACGGGCGAGAAAGCGCAGTGGACCGACTCCATGTTCGGCGGCATGCCGGCCTATCAGATTCGGTCCGACTCCAGCCACAACATCTTTTGGCATCTCTCGCATTCCGTGCGCCTCGGATTGCCATACACCACGGTGGCCATCGTCTTCCTCTATCTCGTCGGCTTCTACGTCCTGCTCGTCAGCCTGGGCCTGGGCAAGGGCGTCGCCACGGTTGGGGCGTTGGCGTTCGCTTTTGGCTCGTACAACATCATCATCATTGCCGCCGGGCATATCACCAAGTGCTACGCCATTGCCATGATGCCGCTCGTCATCGGCGGAGTCCTGATGACCTTTGGAGGCAAGCGGCTCCTGGGCGGCATCTACACCATGGTGGCCTTGGGTCTCGAGTTGGCTTTCAATCATGTCCAGATAACCTACTATTTGGCGCTGGCGCTCCTTGTCCTAGTCGTCGTGGAGCTTGTCCACGCCGTGCGCCACAAGGCCTTGCGGTCTTTCGGCGTCAGCATCGGAGTGTTGGCCGCGGCGGCCCTGCTTGCCATTCTGCCCGGCACGACCAACCTTTGGACAACCTACGAGTATGGCGCCTACTCCATTCGCGGCAAGAGCGACCTTCGGGCGGCCGAGGGCGAGAGCCGCGGCACGGGGCTGGACAAGGACTATGCCCTGGCCTGGAGCTATGGGGTGGGCGAGACTCCGACGCTCCTCGTCCCCAATGTGGTGGGGGGGGCGAGCGCTCCCATCGGCGGCGGCCTCAAGGCCGTGAGGGCCGCCGAACCGCAGATTGCCCAGGCCGTGGCGCAGCAGAGCGCCTACTGGGGGGGGCGCAGTTTCACCTCCGGGCCCGTCTATGTGGGGGCTGTCGTGTGCTTCCTCTTCTTCATCGGCTGTTTCTTCTACGGCGGCAGGGTCAAGTGGTGGCTCATTGCGGCCACGCTGCTCTCCGTCTTCCTGGCTTGGGGGAAGAATTTCCCGCTGCTGACAGACTTCATGTTCGACCACTTCCCCCTCTACAACAAGTTCCGCACCGTCGAGATGGCGCTCGTCATCGCCACCGTCACCATCCCCCTCTTGGCAATGTTGGGTCTCAAGGCCGTCTTCGACCATCCCGAGGACGTCAAATACCAGCCCGGCAAGTTCTTCGGTGCCCTGGGCCTCACGGCGGGCGTGGCGTTGCTACTTGCCGCGGCGCCCACGCTCTTCTACGACTTCCTCTCGGCGCAAGAGGCGGAGACGTTTGAGAGCCTCTCGGCGCAAAACCCGGCCTACGCTGTCTTGGAGCAGACGCTCGTGGACGCGCGCATAGAGCTGACGAGGGCCGACGCGTTGCGCTCGGCGGTACTTATCCTCCTGGCGTCGTCGGCCCTGTGGTTCTGTTCCGTGAGGAAGATTAACAACAAGATAATGCTCGCCACTGTCGGCGTCCTCTGCCTCTTCGACCTGTGGGGCGTCGACCGCCGGTACCTCTCCGACGACAATTTCGTCAAGAAGAGCGAGAGCCGCAACTTCGCGCTCTCCGAGGCCGACAAGGCAATCCTCGAAGACAAGGCGCCGCACCGCGTCATGGCTCTCTACACCAACCCATTCAACGAGGTCTACACCTCATTCTATCATCACTCCATCGGGGGATACCATGGGGCCAAGCTGCGGCGCTATCAGGATGTCATCGACCAATATCTGGTCGCCGAGTGGCAGAGTGTGGCGTCTGCGGTCCAAAAGCAGGATTTCGCCGCAATCGATGCCGCCTTGGCGGCGTCGCCGGCCCTCAATATGCTCAACTGCCGCTATCTCATTTTCAACCCACGCCAGCAACCCCTGGTCAACGCCTATGCCCATCCCGAAGCATGGTTCGTCGGGCAGGTGCGCGCCGTAGCCTCGGCCGACGAGGCGCTAAGCTCCATTGGCGAGGTCGACCTGCGCCGGGTGGCAGTCGTCGAGGGGGGGCAAGACATGACTTTCGCTCTCGACAGTGCCGCGACGATACGACAGACGGCCTATGCGCCCGACCGCATAACATACGAGAGCCGCTCCGAGGCCGACGGGGTGGCGGTCTTCAGCGAGGTTTTCTACCCGGCCGGGTGGAGCGCCACCATCGACGGCCAGGAGGCGGAAATCTTGCGGGCCGACTACACCTTGCGCGCCTTGCGCGTTCCCGCGGGGAGCCACACCATCGAGTTTGCTTTCGAGCCTGCCAGCTTCCGGGTCGGCAATGTCGTCTCGACGGCGGCGTCGGCCCTGGTGGTCGTAGTGGTTCTGGGCGGAGTGGCGTGGAGCTTCTTCCGCCGACAGCGGGTGCGGGCTTAGAGAAAGTGAGATGACAGTAGACACAAGTCTTGACTATCGGCACCTGAGCGAGGCTGAGGTGCGGGTGTTGGAGGGGCGCGGATGCGTTGCCGACGATTGGTCCGACGTCTGGGTGCGCGGCGTGTTCGATGCCGCGGCGCTCACGGCGGTGCGTTTCATGGGCGTCGTCCGCCTTGGCGACATGAGCGGGACTGTCCACGTCAATGCGCCGGGGTTCGACATGGGCAATGTCCGTTCGTCAATATGCAGGGCCACGCTCCGCGACGTGACGCTGGGCGATTGGTTCTTCGTCCACGATGTCGGACTGCTCTGCGGCTACAATGTCGGGGGGCGCTTTGTGGCCATGAACTGTGGGCGGATTGTCGGCGGCGAGGGGGCTTTCGGCGTCGGCACGCCGGTGGCGGTTGTCAACGAGGGCGGAGGCCGCGAGGTGCCACTCTCGGCGTCGCTCAACTCCAACATAGCCTACTGCGTGGCCATGCACCGCTACATCCCGGGCCTGGTCGAGGGCTACGAGGCCCTGGTGAGGCGCGAGGCCGAGGGTCTCGTGGCTGAGATTGGCAAAGACGTGCACATCTTCTCGACGCGTGTCGTCGAGGGGGTGCGCATCGGCAGGCGCGCTGTCATAGACGGGGCGTCGGCTCTGCGCAACGGGACAATTCTCTCTGCGCCCGAACAGCCGACGTTTGTCGGGGCCGACGTCAATGCCGCAAACTTCGTCTTCGCCGAGGGGGCGGAGGTTTTCGACGGGGCCGACCTCACCAACTGTTTCATTGGCCAATGCGCCATGGTCGGCAAGGGCTTCGCGGCCGAGAATCTGCTTGCCTTCTCCAACAGCCAGCTCCTCTGCGGCGAGGCCGTGGCGGTCTTGGCTGGGCCCTGCACGGTGAGCCACCACAAGTCGTCGCTTCTCGTGGCGGGGGCATACTCGTTTTTCAACGCCGGGAGTGCCACCAACGCCAGCAACCACCACTACCGGCTCGGCCCCATCGAGCAGGCCGTCTACGACCGCGGGGTCAAGACCGGTTCGGGCGCCTATGTCCTCGAACCGGCGCGCATAGGGGCTTTCACAATGGTTGTCGGGCATCATCGGACATGCCCCGACACGGCGGCGTTCCCTTTCTCGGTCCTTGCAGAGCGCGACGGCGAGAGCCACCTCATCGTGGCGCAGAATCTGTTCTCCATGGGGATGTTCCGCGATTGGAACAAGTGGCGGAAGAGAGACAGGCGAAAGCTCAAGGCCGATGCCGTGTCATACGACATCCTCAACCCCATAACGGTCGGGGCCATGATGGCCGCCGTCCGGAGGATTGAGGGAGACCTGGCGCACAGCAAGTCGGAGCATATCATCGAGGGGGGGCTGCGGATTCGCAGGGCTCTGCTGTCGCGCGCCGCCGTGGCATATCGGACGGCCATAGACCTCTTCATCGCCAAGGCCTACGTCCACGACCAGGGGCGTAGCGAGAGCCTCAACTGCGAGTGGGTCGACGCCGGCGGGCTTGTGGCGCCGATGCCCGACGTGAGGGCCATCGAGGCGAAGATTGCGCAAGGGCAATATGAGTCGGTGGCGCAGGTGGCTGACGACTTCCGGGCGTTGGCCGAGAGGGCGCGCGGACTGACCGTCAGGTGGTGCGTCGGGCGAGCCAGGGAGTGGTATGGCTACACCGACACCGACGAGAACGTCAAAGACGCCATACAGCACGTGGCAGAGGCGTGCCACAACGCCAAGGAGGCCACGCTGGCCGACGCCGCAAGGGAGTGGGGCGTCAAGGTCATGACGAGCTACGGGCTCGACGGCACGCCACAGGAGCAGGACGCCGACTTCGTCGCGCTCCGAGGTGACTTTGAGCAGCATCCCGATGTCGTCGAGTGCAGACGATACTACGACGAGATGTGGTGACAAATATGTACCTTTGCCACTCGTAGGCTTTGCGGCCACAAGCGGAAAACAAACACCTTTTAGAAGATAATGTCAAAGATAAATGCAGTTATTACGGGCGTGGGAGCCTATACGCCCGAATACCGCCTGACGAACGACGAGCTTAGCCGGATGGTCGACACCAACGACGAGTGGATTATGACACGAGTCGGAATCAAGGAGCGCCGAATCCTCAAAGGGGAGGGAATGGCGGCTTCAGACATGGGCGCCAAGGCTATAGAGGACCTGGTCCGCAAGACGGGGCTTGACCTGCAGGAGGTCGACCTCGTGGTCTGCACCACAGTCACTGCCGACGAGATGGTCCCAGCGACGGCGGCCATCATATGCGACAAGGTTGGAATCCACAAGACGCTCGCCTACGACATCAATGGGGCGTGCTCCGGGTTTCTCTTCGGCCTCGACCTCGTCAGCCAGTACATCCGCTCCGGGGCGAAGAAGAAAGTCATCCTGGTCAGCACCGAGATGATGTCGTCAATCGTAGACTACACCGACCGCACCACGTGCGTGCTCTTTGGCGACGCGGCGACGGCAGTCCTCGTCGAGCCCACAGAGGAGGACTTGGGGGTCGTCGACGCCAACCTGCACACCGACGGCTTCGGGCGCGAGTGGCTCAAGATTCCCGCAGGGGGGTCCGCCATGCCGGCTAGCCACGAGACCGTCGACGCACACAAGCACTACATATATCAAGAGGGCAAGCAGGTCTTCAAATACGCCGTCACCTATATGGCGGACGCAACCGTCGACGTCATGGCGCGCAACGGGCTGACGGCCGACGACGTGGCATGGCTGGTGCCCCATCAGGCCAATCTGAGAATAATTTCCGCCACGGCCGACCGCATGGGACTCCCGGCCGAGAAGGTCATGATTAACATCGAGCACTACGGCAACACCACGTCGGCAACGATTCCGCTCTGCCTCTACGAGTGGGAGAACCGTCTGCACAAGGGCGACAACCTCATCCTCGCCGCCTTTGGGGCCGGCTTCACCTGGGGTGCCATCTATGTCAAGTGGGGCTACGACCCCAAGTAACGGCTCTCGAGGACTCTATTACCGACAATATCTTGGCCGACGGCAAAGGCCTGGAGGACGCACGATTTAGTGCGTCCTTTTTCGTTGTGGAGATTGCGGCATTCTTTGGTCTGTTCTGGGCTTTGTTGTTTTGTCGCCGCATTAAATTGTTGCATTGTGCGTATATTTGTATGGTGGTAAAACCTATGTCCCGAAATGAAATCAGCTCTCGCTTTCTCCATATCCTTGGCATTCGCTTTCGTGGCGGTCTCCGCCCAGGCGCAATGGAACGTGCTTCAAAATGGGCAGGTTGTCGGCAGTGTGCCCATCTGCGGGACGCCGACTCCCGAACCCGGACCCACTCCCGGGCCAGACCCCACTCCCGCTCCCGAACCCAAAGAGGGAGACGACGTGAGCAACGAGACCGTCGGAGGCAAAGTTGGCGCGGGGGTGGACATTGGCCTCTCTGTCGAGTGGGCCAGGTGGAACCTGGGGGCAGACTCCGAGAAGAGCTATGGGGCGTATTTCGCTTGGGCTGAGACCGATGGGACAAAAGAGGTTCACGAGTGGGAACGCTACAAGTGGATTGATGGTGGAGGTAAAGACCGCACGCACGTCACCAAATATCACAAGGAAGACAAACAGCTCGACGCCATATGGTATGCCGGCGGCGAGTTCGTCGGCGACGGTCTTGCCACCATCGAGCCCCAAGACGACGCCGCGGCTGCCAACTGGGGAGGTTCGTGGCGTATGCCGACTGAAGCCGAGGTCGACGAGCTTGTCAAGTCATGCACGTGGGAGTGGACTGACAACTACGACGGCTCCAACATAGCAGGGTGCATCGTCACGGGGCCCAATGGCAACTCCATCTTCATGCCTGCGGCCGGGAATGTCTATAGGGCGACAATCGGTATGCTCAATTATGTCGGCAACTATTGGGCATCGAGCCTCGGCACGGTTACGGACAACGCCATATCCATAGAGTTTAACGCAAACAGGCATTCTGTGCAGAATGAATTTTCCCGCTACAACGGGTTCTCTGTCCGCGCCGTCCGCCCCAAATGACTTCCTCAGGAACATCCCGAAAACATCACTCCCCCCCCCCGCACATGCTCCCAGCCCCAACGGGGCGGCATACGCCAGCCTTGGGCGTGGCCCCCCC
>CAYZUH010000030.1:0-34257 GCA_964481855.1 uncultured Marinilabiliaceae bacterium
GGCGACATGCGCCAGCCTGGGGCGTGACGCCCTGGGTCTCTCGAACTACCCTCGGGTTCCCAACTGCCCCTAAGCTTCTCGAATTGCCTTAGGTCTCCCCACCCCTACGACGCTCCTAGGATTCTCCAATCGGCTCTGGGTCTCCCGATTATCTCTATTGTCGATATACGTAATAATGCAGTATATTCGCCCCACAAATCAGTTATCCTATGGAATTGAAAACTACTGCCGAATTAGTGTCCCCGCTCCTGTCGTGGAAGATTAAGCTGACCTCGCTAATCTGCATCACGTTCGTACTCTATATTCACTCCTTTTTCAGTGTGGAGACTGTCGGGGCGTTGAGAGATTTTCAGTTGGTCTTTATCCGTGGCTTTTGTGATGTCGCAGTGCCGACTTTTTTTGCCATGAGCGGATTTCTGTTCTTTGTTGGCACGAATGT
Organism: uncultured Marinilabiliaceae bacterium; assembly: GCA_964481855.1. Taxonomy (GTDB): domain Bacteria; phylum Bacteroidota; class Bacteroidia; order Bacteroidales; family Marinilabiliaceae; genus W3P20-009. The sequence continues at coordinate 440 of CAYZUH010000030.1, forward strand.
TGCTGGGGGGGGGCAACTGGTCTTGCGCAAGATGAAGCGGCGGATGTGGTCGTTGCTTGTCCCCTATGTCGTTGTCTGCCTCTTCGTCCCATTGTCGCTTTATAGTCTCTACCGTCTGGCGTCTCCTTCGGGTTTCTTCAACGCTAACTACGCCGGGATTATCCCGCAGTCGTTTCAGGACTTTGTGAGGGATGTGTTTTGGGCAACCGACAAAAACAGTCAGCCCATCGCTTTCCACCTTTGGTTCCTGCGCAACCTAATCGTCATTGTCGCTTCGGCACCGCTACTGTTCTACGTCCGCAAGGCGGGACATGCGGTCCTTCTCCCGCTGTTTTGTGCCGTCTATGTGTATAACCCTTTGAATCTTACGGCTTCAGTGTTTTGGTTTCTCCTAGGCGGCTTTTTCGCCGATGTGCGTCTTCCCCGTTGGGCTATGTTCATTTACCCTGCCTACGCCATCATTTGCGCTGTGCATGTCTTCCTGTTCGATGGTGCTGCCGCCTTTGAACCTCTGCGCTTCCCCTTGCTCTTTCTTGCCGTTGTCGGCTTTTGGTCTCTTATGGATTTGGCGGCGACCGCCACTTGGGGTTTGCGCGGTGGGAGTCTGGCCGCCCTGTGTTCTTTTACTTTTTTTACATATCTGTATCACGAGCCGGCGTTGAATATAGTCCGGAAGCTGATTCCTGCCTTTGTCGGCCGTAGTGCTTCCGGCTACTTGCTAAGTTTCCTGGCGTCCCCCATCATCTATACTGCTATCTCCACTTTTGTGGGCATGGCTTTGGCTAGGTATCTCCCCCGCTTCTATGCCGTCTTGGTGGGCGGGCGGGTAGCGTCCCCCGCCCGCCGCGCCACGCCGGAATGAACTGTTGAGCTGTGTCGAATGGTCTCTCCGCGACTCCTGATGTTCCCGTGTGTCTGACGGCATTTACTGCCTCACATGCGCTCATAGTTTGGCAGGTGGACATACAGAATCTCGTTTCTCTTTGTTTCTAAGACGCGGGTGCGTGTTGTTCCGCGTGCAGACTGTAGAGCCGTGAATTTGCAAAAAAAAAACGTGTGAGGCGGGTGCGTGCGTTTGGAGGCTGTAGTGCTGTGCGTTGGGTGCGCGATTGTCGCATTCCCCTGTCGCTCCGTTTCCAAAAACCTACCGCAAGTGTTATCTTTGGCGTGCGTTTTGCAACCACTGTTCATGATGCCTTTTCTCACGAGCATAAGACGGTCTGTGGCAGCGTGGTTTCTCGCTGCGGCCCCGTTTGTCCCGGCCTCTGCCGTGTGCGACGGCGATGAGGCTGTGGCGGGGAAGAGTGGCTACGGTCAGCCAGGCGAGGCTGTAGACTTGGGGCTCTCCGTATTGTGGAGCGACCACAACGTAGGGGCTGTAGGGGCCTACGATGCCGGCCTTTTCTTTGGCTATGGCGACATCACCGGCACCGTCGTCTCCAACTCCTACAAGGATTACGTGTCGCAAGACGTTGTGGGGACTGACCGCGACCCGGCCTATGTCTTTTGGGGCGGCGGGTGGCGGATGCCCACGGCCCACGAGATTTATGAGCTTGTCGAGAGGTGCGAGTGGCGATGGGCGGTGCGCGGCGGGGTCGAGGGCTACATCGTCAGGGGGCGCGGCGGTTCGATATTCCTGCCGGTCACGGGGCAGAGGTCGGGGCGCGATTCTGCCTACGTCAAGACGCGGGGCTACTATTGGTCGGGCGAGATAAGCGAGGCCGACGGAGACTATGCCAGCGCGCTCTTCTTCCACAAGGGCGGGAGGATGCTCAAAGAGTACCGAAAGTTCTATGGCTTTGTCATCCGCCCCGTCAAGGAGGAGTACTAGCGGCTGCGCTGCTCACTCGTCGTCCTCTTCAAGGAACTGTTTCAGCGACGCCAGGTAGTCCTCTTCCCACCCTCCGGCAATGTTCTCGTAGCATTCGTCGGGGATGTTGGTCTGCGTCACGTATACTTGGGTCTGGACGTTGCTCCGCGCCGTGAGTTTTATGGTGACGATGGACGGCGATCCCTCGTCGCCGAAATACCACTCCTGCCGGATCAGCCGGTTCTCCTCAAATTCCAGGTTGCGCCCGCATATGTCGCCATCCCATATCTCAAATTCCGAACCCGGCTCGGTACTCATCTTGGCGGGGTAGCCCGTCCATAGCTCTATGGCGAAAGGGTTGGTCAGCGCGGCGTATACCTCTTCGGCGCTCGCCCCCATCTTGACGCTCTTCTTGTATTCTCGCATCGCTCCTCAGTTTGTTTTGTCCGTGCGCAAAGGTACGCCCTTTCTGCCGAATCTTTGTGATGTTGGCTATTGCGCTTTGCGTGGCTCGTTTTGCCGCCTTGTGACAAAAAGCTATTTTTGCCTTGCAAAAATTAACGATGAGCGAAGAGAAATTCTCCTCCAAGTTGGGGGCTGTGGCTGCCGCGGCGGGATCCGCGGTCGGTTTGGGGAACGTGTGGAGGTTCCCATACATTGTGGGTGAGGACGGCGGGGCGGCGTTTCTGCTTCTCTATGTCTTTTTCACGGTCGTAATCTCCATTCCCGTCCTCGTGACCGAGTTCTCGCTTGGCCGCATGACTGGCAAGCCCATAACGTCCGTCTTTCAGTCGCTAGCGCCGGGGGGCAAGTGGCATCTCATTGGTCTCTTGGGGATGCTCACGGCTTTCCTCATCATGTCCTACTACAATATCGTCTCGGGGTGGACGCTCTACTACTCCGCCGCGTCGGTGGGCGGTTGGCTTGAGGGGCTGGACGAGGGGCAGGTGGCGCAGGTCTTTTCCGACCTTTCGTCAGATTCGGTCTCTTGCATCGTCTGGCTCCTTGTTGTGTTGGTCGTCACTGCGGCCATTGTGGCGCGCGGCGTGTCGGGTGGTATTGAGAGGTATAGCAAGATTCTCATGCCGCTCCTTTTTGTCCTCATTGTCGTCATGCTTGTGCGCGCCGCCACCCTCCCCGGTGGTGGCGAGGGGCTGTCGTTCTATCTCCGTCCCGACTTCTCTGCCCTCACGCCCAAGGCGGTCTTCGACGCCTTGGGGCAGTCGTTCTTCTCGCTCAGCATCGGCATGGGCACCATGACTACCTACGGCTCCTACGTGTGCCGCTCCCAACATTTGCCTCGCATGGCGGCCAGTGTCGCGGCTGTGGACTTCCTGGTGGCGTTCCTGGCGGGGGCGGTCATCTTCCCCTGCGTCTTCGCTTTCGGAATCAATCCCGGCCAGGGCCCCGGCCTCGTCTTTGTCACGCTCCCGAATATTTTCAACCAGATGCCGTTGGGGCGTCTTTTCTCCGTCGCCTTTTTCGTACTTTTGTTCGTAGCCGCGCTGACGTCGTCGATATCGTTGCTGGAGGTCGTCGTCGCCTATTTCAAGACCTCTTTCTCCGTCGGGAGGCGCAAGGCCACGGTCGTGGCGGCTTGCCTCACTTCGGTGTGCGGTGTGGCGTGCGCTTTGTCGCCGTCGCTTTTCGACATTCTCGACAAGGCCACCGCCAATGTCATGATGCCCCTGGGGGCTTTCCTCATTGTCGTTTTTGCCGGTTGGGTGCTGCCCGCCGACAGGCTAGAGGGCGAGTTGGGCGCCCGCGGCGCCGAGGGCGGTTTGCGTTTGTTCCGCTGCTTTCATTTCCTTCTTAAATATGTCATCCCCCTGGTCATATTGTTCATCTTCGCCAACGGTCTCTACTGTTGGCTCGCCTAGTTAGCTCGTCCCATGGCTTGGTCGGTCGGCAGGCGGCTGTGGGACGGGTACACCGTCGTGGCCATTCTCGCCCTTGTGGCGTTCGTCGCCGTCGAGGTCGCTATCAGGTTCGTGCCGCGCGAGATGCCGTCGGTGGCGGACGACTTGCCGGCCGACTCGGTGCCTGACGCCCCGGTGGGTGTGTGGCGCGGAGCCGACTCTTTGTGCGTCAATACTGCCAGCCCCTACGCCTTGCGGCGCGCCGGGTTCTCCTATTTCCACATAGCCAGCATCCTCTACGCGCGCGAGAGGGGGTTCGTCTTCCGTTCCGTCGACGATTTGCGGGGGCTGCGTCACGCCGACACTGCACTTTTGTCCCATGTCGGGCATCTGCTCTCTTTCGACACCTTGCGTTCGGTCGCCGCTCTAGAGCCGCATCGGCCGCCAAGGCCTATGTTTGCCGATGCGCGTTGGGAGAGGCGGTCGCCGAGGCCTAGGCGCATACCCCTTTTCCTTGCCGACTCTGCCGAGATGGCCCGGGCAGGGATGTCGCCGGGCGCATGGGACACGTTGAGCGCCTGGCGGTCTGCCTATGTCTTGTCTGGCTCCATGCCCGTCGACTCTCTCGTCAGCCTTGGTGCGGGCGAGTTGGCGCGCGAGCTTGCTGGGCGCGTTGTGGCCAGGCGCGGCCGCGAGGCGCCGGAGGTGGCCGCCGCGGACGAGGCTGTGCGGCTTGTCGACATCAACGTCGCCACGGTCGACGAGCTTGTGGCTGTGCCGGGCATTGGGCGAACCACTGCCGAGCGCATCGTGGAGTTTCGGGCGAGGCTGGGAGGCTACGTCTCGCCCCGTCAGCTGACCGGCGTGTGGCCCGTAACGGCCGAGACGTTCGCAATGATGGAGCCCTATCTGACCGCCGACTCGTCGTGCGTCGTCCCCGTCAATGTCAATTCGTCGAATGACACCCGGATGCGGCGACACCCATACTTCCCGCCGCTGCTCGTCGCGCGGATTTGGCAACTCAAGATGGAGGGCGGGGGCGGGAGGCTTGGCGAGGAGGAGGTGCGCCGTTGCGCCGAGGGCATCGAGTTGGACCCATTCTTTTGGCACTATGTGGCGCTGGACCGAAAAAAGTAGCCCCCGCTCTTGAATCTCTCGCAATAATTCCGTTTCTTTGTCTCGTTTTATGAACACTTAAAATTCAAAGCTAAAAACAACAATGATTGTAGTTCCCATCAAGGAGGGCGAGAACATCGAGAGGGCCCTCAAGAAGTTCAAGAGGAAGTTCGAGAAGACCGGTGTCATGCGCGAGCTCCGTTCGCGTCAGGCCTACACCAAGCCGTCCATCATTCGCCGCGACAAGATGGCCAAGGCCGTCTATGTCCAGAAGTTGCGCCGCGAGGAGGAGGTCTAGGGACGTGCCGGCCGTCGACGACGCGTGCTGACGCGGCGGCGGGCGGAAGCCCTTGTGTGTATGACCAACCGAAGGAGGTGAGAACGACATAGCAATACTAGCATATTCAGGGCGCCCTAGGCCGACAAGGCTCGGGGCGCTCTGCTTTTCCTGCAAAACCATCAATTGTCTGCCGTGATGGATTCGTTCGATGAGTTTCTCGACTACATGCTCTACCAGCGGCGCTGCTCCGGGCAGACCGTGACGGCCTACCGCAACGATTTGCGCCTCTTCATGGCGTTCCTCGACCGTGAGGGGCTTGGGGAGCCGCTCGCCGCCACGACGCGCGTCGTGAGGCAGTGGATGCTGAGCCTGCTCGACGGCGGCATGGCGCCGCGGTCTGTCAACCGCAAGGTGGCGACGTTGAGGAGCTATTTCCGCTACTTCTGCTCGGTCGGCAAGCTCAAAATCAACCCCTGCCGCGCAGTCGAGAGCATCAAGACGCCCAAGAAGCTCCCGGTATTCCTCCACGAGGACGAGATGAGCCTCATGCTCGACGAGAAGTTCTTCCCAGACACTTTCGAGGGGAGGCGCGACAGGGCCGTCTTACAGTTCTTCTACCTCACCGGGGTGCGTCGGGCCGAACTCATCGATTTGACAGTCGGGCAGGTCGATTTGTCGCTTGGCAGGGTCGTCGTCAACGGCAAGAGGAGCAAGCAGAGAATAATTCCGCTCACGCCGACGCTCAAATCAATTATAATTTCGTATCTTCATGTCAGACAATCCGAGTTCGGAGAGGCGCAGCCCTCCGACAGGCTCTTCGTCACGGCCAAGGGCGCGCCGCTCTATCCCATGCTCGTCTACAACATTGCGCACGCCCATATCGCGCAGGTCACGACGGCCACGAAGATGAGCCCGCACGTCTTGCGCCACACGTTCGCCACCACCCTGCTCAACAACGGTGCCGACCTCATGGCCATCAAGGAGCTGCTCGGACACTCTAGCCTCGCTGCCACGCAGATTTATGCCCACAGCGACTTTGAACAGTTAAACAAAATCTACAAACTGGCCCACCCCAGGGCCGAGAATTAAAAGGAGGAACTGCCATGAAACTGACAATCCAGTCCGTACATTTCGACGCCAAGCAGGCGCTCAAGGACTTCGCCAGCCAGAAAGTAGGCAAGCTCGAGCGTTTCTACGACGGCATCATCGCCGCAGACGTCGTTCTGAGCCTCGACAAGGCCGACGATACCGAGAACAAGGTCTCGAGGGTCGCACTGTCCGTCCCGAACGGAAACCTCGTCGCAGAGAAGCAGTGCAAGACTTTCGAGGAGGGGATTGACCTGGCCTGTGAGGCTCTGAAGAAGCAGTTGCTCAAGCATAAGGAGAAGTAGCAGGGCGGCGCGCGGTCGGAACAAAAAAAATAGGTGTGCGCCTTTCCGTATCAGACTGAAAAGTATTAACTTTGTAGCCGAATTTCATGCCAAGTGGATTCTTATGCCTAGTCCTTTGGCTGTCTTTCGGAGTCTTTTCAGGAGATAAGTAAACCTAATTGTCTAATAATTCGAATTATGGCTAAAGAAACTTTCCAAAGGACAAAGCCACACGTCAACATCGGCACCATCGGTCACGTCGACCACGGCAAGACCACCTTGACTGCCGCTATCACTACTGTACTCTCCAAGAAGTACCCCTCCGCTGTCAATCAGGTCAAGTCGTTCGATACAATCGATAGCGCGCCTGAGGAGAAGGAGCGCGGTATCACCATCAATACTGCCCACGTCGAGTACGAGACGCCCAACCGCCACTACGCTCACGTCGACTGCCCGGGCCACGCCGACTACGTCAAGAACATGGTCACGGGTGCCGCTCAGATGGACGGCGCCATCCTCGTCTGCGCCGCCACCGACGGCCCGATGCCCCAGACGCGCGAGCACATCCTTCTCGCACGCCAGGTCAACGTCCCGCGCATCGTTGTCTTCATGAACAAGGTCGACCTCGTCGACGACGCTGAGATGCTCGACCTCGTCGAGATGGAGCTCCGCGAGCTCCTCACGTTCTACGAGTTCGACGGCGACAATAGCCCCGTCATCCGCGGCTCCGCTCTCGGTGCGCTCAACGGCGAGGCTCAGTGGGAGGATAAGGTTGTCGAGCTCATGGAGAAGGTCGACGAGTGGATCCCGACCCCTGTGCGCGACACCGACAAGCCGTTCCTCATGCCTGTCGAGGATGCCATGACCATCACCGGCCGCGGCACCGTCGCTACGGGTCGTATCGAGACGGGTGTCGTCCATGTCGGCGACGAGCTCCAGATTGTCGGTCTCGACTCCGAGGGCAAGAAGACCACCTGCACCGGTGTCGAGATGTTCCGCAAGACCCTCGACGAGGGCGAGGCTGGCGACAACGTCGGTCTGCTCCTCCGCGGCATCGACAAGAGCGAGATGAAGCGCGGCATGGTGCTCTGCAAGCCCGGCTCCATCACCCCCCACACCAAGTTCAAGGCTCAAATCTACGTCTTGACCAAGGAGGAGGGCGGTCGCCACACCCCGTTCAAGAACAAGTATCGTCCGCAGTTCTACCTCCGCACTCTCGACATCACTGGCGAGATTAAGCTCCCCGAGGGCACGGAGATTGTCATGCCGGGCGACCATGTCAACATCGAGGTCGACCTCATCTATCCCGTCGCTCTCAACGTCGGTCTCCGCTTCGCAATCCGCGAGGGTGGCCGCACGGTCGGCGCAGGACAGATCACCGAGATTGTCGAGTAAGACTCTAGTCGGTCTTTCATGATTATATGCGGCGGGGCTGGTGCAAGCCGCCATCCCCGCCGCTTTTCTCCTACGGGTGTAGTTCAGTTGGTAGAGCATCGGTCTCCAAAACCGAGTGTCGGGCGTTCGAGTCGCTCCACCCGTGCCAAAAGCTATTCTGACTAATGAACAAAGTCATAACCTACTTCAAGAACGTCCACAACGAGCTTGTCAACAAGACCACGTGGCCCTCTTGGGCAGAGCTGTTTGCCAGTGCGAGGATTGTCATGATTGCCTCGGTAATCATTGCGGCGGTCGTCTTTGTGATGGATTTCGCTTTCGAGCATCTCCTTGAGGCAGTCTATAGTGTCCTTTAATATTCCCGTCCCCAGCAATGATTAGCAACCAGAAGAACTGGTACGTCCTCAAGGCTATAGGAGGAAAGGAGAAGAAAGCCAAGGAGAACATAGACGCCGAAGTCAAGAGGCGCGGCCTCGAGGACTTGATCGGAGATGTCGTTGTGCCGGTCGAGAAAGTCTACCAGCAGCGCAACGGCAAGAAAGTCCTAAAGGAGCATATCCTCTATTCGGGCTATGTTTTCGTGGAGTGCGCCCTCAACAACGAGGTGCAGGCCGTCCTCTCTAGCGTTACCAACGTCTTGGGTTTCTTGGGCGACAGCCACCCGCAGCCCATGCGCGCCTCCGAGGTCAATCGGATGATTGGCAGGGTCGATGAGGTCGCCGACGACACCGTCGAGGACATGGTGCCGTTCGTCGTGGGCGAGACTGTCAAGGTCATCGACGGCTCGTTCTCCGGCTTCTCTGGCGAGATTGAGGAGGTCAACGAGGAGAAGAAGAAGCTCTCCGTCATGATTAAGATTTTCGGACGGAAGACCCCGCTCGAGCTCAACTACTACCAAGTCGAGAAAGAGTAGGGCGGGTTCATGTTTTGAGATAGTGAGGCGGTCAAGTATCGAATGCTTCCAATCGGCAACGGCCGAATTTATACGGGCTGCCGCTATTATATTTTTATAATCACGAATTGCTACAATGGCTAAAGAAGTAGAAGCCTTTATCAAACTTCAGGTAAAGGGCGGTGCAGCCAATCCTTCACCCCCAATCGGTCCGGCACTCGGCTCGAAGGGTGTGAACATCATGGACTTCTGCAAGCAGTTCAATGCGCGTACTCAGGACAAGGCCGGCAAGATTCTGCCTGTCGTCATAACGGTCTACAACGACAAGTCGTTCGAGTTCATAATCAAGACCCCCCCTGCCGCTGTGCAGATCAAGGAGGTCGCGAAGCTCAAGAGCGGCTCTGCCGAGCCTAACCGTAAGAAGGTGGCATCCATCACCTGGGACCAGGTGAAGGCCATCGCGACAGACAAGATGCCCGACCTCAACTGTTTCACCGTCGAGGCTGCCATGAAGATGGTCGCCGGGACTGCAAGGAGCATGGGTGTCACCGTCATGGGCGAGTTCCCCGCCAATAATTAAACGTAATACCTACTAGCACAATGACGAAACTAACTAAGAATAGGAAGTTGGCGTTGTCTAAGATAGAGGATGGCAAGGTCTACTCCATCGACGAGGCTGCGGCTCTCGTCAAGGAGATGACCACTGTCAAGTTCGATGCCTCTGTCGATGTGGATGTTCGGCTCGGTGTCGACCCCCGCAAGGCCAACCAAATGGTGAGAGGCGTCTGCACGCTGCCTCACGGTTCGGGCAAGCAGGTACGAGTTTTGGTCCTTTGCACTCCCGACAAGGAGAACGAGGCCAAGGAGGCAGGTGCGGACTTTGTCGGTCTCGACGAGTATATCGATAAAATCAAGGGCGGCTGGACGGATGTCGATGTCATCATCACAATGCCCAGCATCATGGCTAAGGTGGGTGCCCTCGGGCGCGTCCTGGGCCCCCGCGGGCTGATGCCTAACCCCAAGAGCGGCACTGTCACCATGGACGTGGCAAAGGCTGTTCGCGAGGTCAAGGCCGGCAAGATTGACTTCAAGGTCGACAAGACGGGTATTGTCCACGCCTCTGTGGGCAAGGTCTCGTTCGACGCCGAGAAGATTGTCGACAACTTCAAGGAGTTCCTCAGCGTCATCGTCCGCCTCAAGCCCTCGACGGCAAAGGGCACATACATCAAGAGCGTTTATCTTTCTAGCACCATGAGTCCGGGCGTCCCTGTCGACTTCAAGGTCGGCTGAGCCTAGCTCTATTGTTTAACAGTTCAAATCGGAATCATGAGAAAGGAAGATAAAGCAGCCCTGATTGACCAGCTTGTCGAGACGCTCAAGAGCTATGCGCATTTCTACCTCGTCGACATTGAGGGTCTCAATGCCGAGAAGACGAGCGCTTTGCGCCGCCTCTGCTACGAGAGGGAGATTAAGCTCATGGTCGTCAAGAACACTCTGCTCAAGAAGGCGGTGCAGGCTGTAGATGGTGAGCTGTCGGGGCTCGATGCCGCATATGCCGGCAACACGGCGGTAATGTTTGCCAATGTCGGCAATGCGCCGGCTAAGGTCATCAAGCAGTTTGCCGCCGACAACGAGAAGCCCGTCCTCAAGGGTGCTTTCGTCGAGCAGTCTGTCTATGGTGCCGGCTCGCTTGAAGAGCTTGTCTCCATCAAGAGCAAGGAGGAGCTCATCGCGGACGTCATCGCGCTGTTGCAGTCGCCGGTCAAGAATGTTGTCTCCGCTCTCCAAGCCAGTGCGGGCAACAAGATTCACGGCATCCTCGAAACTCTAAGCAACAAATAGTTTTCCACTTTTACCCAGAACCAATTAATTTCTAAATAAAATGGCAGATATCAAGACGCTCGCTGAAGAGCTCGTCAATCTTACTGTTAAGGAAGTCAACGAACTCGCTAACGTCCTCAAGGAGGAGTACGGCATCGAGCCCGCCGCTGCTGCTGTGGCTGTCGCAGCTCCCGCCGGGGGTGCCGCTCCTGCTGCCGCAGAGCAGACGGAGTTCGACGTCATCCTCAAGAGCGCAGGTGCCGCCAAGCTCCAGGTCGTTAAGGCTGTCAAGGAGAACACTGGTCTCGGTCTCAAGGAGGCCAAGGAGATTGTCGACAAGGCTCCCACCGCCGTCAAGGAGAAGCTCTCCAAGGCCGACGCTGAGGCCCTCAAGGCTAAACTCGAAGAGGCTGGTGCTGAGGTTGAACTTAAGTAACAGCGGCTCTTCCTTTTATAGGAACTTGGTTTGGAACCCGCCTTCGGGCGGGGTCCAAACCTTTTGTATCTCTGTTATCTAGTTCAATTAATCATCCCTTTCCATGAATCCCACTAAAGCCGACAGGATTAGTTTCTCTTCCTTGAAGCACCCGTTGGAATACAACGACTTCCTGGAAGTTCAGTTAAAATCGTTCAAGGAGCTCTTCCAACTGGGGGCGACTCCTGAACAACGCAGGAACGAGGGCCTCTACAGGGTCTTCAACGAGAATTTCCCCATAAGCGACACGAGGAACAATTTCACCCTCGAGTTCTTGGACTATTGCATCGACCCACCCCGCTATACCATTCAGGAGTGTCTCGAGCAGGGACTGACGTACCAAGTCCCCCTGAAGGCTACGCTCAAACTGTCTTGCAACGACCCCGACCACGAGGATTTCGACACCGTGGTCCAGGATGTCTACCTCGGTATGATCCCATACATGACCGAGAAAGGCAGCTTCATCGTCAATGGGGCGGAGAGGGTTGTCGTCTCGCAGTTGCACCGCTCGCCTGGTGTCTTTTTCGGGCAGAGCGTCCACGCTAATGGCACTAAGCTCTACTCGGCCAGGGTCATCCCTTTCAAGGGTTCGTGGATTGAGTTCGCCACCGACATCAACAATGTCATGTACGCGTACATCGACCGCAAGAAGAAACTTCCGGTCACGACGATGTTGCGCGCCATCGGTTTCGAGTCCGACAAGGAGATTCTCGAAATTTTCGGACTCGCCGACGAGGTCAAGGTCAACAAGGCGAACCTCAAAAAGTGCGTCGGGCGCAAGCTGGCGGCCCGAGTCTTGAAGTCCTGGGTCGAGGATTTCGTCGACGAGGACACGGGAGAGGTCGTCTCCATCGAGCGTAACGAGGTCATCGTCGACCGTGAGACCGTTCTCGACGAGGAGCAGGTCGACGACATCATAGACTCCGGCGCAAAGACGATTCTCCTCCACAAGGAGAACCAGAACCTTGCCGATTTCGCCATCATATATAACACTCTTCAGAAAGACCCCTGCAACTCCGAAAAGGAGGCTGTAGTCTACATATATCGTCAGCTGCGCAACGCCGATCCCCCCGACGAGGCCACTGCGCGCGACGCCATAGAGAAGCTCTTCTTCTCCGACAAGCGCTACGACCTCGGAAGCGTCGGGCGCTACAGGATTAACCAGAAGCTCGGTCTGAAGACCGACATGGAGGTGCGAGTCCTGACAAAGGAGGATATGATTGAGATTATCAAGCATCTCATTGAGCTCCTCAACTCCAAGGCCGATGTCGACGACATCGACCACCTCAGCAACCGCCGCGTCCGCACCGTCGGCGAGCAGCTCGCCAACCAGTTCGCTGTCGGCCTGGCGCGTATGGCCAGGACCATCCGAGAGCGCATGAACGTCCGCGACAACGAGGTCTTCACGCCTACTGACCTCATCAACAGCAAGACGTTGGCGTCGGTCGTCGCAAGCTTTTTCGCAACGAACGCCCTCTCGCAGTTCATGGACCAGACTAACCCCCTCGCCGAGGTGACCCACAAGAGGCGTCTCTCGGCCCTGGGCCCCGGAGGTCTGAGCCGCGACAGGGCTGGTTTCGAGGTGCGCGACGTCCACTACACGCACTATGGCCGTCTCTGCCCAATTGAGACGCCTGAGGGGCCGAACATCGGTCTGATCTCGTCGCTGACAATCTACGCAAAGATTGACGACCTCGGATTCCTTGAGACGCCCTACCGCATCGTCCGGGACGGCAAGGTGGACTTCTCCCCGGAGGGCTTCAAATATGTCACGGCCGAGGAGGAGGAGCACAAGATTATCGCCCAGGCTCTTTCGCCAATGGACGACGATGGCAACTTTACGGAGGAGCGCGTCCGTTCGCGTCAGGACAGCGACTTCCCGGTGGTGGACAAGAGCGAGGTTGAGTATATCGACGTCGCCGCAAACCAGATCGCCTCTGTGGCCTCGTCGCTCATCCCGTTCCTCGAGCACGACGATGCTCACCGCGCGCTCATGGGTTCCAACATGATGAGGCAGGCCGTGCCGCTCTTGCGCGCCGAGGCGCCTATTGTGGGCACAGGCCTTGAGGAGCCTGTCATACGTTTCTCGCGCACCCAGGTGACGGCCGAGAAGGACGGGGTCATCGACTATGTCGATGCAAATAAGATTGTCGTCCGCTACGACCGCTCTGACGACGAGAGGTTTGTCAGTTTCGACCCCGACACCAAGGAGTATGTCCTGCCAAAGTTCCAAAAGACGAACCAGAGCACTTGCATCGACTTGAGGCCTGTCGTCCTGCCGGGGCAGAGGGTCGTCAAGGGGCAGATTCTCACAGAGGGCTATTCCACGTCCGACGGCGAGTTGGCCCTCGGGCGGAATCTCAAGGTGGCTTTCATGCCATGGAAGGGCTACAACTTCGAGGATGCCATCGTCATCTCCGAGAGGGTTGTCCGCGAGGACATCTTCACGTCCGTCCACGTCGACGAGTATTCGCTCGAGGTCCGCGACACCAAGCGCGGCATGGAGGAGCTGACCTCCGACATCCCCAACGTCAGCGAGGACGCCACGCACGACCTCGACCCCAACGGCATAATCCGCATCGGCGCCCACGTCAATCCGGGAGACATCCTCATCGGCAAAATTACGCCTAAGGGCGAGAGCGACCCGACGCCGGAGGAGAAGCTCCTCAGGGCCATCTTCGGAGACCGCGCCGGCGACGTCAAAGACGCGTCGCTCAAGGCCAACCCGTCGCTCAGCGGTGTCGTAATCGGGCGGAATCTCTATTCGCGTGTCGTGAAGGACCGCAAGTCGCGGTCGGCGGAAAAGGCCAAGATTGCCGCCATTGCCGAGGAGTTCGACCGGAATGTCACGGCCCTGCTCAACAGGCTGCTCGACAAGCTGGCGTCGCTCCTCGACTCCAAGGTGTCGCAGGGCGTCAAGGACTACTATGGCGTGGAGGTTGTGGCAAAGGGTGTCAAGTTCACGCGCAATGTCTTGTCCGACATCAATTTCCAGTCGGTCGATCCCGCCGGATGGACTGACGACGAGCATATGAATGGACTCATCTACCAGGTGGTGCACAACTATCGGATGAAGTTCAAGGAGTATGAGGCCGTCGAAAAGCGGAAGACATATAACGAGACCATCGGAGACGAGCTCCCGAACGGAATCATGCAGATTGCCAAAATCTATGTCGCCAAGAAGCGCAAAATCCGCGTCGGCGACAAGATGGCAGGACGTCACGGCAACAAGGGCATCGTCTCCAACATTGTGCGCCTGGAGGACATGCCGTTCCTGCCCGACGGCTCGCCGGTGGACATCGTGCTCAACCCGCTGGGTGTGCCGTCGCGCATGAACCTGGGGCAGATATACGAGACCGTCCTCGGTTGGGCCGGCAAGGAGCTCGGGGTCAAGTTCGCCACCCCGGTCTTCGACGGCGCTTCGCTAAGCCAGATTACCGAGCTGACGCGCAAGGCCGGCGTCCCCGACGTGGGCAAGATATACCTCTACGACGGCGGCACGGGCGAGCGTTTCCACCAGCCCGCCACGGTTGGCATCGTCTATATGCTTAAGCTCGGCCACATGGTCGACGACAAGATGCACGCGCGCTCCATCGGCCCCTACTCGCTCATAACTCAGCAGCCGCTTGGCGGCAAGGCGCAGTTCGGCGGCCAGCGTTTCGGAGAGATGGAGGTCTGGGCCCTGGAGGGCTTCGGGGCCGCCAACATCTTGCAGGAGATTCTGACCGTCAAGTCCGACGACGTCGTGGGACGAGCCAAGGCCTACGAGTCCATCGTCAAGGGCGACAACCTGCCTACGCCTGGAATCCCGGAGTCGCTCAACGTCTTGTTGCACGAGATGAGGGGCCTGGGGCTCAGCATCGAGTTCGAGTAAGAGTATTTCCACCGCCGCATGGCGGCCTGCCGCGGGGCGTCCCCGCGGCAGGTCTCCGCGGGTGGTGAAACATAATCCCCGCAAGTTTCGGGGACAACAAATTAATCTCTAATATGGCTTTTAGAAGGGATCAGAAGAAAACCAACTTCTCGAAAATCTCCATCGGGCTGGCTTCGCCGGAGGAGATTCTGGAGATGTCGAGTGGCGAGGTGCTAAAGCCCGAGACAATCAACTACAGGACGTACAAGCCCGAGCGCGACGGTCTTTTTTGTGAGCGCATCTTCGGCCCCGTCAAGGACTATGAGTGCCATTGCGGCAAGTATAAGAGAATCCGTTACAAGGGAATCGTCTGCGACCGTTGCGGCGTCGAGGTGACGGAGAAGAAGGTCAGGCGAGAGAGGATGGGCCACATCTCGCTCGTCGTCCCCGTGGCGCACATTTGGTATTTCCGCTCCTTGCCAAACAAGATTGGGTGCCTGCTCGGCATTCCGACAAAGAAGGTCGACGCCATTGTCTACTACGAGCGGTACATCGTCGTCAACCCGGGCATCAAGGAGCAGGAGGGGGTCAAGAAGCTCGATTTCCTCTCCGAGGAGGAGTATATGGCCATCATGGACTCCTTGCCGCGCGAGAACCAGATGCTCGACAACAGCGACCCGAACAAGTTCATCGCCAAGATGGGTGCCGAGGCCCTGGAGATGCTCCTCCAGCAGACCGACCTCGACGCACTCTCGTTCGAGCTCCGCGACACTGCCAGCAATGAGAGGTCCCAGCAACGCAAGAACGAGGCCCTCAAGAGGTTGCAGGTCGTCGAGTGGTTCCGCGCCTCCAAGGGGCGCAACAAGCCCGAGTGGATGATTATGAAGGTCGTGCCGGTCATTCCGCCCGACCTGCGTCCCCTCGTGCCCCTCGACGGCGGGCGCTTCGCCACGTCCGACCTCAACGAGCTCTATCGTCGCGTCATAATCCGCAACAACCGACTCAAGAGGCTGCTCGAAATCAAGGCCCCGGAGGTCATCTTGCGCAACGAGAAGCGCATGTTGCAGGAGGCGGTGGACTCCCTCTTCGACAACACGCGCCGCTCGACGGCGGTCAAGTCCGAGGCCAACAGGCCGCTCAAGTCGCTCTCCGACAGCCTTAAGGGAAAGCAGGGGCGCTTCCGCCAAAACCTCTTGGGCAAGCGCGTAGACTACTCCGCCCGCTCCGTCATCGTCATCGGCCCCGAGCTGAATATGCACGAGTGCGGACTGCCCAAGGACATGGCGGCGGAGCTCTACAAGCCGTTCATCATCCGAAAGCTCATTGAGCGCGGCATCGTCAAGACGGTCAAGTCGGCCAAGAAGATTGTCGACAAGAAGTCCCCCATGGTTTGGGACATCTTGGAGAACGTCATGAAGAACCACCCCGTCCTCCTCAACCGCGCCCCGACGCTCCACCGTCTCGGCATCCAGGCTTTCCAGCCGCGCATGATTGAGGGCAAGGCCATACAGCTGCACCCGCTCGCCACGACGGCTTTCAATGCCGACTTCGACGGCGACCAGATGGCTGTGCACCTCCCGCTCGGCAATGCCGCAATCCTGGAGGCGCAGCTGCTGATGTTGGCGTCGCTCAATGTCCTCAACCCTGCCAATGGCGCGCCAATCACGGTGCCGTCGCAAGACATGGTCCTCGGACTCTACTATATCACTAAGGAGCGCCCGGGGGCCATGGGCGAGGGGCTTGTCTTCTACTCGCCGGCGGAGGCCGAGATTGCCTACAATGAGGGCAAGGTCGCGCTCCACGCGCACGTCAAGGTCTACACGTTCGACCTCGACGCCCAGGGCAAGCTCGTGAAGACGCTTGTCGAGACCACCATGGGGAGGATTCTCTTCAACAACCTAGTGCCCAAAGAGGTGGGCTTCATCAACTGCCTCGTCACGAAGAAGTCCCTGCGCGACATAATCGACCGGGTGCAGAAGACGTGCGGCATCCCGCGCACGGCCAGCTTCCTCGACGACATCAAGAACATGGGCTACCATATGGCTTTCGTCGCCGGGCTGTCGTTCAACCTCTCCGACGTCATCATTCCCAAGGAGAAGGAGGAGCTCATCTCGCGCGGATACGCCGATGTCGAGGAGGTGATGAACAACTACAACATGGGCTTCATCACCAACAACGAGCGATACAACCAGATTATCGACATTTGGACGCATGTCAACACCGACTTGACGGCCATCCTGATGAAGCAGCTCAGCTCCGACCAGCAGGGCTTCAACTCCGTCTACATGATGCTCGACTCTGGCGCTCGTGGCTCCAAGGACCAGATTCGCCAGCTGTGCGGCATGCGCGGCCTTATGGCCAAGCCGCAGAAGAGCGGCGCAGAGGGACCGCAGATTATCGAGAACCCGGTCATCGCAAACCTCAAGGAGGGGCTTTCGGTCCAGGAGTACTTCATCTCGTCGCACGGCGCCCGTAAGGGTCTGTCCGACACGGCTCTGAAGACTGCCGACGCTGGCTATCTGACCCGCCGTCTCGTCGACGTGTCCAACGACGTCATAATCACCGAGGAGGACTGCGGCACGTTGCGCGGCCTCACCTGCACGGCAATCAAGAACAACGACGACGTCATAGCCACGCTCTACGAGCGGATTCTCGGACGCGTGGCGGTCAACGACGTCATCCACCCCATAACCAACGAGGTCATCGTCGCCGCGGGCGAGGAGATAAACGAGGCCCGCGCCCGCGCCATAGAGGAGTCGCCAATCGAGAGCGTCGAGATTCGTTCCGTGCTGACTTGCGAGGCGCGCAAGGGCGTCTGCGCCAAGTGCTATGGGCGGAATCTCGCAACGAGCCGTCTTGTCCACAAGGGAGAGGCGGTCGGTGTCATTGCCGCCCAGTCCATTGGAGAGCCTGGCACGCAGCTCACGCTTCGCACGTTCCACCAGGGCGGTGTCGCGGGAGGCGACTCGTCCGAGAGCTCCGTCAAGTCCAAGTACGACGGCGTTGTCGAGATTGACGAGTTGCGTAGTGTCCCCTATTCCGACGCCAATGGGCGAAACTACGAGGTCGTCGTAAGCCGACTGGCCGAGTTGCGCATCATGGACAAGAACACCGGCCGCGAGCTCATCCGCCATTCGTTGCCCTACGCCGCCAAGCTCTTCGTCAAGCCGGGCCAGGAGGTGGAGAAAGGTGCTGACCTCTGCGAGTGGGACCCCTACAACGCCCAGATTATCACCGAGAAGAGCGGCAAAGTCCGTTTCGACAACATGGAGGAGGGCGTGACCTACAAGTTGGAGAGCGACGAGCAGACGGGCTTCTCCGAGATGGTCATCATCGAGAGCCACGACAAGACAAGGACGCCGGCTCTCAACATCGTTGGCGAGGACGGCGAGGTCGTCAAGACCTACAACCTGCCTGTCGGCGCCCACGTGTCCACCGAGAATGGCGTGGACATCAGGGCCGGCGAGACCATTGCCAAGATGCCGCGCGCCGTCGGCAAGGCCGGCGACATCACGGGCGGTCTGCCGCGCGTCACCGAGCTGTTCGAGGCCCGCAATCCGAGCAACCCCGCTGTCGTCTCAGAGATTGACGGCGAGGTCTCCTATGGGGGCATCAAGCGCGGCACGCGCGAGATTACCATCACCTCCAAGACGGGCGAGAAGAAGAGCTACTACGTCTCGCTCTCCAAGCAGATTCTTGTCCAGGAGAACGACTACGTGCGAGCCGGCACGCCTCTCTCCGACGGAGCCATCACGCCGACCGACATCCTCACCATCTTGGGCCCGACCAAGGTGCAGGAGTACATCGTCAACGAGGTGCAGGATGTCTACCGTCTGCAAGGCGTGGCCATCAACGACAAGCACTTCGAGGTCATCGTGCGGCAGATGATGCGCAAGGTCGAGATTCAAGACCCGGGCGACACCAACTTCCTCATGCGCGAGGCTGTGGACAAGATTGATTTCCATGAGGAGAACGACCGTCTATGGGGCAAGCTCGTCGTGACCGATGCCGGAGACTCCAAGTCGCTCCGCAAGGGGCAGATTGTCACGGCAAGGCGCCTGCGCGACGAGAATTCGCAGTTGCGCCGTCGCGACGAGCGTATTGTCGTGGTGCGCGAGGCCATTCCCGCAACGGCCAACCAGATTTTGCAGGGCATCACGCGTGCCGCGTTGCAGACCAAGAGCTTCATGTCGGCGGCCTCTTTCCAGGAGACCACGAAAGTCCTCAACGAGAGCGCTATCATGGGCAAGGTCGACAAGCTGGAGGGCCTCAAGGAGAATGTCATCTGCGGACATCTCATCCCCGCCGGCACCGGCACACGCGGCCTGGGCGACGACATCGTCGGCTCAAAGGAGGAGCTTCAGCTCCTGGAAGAGCAGGAGGCCTGAACGGCCGATGCCTATTCGTAGCTAAGAAATCCCGCATGGAGAGATTCTCCGTGCGGGGTTTCTCTTTTCTCTTTATTGCCGTGCCTTGCGGCTTGGGGACGACGGTCGGACTGGGCATGGCAAGGCCCGTGGGGTCTGTGAATAGAAATCGTGTTCGCGTGCCAACGCCGCACCCTTTTGCAAGAGATTTTTTTGCTACCTTAGGCAGCTAGGTTTTATTTGTCTGACGCCATTATGAATGAAGTAAGCTACAAGCAGTTAAAATTCAACCCGTTCAACCTCATCGGCGGGGAGTGGATGCTCGTCTCGGCAGGGAACGAGGTGACGGGATGCAACACCATGACCGCCTCGTGGGGCCATCTCGGTTGTCTGTGGGGGCATAACGACCCCACGGCCGTTATATATCTGAGGCCGCAGCGCTACACGAAGCAGTTTGTCGATGCAGAGGCTTTTTTCTCGATATGCGTCATGGAGGAGTCGTTCAAGAAGCAGATGGCGTATCTCGGCAGCGCGTCGGGACGCGATGAGGATAAGGTTGCAAAGGCCGGCCTCACGCCCGTCTACGCCGACGGCACTGTCTATTTCGCCGAGGCCAAACTTGTGCTTGTCTGCAAGAAGCTCTATGCCGCTCCGCTCCGCGAGGAGGGCTTCCTCTATCGGGAGACCGTCGACGCAAGCTACCCGCAACGCGACTTTCACACAATGTATGTAGGCAAGATTGAGAAGGTGCTGGTCAAAGACAACAGCTATTTGTAGGCGACGCGCAAATTGAAGCGAAATACAGGAACAAAGATGGGGACGCGCGGCTGTGCGTCCCCTTCTTTGTTGATTTGGGCGACTACGCTTGCCTCATGGAGAGGTTTACCCGCCCGCGCGCCGTGTCGATGCCTATGACGCGGACTTCGACTTCTTGATGTAGCGACACCACGTCGGCGACGTTTTTGACAAATCGGTCTGCCAATTGGCTTATGTGGACCAGGCCGTCGGTCTTGACGCCTATGTCGACGAAAGCGCCGAACGCCGTCAGGTTCGTCACTATGCCGGGCAGGGTCATGCCGACCCGCAGGTCGTCTACGGTGCGGACCGACGGGTCGAAGGCGAACTCCCGAATCTCCTCTCGGGGGTCGCGTCCGGGCTTTTCAAGCTCAGACATGATGTCGCGCAGTGTCGGCATGCCTACGTCGCCGCTGACGTACTTGTCCAACCTGACGGCCTGTCGGCGCGCCTTGTCGGACATCAGTTCCGCCACCGTGCAACCACGGTCGGAGGCCATCTTGCCGACTATGGCGTAGCGCTCGGGGTGTACCGCCGATGCGTCGAGAGGGTTCTTCGCACCGGCAATGCGGAGGAAGCCGGCGCACTGCTCAAAGGCTTTGGGACCCAGCCGAGGCACTTTCTTCAGCTCGGCGCGCGAGGCGAACGGCCCATGCTCCGTCCGATAGTCCACTATGTTCTTCGCCAGTTGGGGGCCGAGGCCGGAGACGTAGGTAAGCAAGTGGCGGCTGGCGGTGTTGACCTCCACGCCCACCTGGTTCACGCAACTGACCACTACGGCGTCGAGCGCGGCTTTGAGCCGCGACTGGTCCACGTCGTGCTGATATTGGCCGATGCCTAGCGACTTGGGGTCTATCTTGACAAGCTCCGCCAAGGGGTCCATGAGGCGACGGCCTATGGAGACGGCGCCGCGCACCGTGACGTCTTCGTCGGGGAACTCCTCGCGGGCCGTGGCCGAGGCGGAGTATATCGACGCGCCGTCTTCCGAGACCACGAAGATGCGCAGCTTGCCGTCGGTGTTGAGGCTGCGGACGAAAGCCTCTGTCTCGCGGCTTGCCGTGCCGTTGCCTATCGCCACTGCCTCTATTCCGTATTTGTCCGTCAGTCGGCGCAATTCGGCGCGGGCCTCGGCCTCCTTGGCGTGGGGCGGGTGGGGGAAGATGACCGAGTGGCACAGCATTTGCCCCTGCTCGTCGAGGCACACCACTTTGCATCCCGTCCGGAAGCCGGGGTCGAGGGCCAACGTGCGGCGGCGGCCCAATGGCGCCGTCAGAAGCAATTGGCGCAAGTTGGTCTCGAAGACTTTTATTGCCTCGGTGTCGGCGCGCTCTTTGGCCTCGGCTGTCACCTCCGTCTCCATGGCGGGGGCCAGGAGGCGCTTGTAGCCGTCTTCTATGGCTCTCTGCACCTGTCCCGCCGTGCGCGGGTTCCTCACATATCGGCGGCTTAGGCGTTCCACTATGTTCTCGGGTTCGCGTGGGGCGACGGACAGTTTCAAGACCCCCTCGCGCTCGGCTCTCATCATGGCCAGGACCCTGTGGCTCGGGCACTTCGCCAACGGTTCGGAGCGGTCTACGTAGTCGCTATATTTTTCCGCCTCCGCCTCCTTGCCTTTTGCCATTTTTGTCGTCACGACCCCCGTTCGGCGGAAGACGGCCCTCGCAGTCTCTCGGGCTTCGGGTTGGTCGGCGACCCATTCGGCTATTATGTCGCGCGCGCCCTGCAAGGCGTCGTCGGTGGTCTTCACGTCGTCGGTCAGGAACTTCTCGGCCTCCGTCTCGGCGTCCGTCGCCCCACCCGTCAGCAGTTTCATTGCCAACGGCTCCAGCCCCAACTCTCGCGCCTTTGCCGCCCGGGTTTTGCGCTTGGGCTTGTAGGGCTGATAGATGTCTTCGAGGCGGGTGGGGTCCCACGTGTCGTCAATCTGTCGGCGGAGTTCCGCTGTCAGCTTGCCCTGCTGCTCAATGGTCGAGATTATGGTCTCTTTGCGGGCCGCCGTCTCTTTCAGTTTGGCGTAGGCTTGCTCAATGTTGCCTATTGCGACTTCGTCGAGGTTGCCTGTGGCCTCTTTCCTATATCGGCTGATGAACGGCACCGTGGCCCCGTCGTCGAGGAGGCGGAGCGTGTTATGGGCTTGCGCCGGGCGAATCCCTAGTTGGGAGGCTATGAGGTTTGCGAATTGATCTGTCATCGTTTTTTTTTCTGTGTTGTCATGCCACTACGACGGCGTACAGCCTGGCGTCGTGATTGTCGGTGGGCAGGTCGTCGACCATCTGGCATCGGAAGCCGACCCCGATGCCCCGCGCCTGCGGCATCGTGGCAAAGAGGCGGTCGTAGAATCCGCGCCCCCGGCCCAGTCGGCGCCCGTCGGGCGTGAACGCAACGCCGGGTGTCACGACGACGACGCCCCGGCCGCCGTCTGCCAGCTCCGACGGCAGTGGGGACGCCGAGGCGGGCGGCTGCATGATTCCCAGGAGAGGGTCGGGCGTCAGCGCTTCCTCGCCCGCGAAGAGGCGGAACTCCAGCTCCTCGCCGCAAATGACGGGCAGGTATACGTGCTTCCCCTTTGCGGCAAGGGCGCGGACAAGGGGGGCGACGTCTATTTCGTCGTCCATGGGCCAAAAGGCCAATATGGCGAGGCTCGTGCCTACGTCGCTTCGCCGCAACATTTCGTCTGTCAGTCTTTGGGCCGCCAAGGCTTTCTCGTCGGCGGTCAGTGCGGCCTTTAGCGTCGATATGTGCCGACGTACGGCTCTTTTCTGTTCGCTGGTTGTCATGTGGGATAGTCTCTGCCCCCCCCTAAAAAAAAAACAATCGCCCCTCCGCCTGTCGGGTGGCAAGTGGAGGGGCGTTTTCTTTCTTCTTTTTCCCTTGCGCTACTTGCGCACTATGGTCTGTGCGCGGTCGGGGCCTACGGAGACAATCTTGATGGGGACTCCGAGGTAGCTCTCGACGAAGCTCAGGTAGTCGACAAAGTTCTGCGGGAACTGGCTCTCGTCGGTCATCTTGTCCATCGGGACGTTCCACCCGTCGAACTCCATGAGCACCGGCTCCACGCCGTCGCATATGTCGAACGGCATCTCGTCGGTCTCGCGTTCGCCTATGCGGTAGGCCACGCAGGCCTTTATGGTCTTGAAGTTGTCCAAGATGTCGCTCTTCATCATGATTAGTTGCGTCACGCCGTTGAGCATCACAGCGTAGCGGAGGGCCACGAGGTCTATCCACCCGCAACGGCGCGGGCGACCCGTCACGGCGCCGAACTCATGCCCGGCCTCGCGGAGCCTCTCGCCCGTGGCGTCTTCCAGCTCGGTCGGGAACGGGCCGCTCCCGACGCGGGTGCAGTAGGCCTTGAAAATCCCATACACCTCGCCAATGTTCTTGGGAGCCACGCCCAGGCCGACGCACGCGCCGGCGGAGACGGTGTTGGACGACGTGACGAAAGGGTAGGAGCCAAAGTCGATGTCGAGCATGGTCCCCTGGGCTCCCTCGGCCAGCACCCTCTTGCCCTCGGCGAGCAGGTTGTTGACGTAGAACTCGCTGTCGACGAACTCGAACTGCCGCAATTTCTCGACGCCCGCCATCCACTCGCGCTCAATCTCGGCGAGCTTGTCGAGCGGGTAGCCGTAGTGGCCCAGAATCTCCTTGTGGCGGCTCACGGCGGCCTCATACTTTGCCTCGAAGCCATGCTCCAAGTCGCCCACGCGCAGGCCGTTGCGGCTCACCTTGTCGGTATATGTGGGGCCGATGCCTTTGCCCGTGGTGCCAATCTTGCCGTCGCCCTTGGCGCTCTCGTAGGCGGCGTCGAGCAGACGGTGGGTGGGCAAGATGAGGTGCGCCTTGCGCGAAATCAGCAACCGGCCTTTGAGGTCGTGACCCGAGGCCTCCAGTTGCTCAATCTCGGTGCGGAAGAGGGCGGGGTCCAGCACGACGCCGCTGCCTATGATGTTCACCTTGTCGCCCTGGAAGATGCCCGACGGCACGGAGCGGAGCACATATTTCTGCCCCTCGAACTCCAACGTGTGGCCCGCATTGGGCCCGCCCTGGAAGCGCGCCACGGCGGCGTAGCCCGGGGTGAGGACATCGACAACTTTGCCCTTGCCCTCGTCGCCCCATTGGAGACCTAGGAGAACGTCTACTTTCATTATGCTTGGGTTCATTAGTTTTTGTCAGACACAAAAAATCGGAAGCGCCACCATGCCCTTGCGGCAATCAGACCTTCCGATGCGCTAAGATATGCAATAAAAATCGAATGCGCAAATCCCCAAGCGGGCGGAGGGGCGGCTATGCGCCGGTGTTTTGCTTTGGCGGAAGCGCAAGTCCGTCTGCTAACGGGTCGCAAATGATGTGAAACAATCTTGACAGCATGTTGCCGCACCTTGTTTGTGTTTGGAGCTGTTGCTCTGACATTGCTTCAAGAGTGGAACCTCTGTGTTCTTGGTGATGCTTTTTGTGAGTTGTTCGCGCATGGCGGTTAAGCTGATTCGCTGAATGTCTTAGTGCGTTAACTTGCCGGTTTGGAGTTGTGGAAGCCGTCTAAGTATATTTGCCGCGTGTCCATTATGGGCATAGAATTCATCCGTCGGTTTAAACCTTAAATGCATGAGCATCATGAGGAAGATTTTCATTGCTGTAGCCGCCGTGGCCGTGCCTGCGGTGGCGAGTGTGTCCGCCTCCGCCATGGTTGGCGTCGAGGAGCCCGTCGTGCTGTCGGCGTCTGACGTCGCAAAGTCCGTCCGTTAAATGATGTTGCGCGGATTCTGCGCTCGTCACCTCCAAGTGCATTTTCACATATGCGTTCGTCAACTCGTCACAGAGGGCGAGGTACTGTGCGTTTGTGTTCGTTTCGATAAGCGAAGCGGCTTTAATGTGGCATTTGCAAGGCTTGTATGATGTATGTAATTTTGCGCACCGTCAGAAATGAAAGTCTGATGTTGGTCATTTAACTACACTCGTAACATGAAGAAGCTTTTAGTAGCTATTTCTGTCATGGTGGCCACCGCCATTTTTTTTTCAAGTACAACAACTTGAGCGCTATGGACATCAAATCTATATGCGTGGCCGTGTCGTTCCTCCTCTCGCCTGGTGCGGTCCTCGCTCAGGGCAATACGGCCCTCGACATACGCTACGCCAACTCCATGCAGTTTTCCGACGAGACGCTCGACGCCATAGAGGACGTAGCCACGCGGCAGGCCATGATTGACTACGCCAAGACCTACAACAAGACGTATTCGCTCTACTTCGACGGTCGCATTGCGCTTTTCTTGGAGGCGGAGAGCACAGATACGGCGGGCGTAGATTTCGCCAGGGTCGGCAAGCTGTATACGGACATGGCGACTCGCAAGACGGTGAGGTCGGAAGACTTGCTCGGCAAGCAGTTTTTCGTCGACGGCGTGGCGAAGTCGTCCGACTGGGACATTGACATGGAGACCGTTGCCACCGTGCTCGGCAAGACTTGCTACAAGGCCACGACCGGCAATGGGACGTACAAGGTCGTGGCGTGGTTCTGCCCCGAGATTGCGGCTCCGGTGGGGCCTGGCGGCTATGGCGGTCTTCCGGGCCTGATTCTCCGCATGGTGACCAACAGCATGACCTACGAGGCCATCCAGGTTGTCACCTCTAAGAGCGGCGTGGCGGTGACGATGCCCCGGGGCAGGGACATGACGTCGCAGGAGGAGTTCGACAAGATTCGCAACGAGAAATTCAAGGCCATGGGTGTCGACCTCGACGCCGCCAGCGGCTCGTCTTCCGGCGTCATAGTGCTGGACTAGCGGCAGATGGGCAGGTTTGCATCGACTGTCTCGCTGTGGCTGCTTGCCGTGGCGGGTTGCCTGGCGCAGCAGCGCGAGGTCGAGGGCGGCGTGAGCGACGGCGGCGGCGCGCCGATTCCTTTCGCCACCATTGCGGCCTCGGCCGACAGCGCGGGCAAGAGCGTGGCGGGTTTCGCCGTGACCGACGCCGAGGGCAGGTTCAAGCTTAAGATACGCGACGCGTCGAGGCCCTGGTGGCTGACCGTCCGCAGCGTGGGTTTCCGCACCGTGCGGCGGGAATTCGATTTCGCCGAGACGCTCTTTGCGCGAATCCGGATGGAGGAGGACAACAAGTCGCTGGACGACGTGGTGGTGCGCGGCGTGGCCTATGGCGTCAAGGTGGGCAACGACACCGTGAGGTTCAACCCGTCGGTCTTCAAGACTGGCGAGGAGCAGAATCTTGCCGACGTCATAAAGAAACTGCCCGGGATGGCCGTCCAAGACGACGGCAGCATGACGTTCCGCGGCAAGAAAGTCGATAAGTTCCTTGTCGACGGCAAGGAGGCCCTCTCCGGCGGCGGCTCCACCAAGACGCTGCCGCCCGACTTCGCCGAGAGCATCGAGATGCTGGAGAACTACTCCGACGGCAACGTGGCCGACGCTTTCAGCACCAGGCGGCAGACGGCCATGAACATCAAGACCGACGGTTCGCGCAAGACGGCCCTCTACGTCTCGGCGGCGGGTGGCGCGGAGAACCGTTTCGACGTCCGCAGCTCGGCGTTCCTGTTCGGCAAGAGGCTGTCGCTCTCCGCCACGCTCAACGCCAACAACACCGGAGAGGCCGTCTTCTCCGTCATGGACTACATCAACTCCACGGGCGGCATCTCCGGCGTGTCCGAGGATGCCGCCAAGGGCAACGCCCTCAAGATGAGCCAGGAGGAGCAGGCCGTCCTCTCCGCCGGGATGGACGAGGTCGGGCGCGCTTCGGGCGTCGTCAGCGCCAATGTGGCTTTCGACGGCCTCAGGGGCTACTCGGTCAACCTCAGCCTCGTCGGCCACGCCCTAGGCGCCGAGGCCGGCAGGGAGAGCGCCCTGACGTTCCATCTGCCCGCGGCCGACGTCTCGACGTCCGTCGCTTCGGCCAACGACAAGGAGAGCCGCCTCGTGGCGGGATTCTTGACCCAGAAACTCGACCGCGGCGGACGGTTCAGCCTGCGCGCCAAGACCAAGTTCCTTTGGGGGCGCAACGACGACGACGCCGACTATGACGAGCGGCGCGGCGAACAGCTCTACGGCCATGCTGACGACAAGTGGGCGCGCTCCGCGGGGGTGAGCCAGACGCTCAGTCTGAGCTTGAGGGCGGGCGGGACGCTCGTCTACGCCGACGCCGAGGGGAGCTTCCGCCATGCCGACACGCGGACGTCGGCCACGTCCCTGCGCGACTTGCCGGGCATCTTCGCGCGCAACGGGGGCATGAGGCAGAGCCGCGAGAACGTTGAGTATGGCGGCGGTGTGAGCGTCGGGGCCGTGATGCCCCTGTTCCTCGGTGTGGGGCTTAAGGCGGAGGCGGGATTCAACGCCCGCGGGTGCGACCTCGGCTCCGACGACGGGCAGCAGTCCGAGAGCCTCACCAACCTGGACGGCGGAGTGTATGCCGGGCTGACGAAGAGCAAGGGGCTGTGGAGGTTCGACGCCGGGGCGCGCCTCGCTCTCTACGGGCGCCGGACGGACATTGCGGCCCTGGGCTCCGGGCGCAAGACGACGGTCGAGCCGTCGTTGCGCTCGTCGTGGGCTTTCTCCAAGGCGAGCAACCTGTCGGTGAGCGCCACGTGGCGGGTCGGGCAATATGACATGAACACCCTCTCGCGCAAGACTGCCCTCTTGGGCTACGAGGAGCTGCGTCTGCCCTCGGCCGTGACGGGGCCCGGAAGCCGTTCGCTCAACGCGACGCTCAACTACACGCTCTTCAGCCAGTTCTCGCGCACCATGCTGTTTGCCGTGGCCACGTATTTGCGCACTGCCGATGCGGCTCTTGCCGACTATTCCACCGACAGCCGCGTCAGCACTCAGGCGTTCGCCCGCTCCGACGGCGAGGCGCAGTCGGCCACGCTGATGTTCTATGTCGACAAGGGCGTGGCCTCTCTTCCGCTCGAAGTCCGCCTGCAAGCCGACGCCAACGCTTCCGAGGCCGACGTGAGCCGGGCGGGGCTGGCGGGCTCGTTGGCCGCGCGCGGCCTGCGGTCTTCGCTGAGGTTCCGGTCGCGTTTCCGCCGGAGCCCTGTCAATGCCGCCCTCAGCGGCAGCTACGCCTATGCCGGCAACGAGGTCTCCTCCATGTCCATAAAGACCAGCAGCGACACGTGGGGGGCCGACCTGAGGCTGATGCTCAACCACAAGGCGTTCGCGGCCAGTCTGACCGGCAAGTGGGGCAAGACCGCCACAGGCGGCGGGAGCGTCGTCGAGCGCGATGTCGACTTCGAGGCCACCTACAAGTGGCGGCGGCTCACGTTCAAGGTGTCCGGGCGCGACGTCGGGCACCTCGACGCGCGGGAGTGGCTCTCGGAGAGTTCCAATCCCAACCAGAGCGTCACCGCGCGCTATGGCAGGATGCCGGGCCACATAGTGGCGGGCTTGGCGTTCAATAAGTAGAAAAACGGTAATTGGCCGTCCGCAAGTCCGCGTCCGGCCCCGGCATCGGTGGCGCGCTTGCGGGCGCGCCACCGATTTTATTGTTAACAAAGAGCCACGAACTCGTATCTTTCTCTAAAAGCACCATGGATATATGAGATACATAGTGCGCCATATAGGACAATTGACTACATTTGCATTGTGTCCTTAGGGTACACGATACAATTCAAATAGTAACAACGCTAATAATCTATTGATTTACGGCATGAGAAAGCTGATTGTCGGTGTGGCTTTGGCCATCGCCTCCATGGTGGTGCCGGGGCAGGTCCTGGCCAAGGGCCAGGCCGCGCATGCGGACGTGGCGACGCTGTCGCAAGGGACGTTGCAGTCAACTCGCAAAAAGAAAGATGGCAGAGACAGACAAGACAAAGACGACAAGACTGTCATCATCATCATTATCGTCGCCGGATGAGGCTTAAGGCTTGAGCCTGTCTAGCCACTCCAACTAGTAGCAGCGGGGCGATGGATTTTTCATGTGGTAGCAACCTCTGTGGAATGTCCGTCGCCCCTTCCTTTTCACCGAACAATGCAGTAATTATGTGCAAATCGCTCTTTCTAATCACCCTAGCCCTGTCCCCTTTCGCTGTAGTTTGTGCCGCAGCGCAAAGTGTCGCCCTTGACGTCCAGTACGTATGCACCATGAGCCTGCCCGACGACGTTGTGAGCAGCATTGAGGATGTCGCCTCGCGCCAGGCCACGATTGACTACGCGCGGAACTACCGCAAGACATATTCGCTCTACTACAATGGGAAAGTGGCGCTCTTCTCCGAGGCCGAGCGGACGGACACCATGGGTGTGGAGTTTGGCGAGAAGACCACGCTCTATGCCGACTTGGCGACGGGCGCCACAGTGTCCGCGCGCGACTTGCTAGGCAAAGTTCTCTTCGTCAGTGATACGCTGCCGACGCGCAATTGGGAGATTCAGGGCGACAAGACCGCCACAGTGCTTGGCAAGACCTGCATCCGGGCGCGGGTCAAAGACGACAAGGGGGAGTCCATCGTGGCGTGGTTCTGCCCCGAGATTGCCGCTCCTGTCGGGCCTAATGGCTATGGGGGCTTGCCGGGACTCGTGCTCAAGGCATCCAACAAGGCATACCAGTATGAGGCCACGACCATTGCCGAGACAAGGCCCGACGTGAATATTGCCTTGCCCCGCAAGAGAGACGTGATGTCTTCCGCCGAGTTCAAGGAGCTGGAGGCTAAGAAGTATAAGGCCATGGGCGCCGAGCAGGCCGCAAGTTCGGGAGGCGTCGGCGTGATGGTCATAAAGATGTAAATATGCTCCGCGGCATTTTGTCCGTCACCGCCATGCTCCTCGGCACGCCGGTGGTGTGCGTGGCGCAACAGCGCGAAGTGGAGGGGAGCGTCGCCGATGCCGATGGGAGGCCAATCCCTTTCGCCACCGTCACGGCTTCGCCCGACAGCGCGGCGGCGCAAGTGGCGGGGTTCGCCGTGGCGACGGCCGACGGTAGTTTCAGGCTCAAGATTCCCGACGCGGCGCGCACATGGTGGCTCACGGCCAGGAGCGTCGGCTTCCGCCCTGCCAGGCAGAGGCTCACGGCCGACGAATTGCTCTTCGTCCGCTTCCGGCTGGCGGAAGACAGGCAGTCGATTGCCGATGTGGTCGTGACGGGCGCGACGTTCGGAATCAAGGTCGGCAACGACACCGTGAGGTTCAATCCCGCCGCTTTCAGGACCGGTAGCGAGCAGAGCATGGCAGACGTCATCAGCAAGCTGCCGGGCGTGGCTGTCCAAAGCGACGGCAGCATGACGTTCCGCGGCAAGAAGATTGACAAGTTCCTTGTGGACGGCAGGGAGGCCCTCTCCGGCGGCGGCTCCACCAAGACTTTGCCGCCCGACTTCGCCGAGAGCATCGAGATGTTGGAGAACTACTCCGACGGCAACGTGGCCGACGCTTTCAGCACGCGGCGCCAGACGGCCATGAACCTCAAGACCGACGGCTCGCGCCAGGCGGCCCTCTCCGCCTCCGCCTCTGGGGGGATTCGCGGCAAGTTCGACGCCAAGGGCTCGGCGTTCATGTTCGGCAAGGCGGGCTCGGGGGCGGCCATGGTCAACACCAACAACACTGGCGAGCCCGTCTTCTCGATGATGGACTACATCAACGCTTCGGGCGGCATTTCCAATGTCTCGGAGAACGTCGGCAGGGGCGTGGCGGTGACGTTGAGCAACGAGGAGGCCGAGATTCTGACGCCCGGCGTCGACGAGGACCGGCGGCTTTCGGGTGTGGCGAGCGCCAACGCCAACTATGAGAACTTGCGCGGCTATGGGGTGGGCTTCAGCCTCATAGGCCACGCCATGGGAGCCGACGCCCACGAGGCCGGCGGCGTGACGTACCACCTGCCCGGCGGCGGCGTCTTCAGCTCGACTTCCTCTGCCGACGACAAGGCTAGCCGCCTCCTTGCCGGTTTTGTCAATCAGAAGCTCGATTGGCGGGGGCTCGTGAGCCTCCGCGCCAAGACGAAGTTCCTCTGGGGGCGCAGCTCTGACGACGGCCGGTATTCCGAGACGCGCGACAGCGTCGTCGCCGACCATTTTTGCGGCAACTCCGTGCGCTCCGTCGGGCTGGAGCAGGAGGTGAGCCTCAGTCTCCGCCTCGGCGACCACCTCCTCTATGCCGAGGCGAAAGGGCGAGTGCGCCACGCCACGACCCGCACCGAGGCCTCCGCGGGCCGCGACCTGCCTGCCATTTTCGCCCGCGGGGCGGCATATGGGCAAGAGCGGGAGAACAACGAGTGGGGAGGAGGGGCCAATGCGGGCGCCATATGGATGCTCTTCCGTGGCGTGGGGCTCAAGGGCGAGGCGGGGTTCACTGCCGACAGGTGGAGGCTTCGGACGGACGACGGGCAACCGGCGGAGACGCTCGTCAACCGCGACGCCGGGCTCTATCTTGGCCTCTCGAAAGGCAAAGGTCTGTGGCAGTTCGACGTCGGCGCACGCTGGGCGGCTCTTTGGCGCATGGCGCGCATCGATGGGGTGGGGCGCGCCAGCCGCGGTTTCCTTTCACCCTCGTTGCGCTCGTCGTGGGAGTTCTCCAAGTCTAGCAAGCTCGCCGCCACGGCCTCCTATGGGCCCGAACGCCGCGATATGTCCGTCCTGTCGCGCAAGACGGTGCTGCTTGGCTATGACGAGGTGCGGAGTCCGTCGGATATTGCCGATGTCGGGGCGCGCGTCTTCGACGCCACTCTCTTCTACACCCTCATAAGCCAGTTCTCCAGGGTCATGGTGTATGCCATGGCGACATTCTCGAAGACGAGCGGCGAAGCCGTGGCGGAATATGCTACCGACGGCATGGTCAGCGCGCAGGCCTATGTCGGCGGCGACGGCAATGCGCAAGAGGCGTCGCTGAGGCTCTACGTCAACAAGGGCATCGCCTCGTTGCCTTTGGAACTCCGCGTCTCCTCCGAGTTCGAGGCGGCGGATGGCAGTGTGGCGAGCGCGGGGCGCAGGGGCGTGCAAGAGACGCTCTCAGCCAATGGCTCCGTCGGTCTCACGTCGCGCTTCCGCCGGAGTCCCGTCAATGCGGCTGTCAGCGGTTCGCGTTCTTGGGCGCGGAGCGAGATTGGGGCTTTCGGCATCAAGTCCGACGCTGGCTCGTGGCGCGCCCGGGCGGAGCTGACGTTTTCCCGCGGAGCCTTTTCTGCCACGCTCGCCGGCAAGTGGGGCCTCTCGGCCAACGACAGCGAGAACATAGCCGTGCGCGATGCCGGCTTTGAGGCCGCATATAGGTGGAAGAGGCTGACGTTTAGGCTGACGGGGGTTGACGTGTGCCACCTCGACGGCAGCGACTGGCTCTCCAAGAGTGCCAACCCCAACCGCACGACGACATTGCGCCGGGGGCAGATGCCTGGGCGCGTCATGGCGGGCGTGGCGTTCAACAAGTAGTTTCTTTTTTTTTGATGGGTTATGGCGCGCCGTGGCGGAGCATCCTGGTTTTTTCCCCACCCCGCACACAGCGGTTTGATGACTAAACGCCGCGTCTGGCCTCGTGCCAGATGCGGCGTTTGGCGCATGGGGATTGTTGCCCGCCCTTTCCGACCTTGGCATCCCATACGTTTTTTTCGGCTAGCCCGGCAGCCTCTTGACCACGCGGGCCGGGTTCCCCACCGCCACGCATCGCGCCGGGATGTCGCGGACCACGACGCTGCCGGCCCCGATGGTCGTCCCCTCGCCAATGGTCACGCCAGGGCATATGGTGACCCCGCCGCCAATCCAGACGTTGTCGCCTATGGTCACGGGCTCGGCCCACTCGTCGCCGGTGTTGCGCTCGGCGGGGTCGAGAGGGTGGCAGGCTGTGTAGATGCCGACATTGGGGCCGATGAAGACGTGGTCGCCAATCGTGACGCGGCCCTCGTCGAGGATGGTGAGGTTGAAGTTCGCGAAGAAGTCGTCGCCAATGGATATGTTGCAACCATAGTCGCAATAGAACGGCTGCAGGAGGGTGAACCGCTCGCCAACATGGCCCAGCAGGCCGCGGACTATGCCGTCGCGGCGCTCGACGTCCGACGGGCGCGTGGTGTTGAACTCCCGCAGCCTGTCTTTGACGGCGTTGAGCCGCTCCACGAACTCCCGGCCCGCCGCATGGTAGCGCTCGCCGGCCAACATCTTCTCCCACTCCGTCATAGCCTCTCGCCTTTGGCGACGCGCCGCGCCATCTCCCTCGCCGCGTCCTCAATCAGCTCCACGGCGAGCTCGAAGTCCTCCTCGTCGCCATAGTAGGGGTCGGGGATGCTCCTCCGCCCCGGGTGCCCCGTCAGGTAGTCCGCCATAAGGCGAATCTTCGCCGCGCCCGCCGCGTCGGGGGCGAGGTCCCGCAGGTCGGCGATGTTTTGGCCGTCCATGCCCACCACGATGTCGAACCTCCCGAAGTCGTCGGGGGAGACCTGCCGCGCGCGGTGGTCGAACGTGTAGCCGTGGCGGCGGCCGCACTCGCGCATCCGCCGGTCGGGGAGCTGCCCGACGTGCCACGAGCCGATGCCCGCCGAGTCCACCTCGACGCCGACCCCTGCCGCTCGCGCCATGGCGCGGAGCACTCCGTCCGCCGCCGGTGAGCGGCATATGTTGCCAAGGCAGACGAAGAGGATTCGCATTTTTGCGTCTTTCATGTGGCAATTATAGCCATTTCTGCCGTCTCTGCCATCCCTCCCCCCCAAAAAAAGGTGTGCGTGCGGCCCCTGCCGCCCTTGAATAGCTTGCGGGAGCCCCCGCTTCGGATGGCGCGCCAATCCTTGCTCTAATGGGAGCCGCATTCTGACCTGTCAGAATCTTGGGAGCATCGGCCCCCCCCTCACGTCAAGTCTCAATCCTTGTTCTAATGGAATCCGCTCTCTGAC
>CAYZUH010000031.1:0-30991 GCA_964481855.1 uncultured Marinilabiliaceae bacterium
GAGGGGGTGGACCCCGGCGAGGCTACGCGACGAGATTCGCCGCCGCTACGACGGCTACCACTTCAGCGAGGCTATGACGGACGTCTACAACCCCTACAGCCTCATCAAGGCCCTCGACAGCCGCAAGCTCGAGGACCACTGGTTCAAGACCGGCACGCCCACCTATCTGGTCCGCCTCCTGCGGGGGAGCGGGGCGCACCTCGACGAGATGGTGGGCCGGTACTACTCCGTCGAGGAGTTCGAGGACTACCGCGCCGACATCGAGCGCCCCCTGCCCATGATTTTCCAGAGCGGCTACCTGACAATCAAGGGCTACGACGAGCTGACCGGCTCCTACAGGCTCGACCTGCCCAACGACGAGGTGCGCCGCGGCTTCATGCGCATGGTGGCCGACAGCCACTTCGGCCTCGACGGCGCCACGGGCCCCGTCGTGCGGCAGATGGCCCGCGCCGTGGGCGGCGGCGACTTCCCCGGCTTCATGCGGACGCTGACGGCGTTCCTGGCCTCCATCCCCTACACCATGCGGCGCAAGGACGGCGAGCCGGAGCGCGAGCGCTACTTCCAGTACACGTTCTACCTCGTCCTGCGGCTACTGGGGACGTATCTCGCCGACGTCGAGGTGGCGCAGAGCCAGGGCCGCGTGGACTGCGTCCTCCAGACGGCGTCCGACGTCTACGTCGTGGAGTTCAAGCTCGACGGCACGGCCGACGAGGCGCTGCGGCAGATTTCCGGGCGGGGCTACGCCCGGCCGTACGAGGGCGGCGCTCTCCGCGTCCACAAGGTGGGCGTGAGCTTCTCGTCGGAGACGGGGACGATTGGCGAGTGGCGCGAGGAGTGACACATGGCCCCTCTCGGGGTCCGGAACGACCATGGCAGTTGGCGGCCCGGCGTCTTGCCGCGGCGTCGCTCGCCGCGGCGGCTCTTGTGCTGTCGTGCATCCTCGTCGTCCCGTCGCCCCTGTTCCGCAAGCCCGTCTCGCTGGCGACATTCGCCGCCGACGGGTCGTTGCTGACGGCCCGCATCTCCGCCGACGGGCAATGGCGCCTCGCGGAGACCGACAACGTGCCGCCAAAGTTCGCCACGTGCCTCATAACCTTTGAAGACAAGCGCTTCCGCCAACACAGGGGCATTGACCCCCTGGCCACGTGCCGCGCCCTGCTCAACGACCTGCGCCACGGCAGAGCCGTCGAGGGCGGGAGCACACTCACCATGCAATTGGCACGAATGGCGCAAGGCAACCGCAGGCGGACATTGCGTCAAAAGCTGTCGGAAGCAGTGTGGGCCGTCGGGCTGGAACTGAAACTCTCGAAAGACGAGATTCTCTCCCTCTATGCGTCCCATGCGCCAATGGGCGGCAACGTCGTGGGCCTCGACGCGGCGGCATGGCGATATTTCGGGCGCGGGGCGGCGGAGCTGTCGTGGGCGGAGAGCGCCCTGCTGGCCGTCTTGCCCAACGCCCCCGCCCGAATCCACGTGGCGCGCAACCGCGCGGCCTTGAAAAGCAAGCGCGACAGACTGCTGGACAAACTGCTGGGGGCAGGCGAGATTGACGAAGCCACACACCGCCTCGCAAAGGCGGAAGCCCTGCCGGAGCGCCCCTTCCCGATGGAGAACAGCGCCCCCCAGCTCCTGGAGAAAGTCGGAAAACTCTATGGGCAAAGCCTCGGCGCAAGCCGCACCACAATCGACGCGTCGCTGCAGAGGCGCGTGCAACAGATTGCCGACGGGCATGCCGCCCGGCACGACGCCATGCGCGTGGGCGACATCGGCGTCCTGGTGGCGGAAGTCGCATCGGGCAACGTCTTGGCCTATGTCGGCAACACATTGCGCCCCTCGCCCACATGCATAGTCGACATGATTTCGGCAGAGCGCAGCAGCGGCAGCACCCTAAAGCCGCTCCTCTACGCCTCGATGCTAAGCACCGGCGAGACCGCGCCACGCACGATTTGGGCAGACACGCCACTAGACATCGACGGCTTCCGCCCACAAAACTACAGTCACACATATAGCGGCGCAGCACATGCCGACCGCGCGCTCACACGGTCGCTCAACGTGCCGCTCGTCAGGATGCTCACCTCGCACAACGTCGGGCGCTTCCTCGCGGACCTTAAGCAGATGGGCTTCACGACGCTCAGGTTCCCGGAGGACCACTATGGCGCATCGCTCATACTGGGGGGGGCGGAGGTCACACTGTGGGACTTGTGCGGCGCATACGCCTCGATGGCCCGACGTCTCGACGACTACAATTCCGACCCTCGGCGGCCGGCCTTGTCGAGCATATTCCCATTGCGGCTGTCCGCCAACGCCGCGCCAGGCCCGGCATCCCCCATCCCCTCGGCCACGCTCCCCACGCCCGCCGCCATATGGCACACGCTCAACGCCATGTCCGCCCTCAGCCGCCCAGAGGAGGAGGCGGAGTGGCAAGTGTTCAGCTCGATGAAGAGGGTGGCATGGAAGACTGGAACGAGCTACGGCAGCCGCGACGCATGGGCGGTGGGCCTGACTCGCGGCTACGTCGTGGGCGTATGGGTAGGCAACGCCACGGGCGAGGGCCGCGCCGGGATGACGGGCGTCGGCTTCGCCGCCCCCGTATTGTTCGACGTCTTCTCGCTCCTGCCCGCGACGCAATGGTTCGACGAGCCGCTCGACGACGAGGAGGTCATGGCGGTGTGCCGCCACAGCGGGATGCGCGCATCGGGCGTGTGCGCCGAGACAGACTCCGTCCGCCTGCCGCGCCAGTGCCGCTACTCGGAGCCGTGCCGCTACTGCCGCCTCGCGCACTTGTCTCCCGACGGGATGTGGCAGGTCAACAGCTCGTGCCTCCCCATAGCGAAAATCCGAACCGAGGCGCGCTTTGTCCTGCCCCCGGCAATGGAATATTACTACCGCCAACATCATGCCGACTACGCCCCGCTGCCCCCCATGCACCCCGAATGCGACGACAACGCCAGCCCGCGCCTCGCTATTGTCTACCCGCAGACGGGGCAAAGCGTGGTGCGAACCCGCGCATTGGACGGCCACCGGCAGGGAATAGTGTGCCAAGTGGCCGCGCCGGCGGAGAGCGAGGTCTTTTGGCACCTTGGCGGCAAATTCCTCGGCAAGACGCGGGGGGAGCACAAGATGGCCATTGAGCCGGAACCGGGGCAGAACACACTCACCGTGGTGGACCGCGACGGAGCGCGCGTCACCGTACATTTCTCGGTAAAGCAGTGATACAGACCCTCTTTTTTCCTATATTCGCCAGACCAATACCTTTGCAAAAATGAAAGATGCCATCAAGTTCGTAGCATGGACAGTAGCCACGGTGCTGTCCCTCCTCCTCTCGGCTTGCGGGGAGAGGCCGGCATCTGGCTACAACAAGTTTGTCGAGGCGTACACATCGGGCCGAATCTCCCGCAAGGGACAGGTGTCCGTCATCCTCTCCCGCGACATCCCCGACAAGACATTGCGCGAGACAGCGCCCGCGCAGATATTCTCCATAACCCCCAAGGCCGAGGGGCATTGCCAGTTCACCAACGGCCACACACTGACGTTCGTCCCGACGGCCGGCCTGGAGCGCAACACCACCTACACCGTCACGGCGGACATCGGCCGCCTGTTCAGCGAGGCCGAGGGCGACGAACGCACATTCACGTTTCGCTTCACGACGCTTCCGACGGCGTTCGACGGCGGATTGGAGTCTTTCGAGGAGACCGCCGACAACAAATACCGATATACGTTCACGATTGTCTCCGCCGACGCCGAAGACGACTCCCGTGTGGAAAAGCGCGTCAGGGCGTCGGAGGGCAACACCCAGTGGCAACATCGGCCCGACGGCACACGCCACGAGCTGACAGTGGACATCGACGCCACAGAGCGCGGACGGACGCTATCCATCGTGGCCGCCGACGACGAGGGCGAGCGGACGTTGGCCACAGCCGATGTCCCGGCAAAGAACGAGATGCGGGTGTTCGGCGTGGCATGCAGACAAGACGGGCAAAAGTATGTCGAAGTGGCATTCACAAAACGCCTCGACGCGAAACAGAACATGGCCGGCCTGGCCACCATAGCCGACAACGAGAGCCAAGCCGTGGACGTCTTCGGGAACACGCTGCGCCTCTACCCCGACATGGGCCGCGACAGCGCCACGGTCCGCCTCTCGTCGGCCATACGCAGCGCGAGCGGGGTACGGCTCGGCGAAGACGTCGTGCGGCGCATAGGCCTGGCCACCGCGAAGCCCGAAGTCAAGTTCACAAGCTCCGGGGTCATCGTGCCACTGTCGGGGAAAGTCGAGATTCCGTTTCGCTCCATCTATATGCGCGGCGTGCGGGCCAAAATATTCAAAGTCTACGCCTCGAACATCGGCCCGATGCTGCAAGGCGGCGACATCGACGAGCACGGCGGGCTGACGCGCTACGGCCGCCCCGTGGCGGTCAAGACCCTGTTTTTTGACGAAAAGACAGCCGACCTCTCGAAATGGCAAACCAACGCCATAGACCTGTCGGAGCTTGCCGAGACGGAGCCTGGCGCAATGTACAGGGTCGAGCTGCACCTGGTCCCCGGACTTTCGGCCTGGCCAGCGGCCGAAGTGGAGCAAAAAGACAGAAGACAAATAGAGACGGAAGACAAGCAGATATTCAGCCGCCTGTGCGCGCAATTCGACTCGGGCGACGGATGGTACTACATGAACGACGACCTCGACTGGCAAACATACAATTGGCGCGAGAGCGACGACCCGGCCAAGCCCTCGTACTATGCGGGAAAAGGCGCAGGTCGCAACGTCTTGTCGACAAACATCGGGCTGACAGCCCTCATGGGCGACAGCAAACAGCTCAACGTCGTGGCACTCAACCTGCTCGACGCCAAGCCGATGAGCGGTGTGACAGTCCGGGCGTTCAACTTCCAGAACCAGGTCATAGCCGAAAGCGTCACGGACTCCGACGGCAAGGCCCTACTGACGGCAGACGACTCGGCAGGAAGGCCGTTCTACGTCGAGGGCATCGCCGGGCGCGACCATTCGTTTCTGCGAGTGAGACGCGGCGAGGGACTCTCGACAAGCATATTCGACGTTGGCGGCCAAGAGTCGCAAGCAGGAGGCCTGAAAGGCTACATATATGGAGAGCGCGGCGTGTGGCGGCCGGGCGACACTCTCCACATCTCGTTCATGCTGCAAGACGCGGACGCGACCCTGCCGAGCGACCACCCTGTCACATTGGAGCTGTTCTCGCCCCTGGGGCAGATGACGCACCGCCAAACAGCCACGGCGGGCCATATGGGGCTCTACGCGTTCAACTTGCCCACCGCCAGCGAGGCCCCGACCGGCAGTTGGAGGGCAAAAGTGAGCGTCGGCGGGGCCACGTTCGAGAAACGGCTGCGCATCGAGACCATCAAGCCCAACAGACTTAAAATAGACCTGGACGTCCCGGCCGTCATCCGCGGTGGCGGTGGGCAGGCGCTGAGCCTGCGCAGCGAATGGCTCAACGGGGCGCAAGTGGGCGACCTGCGCTACAGCATGACCGCGACCCTGGCCTCGACGACCACCCGCTGGGACAACTGGGACGGATATGTGTTCGACGACCCCAGGCGCCCATTCGAGACCGACGAGATAAGCATTGCCGATGGGCAGACCGACGCCCAGGGCAACGCCGTGGTCGGTTTCTCCCCCCGCGTCGGAGGCGACGCCCCCGGGATGCTTCGCGTCGGCATCGTCACGCAAGTATATGAGCCAAGCGGGGAGTTCAGCACCGACACCCGCTTCGCTCTCTTCTCGCCCTACGCCCGCTACGCCGGAATCCGCAACGCGCAACAAGACCGGCAGCCGCTCCCGACGGGCAAGACGCACACCATGACCGTGGCCTCCGTCGATGGCGAGGGGCGTCCGCAACAGGGCACAAGGCTCGACGTGGAGGTCTTCAAGGTCTCCTACCACTGGTGGTGGAGCGCCGACGGAGACATTGCCGACTTCCGTTCCGACGAGTACGCGAAGCCCGTGCGAAGCCTCGCCGTCGTCTCCGGTGGCGACGGCAAGGCCACATTCGATGTCGGCTTCTCCGACGACCAATGGGGGACATACTTGATAAGCGTCCGCGACAAGGCCAGCGGGCACTCCTCGGCCGTCCTGGCCTACTTCGACTGGCCGTCGGCGTCGGGACGCTCCCACGACGGCACGACGAACGCCACAGCTCTGAAGCTCTCGACGGACAAAGAAGGGTATCAGGTTGGAGACAAGATAGGCGTCTCGTTCCCCTCGGCTCTGGGCGCTAAGGCCATAGTGAGCATCTGCCGCGGCGGCAAAGTTCTGAAGACCAGGCTAGTGGATTGCGTCGAGAGCAGCACCACCGTGAGCATCGAGGCCACCGACGCCATGACGCCCAACGCCTACGCGTGCGTCAGCCTTGTCCAGCCCTATGAGCGGACAGCCAACGACGCGCCCATCCGCCTCTATGGCGTGACGCCCATCGCCGTCTCATCCGCCAGGAGCCACCTGCACCCCGTCGTCTCGTCCGACGACGAGATAGCCCCGATGCGCAAAGCGTCAATCCGCGTGAGCGAACGCGATGGGCGCCCCATGGCCTACACGCTGGCGATAGTAGACGAGGGGCTACTGGACTTGACCCACTTCCCCACCCCCGACGCATGGTCGGCATTCTACGCCCGCGAGGCCTTTGGCGTGAGCCTGTGGGACGTGTATGACAAAGTGGCCGGGGCCTACGGCGGACGCATAGAGAGCCTCTTCAGCATTGGCGGCGACGACGCGCTGTTGGCCAATGCGCCCAAAGCCATGGTCAACCGCTTCACCCCGATGGTGCATTTCGCCGGCCCATACACTTTGCGCAAGGGCGAGCGGAAGACCCACGAGGTGCAAATCCCGAACTATGCGGGCCGCGTCAGAGTCATGGTCGTGGCGACCGACGGAAAGGCCTATGGAAGCGCCGACAAAAGCGTGAGGGTGACGAAACCGCTGATGGCGCATGGCACGATGCCGCGACAGATTGGCGTCGGCGACCGCGCCACCGTGTCGGCAACAGTCATGGCGGCTAAAGCCGTGGGCACAGTGGAGGTCTCGATTGCCGCGCGAGGCGGGGTGAAAGTGCTGGGCGAGGCGCAGAAGAGCGTCTCGTTCGACACCGAGGGCGACAAGACTGTCAACTTCCAAATCGAGGCGGGGCAGTCGGCCGGCGACGCCACTGTCGAGATTGCCGCCGCATGCAAAACGGACAAGGCTGACTACGCCGCCACGCTCACCGTGCGGCAGGTGAGCCAGACGCTGACCACGACGTCGGCCGGCTCAATCCCGCCTGACAAGACGCTGGACATTGAGGCGCAAGCCGCATCGGGGTCTCCCCTGGCCCGCGTCGTGGAACTCAGTGCCCAGCGGCCGCTGAACCTCTCGTCGAGAGTGGCGCAACTGGTGAGCTATCCGCACGGGTGCGCCGAGCAGACCACCTCGAAAGCCTTGGCTCAGCTATATTTGGGAGATTTCACGCAACTGACTGTCGAACAGCAGGGCCGGGTGGAGCAGAACGTCAAAGCCGCCGTGACATCGCTGTGCGGGCATGCGGCGCCCGACGGCGGCATTGCCTACTGGCGCGGCGGAGCGTCGTCGAGCCTGTGGTGCTCGGCCTATGCCTACATCTTCTTCTGCGAGGCCGAGTCCCGCGGCTACTACGTCCCCAAAGACGTCAAACAAGGCCTGGCGCGCCACCTGCGCGCCACCGTCGGACGCTGGGGCAGCGGCGGAAAGAGCTGGACATCGGATGCCGCGCTGGCCCTCTACGCCCTGGCACTAGACAAAAGGGCCGACCTCAGCACCATGAACAGGATGCGCGAGAACCTGCCCGCGCTTGGCGCGTCGGCACCAGAGGCATACGACCTGCTCTCGGCGGCCTACTCGCTGTGCGGCAACACCACGGACGCCCGCGAACTGCTTGGCAAGGGCGGCGGGCGGCAACTGCCGCTACGCCTCATAGCCCAGACGGAAGCCGGCGTGCCGGCAGCGGCCGAGAGCGCCGAGGAGCTCCGCAAGGCCCTCGTCGCCGAACAATGGATGTCCACCTACGACGCCGGGCGCTCCATCATGGCATGGGCCCGCTTCGCCAAGCGAAACGCCACGGCGAGCGAGATTGACGCCCTGGTGAAAACCGACGGCAAAAGCGTAGCGACAGCCCGGACGGCGAAACCGATGTGGAGCGAAGAGGTCGAGCCAAAGACCGCAAAGAGGCTGACGATTGAGAACCATGGGGGCGGCACACTCTTTGCCACCGTCACCACCACCGCGGCGGCGGGGCAGACCGACGTCGCGGCCATCGACAATGGGCTAAAGGTCAAAGTGGGCAGAGCCGGGACATATGGAGGCCTCACCCTCGCGGACGAAGAGACCATGCGCGCCGGCGACACCTTTTGGACGACCATAGTCGTGACCAACACGTCGGGCAAGGCGTTGGAGAACGTCGCCGTGACCCACATCGTCCCGGCCGGTGTGGAAATCCTCAAAATTGCGGAAGAGCGCAACTGCAGCCACCGGGACGTGCGCGACGACCGCATCATCTTCTACGCCGACCGCCTGGAGCCCGGCGCCACGGCCTCCGTAGTGGCGGCCATGAGCGCCACCTACGCCGGCGAATATTTCAGCCCGGCCACGACCGCCGAGGCCATGTATGACAACGCCGTGAGCGGCAACAGCGCGAGCGGGCGCATGACGATAGCGCGGTAAAGGCATGAATTGGTTTTTGCTTATCTTGGGCGGCCTCTTCGAGGCGTGCTTCACTTTCTGCATGGGCCTGGTATGACTCTCAAATCTGAACAGACAAGCCCAAAGACCGTCGACCACATGGCAAAGAGAGCATAGGGCCGGCAAGAGGCCGGAGCCGACTACCCCGAAGCAAACAGAACAAGCCCCCGCCGCAAAGCATGTTTGCGGCGGGGGCTGATTTTCGCCTCGCAGACGATGGGACTATTTGATTCCCATCTTCTTGCGAATGGCCTTGGGGATGGCGTCTTTGTGAATCAAGATGTTCATCGTCTTATATTTGACGAACGTCTTCGACGCATACCACACGCCATTGTACTTGCCGGCCTTGCCCCACGAGTTCTTGACCATGAAGTACTCCTTGCCGTTCTGGTCTTTTGCCAGTCCGTAGACGAGCATCCCGTGGTCGTCGGTCGTCTCCCAGTTGTCGTAGGCCGCCTGGCGCATCTCCTGCGTCACCTCAATCTCCGGCAGTGGCTTCTTGGTCAGCTCCTTGCGCTTCTCCACGGCGTTGAGCCCCGTCCACCGCGCCATGTCGGAGCCGGTGATGTCCGCCCCGTGCTCGACGTCGGGGCATACGGCAATGCCGTCGCGCGTGAAGCCCGTCTCGCTCACGTCGGCCCCCCAGGCGAACGTGTAGCCGCTGTTGACGGCGTTCTCCATGACCTCCATGAACTCGTCGATGGGGAGGTTGTAGCTCTCGCCCCAACGCCAGTTGTCCTGCACCTCGATGATGAACGGCTCATAGAACGGGTGGTGCGAGAAAGAGGTCAGGCCCACATAGTCGTCCAAGTTGAGACCCAGGCTCTCCTGGTAGCTCTTGGGGGTGTACTCCTTGCCGCCCACCGTGAACTTCTCCGGCACGGGGCCGAGATAGGTGTCGAGCGCCGCCACCACGGCCTTGTGCCACGCCGGGGTTAGCTTCTTCTGCTTGCCCTTGGTGATGCCCTCGACGATGCCGTTCACAACCGGCCACATCTCCTGGAAGTTCGCCAGCGTGTCCCCATAGGGCGCGCCGGGCTTGGGCATGGCCTCCTCCGGCACCATGCCGTAGTGGCGCATGCAGTATACGGCGTCGTTGAAGCTCCCGCCCTCGGTGAACGAGATGTCGCCATGCAGGCGCACGCTCGCCGTGGCGCGGTCTTCGTAGGTCTTGTGCGCCAGGAACATCTCGCAGAGGTCATGCTCACCCTTGCCTAACCGCAACAACTCGGCCTCGAAGAAGCCGAGACCGGAATATGCCCAGCAGGTGCCGCTCTTGTTCTGGTTCTTTATCGACGTGATGGGGATCTCCTTTACCGTGGAGAAGACGAAGCACTCCTCGGCCTTTTTTTCGTCCTTGTCCTGCGCCCACACGGTGGCCGACCATGCCAAGGCCGCCAAGGCGAGCACGCTGACTCTTCTTGTCATCTCTAGTTGTTTTTGTTGGCGTTAAACTTATGCTTATGCAGTAAAGGTAAGCATTTTTGCGCCAACAATCCGCGCCGGGGGCCAAAAGGGCGGCCGCCCACCCTTGCAGAAGACGGCGATTTGCGCCAAATTTGTGTTCACTATGGGTGCCGGGGAGCAGATGCGGCGAAAGACCGACGACGAACTCGTGGCCGCGATGGCCACAGAGATTGGCGGCGTGGCGTTCCGCGAGCTCTTCGACCGCTACTATACGCCGCTCACAATCTTCGCAATCCGCTTCCTGGGCGACGAAGACTCCGCCTCGGACGTGGTGCAGAACATATTCGTGACGCTCTACGAGCAGAGGCGCGAGGAGCCGCCACGCAACATCCGGTCGTTCCTCTACGCCTCGGTACGCAACGCCAGCCTCAACGTCTTGAAGCACGAGAGGGTCAAGCGCCAATATGAGGGCGAGGCGGCGCTGACGGCCGACGAGATGGCCGCCGACGCCGCCGACAGCCTCATCGAGGAGAGCGAGGCGCAGGCCAAGATTGCCGCCGCCCTGGCGAAGCTCCCGGAGCAGTGCCGCAAGATATTCACCATGAACCGTTTCGACGGGCTCTCAAACCAGGAGATTGCCGACGCCCTCTCAATCTCGAAACGGACCGTCGAGACGCAGATCTCCAACGCCCTAAGGACGCT
The DNA here is from genome assembly GCA_964481855.1 of uncultured Marinilabiliaceae bacterium. GTDB lineage: Bacteria > Bacteroidota > Bacteroidia > Bacteroidales > Marinilabiliaceae > W3P20-009. The sequence continues at coordinate 10,820 of CAYZUH010000031.1, forward strand.
GCGCCGCATCCTGCTGACCCTCATCGCCATTGCGCACCTGTAGGGTTGCGCAATCGGCATATTTTAGTAACTTTGTGATTATAAGGGTGCGAACAGCCGCCCACCCCCTCAAAACTAGAGACAAAAATCCGGATGGACTACAACACCTCGCGAGTGAGGCTCGTGATGCCCGAATATGGGCGCAACATACAGCAGATGGTGGAGTATGCCATGACCATCGACGACCGCGACGAGCGCACCAGGTGCGTCGGCGCGATTGCCGGCGTCATGCTCAACATCTTCCCGCAGCTCCGGGAAGACGCCAACTGCGTCCAAAAGGTGTGGGACCACATAGCCATGATTTCGGGCTACAGGCTCGACGTCGACTCCCCCTACCCCCTGCCGACAAAGCAAGAGGCCACGACTCCCCCGGCGAACCACCTGCCCTACCCCGCGAACCGCATCCGGCTCCGGGCCTACGGCACCAACGTGCAGAACATGCTGCGCATGGCCGTCAAGGCCGACACCGAGGAGGAGCGCATGGCAATAGCCGCGCAGACGGCCCAATACATGAAGAGGCTCGTGGAGAGCGGCGGCAAAGACAGCAACGCCGAGGACCGAGTGGCGGAAGACATCACGGAGCTGACCGACGGGCAGTTGCGCTACTCTTTTGAGGAACTCCTGGAAGCCCTCCCCGCCGACGCCGAGGCCACGCATCAGCGCGGCTGGGGCCGTGGCGGCTACCAACAGAACAGCCGGCAGACGACACCGAGGCAACAGCAGCGCCCGCACTTCACGAACAACAACCGCAACGGCGGCAAGCCCGGCGGGGCATTCCGACCCGGCGGCAACCGCAATGGCGGCGGGAAGAGGCACTATTGAGCCGGGACGACGGCCAGACGCGACACACAGTCTCAGAAAATCGACCAAATGGGCGGAACATTCAGGATTGAGGGGGGCAGGCCCCTGTGCGGAACGATAAGCCCGCAAGGGGCCAAGAACGAGGCATTGCAGGTGCTGTGCGCCACCCTGCTGACGAGCGACGAGGTGGTCGTAGACAACATTCCCGACATCGTCGACGTCAACAACCTCATCGACCTGCTGGGGTGCATGGGCGTCAAAGTGTGGCGCGAGGGGAGGCACAAGTGCCACCTGCGTGCCGAGCAGGTGGACATGGACTACCTGCAGACCGACGACTTCAAGCGGCGCGCCTCGTCGCTCCGCGGCTCGATAATGATCATGGGCCCCCTCCTGGCCCGCTACGGCCACGCCTACTTCCCAAAGCCCGGCGGCGACAAGATTGGCCGCCGCCGCCTGGACTCCCACTTCTTCGGCTTCTCCAAGCTCGGCGCCAAGTTCGACTTCGACTTCGGCCAATTCTTCTACTCCGTCAGCGCCGAGAGGCTGCGCGGCACGTACATCCTGCTCGACGAGGCGTCTGTCACCGGCACGGCCAACATCGTCATGGCGGCGGTGCTTGCCGAGGGCGACACCACGATATACAACGCCGCGTGCGAGCCCTACGTCCAGCAACTGTGCAAGATGCTGGTGGCCATGGGCGCCCGCATCGACGGCATAGGCTCGAACCTGCTGACCATCCGCGGCGTGAAGAGCCTCACGGGGTGCTCGCACCGCGTCTGGCCCGACATGATCGAGGTTGGCTCGTTCATCGGCATGGCAGCCATGACGGCCGGCGACATAACCATCCGCGACGCCGGGGTGCGCCACCTGGGCATAATCCCGCTGGCGTTCCAGCGCATGGGCGTGGAGATTGAAATCTCGGGCGACGACATCCGCGTCCCGCCACAAGACCACTACACCATAGACTCTTTCATCGACGGCTCGATAATGACCGTGGCCGACGCCCCATGGCCGGGGCTGACGCCCGACCTGCTCAGCGTCTTCCTGGTCGTGGCCACGCAGGCCCGGGGGTGCGTCCTCATCCACCAGAAGATGTTCGAGAGCCGCCTTTTCTTCGTCGACAAACTTATCGACATGGGGGCCAAGATAATCCTCTGCGACCCGCACCGCGCCACCGTCATAGGCCTGGACCGCGAGACGCGCCTGCGGGCCACGACCATGACGTCGCCCGACATACGCGCCGGCGTGGCCCTGCTCATCGCCGCCCTCTCGGCACAGGGAGTCAGCACGATTCACAACATAGACCAAATAGACCGCGGCTACCAATACATCGACAAGCGGCTGGCGGACCTTGGGGCGTCGATAACGAGGCTGTAGGGATTTAAAACGACCGGATGAAGAGACTAAAGCTTGCCGCCATGACGGCGACGCTGCTGCTTGCCGCCACCACCGCGGCGCAAACCATCGACCCCAAGGGCGACGAGTTGTTCGAGGCCCACTGCTTCGAGAAGGCCACCGAGCGCTACTTGCGCGTGTTCCACTCCAACCCGTCGAACAAGGCCAACCCTCCGATGCTGAAGCGGCTGGCGCGCTCCATCTTGCTCTCGGAGATGATGCCCCGCGACACGGCGCGCTACTTCGCCGACCTCTACCTGGAGTTCGCCCCCGACGACGCCGAGGCCTACTTCATGTCCGCCCGCGCCCACTACCACGCCCACAGCTTCGAGACGGCGCTGTCGCGCCTCGACTCGTTCATGGTGCGCGCCACCAGCGAGGAGGAGATATTGGCGGGCGACCAGCTCAACTCGTGGATCCGCAACTCTCGGCGCATGATGCGCGACACGCTCCGCAACCCGCTCATAAACCTGGGCGAGACCATAAACACCCGCAACAACGAGATTAATCCCTACCTCGTGAACGACGGGCAGTCGCTCGTCTTCTCGTGCGACGACAAGTTCGACCGCGACGCCGTAATCAACGTATACAACATCAAGTCGTCCGACCACTCGTCACTGTCGTGGTCGCCGGCCAAGAAAGTGTCGGGGATCAACACCCTCAGCGACGAATATCCGTCGGGGCCCACCCCCGACGGGTTCTTCTACTGCTCCAACCGCAAAGGCGACTTCGGCCTCTACACGACCCGCTACTCGAGCGGCGGGCGCTGCTCGAACTACCGCCCCATGACCGACCCGATAGACAAGGGCGGCAGCGAAGTGGCCGCCTGCCTGTCTTCGTCGGGCGACACGCTCTACTTCTCCGCCACGGGCTACAACGGCAAACTCGACATCTACTATTCCATCCGCTCCTACAACGGCGAATGGATGGAGGCGCGCCCCATCCCCGGTCTTGTGAACCGCGTGGAGAGCGACGAGAACTACCCCTACCTGGCGAACGGCGGCAGCCGCCTCTACTTCGCCTCCGACCGCGAGGGTTCGATGGGCGGCTACGACATCTTCTACTCCGACTTTGACACACGCAAGAACGAATGGGGCAAGCCCGTCCAGATGCCCTACCCCGTCAACGACACCTACGACAACATGAGCATCTCGCTCTCGGCGGACGGGCGCTACGCCTATCTCTCGCTGTTGCGCCACGACGGCTACGGGTGCCGCGACATATACGCCCTCATTTTCGACCATGTCCTGCCCTCATCGGCCATCATGCGCTACTCCGTCAGACTGCGCAACGCCAACAGGCAGGCCGTGGAGCTCGACGCCCAGCCGCGCATTACGATTAGCGACGAGAACGGCGACCTGGTGGCCATAGAGAGGGTAAACCTGCGGACGCACTCGTTCCTCGTCGTGCTGGACCCGGGGACGTACACCATGAACATCGACCTGGAGGGCACGGCGCCCTACGAGGAGCGGATTGTGGTGGAGGAGCGGACGTATGAGGCCGTCCCCATAGACAAGACCATAACACTGGAAAAGAGATAACCTCAGAAAAGGCATGAACATTCACCTGGCCAGGCCCATTGTCTTCTTCGACCTGGAGACGACGGGTCTCAATATCGGTTGCGACCACATTGTGGAGATTTCGCTCATCAAGGTCTACCCCGACGGCAAGCGCGAGAGCTACACCCAGCGGCTCAACCCCGGCATCCACATTCCCGAAGAGGCCACGGCCCTGCACGGCATCACCGACGCCGACGTGGCGGACAAGCCCATGTTCAAGGACGTGGCGCGCAACATTGCGAGCATAATCCAGGGGTGCGACCTTGGCGGCTTCAACAGCAACAAGTTCGACATCCCGATGCTCGCCGAGGAGTTCCTCGCCATCGGCATGACGGACGTGGACCTGCGCCGCTCGAACTTCATCGACGTCCAGGTCATATTCCACAAGAAGGAGCAGCGGACGCTCACCGCGGCCTATAAGTTCTACTGCGACAAGGAGCTGGAGGGCGCCCATGGGGCCTTTGCCGACACGGCCGCCACGGTGGACGTCTTCTTCGCCCAACTGGAGCGCTACGCCGACCTGCCACGCGACATAAAGGGGCTGTCGGAGTTCTCGCAAGTGACGCGCAACGTGGACTACGCCGGGCGTTTCGTCTACGACAGCAACGGCGTGGAGACGTTCAACTTCGGGAAGCACAAGGGCAAGAGCGTGGAGCAGGTGCTGAAGAACGAGCCGAGCTACTACGACTGGATGATGAACGGCGACTTCAGCCGCGACACCAAGCGCGTCTTGACCGAGATCAGGCTGCGGATGGGGCAGCTCGGCCGCCGATGAAAATTATCTGCGTAGGCGATAACCCTCTGCGCAACGGCGACGACGCACGCGTACGCGCGTCGCCGCCGACGGTGTTTCTGAAGCCCGACACGTCGCTGCTCCGCGACAACGCCCCGTTCTACGTCCCCGACTGGGCGGGACGTTTCGGATGCGCCGCCACCGTGGCGGTGCGCGTCTCGCGGATTGGGAGGCACATTGGCGAGCAGTTCGCCCACAGGTATTACGACGCCGCCGGCCTATGCGTGGACTTTGCCGCTACCGACCTGCTCGACGCGCAGAAGAGCAGCGGCGCGCCGTGGGCCGTGGCGCGGGCTTTTGACCACTCCACAGCCGTCTCCACAATGATTCCGCTGGGCGAACTGCCGCCCCTGGGGGAGCTGGACTTCAGCCTGAGCGTGGACGGAGTGGTGAGGCAAGAGGGTGTCGTTGGGCAAATGAGGCACAGCGTGGACGCGGTAGTGGCATATGTGTCTCAATTTTTCTCCCTCCGCATGGGCGACCTCATACTCATGGGCGCACCGGCGGGATTCTGCCACATGGCCGAGGGCAACCGCCTCACGGCACGGATGGGGGCGCGGACAATGTTGGACTTCATGGTCAAGTAGCGCACGATGGCGAAGGGCGGCAAGTGGCGGCGCGTCCGCATTGTGGCGTTGTCGATTCTGTCTGTGGTCTTCGTCGCGGCGTCCGCCGTCTTGAGCCACCCTCGGCCGTCAGACCGCAAGTCTGAGGAGGCGCGCCTCAGCGGAATCGTGGAACGCCACGACACGGAGATGGGCGAGTGGCTCGCCGCCATTGCCGACACCGTGTCCAACCCCGACACGCGCGCATTCCCGCAGTCCCTAGCCGCCGACTACTCACTCTACGTATATGGCGGCGACGTGCTGCGGCTATGGCACAACGCCTGCCTCCCCCAGGCGTCCCCCCGCCTGTCGCTCTTCGACGGCCGGATGGTGGTGGCCGACAATGGGTGGTACTACGTCAAGACCTTGCGCCGCGGCGCAACGACGATGGTGGCCCTCTTGCGCATACGCGGCCACTTCCCCTACGAGAACGACTACCTGTCAGACCACTATCACCCCTCGTTCGCCCTCCCCGCCGGGTCCGGGATTTCCACCCGCCGCGCGGACGGCCTCCAAGTCTCCGCTCCCGACGGGTCGTTCCTGTTCACCGTCGTGGGCGACCGTTCCTCCCCCACGCGCGTCGCCCCCGCCACCTCCGGCTTGGCGGTACTCGCCTTGCTCCTGGGTGTGGGCGCGGCCATGTGCGCCATATCTGGCTCGGCCCAGGCCCTCGCCAAACGCCGTGGGGCGTGGTTGCCGCTCACCCTTTCGGCCGCGCTCCTGTGTGGCCTCTACGCCGCCTGCCTGTGCCTGGCCCCGCACGAGACGGCGCCCTCGCTCTTCATCTTCTCTCTCCAGGAGTTCTCCTACGACTGGTGGATGCCGTCGCTCGGCTACCTCGTCTTGGCGTCGTTCGTGGTGCTTACGTGGGCCATCATCTTCTTCCGCACAGTCCGAATCCGCACGCACCGCAAGTTGGGGGTTGCCGTGGCGCTCCTCGTCCCCCCGCTGGCCTTTTTGGCCTCTTATGCCCTGATAGACATCATGGCGCGCCACTCGCAGGGCCTGTCGTTCTATGTGGGCCACACGAGCCTGTCGGCCTCGACGCTGACGCGCATAGGTATCTTGTCGCTCTTGCTCATGAGCATAGTCCTGGTCACGGAGCGTTGCTATTCGTCGGTCGCCGCGGCCCTCAGCCCCCGCGGTTTCGCCATTGTGGCAACCGGCTCGTCAGCCCTGGTGTGGACTGCCGCAAATGTCGCCGACTGGTCTTCGCCGTGGATGCTGACGTTGGCGTTCGCCACGCTCATCACGGCGTTCTATGCCATGAAGAGGCACAGCCCCCTCAAAATGCCGTTCAGCCATTTCGTGTGGACGCTGACGTTGCTGGCGGTCATGACCACGCTCCGCCTCACGTCGCTCAACATCGACAAAGAACACGCCTACCGCCACCTGCTGGCGGAGAATCTGACATACCAGATTATGAGCGGGCGCGACCCCATAGCCGAGCAGCTGCTCCACAACGTCCAGTCCTCACTGCGGGCCGACACCGCCCTGCACGACCTCGTGGCGAGCGGCCCCGCGGCGCAGGAGCAGATTCTGAACCACATCCGCAAGAGGCACTTCTCCGGATACTTGTCACATTTCGACATCCAGGCCGTGCCGTGCCGCGGCGACGGCAGCACCATCCAGATGACGAACACCGGCGACGTGTACGCCTGCCTGCCCTACTTCCAGCATCTCATCGACAAGCACGGCACGAGGGTGGCTAACGCCGACTTGTTCTACCACATCGACGAAGACGACGGCCGCCCCTGCTACCTTGGCATCGTCTCCTTTGGCGAAGCCGCACGGACTTCTCCCGACTTCCTCATCGTCCAGCTGACGCTCCGCGTGGCGACTCAAGGCGTTGGCTATCCGGAACTGCTCGTCAACAAGCGCGACGCGATGGACGACAACAAGTTGCGCGGCTACTCCTACGCCAAATATGTTGACGGGCGCCTGTCCGTCCGCTATGGAGCCTACGACTATCCGCCGGCCATGACCTCCCCCCCGTCCGGCGGCGCGTCGGCGGAGACCTCCGAGGGCGGCTTCTCGCATCTGACCATCTCGCCCTCCCCGCGCCAGTCCATCGTCGTGAGCCACCCCGAGATGGGGATTCTCGACCTGCTCTCGTCGTTCTCCTACTTGTTCCTGGGGCTGCTCGTCGCCAGCTCGGCAATCATGCTCGCCGCCTGCCACTCCCGCAAGTCTGTATGGACCCACTCTGGCATAAGCGACCGTCTGCACGCCGGGCTTGTCTCGTTCGCCATGCTCCTGTTCGTCGTCTTGTGCGCCCTGTCCAGCCTCCAGTCCATGAAGGAGTTCGAGCGGGCCAACCGCATGCGCCTGTCGGATGCCATGCAGGGGGTCTTGGCGACCCTGTCGGACGCGTTCTCGGCCACCGACATCGCCAACGCCGACTCCGACCCCGACTTGCGCATGGAGCTGGACAATGCGCTCCGACGCTCCGCCGACGCGTTCTCCGCCGACGCCCATTTCTTCTCTCCCGACGGCCTCCTCGTCGGCAGCTCGCGGCGCGAACTCTTCGCAAACGGCCTCGTGGCGCCGCTCATGAACGATGCCGCCCTCGACATCTTGGGCGGCGGCACCGAGGCTTTCGTCCAGGAGCGCATCGGGACGCTCGTCCACTACTCCATCTACTCGCCCCTGCTCAACGAGCAAGGGCGGCTGATGGGCTACGTCAACGTCCCGTTCTTCAGCGATGTCGTCGCCATGCGGCGGCAGATGGTCTCGACACTGATGCCGATAACCAACTCGATGATGCTCATCGTCTTCCTCGCCGTCATTTTCTCCTACGCCATAGCCCACGGCATAACGCGCTCGCTGACCCAACTGCGCGACGTGCTCCAGCAGGCCGACCTCGGCAAGCGCGGCGTGCGCCTCTCCTACCCCTACGACGACGAGGTTGGGCGAATCGTCACCGCATACAACAAGATGACGCGCCAACTGGCGGAGTCGGCGGAACGCCTCGCCGCGACGGAGCGCGAAAGCACGTGGCGCGAGATGGCCCGCCAGGTGGCCCACGAAATCAAGAACCCGCTGACGCCGATGAAGCTGTCCGTCCAATACCTGCTCCGCGTGTGGGACTCACGCCGCGAGAGCTTCGAGCCGATGCTCCGCAAGACCGCGCAGACGCTCACGGAGCAGATTGACCAATTGGCGTCGGTGGCGTCGCAGTTCTCAAATGTCGCCAAGACGAAGCAGGCCGAGCCGAGAGCCATGGACATAGCCGCACGCCTCAGCTCGATATGCTCGCTCTTCGGCAACGAGAGCCAATCGGCGCTGACCTACGCAGGGCCGGCGGAGGGCGTGACGGCATGGGCGGACCCCGACCTCATCACCAGCGCGCTCAACAACTTGATCAAGAACGCCCAGCAGAGCGCCAAAGACGGCCGCAGGGTGAACATCGTGGTGACGCTCGCCGCCGGGCCGTCGCTGGTGACAATCTCTGTGGCAGACGACGGCGACGGCATAGCCGACGAGGCGCGCGAGAAGATTTTCCGCCCCAACTTCACTACCAAGAGCACCGGCATGGGGCTGGGCCTCGCCATCACCAAGGCCATCGTGACGAGCACGGGCGGGCAGATCTCGTTTGAGACGGCAGTGGGGCGCGGCACGACGTTCACCATAGCCCTGCCATCGGCCAAAAAGGAAAAGGCCGCGCAGGACACCTCCCGCGCGGCCCAAGTGGCAAAACAGGGCTAAAAGCCTCCGCCTATTTCATGCACATGGCGAGGATTCTCTCGACGTCCTGCTGATTGAGGGGCTTGAAGCCGCGCAGGACGTCGCCCCCCACCGACTTCCGCGCCATGACGGCGAAGTGCGTCTCGTCGATTCCGACCTCCGGCAGCGTCCGCTTGAGCCGCAGGTCGCCAAAGAGGAAGTCGCCGAGCCGCCCGATGGCCAGGCGGGCGGCCTCCATGGGCGGCAGTCCGGCATCGATGCCGAAGACATTGACTCCGAACTGGACATATTTCGACACCGTGGTCTCGTCGAGGCAATATTCCATCCAGCGCGGGGTGAGAATCGCCAGGCCGAGGCCGTGCGTGATGTCGTAGACGGCCGAAAGCTCATGCTCGATGGGGTGGCAGCTCCAGGCCTGCCTCTTGCCTCCGTTGACGAACCCGTTGATGGCCCACGACGACGCCCACATGAGGTTGGCGCGCGCCTCGTAGTCCTCGGGGTCGCGCATTGCCACGGGGGCGTAGCGTACGATGGTCTTCATCAGCCCCTCCATGAAACAGTCGAGCATATAGAGGTCCTGGTCCATGTTGAAGTAGACCTCGATGATGTGCGACATCATGTCGGCCGCGCCGCACGCCGTCTGGTAGGGCGAGACTGAGAACGTGTTGGTCGGGTCGAGAAACGATGCCTTGGGGAGCAAGGGCGGATACATGGCGCCATTCTTGTCTTTAGTCTCGGGATTGGTAATCACACCCCCGCAGTCCATCTCAGAGCCCGTGGCGGAGAGCGTCAAGATGTCCACAATGGGCAGCGCATTCTCGACCCGGCCCCTCTTCGAGTAGTCGAGGAAGTCCCAGGGGTCGAAATCTACGCAGGCCCCGGCGGCAATGAACTTCGTGGCGTCGATTGTCGAGCCGCCGCCCACGGCCAGGAGGACGTCGATATTGTGGTCTTTGCACATCTGCGCGCCCTTGCGGACGGTCTCGATGCGCGGGTTGGGCTCGATGCCCGGCAACTCGAAAAGCTCAAGCCCGGCGTCGCGGACCTCCTTGACAACACGGTCGTAGAGGCCAATCTTCTTGATTGAGCCGCCGCCATAGGTGAGGAGGACCCGGCGGCCATATTTCTTGAGCTCGGGGGCGAGGTTCTTGAGCTGGTCCCGCCCGAAGTAGACACGGACGGGGATGTCGTAGATGAAATCGTTAATCATTGGATTATGCTATTTCGTGTCGAACGTTGAATTTCGTATCGCGCTGTCAGGGCTGCCCGGCAAGATAGCCACTACCTGTTCTTTTCCACCATCTCATACGCTCACGGCAGTTTGTCATATTCGGCGTCTCCGACCGGCTCCAGCCACTCGTTGGACGCCCCGTCCTCGACGCGCGCCATGTAGGCGAGGTGCTGGAACCACGAGTCCCGCGCCGCGCCGTGCCAATGCTTGACCCCGGCGGGTATGGCGACCACGGAGCCGGGGCGCATCTCGACGGGTCCCTTGCCCTGCTCCACATACCAGCCTCGCCCGGCCACACATATCAGGACCTGGACCGACTTGTGGTGGATGTGCCAATTGTTGCGACACCGCGGCTCGAAAGTCACGTTGGTCGGCCCCCCATTCTGCGCGTCGAGGGGGGCGAGGTAGCTGTTTCCGACGAAATACTTGGCGTAGGCGGTGTTGGGCTCGCCTTTGGGCCATACGCCGAAGTCAACATTCTCTTGCATCTCTTGGGCATTTAGGTTCGCACCCGCGACAGCCATGACGGCCGCCAGGAGCATATGTATCGTCATCACTCTCATCTTGCCTATCGTCTGATTGCGAAGTTAGCGCATGCGCAAACTACAGGCGCTACCCAAATTACTCAAAAATGGGACATTCGACCCAGCCCCCCAAAAAGACGGCCGGCCCGAACGACAGTGGGCAAAAACGGGACCGCCCGCAGGGGCGTCTGCCCCGCGGACGGTCTCGATTCTTTCCGTTTCGTCCTAGCCCGGCCCGCCAGGCTAGATGAGCGGGATGTCGGCCTCGGCGCAACGGCGGCGCATCTCGTCGGGCCATATGGAGGCCTGAATCTCGCCAATGTGCGCCTTGCGCAGGTAGAACATGCAGAGGCGCGACTGCCCGATGCCGCCACCGATGGACTGCGGCAGCTCGCCTCCGAGCAGACGGCTGTGGAAATAGAGGCCGGCGCGGTCCTGCGCGCCCCGGATTTCGAGCTGCCGCAGGAGCGCCTCACGGTCGACGCGGATGCCCATGCTGGAGAGCTCGAAAGAGCGGCCGAGGACTTCGTTCCACACCAGGATATCGCCATTGAGGCCATGCCTGCCGCCGGGGGTCGGGGTGGACCAGTCGTCGTAGTCGGGGGCGCGGCCGTCGTGCGGCTCCCCGTTCTTGAGCGCGCCGCCAATGCCGATGATGAACACCGCCCCATATTGCCGCGTCACGACGTCCTCGCGCTCCTTGGGCGAGAGTTCCGGATATTGCTCGGCGAGGTCCTCGGCGTGGACGAAGCGGATGTCCTCTGGCAACTGCGGCGTGATTTGCGGGTAGTGCTCGCAGACGATGTACTCCGTGCGGCGCATGGCGCCATAGATGCGCGTGACAACCTGCTTGAGGAAGTCCAAATTGCGTTCGGCGGGGTCCATGACCATCTCCCAATCCCACTGGTCCACATAGAGCGAGTGGACGTTGTCGAGCTCCTCGTCGGAGCGTATGGCGTTCATGTCGGTATATATGCCGTAGCCGCGGCCAATCTTGTAGTCGGCCAACGTCACCCTCTTCCACTTGGCGAGCGAATGCACCACCTCCGCCCTCTTGTCGCCCAGGTCGCGGATGGGGAACGAGACGGGCCGCTCCACGCCGTTGAGGTCGTCGTTGAGCCCGGTGCCCTGCAAGACGAACAGCGGGGCCGTCACGCGGCGCAGCCTAAGTTCCGCCGACAGGTTTTGCTGGAAGAAGTCCTTTATGTAGTGGATTCCCATCTCGGTCTCCCTGAGGTCGAGCAGGGGCTTGTAGCCTTTGGGGATGAAGAGTTTTGGCATCGCTGGTCTAATTGGTTACGAATCGATAGTGTTTACGAGGACAAAGCTAATTATTAAACAGCATTTCGAGCGCAATTCTCCCATTTTAATATCTTTTTAAGTAATAGCGCATCTCTTGCGCCCCCACGCGGCTACGCATTTCACCGAAAAAGGGCTATATTTGGGAATGGCATATGATTTTGGCCTTGTCCTGGAGGGCGGCGGCATGCGCGGCATCTTCACGGCTGGCGTGTGCGACGCCCTGTTGGACTACGGCGTCGAGTTCCCCTACGTTGTCGGGACGTCGGCCGGCGCGTCGAACGGTTGCGTATTGTTGTCTCGCCAGCGTGGCCGCATCCGTTTCATCGACATCGACTTGCAGAGCGTCCGCCCCTACGTCGGCCTGCGGTCGGTGGTGCGTCGGCGGGGCGTCATCGACCTCTCATTCATCTTCGACGACGTCCAGGAGTCCTACTATCCTTTCGACTTCGAGACCTACAGCCGCAGCTCGAGCCGCCTCGTCATGGTCTCGACCAGCGCCGTCACCGGCGAGGCCGTCTACACGGAGGAGAAACTCGACTTCCGCCGGTTCGTCGACGCCAACCACGCCAGTTGCGCACTCCCAATCCTCTGCCCCCCGTGGCACATAGACGGGCATCCGATGGTCGACGGCGGCGTGGCGGACTCCATCCCGTTCGCCAAGGCCCTGGCGGACGGATGCCGGCGCGTCATAGTGGTGCTGACCAAAGACGCGGCATACCGCAAGAGCGAGACGCGTATGTGGCTGCCCCGGCGCGTCTACCGCGACAGCCCCCGCCTCCGCGAGGCGCTGCTCTCGCGCGGGCGCCGATATAACGGCCAGCTCGACGAGCTTGCCGGGCTGGAGAGCCGCGGCGTGGCCAAAGTCGTACGCCCCGCCAACCTGCACGGCGTAGGGCGCACGACGCGCGACGCCGAGGCCCTGGAGGCTCTCTACACCGAGGGCCTCATCGAGGGGCGCAAACTAGCACAATGGATTGAGAGAGAGAGACATTAAGACATGAAGCTCAAAGTATATTCAGCCTCGGCCGGTTCGGGCAAGACCTACACCCTGGCGCGCGACGTCATAGACCAGCTCATCCTCGACCCCTCGTCGTATGAACGTCTCCTGGCCGTGACTTTCACCAACAAGGCCACAGGCGAGATGAAAGAGCGCATCGTCGGCGACCTGCACCAGATGGTGGCGGGCGACACCTCCGACCCAAAGCGCCGGGCCCTCATCGAACACCACACGGCCTCGACCGGCCTCGACGAGCCGGCGCTGCTGCGGCGTTGCGCCTCGGCCCTGCGCAAGATTCTCAACGACTACGGCCGATTCTCGGTCAGCACCATAGACCGGTTCGTGCAACGCATCCTCCGCTCGTTCGCCTACGAGCAGGGCCTCTCGGCCAACTACGCGCTGGTGCTGGACAACGACGACCTGGTGGCCGGGGCCGTGGACAACTTGATGGAGAGCCTCTCCACCGACGCCGAGCTTCGCGACCACATTGTCAGCATGACCGAGGACAGGATGGACGAGAAGGGCCGGTGGGCCATAGACAGAGATATCAGGAAGCTGGGCAAGATGCTCCTCGACGACAAGGGCGCCAACATCCCCGACGACAAAGACCTGCTCGCCCACCTCCGCAACCTGGCCAGCCAACTGCGGGACTTGCAGACGCAGAGCCACCTGAAAGTGCGCGACGAGGCGCGGCGGCTGGCCGAGAGCATCGAGAGACGCGGAATATCGAAGCCGAACATGAACAGCTTCAAATCCATACAGCTAATATTGGACAACATCCCACCTCCGACGCCCCCGCAGACGGCTACCGAGCGCAACGAGTTGCAACAATGGGCGAAAAACGCCACCGACAAATTCACAGCAAGCCTAAGAAAGGAAAAACTTGTGGCTAAGGGAACGAAAGGCGACGTGGACTCGTGGGAGAAAGACATCGACGACATCCGCACCGCCGTCCGCCGGCACTACGGCCTCGCCATCGCCGCCCGGCACGTGGGCGGCAACATCAAGACCCTGGCCGTCATGGGCAAGCTGAACCACCACATTGCCGAAATTGAGCAAATCGAGAACATGAGGGCACTAGGCAGCTCCGGGCTGATGCTCAAAGAGCTCATCGACGGGTGCTCCGTGCCGTTCATCTACGAAAAGTGCGGCGCGCGCTACGACACCATCATGATCGACGAGTTCCAGGACACGAGCCGGGTGCAATATGAGAACTTCAAGCCCCTGCTGGAGAACAGCCTGGGCGAGGGCCACGACTGCCTCATTGTGGGCGACGTCAAGCAGAGCATCTACCGCTTCCGCGAGGGCGACTGGCGGCTTTTGGGCGAGCAGGTGGAGAAGGACTTCAAAGAAGTCGTGCGCAAGCCGCTGAGCCACAACTTCCGCAGCCGCAAGGAGATTGTCGAGCTGAACAACGAGATATTCAGCGCCTTGCCGCAAGCCTTGGACGAGTTCCTACAGCCTAAGGACGAGGACGGCACCCCCGCCAACCCCGACTCGATGGAGGCGATGTATGGAGACTACCGTCAGGAGCCCCAGAAGGAGGACGGCGGATATGCGCGGATTGAGATTCTGCAAGTCGATGGCAACGGCAACTTCAAAACCGCCCAAGAGCGGTCGCGCCTAGAGTTCGTGGCCGCACTGAAACGCCTGCACGACGAGAACGGCTACTCATACTCCGACATCTGCGTATTGGTGAGAAACAGAAAAGACGGGAACGACATAATAGAGCGCCTCAGCACCGAGGGCATACCCGTCATGTCCGACGACTCCCTGCTCGTCATGAACTCCGACGCCACCCTGTGCATGGCCGACGCCATGCGCTACATATCGTCGGGCGAGCGCACGCCGCTCTTCTCGGCCGCCAAGACCCTTACGGGTCTCGATGTCGCCTCGCTGGCCCGCAAGTGGGAGACCATCGGGGCGGAGTGGGCGGCGCGCCTCGACGCGTTGCGCGGATTGGGACTCGCGGAGATGGCCGGCGAACTCGTCAACCTCTTGCCAGCCGGGATGCGCGACGGAGAGTCGCCATATATCGACGCTTTCATGCAGCGCCTCCGCGAGTCCATTGCCGACGGGGTGAGGACGCTCGACGCCTTCGTACGCATCGTGAACGAGGAGGAGGGCAAATGGGTGCTGTCGGCCACTAGCGGCGACGAGGCCGTGCGGGTCATGACAATCCACAAGTCCAAGGGGTTGGAGTTCAAGGTTGTGCTGATTCCCGCCTTGGAATGGAATATGGTCATCAACAGCCAGGACGACATCATGTGGGTCCCCGCCGACCGCCTGGGACTGCCCGACAAACGATGGAGCGGGCTGCTGGTGCCTGTGAACTACAGAACCAACTTGGCGAACTCCGCATTCAATGTCGAATACACCAACGAACTGCGCGCCAAGTGTGAGGACAACCTCAACACCGTCTACGTGGCCCTGACGCGCCCGACCGACGTGCTGATGGCCTGGGGCGCGCATGCCAAGCCAACCAGCAAACCAAAAGAAGAAAGGAAGAGCCTGGGCCGCATAAGCCTCTACCTGCTCGACGCGCTGGAACGCATTGGGGCCACGACGGAAGAGGCGAGCATCGAGACGGACGGCAAGCCTCTCGCGTGCCGCCGCGTGGTGAGGGAGATTGGCACGATGCCACAAAAAGACGCGTTGCACCCGGCAGTCGAAGCGACGGCGGCTGCGCACATGGACATCCCGATGGCGCACATCTACAGCCCCTCGGCAAGTCCCGCCATCAACACCCAGGTGGAGATGGACGAGTATGAGCGGCGCGCCGACATGGTGAGCTACGGGCTGACGATGCACAGCCTCTTGGCGAGCGTCTCCACGACGGACGACATAGACAAAGTGGTGGGCGACGCGGTGACCGACGGGCTTGTGCTGGAGGCCGACGCCCCACAGGTCGCCGCCGAGCTGCGCAAGCGGACGTCGGAACCAGGCGTGGCGCAATGGTTCGACGGCAGCATGGCCGACGTTTGGGCGGAGACGACAATGGTGGGCCCCGACCGCCGCCTGCGCCCCGACCGCATCATGAGGTCGGCCGACGGGCGCACCGTGGTGGTGGACTACAAGTTCGGGCGCACGGAGCGGAGCGAGCACGCACGGCAGGTGCGGCTCTACGTGGAGTGGCTCCGCAAGGCGGGCTTCGAGAACGTGGAGGCGCACCTGTGGTACTACACGCTCGGCAAGGTGGTGAGAGTGGCGGGATAGCGGCAAGAGGCCAAAGCCACGCACGAAAAAAAGAGAGAATCCGACCGGCGCGAACGCGCCGGTCGGATTCCTTTTGGGGTCTACAAGCAAAAAGGCCTATCGCTTGACGACCTTGGATGTCGTCCCGTCGGCATGGCGGACAATGTAGATGCCGCGACGCGTCATGTCGTAGACACGCTGACCTGCCAGGTTGAAAATCCGCTCCTCGCCGTTGACCGGGACGCGAATCTCGTCAATCGCGGTCTGGGTGCCGGTGGAGTTGAAAGTGGCGGCGATTGCCTGATTATTTATGGGTTTACCCATGTCGAGGTTGAGGCTAAGCTCGCGGCCGTCGGCAGAGAGAGTGCCGTTGAGGGTCACTGTCACAGTATTAGATACCATAATCGTAATCTGCTCCACGTCGGTCAGCTTGACGCTGCCGTCGTCAGGACTCGTCTCGCCCTTGACATTGACAAGCGTCACATCGCCGATTTTTATCAAGCCGAACGAGAAACCTTTGATAGCCAACGTGTATGTAGATGTCGTGTCGTTGGTCAGCGTCATGTACACCGTGCTTGTCTTCTCCTGCTCCGCCTTTCCGTTGACGTATACGAGGAGGCTGCCCTTGTATGACACTTGCTCGTTGAGGTTGGCGGCCATCGCGGCCACGCATGAGAGCAGACTGACGAAAAAGAATGTCAACTTTCTCTTCATGTTGGTTGATTAAAATTTGTGATATAACATGAAATTAGCTCGTAGGCCCTACTTAAGCCTGTAGAAGAAACCCACGGTGCCGTAGATGGGGAACATGGACTGCTCGATGGTCTTGAAGTCCTCCTTGAAGACGCCCGTCAGCCCCCACGAGAGGTCGACATAGGCGCCCAGGCGGCTGAAGAACTGCCAATCGGCACCGGCAATGAGGCCGAACTGCCAGTTGCGCAGGCCGTCGGAGAAGTCGTAGTCGCCCCGGTTCTCCCTGTCGGAACCGATGAGGACCTTGGGACCCGTCGGCCCACCCTGACGGAGGTAGCCGTCGTAGGCGTAGCCGGAGAACTTGCTGTTGACGACGCACGAGACGTAGGGGCCGACGTGGACCCTCACCTTGCGGAAGCTCGCCGCCGCCATGACCGGGACTGTCACCATCCACTGGTCGACCTCGGTGACCACACAGCCTGTGAAGTCGCCGCTGATGGACTCACCCCCCTGACGCATCTCCATGGAGTAGCCCTTGACGCGGGCGTCGGTGCGCATCCCCTTGTTCTCGAAGTGGACAGCCGCCTGCCCCCCCCACCTGCCGCCGAAATGCCTGTGGGCATCGACGGCCACGGAGATGTTCGCGCGCGGCTCGAAGTGGTTGATTTTCCGGATGGAGGCGGGGAGGCCGACGGGCGTCGTCCCGCCCACGCTGTAGCCCACGCGGCCAATTAGCGTATAGCCGTCGAAGCCCGCCCCTCCCTGCGCATGGCCGGACGCCGCGCACATGGCGACGACACCCGCCACGGCCAATAGCCTGGATATTATGCTTTTCATTCTTCGGCAATCGATTTTTCGTGCGCCACCGTCACCTTGTCTATGCACAGCGTGCTGCCCACGGCTCCCTCAAAGATGTCCCCCTTCTTGCTCGACGAGAAGACGACGGACAAACTGTACCCGCGGTCGGCAAGCGTCGCGGAGTCGGGTTCCGCAAGGTAGGTGAATGGGATGTCGAAAGGCGCCCAAGAGCCGGTGGGCGTCACTTCCGGCATCTCGGCAGTGGCTATGAGCAACGGGCTTGTCAGCACGTTCGAGCCGTCGAGCATGACGCTGTTCCCCTCGGCGTCTTGGTTGCGGTAGACAACGGCGTATATCGCCGCCTCGTCGGTTACGCCTCTACGACTTCCTTGCTTGCCGTTTGTGAATTTCTCGCCAGGGGCGTACTTATACCATCCGGAGAAGCGGGCAGGCCTGTAGTCCACCGGCACGCCAAAGCGCGTGGCGCTGAGCGGCGACTTCAGCGCGCTGGCGAGGTCGAAAGAACCGAGGAAGAGGTTGCCGGCCGCAATGGGCATATTGAACATGGCCCCCAGCGCCCCCGTGGAGCGCGTCTCAAGGCGCACGCCATAACCCTCGTAGCCGTCGCTCAGAACGGCGGTCGGGAACTCGTCGGGCTTGGCAGAACTGTTGCTCAAGGCGAAACCCGAGTTGCCCGAAGCCCAAATCTTCGAGCTGTCGCCCGACAGCCCTACCTCCACCCACTGATAGAAAGCACTGCCCATCTGGTCGTTGAGGAAGTAGTTCTCAAAGTCGAAATGCTCCGTCAGCGACACGTGGCGGACCGCCACGCTGTAGGTGCGCGACTGGCCTCCCGCCTCCGAGGTCACCGTGTAGTCCACGGCCCCTTGCGAGAAGTCGTGGACGGAGCCGCCCGGCGGGTCGACAGTGGCACCGGGAGTGAGGCGGAACTGCGGTGCGAGGGCCCTAATGTCCGCCGTGCGCCGCACGCTGAACACAATGGATGTCTCGGTGGACATGACGTCCACGACGCTGTCGGAGGGGGCGAAAAAGACATCGTCGGGGGCGCCTACGCAGATCCACGCCCTCTCGATGTCGGCCTCCTCGTTGCGAGGCTCGTCCTTGATGCACGAGACCGCCGCAAAAGCCACCGCCAGCGCGGCGGCTAAAGATACCCTTCTCATTTCCGCCTACAATTGTCGTCTACGGCGGCAAAGATAGCGCATTTTTCGACATTCAGCCCCTGACGACGGAGACCATGTCCGCCAACTTACGCGCCTGGTCTTTCAGCTCGCCGGGGTCGGAGTCCTTGCCGCCCCACTTCAAGACCACCCCCATGCGCCGCCCCGGCTTCACCGTGGGCTTGCCGAAAATCCTCACGTCGGCATGGGAGTCCGCCAACACCCGCTCCACGCCAACGTAGTCGGGGTTGTCGAACTTGTCGTCGGGGGCGAGAATCACCGCCGACGCCCCGGCCCTCTCAAGACGAATCTCCGGGATGGGCAAGTGGAGCACGGCGCGGGCGTGGAGCTCGAACTCCGACAGGTTGAGCGTGTGGCCCAGCGTCACCATGCCGGTGTCGTGAGGCCGCGGCGACAACTCGGAGAAGACCACGCCGTCGGGGCAGACGAAGAACTCCACGCCGAAGATGCCCTCGCCACCCAGGGCGTCAGTCACGCGGCGAGCCATGTCCTGCGCCTCGCGCAAGAAGCCCTCGGGCATTGCCGCCGGAATCCAGCTCTCCTGATAGTCGCCCCTCTCCTGCCTGTGGCTTATGGGCGGGCAGAAGAGCGTCGGCCCCGCGGCCTGCTTGACCGTGAGGAGCGTTATCTCGTAGTCGAAGTTGACGAAGCCCTCTACAATCACCTCGCGCGCGTCGCCGCGCCCGCCCTGGGCGCCGACCCACGCGTCGTGAATCTGCGCCTCGCCGCGGACGCAAGACTGCCCCTTGCCCGACGACGACATGAGCGGCTTGACGACGCACGGCATCCCCACCTCCGCCACGGCGGCGCGCAACTCGTCTTCCGAGGCCGCGTAGCGGTAGTTGGCGGTGCGGAGCCCCAACTCCTTGGCGGCGAGGTCGCGGATGGCGCGGCGGTTCATCGTGAAGTTGGCGGCCTTGGCCGACGGGACTACCTGGATTCCGAGCCTCTCCTCATAGTCGTAGAGCCTCTCGGTGCGTATGGCCTCAATCTCGGGCACGATGATGTCTGGCCTGTGCTTCTCGACAATGGCATCCAGCTCGTCGCCGTTGAGCATGCTGGTCAGCACCTCATGCTCGTCGGCCACCTGCATGGCGGGCGCTCCCGCATAGGCATCGACCGCCACCACCCGGCACCCCAGGCGTTTGACGGCAATGACGAACTCCTTGCCAAGCTCGCCCGAGCCCAACAGCATAATCTTCTTTATCATGGCAAATATCCTCTATCTTGTTGTTTCAACACGCGTTGCCCGCGCCCGTCACCGCCCGTCGTATACGGCGCGGATGCACAGGCCCAGGGCCGGACTGCAAGTGTGGAGGGACTCGATGGTCTCGTCGGCCTGCATTCCGTT
>CAYZUH010000032.1:0-29832 GCA_964481855.1 uncultured Marinilabiliaceae bacterium
GCGCCGACCACTGTCGGCGCGCCGCTCTTTGTCTTGGGCGGGGCTTACATGGCAGACCGGAACTGCCGCAAGAAGCGCACGTCGTTCTCGAAGAAGAGGCGGATGTCGTCCACGCCGTAGCGGAGCATGGCGATGCGCTCCACGCCCATCCCGAACGCGTAGCCGCTGTACTCCTTGGGGTCGATGCCGTTGCTCTCCAGGACGGCGGGGTCCACCATGCCGCAACCGAGAATCTCCAGCCATCCCGAGCCTTTGCACACTCCGCAGCCTTTGCCGCCGCACAGCGTGCAGCTCACGTCCATCTCGGCCGACGGCTCGGTGAACGGGAAGTAGGAGGGGCGCAGGCGAATCTCGACCTCGGCGCCGAACATCTCCTTGGCGAAGTAGAGCAGGGCCTGCTTGAGGTCCGCAAAGGAGACGCCTTTGGCTATGTAGAGGCCCTCGACCTGGTGGAAGATGCAGTGGGCGCGCGCCGAGATGGCCTCGTTGCGGAAGACGCGGCCGGGGAAGACGGCCTTGATGGGCGGGCGGCGGCGCTCCATCTCGCGCACCTGGACTGAGCTGGTGTGGGTGCGGAGCAGGATGTCGGGCTTCTGGTTGATGAAGAACGTGTCTTGCATGTCGCGGGCGGGGTGCTCGGGCGGGAAGTTGAGGGCCGTGAAGACGTGCCAGTCGTCCTCGACCTCGGGCCCCTCGGCCACGGTGAAGCCCAGGCGGCCGAAAATCTCCACAATCTCGTTCTTGACAATCGAGATGGGGTGGCGGCTGCCGATGGGCGCCGGCGTGCCGGGGCGCGTCACGTCGATTCTCTCGCTTGCCGCGGCGTCGCTCTGCGCCGCCTGGGCTTTGAGTTCGCCAATCTTGTTCTGCGCCGCCGTCTTCAGCTCGTTGAGCCTCTGGCCCATCTCGCGCTTCAGCTCCGGGGCCACGCCCTTGAACTCCTCGAACAGGCTGCTCACCAGGCCTTTCTTGCTCAGATACTTGATTCGGAGCGTCTCGGCGTCGGCGGCGCACTCGGCTCGCAGGCCGTCAATTTCGGCTCGGAGCGCCTCTATTTTGTCTTTAAGCATTTTTCCTTTCTTGTCCTAAGTTCTGTCAACGCTCCGCAAAGGTACAACTTTTTGCCGCGCCGCAGGCTTGCCGAACTTGTAGAGCATGATGTCGCCGCTCTTTTGGCGCACCTCCATCTGCCGCAGGGCGTAGTCGGCGTTGTCGAACGTCAGTATGATGGTGTCGACGTGGCGCGCCACTCTGCGGTCGCGGGGGGTGAAGCGCGCCGTGGTGTGGCGGCCGTCGGCGTCCACCTCCAGGCTCCCTGCCGCGCGGACGGCGGCGAAGTCGCCTGAGAAGCATGCCGCCACGATGTCCGTCATCTGCCGCAGCGTGGCGACGCGGCGGGCCTCGACGGTGGCGCGGCGCCCTTGCTCCACGGTCGTCATGGCGGCCGGGGTCATTATGGTGCTGTCGCCCGGGGCCGTCGCGCTGGCCAGGGTCAGGACGCGGCCCCGCCTGTCGAACGTCAGCGTCCCCTCGTCGCGGGCGGCGTCGGACAGGAGGCTCACCCGCCGCTCCAGCGCGTAGCGGCACTCCACTCGCTCCATTGTGGCGAATGCGCGGGCTATGCCGTCGGACAGCCGCAGCTCGTCGCAGCTTTGCGCCGCGGCGGGCGTGGCCGCGGCGAGCGCCATGGCCGGCAGCAGTGTGGCTCCAAGTCTTCGATTCACGTCTCTCAGCCCAATAGTTTGGAGATTTCGACGCATATGTCCCGCGGCTCGGCGGGGCGCAGTGGCGACCGCGGCAAGATGATGGCGGGGGGCGCCATGAGGTGGCGCATGGCGTCGGCCGACTGCGCCAGGTGTGCAATGACGAGGCGCGCCGCGAGGCCCGACGGGTCGGAGTCGACAATGGCGAGCCGCTTGGTCTTGCGCAGCGAGGCCGCCACGACGCCGCGCGTGTCGAGGGGCCGGAGCGTCATGAGGTGGATGTGCTCGATGCGCGCGTCTTGTCCGCGCATGAGCTTGGCGGCGTCGGCGGCGGGTTGCGTCGTCGGCCCGAACGAGAGCAGCGTGGCGTCTTCGCCCTCGGCCAGGTTCTGAGCCCCGCCCGCCACGGGGGGGGCGGTGGGGGTCTCGGCGCCGGCCTCGACCACTATGGCCTGCCGCGGGGTGGCCAGCAGTTGCGAGTAGGCGCCCT
Source organism: uncultured Marinilabiliaceae bacterium (assembly GCA_964481855.1). GTDB lineage: Bacteria > Bacteroidota > Bacteroidia > Bacteroidales > Marinilabiliaceae > W3P20-009. The sequence goes on from CAYZUH010000032.1 coordinate 2,194, forward strand.
CGGCCTCGGCGCGGCACGCCGGGGTCCATATCTCCGTCCGCCCCGACGCGCAGGCCATCAGCGTGCCGAGTTCCGCCGTGGTCGTGCGGACCACGATGGCCGCGTCGGGGTAGCTGGCCAGGAGCGACGAGCGGATGTCCGCCGCCGTGGCCGTCACGAGCGGCAGCAGGCCCGTCTGCGCCACCCCTATGGCCTTGTTGACCACGCCCGACGTCGCGCCCATGGGCATGAGGGGCATGGCGGCGCCGGCGAAGAGGTGGGAAATGTCCATGGGCTGGCTGTGCGGGTTGCGCAGGGGGGTGTCGGAGACGAGCGACGTGAGGTAGGCGCGGCGCCGCTCCCTCTCGACCTCCTGCCGCGCCTCGGCCTCGATCTCGGCCGTCTGCTGGCGGGTGGCGATGTGGCGCTCCTCCAGCCATTTGCCGAACGTCTCCATCTCGCTCTCGGCCCCGCTCACGAAGGTCAGCGTCGTCTGCCCCGTGCGGGTGCGGTCGGTCTGCGTCGCCATGACGCGGCACAGGGCGGCGTAGTCGCCGCCGCGGACGGCCTCGATGGCCAGCGTGCGCCGCCCCTTGACGGTCTGCCCGAAGCCGCTCAGCTGGCGGATGAGGTTGCCGTTGGAGGTCGTCCCGTTGTTGTTCCACAAGACTATGCACAGGGGCAGCGAGCGCGCCGCGGCGTAGCACACCGACTCCAGGAAGTCGCCGTCGGCGCCGAAGTCGCCGCACGCCGTGCATACCACGATGCGCCGCCGCCCGCCCGCGCCGCCCCGCGAGGCGTCCGCCAGGGCCATGCCCGCCGCCACCGCCATGCGGCTGGGCGCCCCCTGGGCGTAGATGTCGGTGGCCGACGAGAAGAGCGAGCCGAAGAAGCCGTGGGCCGTCTGCCGCCCCATGGCCATCTCGGCCGTCAGGTCCAGTCCCGCCGAGACGTAGGCGTCGGCGGGCTCGACGAAGCGGGCCAGGGCCACCTGCCCAACGTCGCTGCTGGCCGTCACGAAGTGGCAGTCCGCCTCGTGGCGCGCCGAGCGCAGGGCCTCGCGGCCAGCGTGGGCCATGCGGTAGTCCGACAAGACCTGCTCCTTGAACTGCTTGAGGCTCAGCGCGTCGCTCATCGGAGGTCGAAGAACTTCACCGCCTTGCGGCTCGTCGGCGGCATGGTGATTTGGGCAATGAGGTCCGGGCTCTCGAACGAGACCCCCGGGGCCACGCGCACCCGGGCGCGGAACACGTCCTTGATGGTCTTGGCAAAGGCCTCAGAGGTGTCGTGGCTCCCGACGCGGACGCGCACCTCGTCGGTGCCGAGGCTGTTGGTGTAGACTTCGACGACGTAGTTCTCGACGCCGGATATGCCGTCGAGGATGTCGAAGATGGCCGGCGGATAGAGCGTCGTGCCCTTATACTTAATCATCTGCCCCTTGCGCCCCACCACGGCCCCGAGCCGCATCGTCTGCCGCCCGCAGGCGCACCGGCCCGTCTGGTGGGTCGCGATGTCGCCCGTGCGGAAGCGGATGAGGGGCGTCCCCTCGATGCCCAGCGTCGTGGCGGTCACCTCGCCGGCCTCGCCCTCGCGCACGGGGCGCCCGGCGTCGTCGAGCAGTTCGACGATGATGAGCTCCGGCTGGCTGTGGCCGCCGCAGAAATGCTCGCACTCGGTGAACGAGCTCTGCATCTCGGTCGAGGCGTAGGTGGTGTGGAGGCTCACCTCCGGCCACCGGGCCGCAATCTGGCTGCCGAGCTTCGTATACTCGCCCGTGGGCGTGCGCAGGGCCTCGCCTATGCATATGAACTTGCGGACGGACGACGCGTGGTGGTCTATGCCGTGGCGCTCGGCGTGGTCTATGAGCTTCATGAGGAACGACGGCACGCACATCCCGACCGTCGGGCGGACGCGGCCAATGGTGTCCCACTGTAGCTGGGGGATGCCGTTGCCGACGCGGCACACGCCCATCCCCGTGGCGCGGGCGCCGAGGTAGTAGGCGTAGCCCGCCATGAAGCGGCGGTCCATCGTCACCATGAGCTGCATGACGTCCGACGGGCCGCAACCCGCCACGCCAAACGACAGCCGCTCGTTGTAGGCCAGGCGCTCCAGGTCGCCCGCCGTCAGGGCCACGGTGACGGGCTCGCCCAGGGTGCCGCTCGTCGTCACGTAGTCGGCAATGGCCTCGCGGCCCACGCAGATGAAGTCGTCGTTGTGGCTCTGGAGGTCGGACTTGCTCGTCGTCGGCAGGCGGCGCAGGTCGTCGAGGGTGCGTATCGTCGAGGGGTCTATCCCCTCGCGGGCGAACATGCGGCGGTAGAACGGCGAGTGGGCGGCGGCGTAGGCCACGGCGTCGCGCAGGCGCTCCTCCTGGAATGCGCGTATCTCGGCGGGCGAGGCGTATTGAATCTTGGGGTTGGGGCTGAACATCCGTTATATTAGTTGAGACAAGACGTCTTGCGACTTCAGCGGGCTGAAGCCGGGCTGGTGGAGCTGATAGTAGCGCGACATGAGGCGCACCATCTCGCGCCGCTCCGCGCGGCTCATGGCCACTTGCGCCAGGCCGCCGATGCCGACCGTCGAGAGGGTCTCCCACAGGTCGGCCTGGCGCCCGCCCACGCTGTCGGGGTGGGGCGGCGGGGTGGCGGTCCAATGGCCGGCCTCCAAGTCGAACGTCGGCATCCCGCGGCGCGACGTGTCGGGGGCGAAGCCCAGGAGCTCGGACAGGCGCATCATGAAGAACAGGTGGAAGTTGCACTGCCCCTCCAGGCCCGAGTCCAGGGCCGCCACGGCGTCGCGCACGAAGTCGAACAGCTCGGGGTCCGGCACGTCGGAGGGCACGGCGCGGCACAGCAGCTCGGCCACGAAGAACGCCTCGGCGCGCAAGACGGGGTCGAAAGGGATGGCGCGGAACGGGCGCGACAGGCGCACGTCGCCCATGCGCCACATCTGCCCCGCCCGGCGCCCCTTGGCGACGAACTCGACGGCCGTCAGCGGGGCGAGGGCGGCGCCACTGCCGGGCTTGCCCGCCGAGGCCATGTAGCCGCGGCGCCCCGACCCGCGCGTGAGGGTGTTGACAACCACGCCGCGGTCGCCGTAGCGAACTGTCGAGAGGACTATGCCCTCCTCCTTCTCGGCCATCATGGCGTAAAGTTAGCGTCTTTTTGGGGAAATGCGGGTGGGGGGCGTCTGTCATGGCGGGCGGAGGCGTATGCGCCCCCCAAAATATCTTCCTTGTCTCCATTTTGTGTAAAAATTTTCTCTAAACTTCGCTTGTGTTTCCGAAATTTTGAGTATCTTGCACCCAAATTCAAACACTCTAGCGATGGGCCGGTTCTCCTTTGTTTACCCCCCCCCCCCCCCCAGGTGGGGTGCGCCTGTGCGTCCTGCGAGGGGCGGGCTCCCTGGCCGGCGGTCGGCCTGGCGCCGGCGGGGGCTTCGACAGCATAAAGAGGTGCCGCCTGTGGTCGGCCCACTTCTCCCGCGGCGGTTTTCGTGATTAGTTGCGACGGTCTCCTGCGCCATCCCCTGGCGCGGGGCGGGGTGGCGCGCCCATGTGCGGGCGCTCGCCGCCCCGCGGGAGCTGAATCCCCCCTGTCGCACAAAACTCACGAAACTCTATCCAAACCATGCAAAGACTTCTTCTCTTGGTGATGCTCGCCATGGCCTCCCTGGCGGCGCGCGCGCAGCAGACCTACACCATCAAGGGGGCCGTGCTGGACCTCAACAACGAGCCACTCGTGGGGGCCACGGTCCACATCCCCGGCACGACCGTCGGCGTCGTCACCGACATCGACGGCGTCTACTCTCTCAACGTCCCGGCGGGGACGGAGGCCATCGAGGTCTCGTTCGTCGGCTACGAGACCAAGACCATCCCTTTCAGCCCGCGCAACCTCAACGTCTTCCGCGTCATAGTCCTCCAGGAGGGCGGCGACACCGAGCTGGAGGACGTCACCGTCGTGGCCTTTGGCCGTCAGAAGACCGAGAGCGTCTTGGGCAGCGTCACCTCCGTGCGCCCCACCGAGCTCAAGACCACCAGCTCCAACCTCACTCAGGGCTTCGCCGGCCGCCTGGCGGGCGTCATTGCCTACCAGCGCACGGGCGTGCCGGGCGACGAGGGCAGCGTGGAGTTCTTCATCCGCGGCGTCACGACGTTCGGCACCGGGATGTCCAACCCCCTCATCCTCATCGACAACATGGAACTCACCACCTCCGACCTGGCGCGCATGAACCCCGACGACATCGAGAGCTTCTCGATTCTCAAAGACGCCACCGCCACGGCCCTCTATGGCGCCCGGGGGGCCAACGGCGTAATCCTGGTGACCACCAAGGAGGGCAAGGAGGGGCGGGCCCGCTTCAACCTGCGCCTCGAGACGTCGTTCTCCGGCTCCACGCGCGACGTCAAGATTGCCGACCCGCTCACGTATATGCGCCTCCACAACGAGGCCGTGCGCACCCGCGACCCCAACGCCGCGCTGCCCTACCTGGAGAGCGAGATTGCCGCGAGGGAGGAGGGGCGCAACCCGATGGTCTACCCCATGGTCGACTGGAAGAAGATGATGATGAAAGACTGGGCCACGAACTACCGCGGCAACCTCAACATCAGCGGAGGCGGCAGCGTGGCGCGCTACTACGTGGCCCTGGCCTACGCCCGCGACTACGGCCTGCTCAAGGAGGTTCCGACGAACCTCTTCGACAACAACATCAAGGTCTCGACCTACACCGTCCGGACGAACGTCAACATCAACCTCACAAAGTCCACGGTCCTCTCGACGCGCCTCAACGGCAGCTTCCGGCAGAACCAGGGGCCCACGGCCGGGGCCAACGAGGTCTACATCCGCTCCATCAAGGCCAGCCCCGTCCTCTTCCCCGCCGTCTACGCGCCCGACGAGGCCCACCGGACGCGCAGCTACCCCCTCTACGGCAACTACGGCGAGGGCGGCGCCTACCTCAACCCCTATGCCGACATGGCCAGCGGGTACCTGGAGAGCGAGAACACGAGCATCGTGGCCCAGCTGGAGGTCAGCCAGAACTTCAACTTCCTCCTGGAGGGGCTCCGGGCGCGCCTGCTCCTCAGCACGACGAGGGGCTCGGCCTACACCCTCGCGCGCTCCTACACGCCGTTCTACTTCACCGTCGACCAATATGACCGCCTGGCCGACACCTACACCCTCCGCGACCTCAACCCCGACCAGGGGACGGACTATCTCGGCTTCACGCCCGGCAGCAAGACCGTCACGAGCTCCATGAGCCTGGAGGCGCACGTCCAGTATGACAAGAAGATTGCCGACCGCCACTCCCTCTCGGGGATGCTCGTCTGGCAGGCGCGCGAGAGCAAGAACGCCAACGCCGGCAGCCTCCAGGCCAGTCTGCCGAGCCGAAACCTTGGCCTCTCCGGCCGCTTCACCTACGGCTTCGACGAGCGGTATTACGGCGAGTTCAACTTCGGCTACAACGGCTCGGAGCGTTTCGACGTCAACCACAGGTGGGGCTTCTTCCCATCGTGGGGCGTGGGGTGGCTCCTCTCCAAGGAGGAGTTCTGGAAGAACGCGGCCGTGGCCGCGTGGTGGGACATGCTCAAGCTCAAGGCCACCTACGGCCTTGTCGGCAACGACGCCATCGCCAACGAGCGCTTCTTCTACCTCTCCGACGTCAACATGAACGACGGCAACCGCAGTTTCTATTTCGGCACCGACTTCTCGGCCGGCCAGAACGGAATATCCATAAACCGCTACGCCAACCGCAAGATTGGGTGGGAGGTGGCGCGCAAGCTCAACCTGGGCTTCGAGTGGAGGATGTTCGAGAACTTCAACGTCCAGGCCGACTTCTTCCGCGAGGTGCGCTCCAACATCCTCCAGAACCGCGGCGACATCCCCTCGACAATGGGCTTCGAGTCCGTCATTCGCGCCAACATAGGCGAGGCCGAGGGCAAGGGCTTCGAGGTCCAGGCCGACTACTCCCACTCGTTCTACAACGGGGTGTGGGTCACGGCGCGCGGCACTTTCACCTACGCCACGAGCAAGTACCGCAAGTTCGAGGAGCCCGACTACGCCTACGCCGGGACGCCCTGGCGCAGCCGCGTCGGGACGAACATCAGCCAGAACTTCGGCTACATTGCCGAGCGCCTCTTCATCGACCAGGACGACGTGGACAACAGCCCGACCCAGTTCGGAGACTACATGGCCGGCGACATCAAGTATAAGGACATCAACGACGACGGGGTCATCGACGAGAACGACCAGGTCCCCATAGGCTACCCCACGACGCCCGAAATCAACTACGGCTTCGGCTTCTCCGTAGGCTGGAAGGGCTTCGACCTCAGCTCTTTCTTCCAGGGCTCGGCGCGCTCGGCTTTCTTCATCCAGCCCGGGCAGATCACGCCCTTCGCCCCGCAGACCATTGCCAACAAGCAGGCAAACAACGCGCTCCTCCAGGCCATTGCAGACAACCACTGGAGCGAGACCAACCAGGACGTCTACGCCTTTTGGCCGCGCCTCTCGGCCTCGGCCATAACGAACAACCAGCAGACCAGCACCTGGTGGTATCGCGACGGGGCTTTCCTCCGGTGGAAGACCGCCGAGCTGGGCTACACGCTGCCCAAGAGGGTGCGCGACGCCATCCGGTTCGACAACTGCCGCTTCTACGTCACGGCCACCAACATTCTCAACATCTCCGGCTTCAAGCTGTGGGACAGCGAGATGGGCGGCAACGGCCTCCAATATCCGGTCCAGACGGCCATCAACGTCGGCCTGCAAGTGAGTCTCTAACACACGTAATTGACGCGTACGATGAAAAGAAGGGTTTCGACATATATCGCGCTCGCCGCGACGCTCCTCGGCGGGGCCGCCTGTGGCGACTATCTCGACATTGTCCCGGAGGGCAACGCCACCATGGACAACGCTTTCTCCAACAGGATTAACACGTTCAAGTTCCTCCACACCTGCTACTCCTACCTGCCCGTGTGGGACAACGGCGGCGCCCTGGGCTTCCTCGCCGCCGACGAGCATTGGCTCATGCTGCTCGGCACGGGGAGCATCGGCAGCCGCATCGGGACCAACGGGTGGAGGATTGGCCGAGGCGAGCAGAACAGCAGCGCCCCCTACTTCAACTATTGGGACGGTGCCAACGGCGGCACGGACATCTTCGTGGCGCTGCGCAAGTGCAACATCTTCCTGGAGAACATCGGCAACGCGCCCGACGTCGAGCCGACCGAGCGCGTGAGGTGGATTGCCGAGGTGCAGTTCCTCAAGGCATACTACCACTATTTCCTCCTCTCGCTCTATGGGGCCATTCCCATTGTCGATGTCAACATCCCCGAAGACTCCGACATCGACGAGGTGAGGGTCTACCGCGAGCCTTTCGACCAGGTGGTGGACTACGTCGCCGCGCTGCTCGACACGGCGGCCGTCAACCTGCCCGACGAGGTGGCCGCGCCCGCCGAGGAGCAGGGACGCGCCACCAAGGCCATGGCCAAGGCCGTCAAGGCCCAGCTCCTCCTCCTGGCCGCGAGCCCGCTCTTCAACGGCAACGCCGACCTCTACGCCACGTGCGACAACCGCGGCCGCAACCTCTTCCCGACGGAGTTTGACAACGCCAAGTGGACGCGAGCGGCGCAGGCATGCCGAGAGGCCATCGAGGTGGCGCACGCCGCCGGACATGCGCTCCACGCAATGGCCAACCTGCCCCAGACGGTCCACGAGCCGACAAAGGTCATGCTCGACATACGCGGGGCCGTCACCGAGAAGTGGAACAACGAGGTCATATGGGGCAGCACATACAACAGCAACGGCTTGCAGACACAGGCCATGGCCAAGCACTCCAGGGGCAACTATTGGGGCGCGCGCTCCGTCCTCGGCGTGACGCTCTCCACCGTCGAGACGTTCTACTCCGACAACGGCGTCCCCATCGACGAGGACAACGGCCAGTTCTGGTCGGCCAACTACGCCAACCGCTACCAGTATGCCACGGTGGCCGACATGGGCAACAACAAGCACTACTTCCGCCTAGGCGAGGAGACGGCGCTGCTCCACATGCACCGCGAGCCGCGCTTCTACACCTCGGTGGCTTTCGACCGCGGCACCTGGTATGGCGAGGGATACGCCGACGACGAGCAAGAGGGCCTGGCTTTCTACCGGTTCCGGGCGCGCGAGGTGTCGGGCCGCAACTCGTCCGAGGACCACTCCGTGACGGGCTACCTCAACAAAAAGGTATGCAGTTTCCGCACGGCGCTGACTGGCAATGCCCTCACCCACTCGCGCTACGCGTTCCCCATCATCCGCCTGGCCGACCTCTACCTCATGTATGCCGAGGCTCTCAACGAGAGCCTGGAGGCCCCGACGGCCGATGTCTACGAATACGTGGACCGCGTCCGCGCCCGCGCGGGATTGCAGGGCGTGGTGCAGTCGTGGGCCAGCTTCTCCACCAACCCGTCGAAACCCGGCACCAAGGCCGGGATGCGCGAGATTATCCGCACAGAGCGCCTCAACGAGTTGGCCGGCGAGGGGCGCCGCTTCTGGGACCTCCGACGGTGGAAGCAACCCCTGCCGAGGGTCGTCCGCGGGTGGAACATCGCCGGGGCAACGGCCGAGGAGTTCTACCGCGTCACGACGCTCTACACCCGCCCGCGGTTCGACAACCGCGAGTTCCTGTGGCCCATACGCCTCTACGCCCTCTTGCGCAATCCCAACCTGGTGCAGAACCCCGGATGGTGATTCAATCGACAATTGTCAATTGACAACCGACCGGGGGGGGCGCCGCGGGGACTCAAAGCCCCAAAGGCTACGAAGTGTGCGAAGCGGCGGCATAAGGCAGCCTAGGGCGTGAGCCCTAGGACGACGTGCCCGCCCGCCGGACAAACACATCCGCCGGACAATCGGAACGAAAAACAACTAGAAAAGTAACGCCATACTAACATCCAACAAGATGAACGTCAACTCAATAATGCAATATGCGCACCCCATGCCCGCCGCCATCATGTTGGCGGTCGTGGCCCTGGCGGGATGCAAGGAAGACGAGGGACGCGGGTGGAGGGCCATGGACGGCGACGCTCCGGCGCCACCCGTAGTGACACGCATAGACAACATCAACGGCGGCGCCGTCATCCACTACGTCCCGCCCAAAGACGACGACCTGCTGGCCGTCGTCGCCACCTACGACATCAACGGGACGGAGAGGACGACAAAGGCGAGCCCCTATCTCGACTCGCTTCGAGTCGAGGGGTGGGGCAGAGAGGGCAGCTATCAGGTGACGCTCCGCAGTGTCGACAAGAGCCGCAACGAGAGCGAGGCCGTCAGCGTCAGCGTCTCGCCTCTGGAGCCGCCCGTGGTCTACATCTACAACTCCATGCAGATTATCGACAGCTTCGGGGGGGTGAGGATGACGTGGCAGAACCCCACGGAGCAGAACATCATTGTCGAGGTCTTCCGCCCCGACACCGTCTATGGCGGGTGGACTTCCGTCGAGAACTTCTACAGCAGCGCCCGCGAGGGCCTGGCCACGGTGCGGGGGCTGGAGGCAAAGCCCACCAACCTCATGTTCCGAATCCGCGACAGGTGGGACAACTACTCCGACACCATCGTCCGCCCGAGCAACCCGATTTATGAGGAGGAGCTCAGCAAGCAGCTGTTCCGCGAGATTGCCGACCGTCTGCCCGGCGACTGCACCCCGATGCCCAGCCTCCCCGCGCGCTACATTTGGGACGGCAACCTCTTCGTCAACTGCTTCCACACCAGCGGCTCCGGGGTCAATTTGGCTCTGACTTTCGACATGGGCCAGGTGGCCAAGCTGAGCCGCTTCAAGATGTACCCGCGCCTCAACGGCGCCAGCGGGTGGGCCTACACGCACAACAACCTCAAGGAGTATGACATCTACGGCGCCGCGGAGATTACGGCCGAGATGCGCCAACAGCCCGAGCCCGCCGAGGATGGTGTTGTCTACCCCAATTTCGACGGGTGGACGCTCCTCATGAACGTCCGCACGCACAAGCCGTCGGGCGCCGACCTCCAGACCGTCTCCAACGAGGACGTGGAGTACATCCGCGGCGGCGACGAGCACGAGGTCCCCATCGAGGCCCCGCCGGTGCGCTACATCCGTCTCCACTTCAAGGAGACGTGGAGCGGGGGCAACCCCGTGCAGATTGGCGAGATGACGTTCTGGGGCGCCCCGGAGCAGGCATCCGCCGAATAAAACTCTCAATAATCTTTGGAAGACATGATTAGCGTAAAAAACATGGCTCTGTGCCTCCTTGCGGCTCTCGCCGCCGCGGCGTGCGGCGACGCCTACGAGGCCCACGAGCAATATCTCAAGATGGGCGAGAAGACCTATCTCGGCAAGGTGCGCGACCTGGAGGCCCAGGGCGGCTTCAAGAGGGCGAGGCTCAAGTGGTGGCTCACGGCCGACCCCAGGGTCTGCGAGGTCGTCATTGCCTGGGAGGGCGGAGAGGCCGTCGTACCCGTCCCCGAGGGGCGCAACGCTGCCGACTCCATGACCCACACCATAGACCTCGACGAGGACCGGTATACGTTCTCGGTCAAGACGCGCAGCGCGGCGGGCAGCGAGTCGCTCGTCAGCACGGCGTCGTGCGAGGTCTATGGCGACACCTACAGGGCGTCGCTGACCCCGCAGACCGCCACGGTCCACATCGACTACCGGGGCGTCATCTATTTCGCCTGGGCGCAGGTCGACGGGTGCCAGATGACGACCATGAGGTATGTCGACAAGGAGGGCGAGCGGAAGACACTGGAGATTGCCCCCGGCACGGCATCGACAATTTTCACCGACGTCGAGCCCGGGGCGGCCTACACGCTCAAGTCGGTCTTCGAGCCTGGCGAGAACGCTTTCGAGAGTGTCGAGACCGGCGAGGTCGAGATGCGTTTCCCGGCCATGCCCGCCTTTTTCGAGTTTGTCGGCTCCTCTTTCGACTCTAGCGTGAAAAACGGCGTGGCGGACAATATCGACCGTTCGGGATGGAGCATTGCGTCGTTCTCGACCGAAGAAGACCAGGTCGAGAACAATGGCCGTGCGCAGAATCTCATAGACAGCCAGCCCACCACCTACTGGAGTTCCAAGACCTCCGACGGCGGCGCCGGCACGCCCAACCCGCCCCTGCCCCACGAGGTGGTCATCGACATGAAGGCCCCGCAGGGCGTCAGGGCTGTCGAGGTCATGCGGCAGCAGAACAACGCCAGCGTGGCGACGGTCGAGATTTACCTCGGCGACTCGCAGGCGGGCCCATGGCGCCATGCGGCCCTGCTCACGTTCCCCTCGGCGGCCGGGACGCGGCGCAAGGTGGCGCTCTTCCCCGAGGACCGGCAGGGGCGGTATGCGCGTGTCCTGGTCACGGGAAGCCATAGCGGCACCCTGGCCACCATTGCCGAGGTCGTCTTCTACAAGTCCGTCTCGACGAGCGCGCAATAGCTAACTAAGTCGGGATGTCGAGCGGGGCGCGCCGGCGGCGCGTTCCCCGCTTTTTTGCGGATTAGGCCGTCGCCACGTTGAATTCCACCCTCTTGCCGCGCGCCGCGAGGTATCCCACGAGTGGGGAGCGGCGGCAGAACTCCGCCTCGTCGGCGTCGGCCACGGTGCACGCCACGACCCTAGCGCCGGTCATGATTGCCACCCAAAAGGCCTCCAGCCCCAGCGGCGAGGCGCCGACATCCACTCGCCCCTCGGCGTCGGGCGCCGGGAGGCCCTCCGTCGGGGCGCGGCGGGCGAAACGGCGGGCGGCGGCATATTCGGCGCCGCCGCGGTAGAGGTAGCCGCGGAGCAGCAGGTCGCGCCAATAGGTGTCGTCGCGGGCGGCGGCCTCCATGCGGGCCAGGGTGGCCGCCGCCGTGCTTTGCAGTTGGCGCGTCACGGCGCCCACCGCCGCCTCGTCGGCGTCGGGGGGGGGCGCGATGTCGCCCAGGACTTGCACCGACACTCTGCACCGCATCAGGTTCAGCGGTTGGCGTTTCGGCACCGCCATTCCGTTGCCGCGGATGACGACGGGGCGCAGCGGCAGTCCCAACAGCGACGCCAACGCCGCGGCACCCTTGTGGTAGCGGCGTATGCGGCAGTCGAAACTGCGGCCGCCCTCCGGGAAGACCACTATGGAGCACCCCTCGTCCGCCGCCACGCGGAGCGCCCGCAAGCCCGCCTCGTCGAGCCCGCCGTCGACGAGGCAGTAGCCCAATGCGCGGGTCATGGGCCCAAGCAGGGGCGAGCTGGCCACCCACCCCTTGACCATGAACACCAGACGGGGGGTGGCCGACAAGAGGGTCAGGACGTCGAGCAGCGACTGATGGTTGCATGCCACGACGGCGGGCGGGCCACCCCCTATCGCCGTCGGCGTCTCGATGCGCAACAGTGGGCGGCAGGCCCACAGGTAGGCGCGCATCATGCGGAACACCAGTTGGCGCATGGCCCCGCGGCGCCGAGCCGCGGGGAGGGGCGACAGGGCCGCGGCGGCCGCCTGCCCGACGACGCACGTCGCCCCGAAAGCTACGAACGCCGCCGAGCCGCGGCAGAGCGAGGCGAGAGTGTAGGGCAGGCCGCCGCGACCCGAGGGCCGCAAGACGAGGAGCCGGAAGAGGAGCGGCTGGACAACGAAGCTCGTCACGATGACGGCGGCGAGGCCGAAGATGGAGATAAGGCCCAGGGAGTGGATGGCGGGATGGCGGCCGAAGACTTGCGACCCCAGGCCCGCCATGGCGGCGAATGTCGAGAGGACGATGGCGGTCTTGTGGCCCGACATGATGCGGCGCCCGCGGGAGTAGCCCGCCTGGAGGCCGTCCATGATGAAGATGGCGTAGTCGTCGCCGACGCCGAAGATGAACGTAGAGAGGATGACGTTGACGACGTTGAACTCCACGCCAAACAGCGCCATCAGGCCCAAGATGATGACCCACCCGACGCACATGGGGGCGAACGTGAGCAGAAACAGCTCCACGCGCCCATAGGAGGCCAGGAGGGCCGCCGCCACAATGAGCGAGCTGAGCGTCAGGAGCCAGTTGAAGTCGTCGACGATGGAGAGCGTCGCGCGGCGGCTGTAGTAGCCCATGTCGGCCACGACGGTGTGGGGCGCGGCCCCAAGCGCGGCGAACACCGCGTCGCGGCTTTCGCTGTCGGTCTCGACGCGGAAGGTCATGGCCAGGAGCCCGTCGATTTCGGAGACCCACTCGCCGAAGAGTGGCGAGTGGAGAAGCTCGTCGCGGCCAATGCACCGCCCGCCGGGGTCCCGCTCCATCGCCGCGAGGAATGGGGCGAACGTGCCGGGCGCGAAGCCCAGCTCAGCACCGGCGTCGAGCAGGGCCTGCCTCGTGGCGGCGACGCGCCCGGGCGTGAACGTGGCTCTCCACCGGGCGGCTCTCGCCGTGGCCTCGTCGCTCGTGGGCATGAAAGACGCGGCCGTGGAGCTGTAGGAGCGAAGCCCCTTGCCAACAAGGCTGTCGGCAAGGGCCGCAAAGCCGCGGGCGCGGGCGGCGAGCGTCGCGGCGTCGTCGCCCGTCACGACCACTGCCGACTGGTGCCCGTCGATGCCCAGGGTCTGCTCCACAACCCTCAGCGACTCTTGCAGACGGCTGTCGCCCGTGTAGTTCAGCGTCGAGAGGTCGGCGTTGAACCGCACGTCGGTGAAGAAGAAGAGCGCGACGCAGAATGTGGCCGCCAGGCCGCCCACGAGCCAACGGTTGCGCGAGTAGTCGTAGCCCGCAATGCGCTCCACGAGCCTCAAGGCGCGGCCGCCGCGGCGGCCCTTGCCGAGCAGGTGGGGCAGGAAGACGAGGCAGAAGAGGAGCGTCCCCGCCAGGGTGAGCGAGGCGAAGAGGCCAATGTGGCGCAAGACGGTCGAATTGGCGAAGAGCATCGACGAGAACGCGCCGACGGTCGTGACGCTGCCTACGGTCATAGGCCACGCCATCTCGTCGACAATCTGGCGTGCCGACGCCGCGCGGGTGGCGTGGGTCACGATGTGGATGGAGTAGCTCAGCCCAAGGCCCAATATCGTCGAGCCCGCCCCCAGGGCAATGTGCGACAGCTCTATGCCCATGGCGGCAATGACGCCCATGGCGAAGAGGGCCCCGAACGCCACGGGGGCCAGCAGGAGCAACACCGACCGCGGGCTGCGGAAGACGAGGAGCAGGACTGCCGTCAGCACCGCCAGGGCCACCGTGAGCGTCAGCGCCTCGTCGGCCTTGACGCGCGCCGTGTTCGCCTCTGTGACCAACGGGGCGCCGTGGACGTAGACCTCGACGTCGCGCACGCCGTCTTCAATCCGTGTGCGCTCTATGGCGCCGCGCACCGCCTCGCCGAGGCCGGCGCCGTCGGCTGCGTCGAGGAAGTCGTCGCCGACGTCCACGAACATCAGCAGACGGCGGCCGTCGGCGCTGAACAGGTAGCCGTCGTTCATCTCCAAGCGGCTCGCGGCCCCGGCATCGCGCAGACGCCCCAGGAGGGGGAGCCCAATCATGAGGGGGTCGCGGGCTATGCAGGGTGCCAACGCGCCCCCGGCGGGCGACAGCAGCACGTTGCGCGCGGCTTGCAGTCGGCGGCGGACCCCGACGGGGGTCAAGATGGTGTCGAGCGAGGCGTAGGCGCTGTCGTCAAGCAAGACGGGCAGGTGGCGATATACGAAGCTCGCCATGGAGTCCATCTGCTCCGCCCCAAAATAGAGCTTCACGGCGCCCCGGTCGCCAAGTTGCCGCTCCAGCCGAGCCGCCACGCGCTCCGCGGCGTCGATGAGCCGTTCGTCGGTGTCCATGGTCGCCTCGTCGCCCAGGGGGTTGGAGCGGCTCTCGAAGACGAACGTCAGCCGCTCCATGGTCTTGAGGCGCGAGAGGATGCCCATCCCCCGGGCGTCGGCCCGGGGGAAGAAGTCGGCAATGTCTTCCGAGACCTTGAGGCGCGACGCGCCCCACGCCGCGAGGGCTGTCAGCAGGCACAGCGCGCCCCACAGCCGCGCCTTGCTCGCCGAGAGCCAACCCGACACGAAGCCCGCCCAGCCCCTCATCGGCGCAACATCCTGATGGCTATCCACGCCAGGGGCCATGCCGCGGCGCCCAGGACGGCGCCCAGGGCCACCGCCCCCAGAGCGTAGCTCGCCGCGCAGATGGTGGCCTCCTGGGGCGACGCGGGCAGCGGCAGTGCCGGCATCTCGCTCCCCATCAGCAGGCACCCCAGGTGGAGCGACGCCAAGACGACGAAGGGTATCACGGGGGGCAGGCTGACGTTGGCGAACGCCGCGACGACTATCTTGTTGAGGCGCAGGAGGTGCGCCCCGCCCACGGCCGCCGCCGTCTGGAAGCCCCATATGGGCATGACGGACATCATCACGCCAAAGGCCACGCCCGACGCCATGCGCGACGCGCTCTCGCCGCTGTGGAGCAGGTTGCGGCTCAAGAAGCCGCGCCACTTGCCGCCGCGAAGCCATCGCCAGCAGCAGACGGGGTAGTGCCACAGCAACGCGGCGAGAAGCAGGACGGTGTTGAGCAGGCTGATGCGCAAGAAGTCCGGCAGGGGGCGGAAGTGGCTCACGCGGTCGGCGGGGTAGCGCACGCCTATGGGCACGTTGACCACGCGCACGCCGCGCCACGCCAGGCGCACAGCCACCTCGACCTCAAACTCGTAGCGGGGGGTGAAGAAGCGCATGGCGCCAACCTCGCGCAGGGGGTAGAGGCGGAAGCCGCTCTGAGTGTCGGAGAGGCGTACGAGGGTGAAGAGGTGGAACCAGAAGTTCGAGAAGCGGTTGGCGAACGTGTTGCGGGCGGGCATCCCGTCGGCGCAGATGTCTCGCGCCCCGATGATGAAACTCCCGGGGTGCGCCTCCTCCTCGGCAAGCAGGGCGGCAATGTCGGCGGGCGAATGTTGGCCGTCGGCGTCCATCGTCAGGGCGTAGTCGAAGCCGCGCCGCAGGGCGTGGCGCAAGCCGGTCCGCAGGGCATACCCCTTGCCGCGGTTGCGCCCGTCGGCGTAGCGAAGCACCTCGACGCCGGCGGGCAGGGCCGACAGAGCCCGGGTGGTGGAGTCGGTCGAGCCGTCGTCGACAACGATGATGTCGGCGCACCACTCCAAAGCCGCCTCGACCACGCCGCGCACCGTCTTGCCGTTGTTGTAGGTCGGGATTATCAGGGCGCAGCGCAGCTCGCTGGCTTTCTGTCGGCTCTCGCTAGGTGTTGTCAATTGCAGTTTGTCAGTTGGGGATATGGTCCTGTCGTCTTGCGCATCGTCCGGGGAAGCGTTACGTGCCCCCGGGGGGGGCAAAGCCCCAAAGGGGCGGTATGTGTCAGCCTAGGGCGTGAACCCTAGGGGGCGTCCTGCCCCCCCAAAAAAAATCAAGGCACACCCGGTCGGATGTCAATTGTCAATTGCAAAGTTGCATCCTCAGTTTCGTGTATGTGCCGCCCTCTGGCGAACGCACGTCTGCGCGGACGTTCAGCTCGTCGTCCACAGAGAACGAGACTATGACGTCGCTCCCGTCGGGGACAATCGGCGCCACATATTTGGCTTCTTTCACCGAGGCTATGCGCGTCTTGCCCAGCCCTCTGACCCTCTCGGCGCATCGGCGGGTCATCATGAGCGTCATCACGCCCGGCACGACGGGCTTGCCGGGGAAGTGGCCGCGGAAAATCTCGTGTTCCGGGTTTATGCCGACCGTGCAGGAGTACGAGCCGTCTGCCAGGGTCTCGCAGTTTAAGATTTTGAAGAAATCGTCCATGCCGCAAAGTTAGCTCATTCCGCCGCCGCGTCCTTATGGTTGCGGGAATGTTTTTCTCGCCCACGGCCATACAATTAGCAATTGACAGTTGGCGAAATTCCATTTTGCGTCGCCCGCATTAGTTGTTTCCCGCCCTTGTTGCCCATGTCGTCCTAGGGCTCACGCCCTAGGCTACCTTATGCCGCCGCTTCGCACACTTCGTAGCCTTTGGGGCTTTGAGTCCCCGAGGCCTCCCCCCCCCCCGGTCGGTTGTCAATTGTCAATTGTCAATTGGCCCATCGTCCGCCTGGCCGCCTCCACGGCGTCGCCCTCGGCGGCCGGGGCGTAGCCGCCCGTGCGGCGCGTCCACTCCTCCTCCATGGCGTAGAAGTCGATGTCTCGCGGCGCGCGCCCGCGCAGGCGGGCCTGCATCTCGCGTGTCCACGCCCGCCACCTGTCGAGATAGAGGCTGCCCAGGAGGCCGTTCCACTCCTTGTGGGCGTAGTCGTGGAGGCCGCCGCGGTCGGCGCAGGCGCGGTCGCCCCACGTGGTTATCTGCACCCGGGCGTTCCACTCCAGGAGCGCCCTCTCCGCGTCTGTCGCGCCCAGGCCGCGGGCCGCCTCGGTCCATCGCCCGAGCCGGAACTCAGCTCTCGTGGCCAGCAGGCTGTCCTGCAGGGCTATGAGGCTCAGGAAGCGGTCTGCCGCCTCGTCGAAGAGCTTGGGCTCGCCCGCGCGGAACGCCGCCGTCATGAGGGGGTATACCATGCGGCCCTTTTCGGCCACGGCCTGGCGCACGACGTCGACGAGGTCATACTCGTAGTTGTTGTTGCCCCGGAGGCGGTCGGCGGCGCGCAGCATGATTTGCGCCGCGCGGATGACGTCGCGCGGGTCGTAGTAGTCCGACCGCTCCGACCACGTCGAGACCGCGTGGGCCTCCATCGACGGGCGGGCGCAGAAGACGGACTCCTGGGTGCCCTGCTGAGTGGAGAGCGGCGGGCAGTTGTAGATGGTGTTGCTCAGCAGGGCCCACGCCTCCAGGGCGTCGGGGTCGGCAGAGCCGTAGCGCGCCCCGACGTAGCCGCGCAGCCACTCGTCTTTGTCGAAGCGCCCGGCGCGCCACGGCAGCTCGCACAGCAGCTCATACATGACGGGGTTGTTCTCGATGCCCTCCATCGTCATGCCCACGCCGCGCATGGTGGTGGCGAAGCCGCTCTCGCGGGCCTTGTAGAACTCGTCTATGAGGTGGGGCATCTTGCCGTGGAGGCCCACGTTGCCGCCGAAGTTGAGCAACATGCAGAAGACCCAGTCGTGGCCGTCGAAGCCGTCGGTGCGGTGCCAGCTCGACTGCGGGTCGCCCCACTGGGGGCGGCTCTCGGAGTAGAGGTCGAGGACCAGGAGGTCGCCCCTCGGCACGCCCTCCATCATCTGCCGCCGCGGGTTCGCGCCCCACGCCTGCACGACCCACGTGGCAGACGGGTTGGCGGCTTTCATGGCCTGCCATATGGCCTCGCCCGCCGCGCGCAGGTCCACCCCCTGCGTGTTGCCGCCCTCGTGGAACGGGTCCATGCTGTAGAAGTCGGCGCGGCCGAAGAGGCGGGTCATCTCCTTGTAATACAGCGCGGCGATGCGCTCGAAGTCGGCGTCGGTGGGCTGGAGGAACGCCGGCCTGTCAAAGGCGTTCCACTTGCCGGGGTCCGCCACGGCCAGGCCCATCCGCTCGCCGGCGTCGTGGGGGAGCATCCCCGAATAGCCGGGGAGGACGGGGTGCATCCCGTAGTCGCGCATACGGCGCAGAATCTTGCGCTGGAGGGCCACGCGGCTCTCGTACCACTGCCCGGTGTTGGGGCCGCCCCAGCCCTCCAGGTTGTTCATGAGCCACCATGCCTGGAACGCCGGCCCGGCCACAAACTTGTCGGCCTCGTCCGCCGAGTAGCCCAGCTGCTGCAAGACGCCCCTCCACACGGCGTCCGCGCCCACGAGGGCCAGGGGCAGGTTGACGCCGTGGAGGGCCATCCAGTCTATCTCGCGCTCCCAACGCTCCCACTCCCAGAACGCCATGCTGTAGGAGTGTGTGCAATAGTTGAGGTAGTAGCGGAGCGGCATGGGCGTCGAGCGGCGCTCCCTGCGCGTCACGGGCGGGAGCGGGTCGGGCAGGGTGGCCGTCATGCCGTTCCACGACAGGTGGACCCCGGCGTAATATTTCAAGTACCAGTTTATGCCCGTGGCGACGCTGACGTAGTTGTTGCCGCGCACCACCACCCGCGGCCCGCGCTGGTCCAGCTCGAAGAAGTCCTCGTCGGCCGCCACCATCTCGATTTTGAACTTTTTCGACGCCCCCCTGTCTATCCGCTCCAGGAGGCCGTCGATTGGCGAGGCCGCCGCGAGGCTCACTGCGACGAGGCACAGCGCGAGCAATGCTGTTGTCCTTTTCATGAATGTGTTTGTTTGAGAATTGTCCGCAAATATAGCGCTATGCGGCCTAAGGCGAAGTGGGTCATTATCCCTATCTTTGGGAATCATGAAGATGCGGGCGTGCCCGGCGCGCTGCTTCCCATGCCCCTGCTTTCTCTCTCGTGGCGTCCGGGTCTTCGCGCTGTCGTGGGGGGGGGGAGGGCCGCATGCGGGGGTGGCGGGACTGGCGCCGCCGTCCGCGAGATCTTCCGCCCCCCTGGCAAGCCGCGCATTGCCTATTTTGAATATCTTAGCAGAAAAATATAAACAAATAGAGGACAAGACAATGATGAGAACACACATCGCGGGCGTCGTGGCGGCCGTGGCATTGGCGACTGCCGCCACGGTCGCCGCCGCGCAGCCCGAAATGCGTCTGCACCCGCTCGAGCACGACACGGCGGTGGTCCGCGGCACGCTGCCCAACGGGCTGACATACATAATCCGTCGCAACACGTTGCCAAAGAGCACCGCCGAGTTCTACATCGCCCAAAAGGTCGGCGCCGTGCTGGAGGAGGACGACCAGGACGGGCTGGCGCACTTCCTGGAGCACATGGCGTTCAACGGCACCAAGAACTTCCCCGGCAAGGGCATAATCAACTTCCTGGAGCGCGTCGGCGTCCGCTTCGGCGAGAACGTCAACGCCTTTACGAGCCTCGACGAGACGGTCTACAACCTCTCCGCCGTCCCGACCACGGACCCCGCCATTGTGGACAGCGCCCTGCTCGCCCTCCACGACTGGAGCGGCTTCATCTCGCTCGACGGCGCGGAGATAGACAAGGAGCGAGGCGTCATCCGCGAGGAGTGGCGCACCAGGGCCAACGCCAGCCGCCGGATGTATTTCGCCCACATGGCAAACACCATGCCCGGCACGCGCTACGCCGTGCGAGACGTCATTGGCGACACGGCCGTCATCAACAACTTCTCGCACGAAGCCCTCAGGGCCTACTACCGCAAGTGGTACCGCCCCGACCTGCAAGGCGTCATCGTCGTGGGCGACATCGACCCCAAGGCCGTCGAGGCGCGCATCCGCGACATATGGGCCGACATCCCCGCCCCCGTCAACCCCGCCAGGCGCGAATATTTCGACGTGGCGCTCAACACGGCGCCCCTCTTCTCAATCCTCCGCGACAAGGAGGCCACGCGCACCACGGTCCAAATCCAATACCGCTACAAGCCCGTCCCCGACTCCGTCCGCAACACCGTGGAGTATTACGGCCGCGACATCGTGGCCAACCTGGCCTGCCAGGTCTTCAACACCCGAATGCGCGAGCTGATGCAAAGGGGCGCCCCGATGACCTACGCCGCCATGTATGACACGGAGTTTGTCCCGACGCTCAACATGGTCGTGGCTTCTTTCGCCCCGCAGAACGGCAAGAGCGAGCAGGCCATGCGCACCGTCATGGACGAGGTCGAGAGGCTGAGGCGTTTCGGCGTCAACCCGGGCGAGCTGAAGAGGGCGGCGGACAACATGATTAAAAGATATGACGACGCCTATGAGAACAGGCTCAAGGAGAGGTCGGACGACTACGTGCAGTCCTACTACAACGCGTTCCTGAACAACGACGTCATCACCTCGACGGCCTACGACCGCGACCTGGTCCGGGCCATTGTCCCCAACGTCGGGGTCGAGGCCGTCAACGCCTACATCGCCGAGGCGCTGACGCCCCAGCCCGTGTTCCAAATATCGGCCATCGACGACGACCGGGGAGTCAGAGACGCCGACCACTACCGGGCCCTCATCGACTCCGTGCGCCAAGGCGAGCTGACGGCCTATGAGGACGAGGCCATAGACACACGCCTGGTGGACAAGGAGCCAAAGGGCGGCAAGGTGAGGCGGTGGGCCGACGACAAGGTCTACGGCGCCCGCGTGGCCACGCTCAGCAACGGCGTCCGCGTCTTCTTGAAGCCCACGACGTTCGACGACAACAGCATCATGCTCCGAGCCGTGAGCCGCGGGGGCTTCTCGACGCTGCCGGCCGCCCTGGCCACGTCGGCGGCGCTGAGCGGGCAGGTCGGGGCGCAGATGGGCATGGGCAAGTTCTCCAGCACCGACCTGGCAAAGGCGCTGACGGGCAAGTCGGCAAGCGTCGGCGCCAGCATGAACCTCTACACCGAGAGGCTGAGCGGCGGCAGCAGCAAGGCCGACTTCGAGACGATGATGCAGCTCGTCTACCTCGCCTTCGCGCCACAGCGGCGAGACGACGACGCCTTCCGGTCATACTACGGCCGCCTGGAGACGTTCCTGGCCAACGCCGACAAGAACCCCGACAACATCTTCGCAAACAAGCTCTACAAGATTTTGGCCGGCGGCAACCCCTACAACGTCCGCCTCGGCTCGTCCGACGACCTCAAGGCCCTCACCGCCGACGGGGTCATAGAGGCCCGGGACGCCCGCTTCGCCTCGGCCCGGGGCTTCGACTTCATCCTTGTCGGCTCGTTCGACATCGACAGCGTCATGCCCGCCGTCTGCAAGTGGATAGGGGGGCTGCCCGTCGGCAAGCGCCAGGCCCGGTGGACGGGCCGCGACGACTACATGCCCCAGCGCGACACCACCCTGGTCTTCACCACGCCCATGACGACCGACAAGGTCTCCTTTGCCCGCGTCTACAGCCACAAGCACCCCTTTGACCGCCGCGAGCAGATTGCGCTGACAATCCTCAAGAGGTGCCTCGACATGCGCTACCTGGAGAGCGTCCGCGAGGAGCTGGGCGGCACCTATGGCGTCAGCGTCTCGTCGGGCCTCTCCAACGCCCCGACCGAGGAGTACAACCTCATGGTGAGCTTCGACACCGACCCCGCCATGTTCGACAAGGTCGAGCCCATAATCGAGCAGGAGATCCGAGCCATTGCCGAGCATGGGCCCCGCCCCGACGACTTCGACAAGGTCAAGAAGAACCTCGTCAAGGCGCGGGCCGACGCCCTGCAGGACAACCGCACCTGGGTCGGGCTGCTCGACGACCTCATCTTGTATGGCCTCGACGACTCGAAGTGCGAGGAGATGGTCGAGGGCATGACGGCGGCCGACGTGCAGGGGTGGGCCCGCTGGATTCTCGACGAGGCGCACCAGGCCACGGTCGTGATGAAGCCCGCCAAGTAGCAGGGCGGGCGACTGGCAAAAGAAGAGAGAGAGGGTGGGGACGCGGACCGCGCGTCGCCACCCTCTCTTTTGCAAGACCCTGGTGTGGGAGCCTGGCGGGGGGGGGGAGGCGTCAGCCCCTCGCCTCGTCCGCCTCCAGCTTGGCCACAATGGCGTCCAGCTCCGTCCGCAGCTCCTGCTGCCGGCGGACAATTTTGGCAATCTCGGCGTTGAGGGCGTCGATGTCGACGGCCTCGCGGGTGTCGCGAGGCTCGACGTAGGTCGAGACCGACAGGTTGAAGTTGTTGGCCTCTATCTCGCTGTTGTCGACCAGGGCCGCCACGTGGGGTACCGGCTCGCGCCTCTCGAACAGGGCGACGACGCGGTCCGCGTGCTCGTCCGTCAAGATGTTGTTGCGCGGCTCTTTCTTGAAGAAGTCGTCCGTGCCGGCGTCGACGAAGAGCGTCCGCGCGTCGCTCTTGTGCTTCGAGAGGACGAGGATGTTCGTCGCTATGCTCGTGCCGTAGAAGAGGTTCTCCGGCATGGCTATGACGGCCTCGACGGCGTTCTTGTTTTTCACCAGGTGCTTCCTTATCTCCTGCTCCGCCCCTCCGCGGTAGAGGATGCCCGGGAAGCAGACTATGGCGGCGCGCCCGCGGGCCGAGAGGTGGTGCAGGCAGTCGAGGACGAAGGCCATGTCGGCTTTCGTCTTGGGGGCCCGTTTGGTCGAGCGGAAGCGGTTGTCGTCGCTGACCTTCGGGTTGTCGTCGCCAACCCAGTGGATGGAGTAGGGAGGGTTCGAGACGACGGCGTCGAACTGTCTGTCTCCGAACTTCGGATCGACGAGCGTGTCGCCGTGCTCGATGGAGAACGTCTCGTAGCCCACGCCGTGGAGGAACATGTTCATGCGGGCCAGGTTGTAGGTCGTCATGTTTATCTCTTGCCCGCATAGGCTGTCCTTGCCCGTCAGGTTCTTTGCGCCGATGGCTTTCCATGCCTGGAGCAGGAGCGAGCCCGATCCGCATGCCGGGTCGTAGACGCCGTTCACCTCCGTCTGACCCGACAGCGCCAGGCGGGCCACGAGGCGCGAGACGCACTGGGGCGTGAAGAACTCGCCGCCCGACTTGCCGGCGTGGGCGGCGTAGTTCGAGATGAGGAACTCGTAGGCGTCGCCAAAGAGGTCTATCTGCATCTCGCCCGGCAGGCCGAAGTTCAGGTTCTTGACGTTTTCGAGCAGGTTCGCCAGGCGTCGATTCCGCATCATCACGTCGCCGCCGAGCCGATTGCTAGTGGTGTCGAAGTCGTCGAAAAGCCCCTTGATGTCATTTTCCGACGCATGCCCCACGGCCGAGTTCTCGATGTTTTGGAATATTTGCCGAAGCTTCTCGTTGAGATTGTCGTCCCCCTTGGCCGTCTCCACCACGTTGACGAAAAGCTCGCTCGGCTTGATGAAGAAGCCTTTCTCCTTTATCGTCTCCCGGCGCAGTTCGTCGCTTATGTCATCGTCCGAGGCCTTGGCGTAGTCGAACTCGTCGTCGCTCAAGTAGTTGGCGAAGGCCTCGCTTATGAAGCGGTAGAAGAGAGTCCCGAGGACGAACTGCTTGAAGTCCCACCCGTCGATGGAGCCGCGGGCCTCGTCGGCCATTTTCCATATGTTGGCGTGAAGCTTCTCGCGCTGCTCTATGCTTGTCATCTTCGTAATTAATAATCAGTAATTGTCAATTGCCCCACCCCCTTATATTTCTCCACGAACCTCTCCATGCGCTCCAAGACGCGCCTCTTCATGGGCAGATATTTGGGGTTGATGGGGCTCATGCGGGGCAGCGCCTCGCGCAGGCCCATGCCGTTGTCGCTGGCGCACTCCTGGAGGAGCGAGACGCGCATGTAGCGCAGGGCGGCGTCGGCGTTGAGCCTCTCCTCGGCTATCAGGGCGCGGGCCTCGGCCTCCATCCGCCCGCGGGCGTAGGTGTAGAACGTCTCGATGACGCTCGCCGCGTCGGCCAGTGCCGACAGGTCGGTGGCGTCGATGAAGTCCACTATGAGGCTCTCCTTGCCGCGGTGGCTCACGCTGGAGCGAATCAGGCGGCGCGCCTCGTCGGCCATGGCGGCCTTGTCGGCCGAGGCGCGGCTGCGCTCGTAGAGCAGGGCCAGGATGTAGTCCAGGTCTATCTCCTGCTGTTTGAGCAGTTCGACCTCGAAGACGACGTCGTCCCAGTCCACGAGCGTCGTCTTCTCAGGCTTCTCGCCGCCGCGCCCCGCCCTGAGCCAGTCGCGGATGTCGTTGTAGGCCGACCGGTAGTCCTGCATGGCGCGGTCGCTCATCAGCTCCACGGAGCCCAGGGCGCGCATCTCGTCCTCGGTCACGCCATAGGAGGCGCGGAGGCTCTCGCGGGCCGCGGCGTCGGAGGCGGGGAGGTCGCGCAGGGAGCGCATGATGGTGAACTCGTCGTAGTTCCACAAGATGTTGTCCAGCCTCAGGCACTCGCCGAAGAGCTTCACGAACTCCTTTTTCTCCGCCTCGCCGGCCAGGGCGCCCGGCGAGGGGAAGCGACTGGCAAGCTCGCCTACCACCTCGGCGTAGCCGCGGTGGCGGTGGCCGGAGGCGTCGGCGTAGCCGTGCATGTAGTCGTCGAACTTGCGCTCCAGGACTATTGCCGAGCCACCGCCGGCGTCTTCGCGGCCGAAGAGGCGCAGGCTCTCCTCGGTGGCGCCCTCCAGGTCGCGGAACGCCACGATGTTGCCGAACGTCTTGGTCGAGTCGTAGATGCGGTTGGTCCGCGAGAAGGCCTGGAGCAGGCCGTGGTAGCGCAGGTTCTTGTCGACGAAGAGGGTGTTGAGCGTCGGGGCGTCGAAGCCCGTCAGGAACATCCCGACGACGATGAGCAGGTCCACCTCGCCGCCGCGGACCCGCTTGCCCAGGTCTTTGTAGTAGTCGTAGAAGCTGTTGCCGTCCACGCCGAAGCTCGTCTCGAAAGCGGCGTTGTAGTCCGCCAGGGCCGAGGCCAGGAACTCCTTGGCGCTCATGTCCATGGCGTCGGGGTCGAAGCCCTCGTCGGCAATCTCGCCAGCGGCGCGCTGGGGCTCGTTGGCGGCGTAGGAGAAGATGGTGGCTATGCGCAGAGGGTGGGGGGAGCCATCCTGGAGGCGGCGCAGCTCCTGGTAGTAGAGCTTGGCGGCCTCGACGCTGCCGACGGCCATCATGGCGTTGAAGCCCTTCCCGCCCATTGTCCGGTGCGTCTTGATCCGGAAGTTGTCCAAGACGTAGCGGCATATCTCGCCGATGCGGTCGGGGTGCAGGAGCAGCTCGCGGGTCTCGGCGGCCTGGGCGCGGGCCTCGTCGCGCTCCGTCTCGGCCTGGCGGAAGCGCGGGCGGACGTCGTTGTAGTCCACCTTGAACTTCAGCACCTTGCCGTCGCGCAGGGCGTCGGTGATGACATACGAGTGGAGCATCCGCCCGAAGACGCTCTCCGTCGTGGCGTCGCCCTGGGCGTTCTCGGCGAAGATGGGAGTCCCCGTGAAGCCGAACTGGTAGTAGCGCTTGAAGCGCCGGCGCAGGTTGCGCTGGGCCTCGCCGAACTGCGACCGGTGGCACTCGTCGAAGATGAAGACAACCTCTTTCGAGTAGGAGCTCAGGCCCGCCTCGCTCTTCATGAGGCCGTTGAGCTTTTGGATGGTCGTCACGACGATGCCGCCGCCGCCGCGCTCCAGGTTCGCCCTCAGCCCCGCCGTGCTTGTCGAGCCACTCACGCCGTCGGGCGAGAAGCGTTGGTATTCGCGGAGAGTCTGGTCGTCGAGGTCTTTGCGGTCCACCACGAACAGCACCTTGTCCACAAAGTCGAGGCCCGACGCAAGCTGAGCCGCCTTGAAGCTCGTCAGCGTCTTGCCGCTGCCCGTCGAGTGCCACACGTAGCCGCCGCCCTCCGGCCGGCTCCACAGCCTGGACATATGGGCGCTGCGGATTTTCCACAAGATGCGCTCCGTGGCGGCAATCTGGTAGGGGCGCATGATGAGGAGGCGCCCGTCGGCGTCCAAGACCGAGTAGCGGAGCAGGACCTCGAGCAGCGTCTGCCGCTCGAAGAACGTGCCGGTGAAGTCGCGCAGGTCGCGGATGGGGCTGTTGTCTGCCCGGCCCCAGTTCATCGTGAAGTCGAAGCTGTTCTTGTCACGCCCAACGGTGTTGGCGAAGTAGCGGGTGTCCGTCCCGTTCGAGATGACGAACATCTGGACGTACTTGTAGAGCGAGCTCTCGCTGTTGAAGCTCTCCTTGCTGTAGCGGTGGACCTGGTTAAAGGCCTCGCGGATGGCCACGCCGCGGCGCTTCAGCTCCACGTGGACCATGGGCAGGCCGTTCACCAGGATGCTCACGTCGTAGCGGTTCGTCTGAGAGCCCGTCTGCTCAAACTGGTTGACAACCTGCAGGCTGTTGCGCGACAGGTCGTGGCGGTCCACAATGGCGATGTTGCGCACCCGCCCGTCGTCCATCCGCAGGTCGAAGATGGGGCACTCGTGGACGGCGCGGCTCTTCTCACTCTGCCCCTCGCCGGGGCGGTCCAGGTGCTCGTCCACCAGGCGGCCCCACTCGCCGTCCGTCAGCCGCAGCCCGTTCAGAGCCTCGATCTGCCGCCGGGCGTTGGCCATCAGGGCCTCCGGGGTCCGGACGTCGGGCAGGTACTCGTAGCCCTGGCTCCGCAGGTCGCCGATGAGCTCGCTCTCCAGCTCCGCCTCGCTTTGGTAGGTGGTCGGGGCCTCGGAGGCCGCGCCGAGGCCCTCCTGCCGGTCTGTGACTATGTAGTGCGGAAGCTCCGCCATGGTCGTGTCTCGCGTCATTGCCTGGTGTCTTTTTCCCTTTCTGGTGCCTGGTGTCCTGTTCCGTCGCCGCCCGCCCCGCCGAAGCCCAGCAGCCGCTCACGCCAGTAGGCGTATTGACGCCGCCGCGCCGCTATCTCCGCCGGCAGGCCCTCGGACAGGCTCCCCGTCAACGCCTCGAACTTGTCCAATATCCCCGCTATGCGGCGCTGCTCCTCCAGGGGGGGGAGGGGGATTTTGAGGTCTTTTGCTTGTGTCCAGTGCCTTTTGTATTTGGTGCTTTGTAAATTGTGTGCGCAAATGGTGTGATATAGGTACTTTGTGTTGCAACGTGTTGTGCGTAATACTTTTATTCCATCAGCACCTTGCGCAAAACTTCCTTTGAAGTATTTGACTGTACAAGTATGGTCGCCAAAAATGATGTATTCATTTTCGGGCAGAATGCTATCTTCGGAGTCTGTGAAACCAGCAAAAAAATCCTGTCCCTGATCTATTATGGGGTATTTTCCTCTTTGATGGTATTCGTTAGTCTTTAGTTTTTGCCTTACCGTAACAACGTGTACTGTCTCCCCCAGCCTCACCCAGTTATTATATAACCCCGGGGGGCAATTTTCACCAAACCCCAGCAGCGCCTCCCTGTAGTGAGCGTACTGCT
>CAYZUH010000033.1:0-21774 GCA_964481855.1 uncultured Marinilabiliaceae bacterium
GCCGCTAGCGTTCATCCTGAGCCAGGATCAAACTCTCCGTTGTATGACTTTACTTTATTGCTTTTTCCTCGGGCCCGCCGGGCGGGCGGCTCCCGCCGCCGCGCCCGGCTGCCGGCCCGGGCCGCGCGCCTGTCTCTCTGTCCTCTCCCAATGCCTCAATGTCCGTCGCCGCCCCTGGCGGCCTCCGGGCCCCGGGGGGGGAGTTCCCTCCCGAAAGCGAGTGCAAAGGTAGCGGCTTTCCTCTAATCCGCAAGGGGCGGCGCGACTTTTTTTCGCGGGGCGCGGCGCGGGGCGGGGGCAAGGGGCTGGGAGGCAGGGGGTTAGGGGGGGATGATTTTTTTTTTGGGGGGGGCATAAAAAAAAAGAGAAAGGCCGCGCCTCCCTCCCGGTAGGCGCGGCCCAAAGTGCCGTATGACGGAAAAGGTGGCCGGCGAGCTAGCCGACGCTGCCCTCCTTGACGAGATATTCGGCGATTTGGACGGCGTTGAGGGCGGCACCCTTGCGGATCTGGTCGCCCGTGAGCCAAAGGGTGATGCCGTTGTCGTCGGCCAAGTCCTTGCGGACGCGCCCCACGTATACGTCGTCCTTGCCGGCCGAGCCGAGCGGCATGGGGTAGACGTAGTTCTGCGGGTCGTCGACAAGCGTCACGCCCGGAGCCGCGGCCAGGGCCCCGCGCACCTGCTCCACCGAGAGTGGCCTCTCGGTCTCGAGCCACACGCTCTCGGAGTGCGAGCGGAGCGACGACACGCGCACGCACGTGGCAGACGTCCGGACGTCGGAGTGCATTATCTTGCGCGTCTCGTTGAACATCTTCATCTCCTCCTTGGTGTAGTCGTTCTCCGTCATCTTGTCAATCTGCGGGATGACGTTGTAGGCCAACTGGTGGGGGAACTTGCTGATTGTCTTGACCTGGCCGTCGGCGAGAAGCTCCCGGTACTGCTGCTGGAGCTCGGCCATGGCCGCGGCCCCCGCCCCGCTGGCGCTCTGGTAGCTGGAGATGTGGACTTTCTTGATGTGCGACAGCTTCTCGATGGGCTGAAGCACGACGACCATCATTATGGTGGTGCAATTCGGGTTGGCGATGATGCCCCGGGGCCGGCAGAGAGCGTCGGCGGCGTTGCACTCCGGCACGACGAGCGGCACGTCGGCATCCATGCGGAAGGCGCTGGAGTTGTCAATCATCACGGCCCCGTGCTTCGTGATGGTCTCGGCGAACTCCTTGGACACGCCCGCCCCCGCGGATGCGAGGACGATGTCGACTCCCTTGAAGTCGTCGTTGTGCTTCAGTTCCTTGACCGTCAGCTCACTGCCACGGAAAACATATTTCTTGCCGGCGCTGCGCTCAGACCCGAAGAGCACCAGCTCGTCGAGCGGGAAGCTCCTCTGCTCCAAGATTCGCAGGAACTCCTGACCGACGGCACCACTCGTGCCAACGATAGCAACTCTCATCTTGACTAAAATAGTGGAAAATTATGTATACTTTTGTCAGTTGCGCCGTTGCGCCCCTGCGGGACGTGCCGACGGCGCAAATGTCGGCTCAAATTTATGAAAAAAGAGGGTATCGCGGCATGGTCGTGCGCGCTTTGTGTTATTTATGCCCTGACGGCGTATAAAAGCGCCGGCATCGCAGCGCAAAATAGACAAGCGCGGGGCGGCAGGATGGTGATAAACGAGATTATGGCGACAGCCGAGCGCGCCGACTGCGACTACGTGGAGGTGTACAACGACGGCTTCCGGCACCGCGACCTCTCGGCAATGCGGCTCGGCTACCGCACAACCACGGGCCGCCTGTACACGTGGGCCATGAGCCCGGAGCCCTACCTCCTCCCGCCGGGCGGCTACGCCGTCTTGACGCGCGACGGCGAAGGGGTTTGCCGGCAGTTCGCCCCGCTCGACGCCTCGCACGTCGTCGAGCCACCGCGTATGCGCACCCTGGCGAGCGAGGCCACCCTCATCATATATGACGAACTCGACGCGGCGGAAGACAGCGTGTCCTACAGCCAGTCGTGGCACTCGCCGCTGCTGACCGACTATGCCAACGTGGCCCTGGAGCGAATCTCGGCCTCGGGCGACTCGAACTCCCCCGCTAACTGGACATCGGCCGAGGCCTCGGCGGGCTTCGCCACACCCGGCGGGCCGAACTCCGTCAGCCCCGACGACAGGCGCCCCGGGGGCGGCCTGCGGCTGACGAAGAACAGCGGCCTCGTGGCGCCCAACGGCGGAGGCCTCCACGCCCCGGAGCGCCTGGAAGTCCGGATAGAGAGCGGCTCGGACGTCTCGGGCGTGAGCATGAGCGTGTACGACGCCGACGGAAGACTTGCGGCCCGGCCATACAACAACGTCCCGATGTCGGCGGCAGAGCAGACCCTGACCTGGGACGGGCGCGCCGACGACGGCAGCCGACTGCCGCCGCGGACGTACATTGTCGTGGTCGAGGCGTGGCACGCCAACGGCCGCAGCGAGAGCCGCAAGGAGACCATAACCGTGACCTACTGACGAAGAGCATGAGACAAAAGGCATGAAAGTTGTCCACATTAACAAGAGAGACTCCGGCGGGGGGGCCGCCGTGGCGGTCCGCCGCATCCACTCGGCCCTGCGCAAAGCCGGCGTGGACTCTCACATCCTGGCCGCGGAGCGCAGGGACCGAAGCGACCCCGACATATGCGCCACGAGCGAGAGCGCGGCCGGGCGCGCGGTGGACTTCTACCACTTCGTGGCGGAGCGCCTGCGCATCCTGCCCCACGAGCGCACGCGCGACATGCGCTTCAACTTCTCCATAGCCAGCGACGGGCGGAGCATTGCGGACAACCCGCACGTCCGCGACGCCGACATCATCCACCTGCACTGGATAAACCAGGGCTTCCTCTCCATGGAGAGCCTGCGCGAGCTGGCGTCGCTGGGCAAGCCGTTCGTCTGGACGCTCCACGACATGTGGCCGTTCACCGGCGGGTGCCACTACGCCGGGTCGTGCCTGGAGTTCAACGAGCGCTGCGGCTTCTGCCCCTACCTGCGCGACGCCAGCCGCGACGACCTCTCGTCGCTCCACTTCCGCGAGAAGCGCGAGCTGTATGAGCAGATGCGGCTGAGCGTCGTGGGGTGCAGCAAATGGCTCAACACCCTGGCGCAGAACAGCAAGCTGCTGGGCAAGAAACATTGCGTGAGCATCCCCAACCCCATAGACACCAGCGTCTTCGCCCCGATGGACAAGGCTGAGTGCCGCCGCGAGCTGGGCCTGCCGGAGAACAAGAAGCTGCTGCTCTTCGGCGCGGCCAAGGTGAACGACATCCGCAAGGGCTACCGCTTCCTGCTTGAGGCGCTGCGCATCGTGTCGGACAGCTTCCCTATCGTGGCGCGCCAGATAGAGCTTGTCATCTTCGGCCGCGGCGCCGAGGGCAACTCAACGGAGGAGGCCGGATTCCGCGTCCACAAGATGGACTACGTCGGCGACACCCGGACGCTAGTGCGCCTCTACAATGCCGCCGACACCTTCGTCCTGCCCTCATTGCAGGACAACCTGCCGAACACCGTGGCCGAGAGCCTGGCCTGCGGGACCCCGGTGGTTGGATTCCGCACGGGTGGCATCCCCGAAATGGTGCGCCACGGCGAGACGGGGTACCTGTCTGACGCCAAGAACTCGCTGTCGCTGGCCAACGGCATATACACGATGATGTTCTTCGACCACGCCCGGAAACGCCAGAGCGTCGCGGACCAGGCCAAAGAGCTGTTCGGCGAAGAGATTGTGGCAAAGAGATACATGGACGTTTACGAAAAAGCATTGCGCGCCAATGTCTAGCGAGCGCCACCCGGTGGTGAGCATCATCACCATAACCTACAACGCGGCCTCGACCCTGGAGCGCACCATAGAGTCGGTGGAGCGGCAGGACTACGCCGCCATAGAGTACATCGTCGTGGACGGGGCCTCGACGGACGGCACCATGGAGATTGTGGGGCGCCACGCGTCGCGCGTCGGCAAGTATGTCTCCGAGCCCGACGGCGGCCTCTACTTCGCCATGAACAAGGGCCTGGGCATGGCCACCGGCGACTACGTGTGGTTCCTCAACGCCGGCGACGAGCTGTACGGGCCGACGACGGTGAGCGAGGCGATGGCGAGGGGCGACGCCGAGACCGACATCCTCTACGGCGACACGGTGATAACGCGCATGGACGGCGGCGAGGTGGGCCCGCGCCGCCTCTCGCCCCCCAAGAGCCTGAGCCGCGACAGCTTCCGCGACGGGATGCTGGTGTGCCACCAGTCGTTCGTCGCCCGCCGGACGCTGTGCCCCGAATATGACACCCGCTACCGCCTCTCGGCGGACTTCGACTGGTGCGTGAGGGTGATAGAGCGCAGCCGCAAGATTGTCAACACTGAGATGACGCTGGTCCGCTTCCTGGACGGCGGCGTGACGAAGCACAACATAGGGCGCGCGCTGAGCGAGCGCTTCGAGATAATGACCCGCCACTACGGATGGCTCCCGACGATGGCCCACCACGTGCCGATAGCCGCGCGCTTCCTGTGGTTCTGGCTGAGGCGTGGCAGGTTTTGAGCATATGTGGCAGAAGGGCAAATATCGCGCATTGTCGGCGGTGTCGCTGACGCTGGCCATGGCGTCGCTCGTGGTGGTGATGGTGATGAGCGTCGGCCTCTCCCGCGGCCTGCGCGACGAGGGCAAGGCCTTTGCCGACATGGTCCGCGGGGCCCAAAGGCTCGTCATGGCCTCTGACGACCCCGCGGCCCTGACCTACGCCGCGGAGGTGATGAGCGGCAACCGCTACGTCCCGATAATCCTCTGCGACGGCGACTCCATCGTCTCCCACCGCAACCTCAGGCCCGGCGGCTCTGAGGTCTCGGAGGCGGAGGCGGCTGAGGCCCTGCGCCATATGCGCGCCAGCGGCGACTCCCTGTCGGTGGACCTGGGGGCCGGCGGGCGCCAGACCATCTACTACGGCGAGAGCCGCATGCTCCGCTACGTAGTCCACATCCGCTGGCTGCAGATTGCCGCCGTGGCCCTGTTCCTGGCGGTGAGCTACGCCGTCCTGACGCAGGCGCGCCGCCGCGAGCGCGACCGGCTGTGGAAAGGGCTGGCCCTGGAGACGGCGCACCAGCTCGGCACCCCCATAACCGCGCTGCGCGGGTGGCGCGACCTGCTCGCCACGGACTTCGCCGACACCCGGATGGTGGCCGACGAGCTTGGCAAGGACATAGCCCGCCTGCAGTCGGTCTCGGAGCGCTTCTCGCACATAGGCTCCATGCCGTCGCTGGAGACCACGCCGCTGAACGACGACTTGCGCGCCGTGGCGGACTACATGCGCCGCCGCACGGCGAGGGGCATCGTCGTGAGCCTCGACGAGCCCGACGGCGAGGTCTCCGCCCCGCACGACCCCACCCTGCTCCGGTGGGCTGTGGAGAACCTGTGCAAGAACGCCGCCGACGCCATGGAGGGCGGCAGCGGCGAGATCCGCCTCACACTGCGGCGCGCCGGCGGGGACGCCCTAATCGAGGTGGCCGACACCGGCAGAGGAATCGCCCCCCAGACTCGGCGGCACATCTTCGACGCCGGGTATACGACCAAGGCCCGCGGATGGGGGATTGGCCTGGCGCTGGTGAAACGGATTGTGAGCGAATATCATCACGGCCGCATATGGGTGATTGAGAGCCGGCCCGGCGCGGGGACCCGTTTCGGGATTCTGCTCAAGGCGGGCCAGGGCGGAGCCTAGGCCCGGGGGGGGGGCAGGAAAGACAAAGGGGGCCGGCCGCCAATGGCGACCGGCCCCCGATATTGAATCCCGGGCTAGTCCTTTAGCTTAGCCTTGAGGAACTCGCGGTTGAGGCGCGCGATGTTGGCGATTGAGACCCCTTTGGGGCACTCGGCCTCGCAGGCCCCGGTGTTGGTGCAGTTTCCGAAGCCGAGCTCGTCCATCTTGGCGACCATGGCCTTTGCGCGGCGCGCCGCCTCGACCCGCCCCTGCGGCAGCAGCGCGAACTGGCTGACCTTGGCTGAGACGAAGAGCATGGCGGAGCCGTTCTTGCACGCCGCGGCGCACGCTCCGCACCCTATGCAGCTGGCGGCGTCCATGGCCTCGTCGGCGGCATCCTTGGAGATGGGGAGGGCGTTGGCGTCTTGCGCCGCCCCGCAACGTATGGAGGTGTAGCCGCCGGCCTGCATGATCTTGTCGTAGGCGGAGCGGTCCACCATGAGGTCGCGGACGACGGGGAAGCCCGCCGAGCGCCACGGCTCGATGGTGATGGTCTCACCGTCGTGGAACCGGCGCATGTGGAGCTGGCACGTGGTGGTGTGGCTGTCGCGCCCATGGGGATGCCCATTGATGTAGAGCGAGCACATTCCGCATATGCCCTCACGGCAGTCGTGGTCGAAGACGACCGGCTCCTCGTGCTTGGCCACGAGCTGCTCGTTGAGCGTGTCGAGCATCTCGAGGAACGACATGTTTGTGGAGATGCCTTGCAGGTTGTAGGTCTCAAAATGCCCTTTCTCCTTGGGACCCTTCTGACGCCAGACCTTGAGCGTGACGTTTATAGTTTTATCCATTTCGAATAGTCTGAAAAAGTTGTTTTAAACAAGGCCTGAGGCTTAGTTCTTGTAGTTGCGGGTCTTGCGCTCCGTCTCCTCGTAGACAAGCTCCTCCTTAATCATCTCGGGGTCCTCGTCCTCGCCGCGGTAGCGCCAGCATGCGGCGTAGGAGAAGATGTCGTCGCGGCGCAGAGCCTCGCCGTCTGGCGTCTGATACTCCTCGCGGAAGTGGCCTCCGCAGCTCTCCTCGCGGTTGAGCGCGTCGATTGCGATGAGGTAGCCGATGTCGATGAAGTCGGAGAGCCGCAGAGCCTTCTCCAACTCGGTGTTGAGGTCGTCGGCCTTGCCGGGGACGTAGACGTTGGCCCAGAACTCCTTCTTGATGTCCTTGAGCTTGGCGAGAGCCGTCGTGAGGCCCTCGCGGGTGCGTCCCATGCCGACATACTCCCACATGATGTGGCCCAGCTCCTTGTGGATGGAGTCCACCGAGCGCTTGCCCTGGATGGACATAATCTTGGCGATCTTGTCCTTGACGCGCATCTCGGCCTCGTCGAACTCCGGTGCCGAGGTCGGGATGCGCGAGACCTGGATCTGGTCCGCCAGGTAGTTCTGAATCGTGTAGGGGAGGACGAAATAGCCGTCGGCCAGGCCCTGCATGAGCGCCGAGGCGCCGAGGCGGTTGGCCCCGTGGTCGGAGAAGTTGGCCTCGCCGATGCAGAAGAGCCCGGGGATGGAGGTCTGGAGCTCGTAGTCGACCCAGATGCCGCCCATGGTGTAGTGGATGGCGGGGAAAATCTTCATCGGGGTCTCGTAGGGGTTCTCGGCCATAATCTTCTCGTACATCTCGAAGAGGTTGCCGTAGCGGTCGCGCACGCGGTCCTCGCCGAGCCTCTGTATGGCATACTTGAAGTCGAGGAAGACGGCCAGGCCGGTCTCGTTGACGCCGAAGCCCGCATCGCAACGCTCCTTGGCGGCGCGGCTGGCGACGTCGCGCGGCACGAGGTTGCCAAAGGCCGGGTAGCGGCGCTCGAGGTAGAAGTCGCGGTCCTCGTCGGGGATGTCGTTGGCTGTCTTCTTGCCCTGGCGAATCGCCTCGGCGTCCTCCTTCTTCTTGGGGACCCAAATGCGGCCGTCGTTGCGGAGCGACTCGGACATGAGCGTGAGCTTGGACTGAATGTCTCCGTGGACGGGGATGCACGTGGGGTGGATCTGGCAATAGCAGGGGTTGGCGAAATAGGCGCCCTTGCGGTATATCTGCATCGCGGCGGAGCCGTTGGAGCCCATGGCGTTGGTGGAGAGGAAATATGTGTTGCCATATCCCCCGGTGGCGACGACCACGGCGTGGGCGAAGTAGCGCTCGATGGCGCCGGTGACGAGGTTGCGGACGATGATGCCGCGTGCACGCCCCTCAATGACGACCACGTCGAGCATCTCGCGGCGCGTGAAGAGCTTCACGGTGCCGTTCTTGACCTCCTTGGAGAGCGACGAGTAGGCACCGAGGAGCAGCTGCTGGCCCGTCTGACCCTTGGCGTAGAACGTGCGCGAGACCTGCGCGCCGCCAAAGGAGCGGTTTGCCAAGAGACCGCCGTACTCGCGGGCGAAAGGCACTCCCTGCGCCACGCACTGGTCGATGATGTTGTTGGAGACCTCGGCGAGCCGGTAGACGTTGGCCTCCCTGGCGCGGTAGTCGCCGCCCTTGATCGTGTCGTAGAAGAGGCGGTAGACGGAGTCTCCGTCGTTCTGATAGTTCTTGGCAGCGTTAATTCCGCCCTGAGCGGCGATGGAGTGGGCGCGGCGCGGGCTGTCCTGGATGCAGAAGTTGAGGACGTTGAAGCCCATCTCGCCGAGAGTGGCCGCGGCGGACGCCCCGGCCAGGCCGGTGCCGACGACGATGATGTCGAGCTTGCGCTTGTTGGCCGGGTTGACGAGCTTCTGATGCGCCTTATAGTTGGTCCACTTGTCCGCCAAGGGCCCTTGCGGGATTTTGGAATCTATAGAGTTTGCCATGATTGTCGAAATGGTTATTGTTTCAGAAAAGGGGGAAAAGCTTGAGCGCGAAGCCGAGGATTACGACGGCGAAACCGAGGCAGACAATGGTGGCGTACCACATGGCGACTGTCTTCCAGCGCTTGAGCCACACGAGGTTGTTCCAGCCCACGGTCTGCAGCATGCTCCAGAAGCCGTGCGTGAGGTGGAACCACAGCGCGGCGATCCAGACGATGTAGGCTATGGCGACGGGCCACTGGCCGAGGTAGAAAGCCACCCACTGGGCGCCCGCCGTGGGAGCGAACTGCCCCTCCGCCCCCATGAGCTCGGCGTACATCATGTTGTACCAGAAGTGGGAGAGGTGGAGGGCGATGCCCAAGATGACCACCAGGCCGATGGCGAACATGTTCTGCGACGACCACTCGACGCCGGCGGGCTTCGCCACCACAGCGTAGCGGTCGCTCCCGCGGGCCTTACGGTTCTGGATTGTAAGGATTGTGGCGTAGACAATGTGGAAGACGAAGCCGGCGGCCAGGACGGCCGTGCCCGCCAAGGCGTACCAGTTGGTGCCGAGAAAAGCGCACACGGCGTCGTAGGCGGCCCCGGAGAACGCCGCCACGAGGTTCATGCACATATGGAAAAGAAGGAAGAGCACCAGGAACATGCCCGTGATGCTCATAATCAACTTCTTCCCAATGGACGATTGGAAAACTGAGCTCATAAGTGTATTAATAGATAAATTTAGATTTTCGCAATGGCAGAGACCCCGCGCGGCCGCGGAGAACCGCCGCCGCACAATGTTTTACAGCAAAAATAAGACAAGGTTGCCAAAGGGCGAGTGGCGCGAAACGGAAATGCCCCTATTTGTAAGCGGTCTATCACTAATTGGCGGGGCGGCGGACGGGCGCAAAAAGCGAAAAGTGGCCCGCCGAAGCGCGGAATCTATTTTTTTCGCTAACTTTGTGCCGCTGAAGCCCCGATGGCGGAATTGGTAGACGCGTTGGTCTCAAACACCAATGGAGCAATCTGTCCCGGTTCGAGCCCGGGTCGGGGTACTGAAAATGGAGCGGCGGAATCCCCTGGTCGGGATTCCGCTGCTCCTCGTCTTGCCGGGAGGCCGCGGCTGCGCCCGAAAGCCCTACCGGCCCCCCCCCGCCACGAAAAAAAAACATTTGCGAACCTCGCCACATTTAGCTATAATTGCGCCACAATGGAGAGTTCCGCAGAAGGGCAGGGCCTATACATCAACCCATTGACAGGCTTCGGCTTCAAGAAGATTTTCGGCGACGGCGAAGTCATGAGGGCGTTCCTCAACGACCTTATAGAACCCGCGAGCGAAATCTTGTCGGCGGAGCCGCTCAACAGCGAGATGCCGCCCGAAGCCAAGGAGGGCCGCGGCGTACGACGTGCGGCGCAAGACGAAGAGCGGCATGGTGTTCATTGTCGAGATGCAGAACACCCCGCAGACCCACGTGGCGGACCGCACCCTGTTCTACCTCCCGCGGGCGTTCTCGTCGCGGCGCTTGCGAGGCCGGGACGCGAAACTTGTGGACGGCAAGCCCGTCCGCGTCAAGTGGGACTACAAGCTCCGCCCCGTCTATTGCGTCTTCTTCATGAACTTCCGCCTCGACGGATACGCCCCGCGGACGAAGCGCACCGTGAAGCTCACGGCGGAGGAGACGGGCGAGACTTTCGCGGAGACGACGCGCGCCTACCTGCTAGAGCTTCCCGACTACGTCGGCATGCCATCATTGCGCCACTAAGGCAGACGAGAGGCTGTATAACATTGCAAACATGAGCACCATGAACACACGCGAGATTCCGCTCAGCGACAGGCAGCCCGCCATGAAGCGGATGTTCGACATAGCCGAAGTGGCGAACATGCCCCCCGCCGAGGCCGGGAGATACGACATAAGTTTCGAGTCGTGGCTGTCGAGCGGCGACTCGTATGATACGGCCCAAAAGAAAGGGACGGAGAAAGGCAAGACAGAGGCCCTGGCCGGCGTCGTCGCCTACATGCTGCAACGCGGCGTCGGCGCGGACGAGATTGAGAAGACCACCGGCATAGCGCGAGAGGTGATAGAAGAGGTGAAGAAAAAGAGCATCTGCTGAAGGAACGACAGACTATGCCCGCCCCGATAGCCATTTTCGCATACAACCGCCCGGAGCACACCGGGCGGTGCTTAGCGAGCCTAGCCCGCGCCGACATGGCGGACAAGACCGACGTGGTCATCTTCTGCGACGGGGCGCGGGCCGGCGACGAGGAGCAAGTGGCGCGGGCGCGGGCCGTATGCAAGGCGGCGCGCGGCTTCGCCAGCGTCCGGGTCGTGGAGCGGGACGCGAACATGGGCCTAGCCTCCAACATCATCGACGGCGTGGGGCAAGTGATGCGGGAGCGCGGCAGGGCCATAGTCGTAGAGGACGACCTCACGGTGTCGGCCTTCTTCCTGCGCTACATGAACGCCGCGCTGGACTTCTACGCCGGGCGCGGCGTCTTCTCGATATCCGGATACTCGCCCGACTTGGAGATTCCGCGCGACTACGCCGCCTCGACCTACATCATGCACCGCAACTGCTCGTGGGGGTGGGGCACATGGAAGAGCGAATGGGACAAAGTGGACTGGGAGGTCGGGACATTCGACAAATTCATCCGCGACGGGCGCCGCCGGCGGTCGTTCAACGAGTGCGGCGACGACCTCAGCCCCATGCTTCTGCGGTGGAAGACGGGCGAGATAGACTCGTGGAGCATCCGCTTCTGCTACGCGGCGTTCGCGGCGGGCAAGCCCACGGTCTACCCGCGCAAGAGCCTCGTATGCAACGGCGGGGCCGACGGGAGCGGCACAAACATACGCGCCACGCGGCGCTACTCCACCCCCCTGGCAGCCAACATCGGGCTGCAGAACTTCGCCACGGGGGTGGCGCCCGACCAGAGGATTGTGGCGCAGTTCCGAAAATTCTACGACACGTCGGCCATAAGGAGGGTCATAAACACCCTCAAAAGGTGGCGGTACCTGGCTTTGGGGTGAACGGCCGGAGCTGATGCTGGCTGAAGAAGAGGTGCAGGTCCTCGTAGAACCTCCTCACACCGGGATAGCGCACCTCGTCGAACGTGCTGTTGTGCCACAAGACGCTAAAGAGGCCGCCGAAGCGGCGCACCTCGTCGAGCATCTCGCCCACGGAGAGGAACACCTCGTCGAACGAGAGGCGGCGGTGGGCCAGGACGGTGACGTCCATCAGAGCCAGGGGGACGACAACCATCCGCAACGGGGCCTGGCGCGCATGGTCGAACGGCCGGAACGGAAAGCAGTAGCTGTTGCGGAACCCCTCGTGGCGCGAGAACCCGAAAGAGAAGTCGGCCTCCACGCCGGCGGCGTCCATTGCGGCGTATGTCTTGGCCGCGTCGATGGCGAGAAAATGCTGCCTGACGATGGGGAGAGCCTGCGGGCAGACCTGCCTCAACGCTTCAAACAGCTCGGCATATTCTTTTGACTCCCTTGCCCTTATCGGAGCATGGAGGCCTATCCTGTTCCCCCTCCGCGCCAAGAGGGCGAGAAGCCGCCCCACCCTAGCGTCCGAAGCCATGTCGTAGTCGGGCGGGAACGGGCCGCCGTCGTCGGGCAGGACGAACCAGTCCGACCTGTGCCCAATGAACGCCTCGTTGTCTTGAATCTCGTCGAAGCTCCAATAGGGGTCGGCATCGTGGCGCAGGCGGACCATGTTGAGCAACGAGACGGCCGCCGCCTTGACTAGCCGCCGGCGCGGGGCGTCGCACGGACGCAGCCCCACGACTTGCGCCACGCGGAAGAGCGTCTTGCGCCACGAGAAATAGCGGACGAGGTCGATGTCGTGCGACAGGTGGAGCGACGGGCCACCGAGAGGCGACAAGACCGAACAGCGGACGCCGCGCGTCCGGCATTGGAGCACAATGGCGTCCACCATCCACTTGAAGTAGTAGTTGACCACAGGGCGCCGCTCAATGCCAAGCTCCTGCTGGATGGACCCCTCGTAGGGGAAGCGCCCCCACTCGTCGCGCCTTGCGGACTCCCACTCCTGATAGGCGGAGAGCAGGAAAAAGGCCCCCTTTACATGGTCGTGGCGGACGACGACCTCGCCGCCCTCGACCGAAAAGGGCACGGCCGGCGCCCCGCCACACGGGAAAAGCACCGGAACCCCCTCGACCTCAAAGCCGCGACGCAGGGGAGACGCCGACCGCGGCCACGCCAGGACGTCGCGCAGAGGGGCGTCGGCGGCGACGAACGACGACAAGTGGAGAAACACGTAGTCAACCTCGGCCTCGGTGAGGCATCGGGACAAAAGAGGGTCTGCCATTAAAAACTTTTTGACAAGGCAAAGATAAGTAGTAAATTCACACACCTAACAAGACAACCGGCACAAGGATGAGGGCTGTAATCCAGCGCGTGAGACGCGCCTCTGTCACGGCCGACGGGGTCGAGACGGGGCGCATAGGCCCCGGGCTCATGGTTCTCGTGGGCGTGGAGACCGCCGACGAGGCCGAGGAACGCCGCGCCGACGTCGGGTGGCTGGCGCAGAAAGTGGCGCAGATGAGGATATTCCCCGACGCCGACGGCCACATGAACCTGTCGGTGGGCGACATCGGCGGCGACATCATGGTAGTCAGCCAATTCACCCTCTTCGCCAAGACCAAGAAAGGCAACCGGCCGTCGTTCGTCGACGCCGCCCGTCCCGAAGCCGCCACCCCGCGCTACGAGGCCTTCGTGGCCGAGCTGGGGCGGCAGACCGGGAAAGAGATAGCCACGGGCGTGTTCGGCGCCGACATGAGGATAGACATGGAGGCCGACGGCCCGGTGACGATAATCGTAGACACCCGGAACAGGGAGTGACGATGAGCATAGAGGAGGCCCAGAGAGCAGTGGACGACTGGATAGGCACGCACGGCGTGCGCTACTTCAGCGAGCTGACGAACATGGCGTGCCTCACCGAGGAGGTGGGCGAGCTGGCGCGCGTCGTGGCGCGCACCTATGGCGAGCAGAGCTTCAAGCCGGGCGAGAGCCGCGACCTGGGCGAGGAGATGGCCGACGTCTTGTGGGTCCTGATATGCCTGGCAAACCAGACGGGTGTGGACCTGACGGCGGCGTTCAAGGCCAGCATGGACAAGAAGACCCGCCGCGACAGCCTGAGGCACAAGCAGAACCCGAAACTGGCCGCCACGGGGGGAGCAGACTAAAAGCACATTCACAATATGAACAACATCGACGAAACCCTAAGCCACTACGCCTACGCCCCGGAGCGTATGGACAACCTGGCGGCCCGCGTCGAGGCCCTGCGCCAAAGCTCGGCCTCGCACATGGCGGACCCCGCCGCGCTGCAGACCATGTTCAACAGCATAGACCTCACGACGCTCAACGCCACAGACAGCGCCGAGAGCGTCAAGGCCTTCGTCGGGCGCGTCAACGCGTTCGCCGAAGCCTACCCGGAGCTGAAGAACGTCGGCGGCATATGCGTCTACTCCGTCTTCGCCCCCGTGTTGAAGTCGGAGCTGCGCGTCGAGGGCGTCCACCGCGCCGTGGTGGCCGGATGCTTCCCGTCGTCGCAGGCCTTTGCCGACATCAAGGCGGCGGAGGTTCGCAAGTCGGTCGAGGCCGGGGCCACGGAGGTGGACGTGGTGATCTCGGTCGGCGAGTTCCTGTGCCGCAACTACCAGTTCGTCTACGAGGAGCTTGTCGGCCTGCGCGAGGCATGCTCCGGGGCGCGCCTCAAAGTCATCTTGGAGACGGGCGCCCTGCCCACCCTCGGGCAGGTCTGGGACGCGAGCATAATAGCCATGGAGGCCGGCGCCGACTTCATCAAGACCAGCACGGGCAAAAACTGCGGCGGCGCCACGCCGGAGGCCGCCGTCGTCATGTGCGAGGCCATCAAGGCCTACGCCTCGCGGAGCGGCCGCAAGGTGGGCTTCAAGCCGGCGGGCGGCGTCTCGACGGCCGCCGAGGCGAGCCTCTACTACGAGATTGTCCGCGACATCCTCGGCGAGGCGTGGCTTGTCAACACCCTGTTCCGCATCGGGGCGAGCCGCCTGGCCAACGACCTCCTGGCGCAAATCTTGAAAACCAAGGGCGCCGAGGCCCCTGGCAAATTCTTCTAGGAACGAGCAGACCTATGTCCATCGTCAACAAACTCCTCCTGCGGGCCTATGGTGGCCGTCTCCGGACGATAGACCTCATGGCCAGCCGCGGCGAGGCCATGCAGGAGACCCAGCTGCGTTCCCTCCTGTCCAAAGGCTGCCGCACGAAATTCGGCTCCGCCCACGGGCTGCGCCCCGACATGAGCTACGAGGAGTTCACGCGGAGCGTCCCCGTTGGCGACTACGAGACGCTCCGCCCCTACGTAGAGCGGATGCTCCGTGGCGAGGCGGACGTCTGCTGGCCGGGACGGGCCAAGTGGTTCGCCAAGAGCAGCGGCACGTCGGGCTCGAAGAGCAAGTTCATCGCCGTGACCGACGACGTCCTGCGCCAATGCCACACCCGCGGGAACCACGACGTCATTGCCACATACATGCGCCAGAACCCGCAGACGCGGACGTGGCGCGGCAAGTGCCTGACCCTGGGCGGCAGCAAGCAGATATGCGACACGGGGACGGGCGCCCAGACCGGCGACCTATCGGCGATATTGATAGGCACGGCCCCGGCGTGGTCCGAGTGGTTCAAGACCCCGCCCAAAGACGTGGCCCTCATAGCCAAGTGGGAGGAGAAGATGGAGAGGATAGCCCGCACGACGGTGCGCCAGAACGTCACCTCGCTGGCGGGCGTGCCGAGCTGGTTCCTGGTGCTCATCAAGTACATCGTCGAGCGGCAGGGCGTCCGCACAATCCAGGAAGTGTGGCCCAACCTGGAGCTATTCATCCACGGCGGCATAAACTTCGGCCCCTACAGGAAGCAGTATGAGGCGTTGGCCCCCGACAACATGCACTATCTGGAGACCTACAACGCCAGCGAGGGCTTCTTCGCCCTCCAGACCGACCCGGGTGACCCCGGCCTGCAACTCATGCTCGACTATGGCGTCTTCTTCGAGTTCGTGCCACTGGCCGAGGCGGGGAGCGAGCGCCCGTCGGGGGTTGTGCCCCTGGAGGGCGTGCGCATCGGCGAGGACTACGCCGTCGTCATAAGC
This sequence comes from uncultured Marinilabiliaceae bacterium, assembly GCA_964481855.1. Lineage (GTDB taxonomy): Bacteria > Bacteroidota > Bacteroidia > Bacteroidales > Marinilabiliaceae > W3P20-009. The sequence goes on from CAYZUH010000033.1 coordinate 15,657, forward strand.
ACCTGCGGCGGCCTGTGGCGCTACATGATTGGCGACACCGTGCGCTTCACCCAGACGCGCCCCTACAAGATAGTCATAAGCGGCCGCACGAAGCTCTACATCAACGCCTTTGGCGAGGAGCTGATGATAGCCAACGCCGAGGCCGCCATGAGCCGCGCCTGCGCCGAGACGGGGGCCGTGGTGCGGGAGTATACCGCCGCCCCCGTCTTCATGGACACCCGGAGCCGCGGGTGCCACGAGTGGCTCGTCGAGTTCGACCGGGCGCCGTCCGACGCCGGCGCGTTCGCCACCATCCTGGACAAGGCACTGCAGGACGTCAACTCCGACTACGAGGCCAAGCGCTACCGCGACATAACGCTCGCCCCCCTGCGCCTGACGACGGCCCGCCGGGGGCTCTTCGACAGGTGGCTCGCGGCCCACGACAAGATGGGCGGGCAGAACAAGGTGCCGAGGCTGAAAAACGACCGGGGCCTCATCGAAGAGCTCCTGGCCATGAACAAAGAGTGAGGAGGGCAAGACGATGTACATAGGCATAGCGGGCAACATCGGCAGCGGAAAGAGCGCCATGGCCCAACTGCTGGCTGACAAGTTCGGCTTCAGGACTTTCAAGGAGAACAACGAGGAGAACCCCTACCTGCTGGACTTCTATGCCGACATGACCCGCTGGGCGCTGAACCTGCAAGTCTACTTCCTCTCCAGGCGGTTCAAGTCGACCCAGAGGGCCATATGGTCGCAGGACGTGGTGGTGCAGGACCGGACCATATATGAGGACGTGTACATCTTCGCCGAGAACCTGCGCGCCATGCAGATAATGACCGAGCGCGACTACGCCTCGTACCGCGAGCTGTTCGACGTCATGGAGTCGTTCCTCAAGCCCCCCGCCCTACTGGTCTTCCTCAAGGCCTCCGTCCCGACACTCCTGAGCCACATCCGCCAGCGGGGCGTGGCCTACGAGGCGGGGATAAGCCGCGAGTACCTGACGATGCTCAACAACCGCTACGAAGCGTGGGTTGAGGCATACAAGGGCGACATCCTCACTGTCGACATCGACAACACCGACTTCGTGACCAACGAGGCCGACCGCCATAAGGTTGTCGACGCCATAGCCCGCCAGATGGGCCTCCGCCCCCAAAAGCGGGTCTAGCCCGCATTGTCGGCCGCGACCCACTCGGCGAACGACGTGGCCGTCTCGTGGAGGCGGACCGCGACGAGAGCCAGCCCTCGGGGCAGCCTGGCGGCAATCCGCATGGCGAAGTCGGCCACCATGTTCTCGCACGTCGGCTGATAGTCCACCTCGACGAGCCTCCCGGCCACGCCGGCCAGGGCCTCGGCCGCGGGCGTCCCCCGGCGGACCATGAGGGCGTGGTCCAGCCGGTCCACGACCTCCTCGCCCACGATTCGCTTGAGCACCGAGAAGTCGATGACCATCCCCAGCTTGGGCGAGGCGGGGTCGGCGCACGGACGCCCGCCGACGGTGACGGCCAACTTGTAGGAGTGGCCATGGACATTGCGGCACAGGCCGTCGTAGCCCGCGAGGAGGTGAGCCATCTCGAAGCCGAACTCCTTTGTGACGCGTATCACAGGAACAGAACTTTCATTCATAACAACTGCGAAGTTAGCCCATAATTCCGTTTCCCGGGCGCGCCAGCCTCAGCGCGCGGCTCGTCCCGACGACAACAGCGCCATGGAACTAAGAGACATACAGAGACCCGTCGCCGTCCACATGGAACGCTTCGAGCCCTATTTCCGCTCAAGCCTCCGCTCTCCCAACCATCTGCTGACCCTCGCCACGAACCACGTCTTCCGCCGCAAGGGCAAGCAGATGCGCCCCCTGCTGGTGTTCCTCTCGGCCCAGTCGGCGGGCGGCGTCGGCGACAAGACCTACGCCGCGGCGGCCCTCATAGAGCTTCTGCACAACGCCTCGCTGGTCCACGACGACGTGGTCGACGAGACCTACACGCGCCGCGGGCAGTGGAGCCTCATGGGCCTGTGGGGGCCGAAAGTGGCGGTCCTGGTGGGCGACTTCTTCCTGAGCCGCGGCATGGAGCTGGCCCTGGAGGGGGGGCATCACGACATCTTGCGCATCGTGAGCCGCGCCGTGCGCGACCTCAGCGAGGGCGAGCTGCGCCAAATGGAGCACGCCCGGCGGCTCGACCTCACCGAGGAGGACTACTACGAGGTGATCCGCCAGAAGACCGCGACCCTCATCGAGGCGTGCACGCGCGCCGGCGGCGTCAGCGCCGGAGCCGACGAGGCCACGGTCGGGAGGCTCGCCGACTACGGCCGCAACCTGGGCCTGGCGTTCCAAATCCGCGACGACATCTTCGACTACACCCCCGGCGGCATCTTCGGCAAGCCCGCCCTCAACGACGTCAAGGAGCAGAAAATTACCCTGCCGCTGCTCGCCGCCCTGCGCCAGGCCCCGGCGGCAAGGCGCAACGCCCTGCGCACCATGATTCGACGCGGCCCAAAAGACAACAAGACGGCCGACGAGGCCCTGCGCATCGTGAGGGAGTTCGGCGGAATGGACTACGCGCAAGGGCAAATCTCCCACTTCGCGGGCTTGGCAAAAGAGGCTCTGAGAGGCCTGCCCGACAGCGAGGCGCGGGCCGCGCTGGAGATGCTGGTGGACTACAACACGGCCCGCAAAGTCTAGGAAACACAAACAACAACACACACGATGTCTGCTGTCAACTACTCCAACTTCGCACTTCAATTCATCACCAACGGCCGCGACGGCGCCGAGTGCGCCCGGCAGGCCCGGCAGGCCCTCGACGGCGGATGCCGGTGGGTCCAACTGAGGATGAAAGACGCCGACGAGGCCGAAGTCGAGGCCGCCGCACGGGAGGTCAAGATGCTCACCGACGCCGCCGGGGCTACGCTCATCATCGACGACCGCGTAGAAGTGTGCCGACGCGTCGGGGCTTCGGGCGTCCACCTGGGGCGGAACGACATGAAGCCCGAAGAGGCGCGGAGAGCCCTGGGCGACGGCTTCGTCATAGGCGGGACGTGCAACACCATCGACGACATCTCGCGCGTCGCCCCATGGGTGGACTACATAGGCTGCGGCCCATTCCGCTTCACCGAGACGAAGAAGAACCTGGCCCCGACGCTGGGCCTCGACGGCTACCGCTCGCTGGTGTGGGAGAGCCGCAGCCGCGGGCTGAACATCCCCATGGTGGCCATAGGCGGCATAACGTCGGCGGACATCGCAGAAATCTTGGACGCGGGGCCCGACGGCATAGCCCTCAGCGGCGAGATTGTCCGCTCGGCGGACATGAGGGCCAAGACCGCCGAGATTGTGGAGATTGTCAACAAGAGAGCCGGGGCGCAATGACACGCACGGGGGGCGTATGGTGGGGGGCCATGACCCTGTGGCTCGCGTCGGGGCAGGAGGCGTGCCTGGGGCAGGAGGGGCCGAAAGAGGTGGAGGCCGTAATCTCTAAAAGTGTCAACAGCGACTCCGGGATGAGGTTTCTAGTGACGAAAAACTACGATGGCACGCCAAACGTCACAGAGACCCAAATAGCCATGTTCGACGACCTGAACGAACAAAAAGGCCATATATACCCGCCAAGAATCGACCAAACCGCCCTTCAGCCAGCCTCCGACAAAGTGTACGTCACCGTCGAGAGCGGCTATTTTGCCAAAGAAAACGGCGAAAAAACGGCCCTGCCCGACGAGGCAAAGAGAGTCTTCATCACGTTCAAACTAGCGGGAGCCGACGCCGACAAATATAGGCTGACGAACCCTGGCCCGCATTGCTACGATGGGAAGATAAACGTCAAGAAAATAGACGTGGACATTCCCGACAACAAAAAAGCACAGCTATTTACAGACGAATTCCTGCCTAAAGAGAAGCTCACGAAAATAGTAGACGACAACTCCTTCATCGACCTTGGCTACGACAAGGCGCTCGCATACACAGACGAATATGGCAACGAGTTCTATGTCACCGGCGCATTCTTCTGCACCCCGGACGGCGGAAACGACAAAACGGTGGGGAAGCGGAAAGGCATCTCACTGTGGTACGAGCTGGCGGCCAAGGACGAAAGCCTGTATAGGTTGAAAGACGCGCAAGGAGGGAAAAAGACGCTCCGCTATTGTCAAGACTGCGGAGCAATCGTGAAGCGTGACTTCACAATCACGCTCCCAAACCCTCAAATTGAATACGGCGAGGCTTTCAACGAAACAGTAAGCCCGCCACCGAAAAACAGTTGGCAGACTTTCGCCAACTATGGGAAAGAGAACCAATACGACCTGATAAAGGCCGGACGCCCGCAAGTCGGGGAGTACGTCTTGACCGTGATTGCATACGAGGAGGACAACTACGCCGAGACCCGCAAGGACTTCAACGTCAGCGTCTCGCCCAAGCCCCTCAAGATTGCCGGCACGCCCGCCATCGCCTCCCGCCCCTACGACGGCACCTCCCGCCTCGGCCCCGTCACACTCCCGACGCTCGACAAGACGAACGTCCTGGACGGAGACACCGTGAGCCTCATCTTCGACCGGGACGAAACGGCGGTAAGACCCGACGCGGGGACATACACCGTCTCGTTCACGCCGCGGCTCACGAACCCCAACTACACCCTGGAGCGGAGCGGGGCGCTGACGGCGCAGTTCACAATCTCGCCGGCGACGTCCACGACCCTCCCCACCCTGCAAGGGGATGAGATTCCGACGAGCAAGACCTACGACGGCACGACGGACATAGCCCTCCCCGACGGGGGCGCGCCCCTGCCCGACGGCATGAGGATATGCGCCGCACGGTTCGACGGAGCGGGCGCGGGAAGACATAAGATAACAGTGGATATTTGCCTAGACGGCAACCACATGACGACCGAGGGCAAGTCCGCAATAGAGGGCGTGGAGTATCCGACCACGGGGACTATCTCCCAAAAGATATTGACCCTCGCGGGCGAGGCCAGCATCAAGCCGCGCCAATATGACGGGACCGTGGGCGTCGAGCGGCGGCTGATAACACTGCCTGCCCTGAAGGGCGTCGCGGACGGCGACGACGTGGCGCTCTATTGCTACGCCACCCTCGACAACGCCTGGGCCGGCGAGCGCACCGTGACCATAAGCCTCTCGATTGGCGGGAGCGACAGCCGGAACTACGCCCTGGCCGAGAGCGTCATCAGAGCCAGGATGACCGTCCTGCCCCGGACGAAAAGGGGCGTGAAGATAGTGGTGCGCAACGCCGGGAGCCTCGTCTACGGCCACCACGTCGTGGGCGTCCTGCCGTCGGACGACGTCCGCATCGACACCGACCCCATCATAAGCGGCACCACATACATCGACGGGCGCGCCTCCGCCGTCTCCCTGCCCGTGGGCGAGAACATGCCGCTGAGGGTGCGGTTCGTGCCCGTGGACACGCTCAACTACCAAGTGGTGGACACGACGATTCTCGTGAGCGTGCGCCCCCTACAGCTGTCGCTCGCCGGCGAGACATTCCTGGGCGGACGCAGAGAGTACGACGGCACGGACGACGCCCTGGCGCTCGTCTCCTCCACGCCGAGCGTCGCAGGCACCATTGGCGGCGACGACGTGGCGCTCGCCGTGGCGTCGGCCCGCATGGACTCCAAGTCCGTCGGCGAGAGAACCGTCACAGTGCGATACGCACTGACGGGCGAAGACGCCGGCAACTACACCCTGGCCGATAAAGACATGCAGGCCGTGGCATCGACCACGGTCTACGCAAAGGCCTTGACCATAACCCCGCCGCAATTCTCGTCGACAACCAAGGAGCACGACGGCACGACGGCCGCCCCACCGACGGCGGCCGCCCCCGCCCTGGTGGGCGCCGTGGAGGGCGACGACGTGACGCTCTCGTGGACCGCGGAATACGACAGCCCGGATGTCGGCGACAGGCTGATTGTCATCTCCTACGACCTGGGCGGGGCTGACGCGGGGAACTACACAGCCCCCACCAGACACACGGAGAGCGGGAGCATCGTGGCAAAAGAGCCGGAACCCACCCCAACTCCCGAACCCGAGCCAACTCCCGAACCCGAGCCGGACCCCACCCCCACCCCCGAACCCGAACCCGAACCCGAACCCGAGCCCGAGCCGGAACCATCTCCCGAACCCGAATATCAGACCCTGGAGGCAACGGCCA
>CAYZUH010000033.1:21874-29554 GCA_964481855.1 uncultured Marinilabiliaceae bacterium
CCCGAGCCGGAACCATCTCCCGAACCCGAATATCAGACCCTGGAGGCAACGGCCACAGTTGCCACGGAGAGCCTCTGCGCCGACGAGGCTCTCACAGTGAGCGTCGAGGTAAGCAGCGGCATCGCCACGACATGGAGCATAACTTTCGACAACATGGGTCAAAAGGCTGGCTATAGAGATGTTGCGCCAACAGTTATCCCCCCGGCAGAGGGCGACGCGTTCACCATAGTCCTCCCAACTCCCCCGACGGAGTTTTTCGGAACCATCGAGGCCATGCTGACCCTCAGCGACGAACGCTCCGCAAGCCTGCCCCTGGCACTAAGGTTCGCCCGCCGCCCCGACGCGAGCCACCTGCACGTGAAGTTCGGCAACAGCATCGTGATGGACAACGTCTCCGGCAACGTCGCAAGCTACCAATGGACCGCCGACGGCATGGCCATCCCCGGCGCCACGCGGCAGTTCTACCACGCCAACCCGCTCCCCGCCGCCGAATATGCGGTGGAGGTATCCCTGACCGACGGGACGCGGCTGACATCATGCCCCCTGACGGCGGGAGACGCGGCGCCGGCGGGCGCGCTCTCCGTCTTTCCCAACCCCGTCCGCAGGGGCGGGACGGTCACAATCCGCACCGGCGGCGAAGACCGTGGCGACCTGATTGTCGAGGTATACAACCCGGCGGGCGAGATGGTGCGCGCCGCAGGCGGAGCGCGCTTCGACGCGGACTTGCCGCGGGGGGTGTACTTCTGCCGGATAAGGGGCGAAAAAGTGGCGGGAAATGTCAAACTGGTGGTTAAATGAGTATATTCGCGCCGTTGGGGTGCTGAGAAAGCTCGGCTGAGATTATACCCGGAGAACCTGACGCAGGTAATGCTGCCGTAGGGAGCGACGAACAGGGGCCTGAGTTCCGGCCTCAACTTCTCCACCGACAAAGCCCCCCCGACGGCACGTTTCACTTTTCGAGCGCGGCGCGCCTCTATAGGCGCGGCGGCAAACATGGACGCAATTATGGAGATTACAGTCAACAGCAAGAGCCTCACACTCTCGGGCACGACAGTGGCCGACCTTGTCAGCCAGCTCGGATTGCCGTCCGACGGCGTGGCGGTGGCAGTCGGGACGGACATCGTGCCCCGTGGCGAATGGGGCGCCCGCACCCTGGAGGAGGGCGCCAACGTCATGATTATCAAGGCGGCGAGCGGGGGGTGATAATTAATAATTAACAATTCGACGCCCCGGGGGGCTTTGCCAGGGGACGCGCGAGTCGGGCGCTCTGTCCGCCTCGCCAGGCACATATGCGCAAGACAATGGGAAAACTAGTCATAGCGGGCCGCGAGTTCGGCTCGCGCCTGTTCCTCGGAACGGGCAAATTCAGCAACAACGACGTGATGCGCCGCGCCATAGCGGCGTCGGGGACGGAGATGGTGACCGTGGCCATGAAGCGCATCGACATGCACGACGCCTCGGACGACATGCTGGCCCACATCAAGGCCCCCGGCATCCAGCTCCTGCCCAACACGAGCGGGGTGCGCACTGCCGAGGAGGCCGTCTTTGCCGCCAAGCTGTCTCGCGAGGCGTTCGGCACGGAGTGGCTCAAGCTGGAGATTCACCCCGACCCGCGCAACCTCCTGCCCGACCCCATCGAGACGCTCCGCGCCACCGAGGAGCTTGTCCGGCTCGGCTTCAAAGTCCTGCCCTACTGCCAGGCGGACCCCATCCTCTGCAAGAGGCTTGAGGAGGCCGGGGCCTCGACGGTGATGCCCCTGGCCGCGCCCATAGGCACCAACAAGGGCCTCGCCACTCGCGACTTCCTCATGATGATTATCGAGCAGAGCCGGGTGCCGGTGGTGGTCGACGCCGGCATCGGGGCCCCGAGCCACGCCGCGGCGGCCATGGAGATGGGTGCCGACGCCGTGCTTGTCAACACCGCCATAGCCGTGGCGGAGGACCCCGCCAAGATGGCCAGGGCGTTCCGCGCCGCCGTGGAGTGCGGGCGCGAGGCCTACGAGGCCGGCCTGGGCGCCGTCTCGGACACCGTCGAGGCCACAAGCCCCCTGACGGCGTTCCTAAACTGAAAGGCAACCCCAAAAATCCCGCACACATGAAAGAGAGCATCAAAATCTCGTTCCCCAACAGCGAGAAGATATACGTCGGCGGCGAGATATACCCCGACCTGCGCGTCGGCATGCGGCGCGTGCGCCTCATGCCGACCGTCAGCGTCGGCTCCGACGGCAAGGAGACGCGCGAGGAGAACGCCCCCGTAGTCGTCTACGACACGAGCGGCCCCTATGGCGACAAAGACGCGCAGATAGACCTGCGCAAGGGCCTGCCCCGCCTCCGCGAGGCGTGGATCGAGGAGCGCGGCGGCGTGGAGCGCCTCCCGGAGCTGACATCCGAATATGGGCGCGCCCGCCTGGCCGACAAGAGCCTCGACCACCTGCGCTTCGAGCACAAGACGATGCCCCTGCGCGCCAAGGCCGGGGCGCAGGTGGGGCAGATGTACTACGCCCGGCAGGGCATCGTGACGCGCGAGATGGAGTATGTGGCCATACGCGAGAACATGGACTGCGCCCGCCTGGGCATCGAGACGCACATAACGCCGGAGTTCGTCCGCCAGGAGATTGCCGCCGGGCGCGCCGTGCTGCCCTCGAACATCAACCATCCGGAGGCCGAGCCGATGATCATAGGCCGCAACTTCCTGGTCAAGATAAACACCAACATAGGCAACTCGGCCACGACGAGCAGCATCGACGAGGAGGTAGAGAAAGCCGTCTGGAGCTGCAAGTGGGGCGGCGACACCCTCATGGACCTCTCGACGGGCGACAACATCCACGAGACCCGCGAGTGGATTGTGCGCAACTGCCCCGTGCCTGTCGGGACGGTGCCGATGTACCAGGCCATGGAGAAAGTCCGCGGCCGCGCCGAGGACCTGACGTGGGAGCTGTTTCGCGACACTCTCATAGAGCAATGCGAGCAGGGCGTGGACTACTTCACCATCCACTGCGGCATCCGGCTACGGAACGTGGGCCTGGCCGACGGCCGGCTGACGGGCATGGTCTCGCGCGGCGGCTCCATCATCTCGACATGGTGCCGCCACCACCAGCGCGAGAGCTTCCTCTACGAGCATTTCGACGACATCTGCGACATCTGCGCCCAATATGACGTAGCCCTGTCGCTCGGCGACGGCCTGCGCCCCGGCTGCACCCGCGACGCCAACGACGCCGCCCAGTTCGCCGAGCTCGACACCATGGGCGAACTCGTCGAGCGGGCGTGGGCGCGCAACGTGCAGGCCTTCATCGAGGGCCCCGGCCACGTCCCGATGCACAAAATCCGCGAGAACATGGAGCGTCAGCTGGAGAAGTGCCACGAGGCCCCGTTCTACACCCTGGGCCCACTGGTGACCGACGTGGCCCCGGCCTACGACCACATCACGTCGGCCATAGGGGCGTCGCTCATAGGGTGGATGGGGACGGCCATGCTCTGCTACGTCACGCCCAAGGAGCACCTGGGCCTGCCCGACAAGGAGGACGTCCGCACGGGCGTCGTGACATATAAAATCGCCGCCCACGCCGCCGACCTGGCCAAGGGGCACCCGGGGGCCTCGGTGCGCGACGACGCGCTCTCCAAGGCGCGGTTCGAGTTCCGGTGGAAAGACCAGTTCAACCTCAGCCTAGACCCCGAGCGGGCGGAGGAGTTCTTCAAGGCCGGCGGCCACCAGGACGGCGAGTATTGCACCATGTGCGGGCCCAACTTCTGCGCCATGCGCATCAGCCGCGACATGCGCAAGATGGGGGCCGGGTGCTGAACGGGAGAGAGGCGCGGAAACGTCATGGATGACGTGGAGAAGGACGACAAACCTAATTGACAACAAAGTGTTCTCAGAGGAACTAGAGAGAGTCTCGTGGGAGGAGACCACCGAGAAGATATACTCCAAGACCGACGCCGACGTGACCCGCGCCCTGGCCAAGTCGCGGCCCGACATCGACGACTTCATGGCTCTCGTCTCGCCAGCCGCCGCCCCGCGCTTGGAGCAGATGGCGCGGCTGAGCCAAAAATATACCCTGGAGCGGTTCGGCAAGACCATCCAGATGTTCATCCCGCTCTACACCACCAACTCGTGCACCAACTCGTGCGTCTACTGCGGCTTCCACGTGTCGAACCCCATGAAGCGCACCATCCTGACCATGGAGGAGGTGGAGAACGAGTACCGCGCCATAAAGCGTCTCGGCCCTTTCGAGAACATCCTGCTCGTCACGGGCGAGAACCCCGCCAAGGCCGGGCCCGAATACATAGCCGAGACCGTGCGCCTGGCCCGGCGCTACTTCTCGAACGTCAAAATAGAGGTCATGCCACTGAGCGCCGAGGACTACAAGATGTTGGCGGACAACGGCATGAACGGCGTGATATGCTTCCAGGAGACCTACCACCGCGAGCGCTACAAGGTCTACCACCCGCGGGGCATGAAGAGCAACTTCGAGTGGCGCGTCAACGGCTTCGACCGCATGGGCATGGCGGGCGTCCACACCATAGGCATGGGAGTCCTGGTGGGCCTGGAGGAGTGGCGCACGGACATGACGATGATGGCCCTGCACCTGCGCTACCTGGAGAGCCGCTACTGGAAGACGAAATACAGCGTCAACTTCCCCCGGATGCGCGCCTCGGAGAACGGCGGCTTCCAGCCCAACGTCATCATGACGGACCGCGAGCTGGCGCAGCTGACGTTCGCTTTCCGCATCTTCGACCACGACGTGGACATCAGCTACTCCACCCGCGAGCCGGCGGAGATCCGCGACCACATGTGCGCCCTGGGCGTGACGACCATGAGCGCCGAGAGCCACACGGAGCCGGGCGGCTACTACAGCTACCCGCAGACGCTGGAGCAGTTCCACGTCTCGGACAACCGGCGCACGGCCGACGTGGCGGCGGCCATACGCCGAGCGGGGCGCGAGCCGGTGTGGAAAGACTGGGACGAGGTGATGAACCAGGGGGCGGACTGAATTACGCCGAAACGTAGCCGCTGAGCGACGAAGCCCAGGAACCGCGCAACAAAAAGCCTAGGGCATGAGCCCTAGGCTGACTTATGTCGCCCCTTTGTGGCTAATGGCCTACGAGACGGACGCGGGCGCGCGCAATAGTCAATTGAAAAACATCACCGCAGGAACCCATACTCGTAGACCTTGGGGCGAATCCGCTCCGCCAGGGCCGCCAGGGCCTCGCGCAGCGCGCCCATCAGCCGGGTGTACTCCCGGTCGTCGCTCACGGCCCTCATGCGCCCCGTCTTCTCGTCGCGGCCCTGGAAGTGCTCCTTGATGTCGTAGAGCGACGCGTCGGGGGTGGCCGTCTGCCACTTGTGGTAGTATCGCCACAGCCCGCGCCCGGCGGCCATGACGGCCGCCGCCTCGTCCGAGAAGACCACTGGTGCCTCCGCCTCCGCCGCCTGGGCGAAGAGGCACCCATCGGGGGCCCCGGCCGCACGCCGCTTCCCGGCAATGTAGTCGCTCAAGAAGTGGCTCCTGAAGCGCTCGCGCGCGTTGACCTCCGCCTCGGCGAATGGAATCATGTGGTTCACGCCCTGCCTGCAGCTGACGTGGTTCTGACTGTGGAAGATGGTGAAAACCAGGCAGTCGGACTGGAACCCGCGGTCGTCTTTCCAACCGTCGTCGGGGTAGAGGAACTGGTCGCGGTCGTTGAGCCAGGTGGCTTTGACAATGTGCCGCACGGTGAAGTATACGCACAGGGGGAGGATGTTCTCTTGCGAGAGGTAGACCCCGGTGCTGTGCGCCGTTATCTTGAAGTCTTGCGACTTTATGTCCACATACTTCTGGTTCTGGAAGTCGTTGCCCCTGGTGTCCAACAAAGCGCAGAACGGCTCTCGCGCCGCCTTGCCCCATTGCCGTAGCCAGTCGGTGAGGCTCTTCCGCCCGTCGCCCGGAGCTGCTATGCGCTTGTGGCCCTTTAGCTCCACCTCGCCGTCACGAAGCTCGTAGACTGCGGCCTCGCAGCCCGCGAACTCCTCCTCACGGCCCGTGTCCCACACGAAGAAGCCTATGGGGAACTGCCCCTTCACGTTGTCGAAAGTGTTTGCCGGGACTAAGAACAGGCTTTCGAGCCGCGCCTTGAAGACTGAGCGGAACTGTGAGAAATTGCTGGCTTGGAGAATTTTCAACTTTGAAAATTCTCCAAGGACGCAGTTTTTCAGCTCAGTTAAGATTTTAACAAAGAATTGGGCGAAAAGCTCCTGCGAGGCCTTGCCAATCAGCCCCTTGTACATCTCGAAAGCCCTGGTCTTGTTGGCCACCCCGGCCTTGTTCTCGCCCGTGCCGGTGACGGTCTTCGCGTTCGTGGCCTCGGCGTATGGCGGGTTGATGTATACCACGAGCTTGCGCCTCCTCTCCGGGTCGGCAATAATCTCGCGGAGCGAGGCTGGAATCTTGGGCGAGTCGAGCGGGTCGTTGAGGAAGTCGAACTGGAAGACGTGGGCCTCCAGGAGGTTGGCCCCGGCCCGGGCCCGCTCTTTCATGACGTCGACGTCCTGCTGGTCGAGCGTAGACGCGTAGATGCTGTACTTGTTCGATAGGCCTACGAGCAGGTTGCCCGTTCCGGCGGCGCAGTCCCAGACTACATACTCGTCCTGCCAACTGTCTCCCAGGGCCCTCCGCAGGGCCTCCTGGCTCCTCTCGACCCACACCTGCGGCGTGAAGAAAGCCCCCTTTCGCTCGCGGACGTCTTGCGGCACGAGCAGGTCGAGCCTCTCTGTGATGAAGCTCCACCACTCGTCGGCCGGCGGTCGCTTGTATCGACGCCAGAAGTCGGCGTAGGCCTCGCGTCCGCCATTGCGGAAGCCCACCTCCAGGCTCACGTCGAAGAGTCCGTCGGGGTCGGCTCGGCGAATCTTGTAGGGCTTGGGCGAGGCGGCGTCGAAGACAATGTAGAAACCCGGCCGCGCCACGCGGTCGTCGGCGGTGTCGGGCGTGCCGCAGTCGTCGACGTTGAGCTCGGCCAGGAAAAAGTCGCGGTCGTAGAGGGCGTACTTGTCGCGGAGGCGGTCCCACGCCATGTCGATGCGCGGCATGACGGCCCGGCGCCACTTCTGATAGATGAAGATGAAGTTGTTGCGGTCCACGCGCGTCGAGAGGGGGTTCTCGTCGCCAGAGAGGCTGAAGTTGGCCCTCACGAAGTCGGCAATCTCGCCGTCGTCGTCGCCTAGGGCGAAAGTGGTGAGCCTGTCGGCGGGGATGAGCCTCCGGACGGTCTCGACGCTCTTGGGCGAGACGGCCGAGGGGGTCTGCGTCCAGTCGAAGTCGTTGGCCTGGAAGACGGGCAGGGCGTCGTGGTAGGGCAAGACGACGAGCTTCTCGCTGTCGAAGCACCCCAGGAACTTGGGCGGGACGCGGTCCGAGGCGTCGCGCGCAATGGTGACGAGCAGCTGGGCTATCATCCGGTAGGCGTCGGTGGGAACCTGCTTGGCCTCGGCCCAGAGCAGGTAGCACCCCCTGCCGGCGTCGCCGCGGGGTCTGACGGCGAAGTCTATGCGGCCCAAAATCTCCGTGCAGTCGAAGCGCCCGAAATAGCGCCTGGCGACCTTGTTCTTAAGTTCCTCCTCTAGCACCTTTGGCAATCGAGAATTAAGAATTGACAATTAAGAATTAATCAGACGATTGAGTTTAAATCATTATTACACTGACG
>CAYZUH010000034.1:0-28458 GCA_964481855.1 uncultured Marinilabiliaceae bacterium
CCCCCCCCCCCCCCCCCCCCCCCCCCCCCCCCCGCCCCCCCCCCCCCCCCCCCCCAGAGGGCTTGCTCATTGGTAGGAGTGTCTTGTTGTTGACGCAAATATACATAAATTTCATCACACAAACGCCACATGAGACATTTTTACTCTCATTTTAAAAAGAAAGTTCCCCCACCCCTCAGCCCTGCGGCGAGCAACTATCCATGAAGAGACCGACGCCACTTTTCGAGTGGCGCATATATTACAACCATCAAGACATTGTAAAGCAAACGCATGGAACGCGAACTGATGTTTTTTTCATCTAAGCCAGATTATTGCTTGCAAACACCAAATACGTTGCATACATTTGTGGCAACAAACGATTAAAATGCCGTGCAATGAAACACACGACACCGTTACTACTACTCACCGTCGGCACTCTCTCTTTCGCCTGCACAGACATTGACGAGCCGAGGCCATTCACAATGTCCCGTGGGGGCAATGGGCAAAGAAAGTTGAATTATTAGGGCGGGACAAAAATGAACAAGAGAACATTCGAAAACTTTTTGACGCTTGGGGCAATTGCCAGTAGCACTCTCGCACTTTCATCCTGCTGCCCGCCAGAACTAGATCCGTTGGACATCTGCGTGAAGAACGAATCGAGTTCTTACTTCGGCATAGTTTATAAAGTGTGGTGGATCGGCGAGATGGATTACTTCTGGACAAATGTCATGATGAACGTAGGCGAAGAAGACCGAACGCTACACAAACTGACACATTGGGGGGGACTTCAAGGTGATTTTGACTTCTCGCTCGTCACATTGGACAGCGTGATAGATGTCCGCCTAGTCTTCCAGCCGGGTGTCGAAGGAGGCGAGCCCCCATTCGAGCTAATCAATCATGCTGGCGACAACAACGACTGGTACAACCGCAAGTTCCTGTTTGTCTTCACAGACACATACATGTCCGAACTCGCCGACACCATGCGGAGGATGGGACGGGCGCCCTACAGAATCTCGCACGAGTACGTCGTCAACAACAGCCGGCAGGACTTCACGCTCCGATGCGTCTCTCCCGATAAGACTTGGGAATATGAGATTGCGAGCGGCGACTCGGCCGACATTGAGAGGCGGTGGCTGATGGAGTGGACCGGGACAGACGGCGGACACTATGAGTTCGGATTCCGCGACAGCACGCTCGTGGCGTGGCCAATTGACAAAAAAGGCCACGACGTCGAATATGTCCGCCTTGGCGACGAGATGCCGCCGCGCCGCTATTTCAACTTCACGGTGAGCCGCGATGGGGGCGGGATGCGCCGATACGAGATTACGGACGACCTGCTCCATGAGATGAGTACGGAGATGGCGAAAGCCCGCAAAGCCCAACCATGGTTGTTTCAGCAAAGCGGCGCACAATGAGCACAAAAGAGGCGGGGCGCGTCGACGCGCCCCGCCTCTTTGCTCCCACTACGAGCGGCTCACTCCTCCGCCAAAAACTTCTTGAGCTCGGCTTTCCACAGCGGGGCGAACTCGAAGCTGTCGCTGAATCCCCAGCCGTGACCGCCGCGCGGGTAGGCCACAAGAGTGACCGGCACGCCGTTGCGCGCCAAGGCCTCGGCGTAGGCCATCCCATTGGGCAGTGGCGGCACAACGTCGTCGTCGAGCGAGAGGGCGATGAAAGCGCGGGGAGAGCGGGGAGTCACCCGCAGGTCGTTGCTATATAGTTCCTCCTTGTCTTTGCCAGGGTCCGGGCCAAGCAGAAAGTCGTGAGAGCCGACGTGGGTCAAGGCCGGGTCCATCGAGATGACGGGGTAGAGCAAGATTTGGAAGTCGGCCATGCCGGTATGCGTGGCGACGGTCGAAGCCAGGTGCCCACCGGCGGAACTCCCCATGACCCCCACCCTCTCATACCCGCCCAGCTCGGCGGCGTGGGCGCGGGCATAGTCGAACGCCTCGCGGGCGTCGGTGTTGGGCACCGAGGGGTCGGTCTGCGGGAAACGGTAGAGTAGGACGAAAGCCGTCTGCCCGTCGCGGCACATCCAGTCGGCCACGTCGCGCCCCTCGTGCCCCTCGGCCAGGAAGCAGTATCCGCCACCAGGCAAGATTATGGTGGCCGAGCGCGCCTTGCCCTGTTGGCATGGGAAGACGAGCAGCTTGCCGCCACTGGGAAGCGCCACGGTGGAGCACGCCACGGTGTCGCCCGACCGCACGGCGCCGTCCGCCTCGCCGC
The DNA here is from genome assembly GCA_964481855.1 of uncultured Marinilabiliaceae bacterium. Classification (GTDB taxonomy): domain Bacteria; phylum Bacteroidota; class Bacteroidia; order Bacteroidales; family Marinilabiliaceae; genus W3P20-009. Next base: position 2,206 of record CAYZUH010000034.1, read on the forward strand.
CTCCACTTGCCGACGGCGCGCACGCCACCAAAGCGGCCGCTGCGGCCATTGTCCAAAGTCCTTTCATGTTTTTGCGTATGTGGTTATCTATATCTTGATGATTTGCACAGGCCTGAATTTGGCTCGCAGGGCATCGACGAGCTTCCGGTCCTCCAAGGTCTGCCAGTCGGAGATGACGTCGCCACGGCACTCGGCAAGAGGCTTCGGCGAGCCGTTGGTCACCGTGCCGCCAACGACGACATAAGACGCGGGGACTATGGGCCACAGGAAGTCGTCGTAGATGTCGCCCTGCCGTATGGGGCCCTCGACAACCCGCATTGCCACGGCCGCCGCCTTGTCCCTCTTGCCCCGCCCGACAAGCTTCCGCACCTTGGCGGCATCTTTGAGCGTAGAGCAAAAATATATCTCCCCCTCGAAGCCTCCGCCCGACGAATAGCGCCCGGGGTGCGCGGCATAGAGGCTGTCCACCGCCGAGCTGTCGGGCGTCGCGCCCCACACGCCGCCCCTCATGACCTCGAAAACAAGCATCCCGTCGCGATATTCGGCGCAAGCGTAGCGGAAATCGGGGTACTTGTCCTCAAGACGCCCCACCTCGTAGGCACGGATTAGCCCGCAGGCGATGTCGGCGGCATTGTCGCCCGGCAGGGCGTTGGCGTCCCAAGCCCCGACGAACTCCGCGGCACGCGGCATGGCCAGCACCTCGCCGCCCATAGTGGCCAGGCGCACGGCGGGCATCGCCTCCAATGCGGCTTTGCGGCTTGCGGCATCGTGATGGCGCAAGAAGACCCCAATGAGGCTGTCGCGCCCAACCGAGTCCCACCGGAAATCGTACTCCTGCGCCAACTGGCCCATGCGCTCCCGGAAAGAGGCCCTCTTCAGGGCCGGAGTGGCATCTTTCGCCCTGTCAATCATGCTGTCGAACTCGTCTTGCGGCATCATTGTCCGCCGCCCGACGCGGCATATCACGTGCCACCCGGCGGCCGTCCTGACGGGCCTGCTGATGTCTCCGTCGGCCTCCAAGCCGAACGCCGCCTCGGCGAACTGCGGCAGAATCTGCCCCCTGGAGAACCACGGCATGAGCCCACCGCGCGATGCGCTCTGCCGGTCGTCGGAATGGCGGCGAGCCATGTCGTCGAAGTCCGCCCCGCGGTTGACGATGGCGTCATATATGCTGTCTATCCGCTCCTTGGCGGCCGCCTCGGCGTGCGGAGCGAGAACCATGACGTGCTTGACCCTCACCTCGCCCTCGGCCTTGCGCCGGTCGTAGACCCGCACAAAATGGTATCCGAAACGCGTCCGGAAGACCGGCGACACCTCGCCCACGGGCGTGGCGTAGGCGGCATCCTCAAAAGGCTGGACCATCTGCAACGCCGAGAAGTAGCCAAGGTCCCCGCCATTGGCGCGAGCCGAGGGGTCGTGCGAACACTCCGCGGCCACGACAGCGAAGCCCTCGCCCGCCACAACCCTGGCCCTGGCCGCCGCGGCGCGCGCATAGGCGGCCAGCGTGTCGGCAGGCGACGCGTTGGGACGCACCGAGACCAGGACGTGAGCGGCGTGCACCTCCTCTGCCATCCTCGCGCGCTCTCGGGCGGCGAAACGGTGGATGGCCGTCGTGTCTTCCAAATAGGCTTTGGTCAGCTCGTCGATGTAGAACCTGCACTCGTCGCGGTAGGTGGCCGTCGTGTCGAGCCCCCTGGCGCGCCCCTCGGCGGCTTTCAGCTTGTAGTTGACGAAGAGCGCGGCGTACTCTTGCCTCCCGATGGGGAGCAGCGCGGCATCGCGGTTCTGCTCGTAGAGGTGGACGAACTCGCCCCAGGTGGTGATGTCGGCCCCGATGCGCAAGAATGGGTCGTCGGCCTCTTGCGCCGTGGCGACGACCATGCCCGCCAAACCCATGAGGAGAGTGCAAATTGTCTTCTTCATTGCTAACGTCGTATGGCGCAAATTTACGTTTTTACGTGTTAGATGGCAACAATCGGCGCGTTCACTTGTGCCGTTTGAAATTCCTGTACAAAGCGAGCGCGACCCGCAGTTTCGGGGCGTCGGAATCTTTCCGCCACCACTCGACAAACGGCGGCCACCGCAATTGCCTCATGAGCCACAGCCGCCCAACAAGCCTGTGCCAATCGGGGTCGGACTCCGCCAAGGCGGTGTCGAACGAGCGGAGGCTCTCGATGTCGCGGCGCGAGCCGTAGAGGAGGCAATGGCGGTATCCGCGGCGCAGGATGGACAGCACCTTGCGCTCGGCGCAACGCTTGCGCCCGCCCTCCATGGGCGTCTCGCCGTCCATCGCCCGATAGTCGTCAATCATGGCTTTGGCGCACCGCAAGTCGTCAATCCAGTTGGCGTCGCGGACCTCGGCGCTGACCGACTGACCCTCGCGCTCAAGGTTGTAGACGTATATCGGCCGCTCGAACGCATAGACTGTCCGCGCCGTCAGCAGGGGGCGGAAAGTCCACTGGTTGTCGGTATAGAGACAACGCTCAAGTTGCCTGTAGCCGCGCAGCAGACGACGATTGTAGAACACCTCGTGATGCCAGGCGGCGACAATTGTCTTCCGCCCCCATAGCTTCCCGATGTCGAGAACCCGACCGGCCGACAACCTCACGGCATGAAGGCGGTCTTTCGGCCCGCCGCGGTGGAGGACAAAAGGCGCGAAGACGACATCGACGTCGAGCCCCTCCAAGACGTCGAGCAGGGCCGACAGGTTGGCGGTGACAACGTGGTCGTCGGCATCGACAATCTTGACATACCTCCCGCGCGCCAAGGGCAACGCCGCATTGACGCACGAGCCGTAGTGCCCGTTCGCCTTGTCGACAACTCTCACGACGCCCGGGTGCGCCCCCCCAATCTCGTGCGCAATGGCCGACGACGCGTCGGTGCTCCCGTCGTTGACGACTATGACCTCCAGGCGGCCGTCGCGCCCGGCCTCGACGGCCGACATGACGCACCGCCGCAACAGCCCCTCCATGTTGTATGTGGGGACAATGATGGTTAATGTCTTCTCTTGCTTCATAGATGTGCTTGGCAAGGGCGAATGGCCTCCCGCCCCCGCAACGCGATTTTAGCAAGAAAAAGAACACCATATGCCACAAAACACAAACAGATAGCACAACTTGGCGCAAGAGAGACAGACAAAGACGACAAGCCCCGCCACCCATGCTAGCAGGGCGGCGGGGCAGGAGAAAAACGTCGGCGACGCCCTAGACGGCCTTCATGTCTTTGGCGGCAAGCTCAATCTTCCGGTCGGCCTCGGCGTTGACCTTGGCCCACTGGCTCTTGTCGGCCATGGGGACCTTGACCTCGAAGTAGAACTTAATCTTCGGCTCCGTGCCCGACGGGCGGACGGAGACCTTGGAGCCGTCTTCGGTGAAATATTGGAGGACGTTGCTCTTGGCAGGCATGTCGAGCGCGGTCACCTCGCCCGTGCGGAGGTCTTTCTGCGTCAGGTTCTGGTAGTCCTTGACAATGACGACCTTGGAGCCGCCCATGGTTGCCGGCGGCGTCTCGCGGTAGCCTTTCATGAGGGCGAGAATCTCGTCGGCGCCCTGCTTGCCCTCGCGGACGATGTATACCATCTTCTCCTTGGAAAATCCGAACTCGGCATAGATCTGCTTCAGCAAGTCGTATACCGTGGTGCCCTTGTCTTTGGCCCATGCGGCAATTTGCGCCATGAGGGCTATGGAGGCCGGGGCGTCCTTGTCGCGCACGGCGTCGTAGGGCAGGTAGCCGAAGCTCTCCTCGCCGCCACCGATGTACTTGGTCTTTCCCTCCTCGTCGCGGATTTTGGCAGCGATCCACTTGAAGCCCGTATAGACGTCGTAGAAGCCCACGCCGTAGCTCCTGGCCATCTCGCGTATGACCTCGGTCGTGACGATGGTCTTGATTACGAACTGCTTGCCGTCAATCTTGCCACTCTCTTTCCACTGGTTGAGCAGGAACCATGTGAGGATGAGGCAAGTCTGGTTGCCGTTGAGGATGACATACTTGCCCTCGTCGTTCTTGACCACCACCCCTATGCGGTCGGCGTCGGGGTCGGATGCCATGACGATGTCGGCGCCAATCTCCTCACCTTTCTTGATGGCGAGCGCCATGGCCGCCGGCTCCTCGGGGTTGGGGCTGGGGACTGTCGGGAAGTCGCCCGATATGACGTCTTGCGCGGCGACATGCGTCACGTTGGCGAAGCCGATGGCGGCCAAAGCGCGCGGGACTATGTGCCGCCCCGTGCCGTGAATCGGGGTGTAGACAATCTTGAGGTCGCTCTGACGGCGAATCAGGCCCTCGTCGAGGACGCACGCCTTGATGTTGGCAATGTATTTGGCGTCGACCTCCTCGCCGATAATCTCGATGAGGTCGGGGTTGCCCTCGAACTTGATTTGCGAGACCTCGGAGATTTTGCCCACCTCGTCGATGATGTTCTTGTCGTGCGGGGCGATGATTTGCGCGCCGTCGCTCCAATAGGCCTTATATCCGTTGTATATCTTTGGATTGTGCGACGCCGTGATGATGACCCCGCTTTGGCATCCGAGCTCGCGGATGGCGAAAGACATCTCCGGCGTCGGCCTGAGGCCGTCGAAGAGGTAGACCTTGATGCCGTTGGCCGAGAAGATGTTAGCGGCCGTCTCGGCGAAGAGGCGGCTATTGTTGCGGCAGTCGTGGCCGACCACGACGCTTATCTGCTTCAGCGAAGCGAACTCGCGGTTGAGGTAGTTGGCGAGTCCCTGCGTGGCGCTGCCCACGGTATAGATGTTCATGCGGTTGCTGCCGGCGCCCATCTTGCCGCGCAGCCCCCCCGTGCCGAACTCCAAGTCCTTATAGAAGGCGTCGACAAGGGCGCTCTTGTCGTCGGCCTCCATCATGGCCCGAACCTCGCCCTTGGTCTTCTCGTCATACTGACCGTCGAGCCATATGCGGGCCTTGGCCACGACCTGCTCTAGTAACTCCTTGTTTTCCATATCTGATAGCTTATTTGTTTCGCTTTTGGTCTCCCAAATATATACACATTTTTTCGCACTAGCACTCCTTTTGGTTAATTTTACCGCCGATTATGGACGGACGAGCGCAAATAGACCCGGCACTGGCAGCCGAGTACCGCAAGCGGGTGGAACACATTGCCGAACTGCAACCGCTCCGGGAGAGGTACCGCAAGATGAACGCGGTCTTGAACGAGCTTCTGCGCCTGCTCACGGCGGGCGCTCCCTACGCATTCGCCGGGCCCTACGCACAAATGGAGTACGTGGTCGACACCATGTCCCCCGACAGCTCGAAAGCCCTGCGGCGGCTCAGGCTCCACTGCCGCTACGCGCACCGCCTGCAGCCGGAGACTACGGAAGCCGAACAACAGGACGTGGCGACGCTCGGGGGGCTGATTGACCTGCTGGAGGGCAGACAGCCGGAGCGGCGCGACGCCTCCACAGACGCCCCCGGACATCAGGCGCCCCCGCGGCCACAGTCGGCGTGGAGCGTGGCAAGGGTGTCGGTGGTGAATGCCGACAGGCTGACGGCGGTTGTAGTGGCCAGGGTCGACGGCGACGACAACTACACCGAAGACCTGTCGCGCTTCGGCTACATGAAGCCGTGGCTCCGACGGGGCACGACTCTCAACCTGGTGTACTTCTCGGGGCGGCTGACATACGCCGTCTACGAGCCCGACCTGCTCATCGACGCTACAACCATCGCCAAATGCAAGACCCCCTACGCCGACGACCACCGCCTGGCCACCATCGGCAAGTTGCGCCCCGGCGAGACGAGCAGGCACATCGTCCTCGGCAACCTCGCCGGGCAGTTTCTCTGCGAGACCCTGTCGGCAATGCGGCGAGGCGAGGGGGCGCCGCCAACGGGCGACTACGCGCGCAGCGTCCGCCACTTCTTCCGCCGCAACGCCCTAGAGCTGGCGGCCACGGAAGACATCGACCCGGAGTGGCACGACGAGGCGAAGAGGCAGCAGCGCAACACGGCCGCCGCCCTGGAGACCCTGCGCCGCGCCGACTCCAACTTCAACCTCGCCTCGGCCATCACGGAGGCCTCGCTGCTTGGCCAGGCCCTGGGGGTGCAGGGACGCGCCGACCTGATGCAGACCGACTGGAGGCTGCTCGTAGAGCAGAAGTCGGGCAAGCTGCAGACCTACGGCAAAGTCGGCGCGAAAGAAGAGCACTACGCTCAAATGATGCTCTACCGGATGATGATGGACATCTGCTACGGCAAATATGCCAAGACGGACACCCACTACCTCCTCTACTCGAAATACCCCCCATCGAAAGGCCTAATCCGCGAAGGAAGCTCCGTGAGCGAACACATGGGGCAGGACCTGCTGAGATTCCGCAACGCCATAGCCCACGACAACTTGCGCCACACCGAGGCGCGCGAGATTGAGCGCGACCTGATGGCGTGGAGCGCCGAGACATTCCGCCAGAAGAGCGTGAGCGACAGGCTATGGGAGCCATACTCAAAACCCGGCCTCGAACAGGTCTTGAACCCGATTCAAGATGCCACCCCCCTGGAGCGCGCCTACGTATTCGAGATGCTGGCTTTCGCCCAACGCGAGGACATCATTGGCCGCCTGGGCGGCTCACGGCACGGCAGGGCGGGCTTCGCCTCGCTGTGGACGTCGAGCGCCGACGAACGCACGGAGGCCGGCGAAGCCATGCCGGGACTGCGGTTCGAGAGGATGGAGCAAGACGAGAAAGACGACATTGCCACAGACGGCGGAAGTGACGAAGGGAGCATAATAGTCTTCGCGGCTCCCAAAGACGGGACTGAACCCAACTTCCGCCCCGGCGACTCCGTGGTACTCTACGACTACGCCGAGGGCGACGAACCCGACGCCCTGGCCTCGATAGACATCCGCGGCACCCTGCTCGCGCTTGACCTTGGCGGCACGGTCCGGGTCAAGCTGCGCTCGGCGACGCCCCGCAACAGCTTCGACAAAGAGGGGCGGGTGTGGGTCATGGACCACGACATGATAGGGTCCAGCACCGGGCGGCTGTGGCGGCAAGTGGCATCGCTCCTGCGAGCCGCACCCGAACGCCGCGACCTGCTCTTGGCTCAAAGGCGGCCGCGAGTGGAGACGGCGGGACGCCCGAAGCTCGACCACGGCGGGATGAACGGCATGGTCGAGCTCCAAATGGCGTCCCGCGACCTGTTCCTGCTCGTCGGCCCCCCCGGCACGGGCAAGACATCGTTCGGCCTCATGTCAATATTGCGCGAGGAGCTGGCCCGCGCCGGCAGCTCAGTCCTGCTCCTCTCCTACACCAACAGGGCTGTCGACGAGATATGCTCGAAACTGGAGAAAGACGGGCTGGCCTACATCCGCATCGGGCCGCGGTTCTCGTGCGCCCAAGCCTACCGCGGGCGGCTGCTCTCGATGATGGAGATGCCCGACGTCGGGGCCGTGCGACGCACGCTGGGTGAGGCGCGCATCGTGGTCGGCACGACATCGGCCATAAACTGCAACTCCGACAGCCTCTTCGCCCTCAAGAGCTTCGCCCTGGCCATAGTGGACGAGGCGTCGCAAATCTTGGAGCCGCAGATTGTCGGAATCCTCTCCGCCACGACGGCAGACGCCATGGGGCGGCGGCGGCCGAGCGTGGGACGCTTCGTCCTCATTGGCGACGAGAAGCAGCTCCCCGCCGTCGTCCAGCAACGCCGCACGCAGAGCGTCGTGACCGACGAGCGCCTCAACGGCATAGGCCTCATGGACTGCCGCGACTCGCTCTTCGAGCGGCTGATGCGGCTCTACGGCGACGACCCGCGGCTAACGTTCCGCCTGACGCGGCACGGGCGGATGCACCCCGAAGTGGCAAAGTTCTGCAACGAGCATTTCTACCGCGGCCAGCTCGTCCCAATCCCGCTCGACCACCAACGCGCCACGCTGGGCCTCGCGCCCGAAAGGCAGGACAGCCCCCTGCGGCGGGAGATTGCCAGCCGGCGCGTGATGTTCGTCGACTCGCACTGCGACACGGCCGCGGACGACGCGCAACAGACAGACAAGGTGAACCCGCACGAGGCCGACATGGTGGCGCGCATTGCCCACGACACACTGATGGCGTGGCGGACGGCGGGCCGGACTATTGAAGCCGGGGCCACGCTCGGCATCGTCGTCCCCTACCGCAACCAGATTGCCGCCATACGGTCGCGGCTGCAGACGTTGGCCTCGGACGACGAGACGAGACGCATTGTCGCAAACATGACGATAGACACAGTGGAACGGCTGCAGGGCAGCGAGCGCGACGTGATAATCTACGGCTTCACCGTCCGCACGCTGAGCCAACTGGAGTTCCTCAAAGAGAGCCAATATGCGGACCGCGACGGGACGATAATAGACCGCAAGCTCAACGTGGCACTGAGCCGCGCGCGCGAGCAGCTGATTGTCGTGGGCGACAAGCGGATAATATCCGCCGTCCCGCTCTTCGCCGCATTGACGGAGGAGATGCCCGAGATTAAAATGCAACAACAACAAACACTTAGAGAATGAAAGATAGAGAACAGGTTGATGAGAGGTTCAAATGGGACCTGACGCCACTATACGCGTCAGTCGCCGAGTGGCGCAAGGAGAAAGACGCCCTGGTGGCCGAGCTGCCGCGGGTGCGCGACCTCCGCGGCAGCCTGGCGTCGTCGGCCTCGGCCCTGCTGCGCTTCTTCACTCTCGACAGCGAGAACGAGCGCCGAATCTCGCGCCTCGCCCTCTACGCCTCGCTCCTGTCGGACCAGGACGTCCGCAATGCCGACAACCTGTCGCTCGTCAAGGAGATGGACCAGGTGGAGACCGACTATGCGCAGATGACCGACTTCGCCCAGCCCGAACTCACGGCCATCGACGATGCCGCATTCGACGACTACATCCGCCAAGAGCCTGGCCTGGCGCCGTTCCGAATGTCGATTGACAGGATTCGCCGAATGCGCGCCCACACGCTGTCGGAGGCGGAAGAGGCCATCATGGCCAAGACCAGCATCTTGGGCAACACGCCCTACGACGCGTTCTCCATCTTCTCCGACGCCGAGATGCCCTGGCCCCGCGTGACCCTGACGGACGGCGAGGTGGTCGAGCTGACCCCCACGGCGTTCTCCGTCCTCCGGAGCTCCGCCGACAGGCAGAACCGCAAGACCGCCTTTGAGACCTTTTGGGACTTCTACTCGCAGTTCCGGGGGACGTTCGGCGAGCTGCTCAACGGCGAAATCCGCAAGAGGCTCTTTAGAGCCACGACGCGCCGCTACCAGTCGTGCCTGGAGGCCGCCCTCAGCGCCAACGACATCCCCGTCGGCGTGTACCATTCGCTCATAGAGAACGTCAACCGCAGTCTGCCGACATTCCACCGCTACCTGCGCCTCAAAGCCCGGCTCCTCGGTGTGGAGCGGCTGAGCTATTCCGACGTCTACGCCCCGGCCGTGGCCGAAGTGGAGATGACGTTCTCGCCCGACGAGGCGCGCCAGATGGTGCAGGACGCCATCTTGCCCCTCGGCGACGACTACTCGCGGGTGGTGCGCCGCGCGTTCGACGAAAGGTGGATTGACGCCATGCCGAGCCGCGGCAAGGCCACAGGGGCCTACTCCAACGGCGCCGCGTATGACACCCACCCCTACATCCTCATGAACTTCGACGGACGCTACGACAGCGTGGGGACGCTGATCCACGAGCTGGGCCACACGATGCAGAGCTACTACTCCAACAAGCGCCAGCCCTACCCCACCGCGAACTACTCGATATTCGTGGCAGAAGTGGCGTCGACATTCAACGAGGCCCTGCTCGACCACCTGATGCTCAGCCGCCTGACGGACAGGGGGCAACGCATCTCGCTGCTGATGAGCGTCCTCGACGGGTTCAAGGGCACGCTCTTCCGGCAGACGCAATTCGCCGAGTTCCAGCTAGAGGCCACGCGCATGGCCGAGCGCGGCGAGCCCATCACCGGCAAGAGCCTGTCGGAGCTGTACCTGTCGATTGCCCGCAAGTACTACGGCCACGACGCCGGTGTCTGCGACGTCGACGGTAGGGTGGACATCGAGTGGGCCTACATCCCCCATTTCTACATGGGCTTCTACGTCTACCAATACAGCACCTCGTTCGTAGCCTCGCAAGCCCTGTCGGAGGATGTCTTGAGCGGCAAGGACGGGGCCCTGGCGCGCTACCTCGACTTTCTCGCCGCGGGCGGCTCGAAACTCCCCATAGAGGAACTGCGCGATGCCGGGGTCGACATGCTGTCTCCCGAGCCTTTTGCCCTGGCTATAAGGAAAATGGAGGGAATCATGGACATGATGGAGACACTCCTCCAATCTTAACATTCAACACGGACACGACACATGACAGACGAGAGAGCGAAAGTGCTGGGCAGGCAAGTGGCCTACCCGCAGACGTACCAGCCCGGAATCCTCGTGGCCATCCCCCGCCAGTCCAGCCGCCAGAAAGTGGGGCTTGACGACGACGCGCTGCCGTTCATGGGCGCCGACGTGTGGCACGCCTACGAGGCCTCGTGCCTCACCGACAACGGCGTGCCGACGGCCGGCATAATGAAGATTGTCGTCCCGGCCGACAGCAGGAGCATCGTCGAGAGCAAGTCGCTCAAGCTCTACCTCAACTCGTTCAACATGGAGCGCATGGGCCCCACGCCGCAAGCCGCCAACGACAAGATGGCGGCGACAGTGGCCCGCGACCTGAGCCTGCTGCTCTCCACCGAGGTCAAGGCACGGTGCTACGACTGCCGGGCCAAGAGGGTGCCGACACCCGAAGAGGAGGACTTCTTCGCCGTCATGGAAGACCTCAAATGCTCCAAAGACCTCAAGCCCCGCGGCTACACGGAGAACCCGTCGGTCATAGAGACCCGCGACGGCCGCCCCCCAATGATACGGATGCGGCTCAAAAGCTACCTGCTCCGCACAAAATGCCCGGTGACGCACCAGCCGGACTGGGGGACAGTCTACATATGGATTGAGGGCGACCTGATTGTCCACGCCGAGACGATGCTGGAGTACATCATAAGCCTCCGCGACGAGAGCCACTTCCACGAGGAGGTGTGCGAGCTCATCTTCAAGCGCCTGCACGACCGGCTCAACCCGCGCCTGCTGATGGTGGCGTGCCGCTACACGCGCCGTGGCGGAATCGACATAACGCCGGTGCGCAGCACGTCGCCGGAGGCCGTCTACGCCGACCTGCTCGACGCGGACAAGCTGACGGCGAGTCTCGAGAGGATGTAGAGAAAGTTTTTTTCAATACATTCGCAACCCGCGGCGCCGTCTCTTTTACGGCAAGCGGCATCATTTTTTTCAAACACAAACCTAAACAACGAGGACATGACAGAGCTAGAGAAGAAAGGCGCAGGCCTGCCTTTCTGCTTCGACGACCCGGAGATAGACGCCATGAAGCTCCACGCCGTGGAGGGCTGCCAACGCCTGGAGGCTATCGACGTGCGCGACCGGGAGGGCAAAGAGGCCGCCATACGCAACCTGCTGGGCCAGGTGGGCAAGACGCCGAACATCTTGCCGGGCTTCATATGCGACAACGGCAGGAACATCCTGGCCGGCGACAACCTGCTGATTAACTACAACGTGACAATCCTCGACGTGGCCGAGGTACGGCTTGGCGACCACTGCATGATTGGCCCCGGCGTCGTCATAGCCACGGTGAACTATCCCATGACGCCATCGGGGCGGCGGAGGCACCTGAGCATCATCAAGCCCGTCTCGATAGGCGACGACGTATGGATTGGCGCCCACGCCACAATCATGCCCGGCGTGAGGATTGGCAACAACTGCATTGTGGCGGCGGGCGCCGTCGTGACCCGCGACGTGCCAGACAACTCGCTCGTGGGAGGCGTCCCCGCCAAAATCTTGCGGACGCTGGAAGACGACGTGGAGCGGACGTAGGCACGCAGGAATGTCAAGAAATGAAGAAAAAGTCCCCGCAGGTCTCAGAACCTGCGGGGACTTTTTCTTTCGCCTGCGCGACGCCAGGCTCAGCGGGCCTTGTTGCGCAAAGCCTCCAATCTTGCGGCGTTCTCCGCCACTCTCTTCTCGGAGAGCGGATAGAAAGCTATGAAGATGACACTGAGGATTGTGCCAACGGCCGGCAAGAGGCTCAGGCACATCTTGATTCCGTCTATGGTCTCGGGCGTCTGCTCCGCATTGGGCTGGAAGCCGAAGCCCGCCAAGAGCCAGCCGGTGACAGCCGAGCCGATGGCCCAACCGAACTTCTGGCTCATGGACGACGAGGAGAAGATGAGCCCCGTGGCCCTGTTGCCGGTGGTCAGCTCCGAATAGTCCGCGCAGTCGGCATACATGGACCACAGGAGCGGGAATATGGCCCCGGCGCAGATGGAGATGAGGACTTGGAACGTGAAGATGAGCCCCAACTGCTCTTTGTCGAACCAATAGAAGACAACGCTGAGCAACGTGGCCAGAAGCATGGCTCCGAGGTAGGTGCGCTTCTTGCCGACAATGTTGCTGACGGGCGCAGCCAAGACCACCCCGACGATGTTGGCCAACTGCCCAAGACCGAGGTAGAGCGCGCTGAGCGCGAACGACGTGCCGAAAAGCGACACATCGCCAGCCTGCTCCTCTACGACAAAATATTTGAAGTAGTAGACCGTGGCCCCGTCGCGGATGGAATTGAAGACCAACGCCGCCACTCCGGCCCCGAGCAGAATCCACCACGGCCGGTTGCGCGCCAGGTCGCGGAGGTCGTCGCTGACGCTGGTCGTCGCCTCCTTGATGGGCTTTATCCGCTCGCGCGTCAGGGCGAAGCAACCGAGGAAGAGAGCCACGCAGACAACCGAGAAACAGCCAACGGCCAAAGTCCACGCCGTCTGCTGCTCGCCAATGGGCGCCGACGGCGAGCCGCCGAAGCTCTCGACAACCTTCATGAAGAAGAAGAGCGCGGCGAAACTGCCCAGATAGGCGAACGCCATGCGGAAAGTGGAGAGGACGTTGCGGTCCCTGGGGTCGGGACTCATGACACCGAGCAACGACGCGTAGGGCACGTTGATTGCCGAATAGACCACCATCATGAGCGAATAGGTGGCAAAGGCGTAGACAATCTTCGCCGTGTTGCCCATGCCGGGCGTCATGAAAGTCAAAACGCCGAGCAAGCCGAAAGGCACAGCCAGCCAAAGCAGGAACGGCCGGAACTTGCCCCACTTCGTCTCGGTGCGGTCTGCCACGACGCCCACAATGGGGTCGACGAAAGCATCCCAGACGCGGGTGACGAGGAACATAGTCCCGACAACTGCCGCCGAGAGGCCGAACACGTCGGTGTAGAACACCATGAGATAGGCCCCGAAGAGCTTCCAAAACATGGACGAGGCCATGTCTCCAAAGCCGTAGCCTATCTTCTCATATATTTTCACCATCGGATTGACCGTTTTGAGGAATATCCTTGAACGACTCGCACCCGGCCCTATTTCTTGACGGGCGTGAGACGGAAGACGACGACATCGTGCGCCTCAACCTCGCGGACAAGCCCCTTGCGTGTGTCGCCGGCATCTTTCTTGGCCAAGAGGTCGCGGAGCTTGTAGGTCTGCTCGGCGCACTTGAGCTCGCGGTCCACAAGGCTGTCCTTGACATACCGATTCCAGTCGTAGTTGAGCGTCCGCTTCTGCTCCGTCATGTTGACGAAAGCGAAAGCCCACTCGCCGTCGGCAAGCGGCTTGACCCAGACCTCGAAGCCCTTGTCGTTGAGGTAGCGGAAGCCCATGATTCCGAGCTTGTCCTGATCGACGGCAATGACCTCCTTGTTGGTCACGAGTTCGAGCGTCTCCTTGCTCATTTTGCGAATGTCGTTGCCGAGAATCAGCGGCGACGCCAACATGCTCCACATGACGAAGTGCGTCCTGTCCTCGGCCGCCGTCATGCCGTTGCCCACCTCCAGCATGTCGAAGTCGTTCCAATGGTCGGGCCCATGATATTTGCGGATTCCGTCGCGCAGGCGTATGATGGGCCACAGCCCTAGCTTAGCCCATCCGCCGTAGTTCTCGGTGCAGTCCCAGCAACGCGCGATGTCGCCGGAGACTCGCCACGAGTGGCCGACGTTCTCACCCCACTCCCACGACTTCTCGTCGCCCCATTCGCAGATGTTGAAGACCATGGGGCGGCCTGCGGCGTAGATGGCGTCGCGCATGATGGAGTATGACGACGGCGCGTCTTGCGTAGAGTGCGAGCACCAGTCATATTTGAGGAAGTCCACGCCCCACTCGGCATATTGGCGCGCGTCGAGAAACTCGTAGCCGCGGGTGCCGGGGTATCCAGCGCAGGTCTTGGTGCCGGCGCAGTTGTACATCCCGAACTTTAGGCCTTTGCTGTGCACGTAGTCCGCCACAGGCTTAATGCCATTGGGGAACTTCTTGCGGTCCGGCACCAACTTCATTGTCTGCGGGTCGCGCTCCATCTCCATCCAGCAGTCGTCCATGACGACATACTCGTAGCCGGCGTCTTTGAGACCGAGCTTGACGAAGAGGTCGGCGGTCTCCATGACCAACGCCTCGTCGATGTCGCAGGCGAAAGTGTTCCAACTGTTCCAACCCATTGTGGGCGTCATGGCCAGGCCCTCAAACTTCTGAGCCTGTGCCGACATGGCAACCGCAAGAGCCGCCGAGAGGGCAAAATATCGTGTCTGCATATAGTGATTAGATGTTATTACTTGGCAATAAGATTCGTGCTGTCTCGCAAGAAAGCCACAAGCTCGTCGGCAATGAGCACCTGCTCGTCGATGCTCGGATGGCTTGTGCCGCCGCCATTGTAGCTCCGCTCATATACGTGGTATGGGACCTCGCCACTCGGCCCCGCCAACCCCTCGGCCTCCGCGGCCGCGGCCACGGCCGGCAACATCTTGCGGAAATATGCGCGCAAGGCGTCGTCCGCCATGGGGCTGGAGATCAAGACAACATCGGCATCGGGATTCTTGACCCGCAAGAGGCGAATGAAATCGACATATGCCGACGCGAAAGCCGCGGAGTCCTGCACCCCGTCGTTCTGCCCCAGGGCGCTGACAACGATGTCGGGGTCAAAGGAGAAGTCGTAGGCGACAAGGTTGTCCACAAGGTTGACCTTGTCGTAGGTCTGCGGCAGGACATATTTATGCTCGCAACAGCTGTGCATCAGCCCAATGCCCGAGACCGAGGCCAACGACCACTCGGCTCCCAGCGCGCGGGCCGTGCGCGGGCCGTAGGCGCAATAGGCCCTGTGGTGGTCATACCACGTGCCTTGACCGAAAGGGATCTCTCCGTCGTAGCAGTCCATTCCACTCGTTATGGAGTTGCCGACGAACTCAATCCTCAGCTGGGCCTCGGGCCTCCATCTCTCCAGGCCCCGAGCCGCGACACGAACGACCTGCGTGAAGCCCATGGCGCACTCCGTGTCGCGCGCCACGAGGACCGTGTGCCTCCCCGCGGGCAAAGAGTCCGCCACGGATATGAGCTTCATGGCCGTGTCTTGCGGCGCCTCCAACTGGGGCTTCCCGACTGTCAGACGGTTTTGGGCGCCCAGCGTCCGGACGCGCCCGACGGACTCGCCGTCGACGACGACCTCCAAATAGTTGTAGCTATTGCCATAGAGCCGCTCGTCGCGAATCTCTACGTCGCATCCGTCGCCGTCGAAAGCGAACGTGAAGTAGACGGCCGGCCCCCACAGCCTGGGGCCCAGCGAGTCGGAGCGGTCAGAGCGCCCGATGTAGGTCAGCACGTCGTCGGCCCCGCCGACGGAGCGCACCGGCCTGTCGCAAGAGACGAGGGCGAGAGCCGCCAACACCACAAAAGGAAACTGCCTCATGCCCCCTCCCTAGTTGAAGTCGATTCGCGACAAGACCTCGATTATGGCCCTGGAATTGTGGTATGGGCACTTCCAGAAGCCGGCCTTGACATCCCTGTATGCGTCCTCGCCACTGGCATTGACACGCCAAAGCCACTCGCCAAGCTTCCGGTCGACAAGCCTGTCGCGTATAAACCCCCAGACCAGGGCCATCTTCTCCAGGTAGCCCTCTTCGCGCGTCAGACGCCAAGTGTCCGCCAGGCCCACCATGGCCTCGGCTTGCGGCCACCAATGCTTGTCGGTGTCGACAACGCCGTCCACCTTTTCGTAGAAAATGGAGTCTCCGTCCCATCCCTCCTCAAGCGTGATGTCGACCAGGCGCCGGCAGACGGGCTTCAGCCGCTCCATCCACAAGACGTCGCCCAGCACCTCGGCAGCCTCGTAGAGAAGCCAGGCGCCCTCGATGTCGTGGCCATAGGAGTCTATGCGGCTCTTGACTGACCAGTCCATGTCGAAAAAGAGGTTGAAACGCCCTGTCACGCGGTCGATAATCTTGCCTGTGAAGATTTCCAGGCAGTGGCGGATGCTCTCGGCAAGCTCCTCCGTGGGGTTGGCACGGTAGAGGTTGGCGTAGGGCTCGACGATGTGCAGGTGGGTATTCATCGACTTGGGCGTGTTCTCGTCCTTGTCGCTGAGCCGGACGTCGTCGAGCGGAGTCCAATCGGCGGCCAGGGCCTCTATGTATCCTCCGAACTTGCGGTCGCGAAAATGCTCCTCGACGAGACGGTAGGTCTCCATGGCCAAGTCGAGAGCCTCAGGATCGTGGCACATCCTGTAATATTCCGACAGACCGTATATGCAGAAGCCCTGCGCGTACGCCTGCTTCTTGGTGTCGGTCGGGACACCCTTGGCGTCGAGCGACCAGAAGAAGCCGCCGTTCACCTTGTCGTAGAAGAAGTCGCGGATGTAGCAATAGGCCCTGCCCGCCGCCTCCTTATATTCCGGGCGCCCGAAAATTCGCGCCGCGGCGGAGAAAGCCCACAAGATTCTGCCGTTGAGGACTGCGCCCTTTTCGGCGTTGGGGATGAGGTCGCCCTCCTTGTCGCGCCCTCCATGGAAACCGCCATACTCGTGGTCCTCCATCTTCCCAATCCAAAAGTTCATGATGTTGGCGTACTCCGCCCTCATCTGCTCTCTTATCTCCCTGACATTCATAGCAAACAACAATTCAGAATTAATAATTAACAATTCACTGGGGGCAATGAGGGTACGCAACAGGAGACGCTCCAGTTCGCCCGCACAATGCCGGCCTTTCTCTCCGGAGACAGCGTCAAATTTGAGCCCAACGCCGCCGCTCAACACACCCCGTAGCCTTTCGCCACCACCGAGTGGGCATACCGGAAATTCTTAATTCTTAATTCTTAATTCTTCTAGTGTCACCGTCTCCTTGGCATTGTAGATGTCCATGCGGCGCTGGTAGTCGTTGGCGACCTCCAGGAACTCGCACCAGCACATGAACCAAACCCACTTGGGCTGCTGGCGGCAAATCTCAGGTGTCGGGAGCTTGCCCACCTCGCCCCAGGCTATGGGCTTCCCGTTGGCGAGCTTTAGGAGAGCGTCGTAGTCGCGGACGTCGTAGTTGTGGTTGTAGATGTCGGTTGCCAAGATGTCCACGACATCGTGACCGGGGAAGAAGTCCGCGTAGTCCGCAACGTTGGACGATCCGGTCTCGTTGCCGTTGAAGACCCAGAGGAGGTTGTTGAGGTGGTGGTAGTTCGTCAGACGGTCATACATCATTCGATAGAGCTTCTGGTAGCCGTCCTTGCCCTTGCGCGCGCACCACCAGAACCAATCGCCGTTCATCTCGTGATACGGACGCCAAATCACGGGAATGTTCTCGTCTTGCAGCTGCTTGAGGAAGAAAGCGATGACATCGACTTGCGCCTTCCAACGGTTGTTGATCTCCGTCCCCTCGGTTGTCAGATCCTTCCACTGCTTGTCGGTGAGCTTACTCTGAATGGCGTTCTCGCCCTGCCACACGGTGAAGTTGGCGTCGGTCGTGGGTGGCACGGCATGCCACATGAGCGTGATTATGGCCCCCTTGGCGTGCCACTTGATGGCGTTGTCCACCACCCTCTGCCGGAAGTTGATTCCGTCCAACGAGTTTGGCTTGCTGTAGCCGAAGTCCTGTCCAAAAACAGCGGGGTGCGAACCACCAGTGAGATTCTCGACCCTCTCCATGTATATGTCGGAGAAAAGCGGGTAGCTGTGCTGCCCCGTGAGCGTCCCCTTTCCGCCCTGCCGCTGGATGAACTTGAGAAGCTGGCGCGCCTCTGGCGTCGCATTGGGGTTGACGGGCTCCTGTGCCACTGCCGTGGCGAGACCCATGGCGGCAAGAGCCGCGGCAAGTATCTTCTTCATGTATGCAATCGGTTTATTATGGATAGTATGCAAAAGACTCTATAACGTCACAGCCCCGAAGCACGACGCCTGCACGCCGGCCCCGTTGGACAAGTTGGGCCACGCGTCGTCGGCCCAGGCGTAGCGCACAGCCACGGGCTTCCTGACCTCGCGCGACGAGACGACCACAGTGCCGTCTTTCTGAATGCGCCCCTCGGCCTTGTGGAACACGCCATCGTCGCCCGCCAGCTCAAACCAATTGGCAGTCTTCGACCTGCCGACGACGTGAAGCCCCTCGGCGTTGGCGAACGAGACGACAACGTGGCGGCCGCCTTTGGCCAACCTCGCGCCGGCAAAGAGAGGGGCGGCATATCCGAAACCTTCCTTGCCGTAGGCCTTGGTCAACACGGCATTTGCGAAACGGTTGCCGGCCTCGACCTTGAAGCGCGGATGTATGTCGGCCACGTCGCCGAGGTCGCCAATGACGACCAACGCCGAGTTGCCTATGGCGCCCAAAGCCCGCCGCTGCTGGTCGCGCACGACTACAGCCATGCCGGGGTCCTGATATTTGTGGGGGGCAATCTGCGCGTAGACAAACGGGACATCGGCCCCGGCGTAGAGCCTCGCCCTCCAACGCCTGACAAGCTCTTGGAGCAGAAGTGAGTATCCGTCGGCGTTCTCGCAATTCTGCTCGCCCTGATACCACGCCACGGCTCGAAACCTGTAGTCCATGAGCGGTTCAAGCATGGCATTATATGCCAAGGCGGGGCGGACGGGCCCCCACGAGACCTCCGAGAGGCGCTCGTTGAGGGCGCGGAGCCGCGGGTCGGCCTCGAAAGCCTCGGCCGGCATCCATGTCTCAATGGGCGTCCCGCCCCAACTTGCATCGACAATGCCCACCGGCACGCCAAGCTCAGCGCGCAGACGGCACGCCATGACATATCCGATTACGGAGAAGTTGCGGGCGTTGTCGGGCGTTGTCGGCAGCCAACGCCCCGAGACGTCGAGAGTGGGTTGCGCCGCCGTGCGATAGTCGACACGGAACATGCGTATGTCGTCTTGCGTGGCCTGTGCCAGGAGCGAGTCGCGGTGGGCGTAGCCGTCCCACTGCCCCCACGAGGGTTGGAACTCCATATTGCTCTGTCCGGCGCAGAGGACGACCTCGCCAATGAGGACATCCTTGACCGACAAGCGATTATAGCCCTGGAACTCTATGGAGTGCTTCTCCGTGGACCCCGCCGGTGTCGGAATCTCGACGCTCCATTGCGCCAACGGCGTCGGCGTGGCCCGATAGGTGGCAGTGTCCCACGACACTTTGACCGTAACAATCTCGTAGGGCTTGGCCCACCCCCACAGCTTGACTGTCGAGTTCTGCTCAAGCACCATGCCGTCGGAGATGACGGCCGGCAAGGTGACATTGGCCACCGACAAAGTCAAGGGCGCGAGAGCCAACGCGAGGGAAGCAAATATGTCTTTTGTCATGAACAGAGGCATAAGGCGAATGCGCCGTCCACACACCGTGGGGGCGCATCCGCCAAAAACTACAAACTAAACAACCGCCGCCGAAGAATCATTTCACGGCACAATTCCTGTCAATCAAGGCGTTGATGCGTGCCACCGACGCAGCGCTCGTAAGCTCGTCCTCGGGGGTGTTGAGGCAATAGTCGAGGAGCTGGTCGACGGTCGACGTGGCCACGTGCATGCGCGTATCGCTCGAAGCGTAGTAGATGAAGACCCTGCCGTCCTCGTCGGCAATCCAACCATTGGAGAAGACGACGTTGGAGACGTCTCCCACTCTCTCGGCGCCGTAGGGCGCAATGAAATGGCCAGCCGGCTTGTGGGTCACAATCCACGGCTTCTCCAAGTCGGTGAGGAACAAATAGAGGACGTATCGAAGCCCCGCCGCGGTGTTGCGCACGCCGTGAGCCAAGTTGAGCCACCCCTCGCTGGTCTTGATGGGGGCGGGGCCCATGCCGTTCTTCACCTCATAGATGGTATGGTAGGTCTTGGCGTCCATGATATACTCGTCTTTGACCTCCGCCCTGCGGATGTCGTCGCAAAGCCCCCAGCCAATGCCCCCGCCCGAGCCGGTGTCGATGAACCCGTCTTGCGGACGAGTGTAGAACGCGTACTTGCCCTCGACGAAATGGGGGAAGAGGACTACATTGCGCTGCTGCCCCGCGTGGCTGATGAGGTCGGGCAGGCGCTGCCACGCCTTCAAGTCCTTGGTGCGGACAATCCCGGCAGCCGCCACGGCGCTGCTGGTGTCTCCCGCCGGGGCCGCGGGGTCTTTGCGCTCAGTGCAGAAGACGCCATAAATGTATCCGTCGTCGTGCTTCGTGAGGCGCATGTCGTAGACATTAGTGTCGGGGTTGCCCGGCACCTGCGGCAAAGTTATCGGCCTGGGCCAGAAACGGAAGTTGTCCACCCCGTTTGGGCTCTCGGCCACGGCGAAAAACGACTTGCGGTCCACGCCCTCGGTGCGCACGACCATGACATATTTGTCGCCCAGCTTCATCGCCCCGGCGTTGAATGCCGCATTGAAGCTGATTCGCTCCATGAAGCGCGGGTTCGTCTCCGGGTTGAAGTCGAAACGCCACTCCAAGGGCACATGCTCGCGCGTAATGACGGGATTCTTGTATTTGCAGAAGACACCGTTGGTGCTGAAAATCTGCTCGTTCGGCCGGGCGATGAGAGCCTCGAAGTCGGCCGTCACTCGCGCCTTGCGCTCGTCGAAGAGACTGTTGCTCATGGCTATGCTGGAAAGCTAAGACAAGTAATGGTAAAACACTAGAACTTTTACGGTTACAAGTTTACGAGTTATACACCCATGGGGCAAATACAATCTTATCACAAATGCATACAAAAAGGGCAAAACAATTTAATGAGGCAGACGACAAAGCGCAACGCGTCATAAAAAACGTCAAGAGGCGGCACGGACAACCATATGACAATCAACCGTGTGAAAACGCAAGCCGTAGCATTGCGGCGCAAAAGAACCCTAATATGATTTTATATGCGCCGCCAGGGAGACAAGGATGGGGACGCACTCCCCGCGCGTCCCCATCCTGATGCCATCGCCCCCAAAAGCATTCCTTACTTGAACGACGGCAAATCGTCTCGCGAGACCACGAACTCGCAGTCCATGGCGTCTTGCCACCACTCGGCGTTGGCGTGCTGGTGCTGGCTGAACGGCTTCTTGCCGTTGTCCGCATCGTAGTCGTACCACGGCATCGCCCAGCTCCACTGCGCCCCGGCCGCCCACTGCTCTGAGAGCTTGCCGACGGCGCCGCACTCCGAGAGGGTGACAATTTTGCCCGGATACTTGGCCACCAAAGCCTCAAACTCCGCCACCGACATCTCGGCCGCCATTGTATATTCGTCGCGCCCTACGATGTCGACATACTCGTCGCCCGGATACCACTCGTCGTCGTAGACAATGCCTTTCGTGGCGTCGTAGCTGTAGCCTGTCTGCGTCGTCCAAACCCAAATGAGGTTGTTGAGCCCCTGCTCCTTGAAGTAGTCGAACATCTTGCGCCACAGGCGGACATATGTCTCGGCCCCATCGGCCCCCCACCAGAACCAGGCATCGCCACCCGTGGCGGCGTTGCCCGACGCCTCGTGGAGCGGACGCCAGACGACCGGGATGCCGGCCTCTTGGAATTTTTTGAGCAACGACGCCAGGAGAGCCAAGTCCTCGTCGGCTATGGTTTGCTCCCAGCTGCCGTCTACAAATATGTTCCTGGGGCGGAAAGCCGTCTTGCCTTTGCCGTCGCCAGGCGTGCAAGAATAGTCGTCTTGGCCATACTTGTCCGCCTGGCGGCTTGGCACGTTCCAATGCCAACAGGCGGAGACGATGCCGCCGGCATTCCACCACTCCTCGAACTGGCTGATGTCATCGTAGTCAATCCTCCAGCTCTTGTAGAACGGATTGCGGTTGGCGTCGTCGTAGAGAGTGTAGAAGTGGAGGTAGTCGGCCGTCGCCATCGCCGGCCACTTGCCCGTTGCGGCATGCACCATCTCCGCCTCGTCGAGATTCCAATTGACATTGGCTATGGTGCTGGATATGAGCTTTGTCCCATATGCGCTCTTCAAATAGTCGTAGAGCTTCACGGCCTGCGCCGAAGCACCTGGCGTGACGAGGCTTTGCGCCACGCCGTCGCCCGACACGGAAGTCTTCTCTACAGTCGAGAACGTCACCGAATGGGCGGCCACCGGCGCCCCCCCATTCTTGGCCACAAAGAACCCGGCAGGGATGGAGAGCGTATATTCCTTGCCGCGTTCCAACCGCTGCGGAATCTTGAACGTCACGACGTTCCCGCTCTTGCTAAAGTCGGCCAAGCCACACGCGGAGCCGCCAAAGTCCGCCTTGCCGGATGTGAAATTGACTTCGGCAGAGTACGTCAGCTCGACGGTCGTCGTCGCCGCACTGACCCCCGTAGCCTCATTGGCGGGGACAGACGCGGCTAGCGAAATCGCCGCCTCGCCCGCGGGGCCGTCACCGCCATCCCCCCCGTCGCCGCCACAAGCCACAAGGCACAGCGGCAGTGCCAAGAGTTGACACCAATCAGTTAGTCTCATGTGCTGTAAGAATATGTTAACGTCTTTGCGAAGATAGTCAAAGAAACGGTCAACCGGGCGGAAAGAGGACGGCGAGTTTGGGCCGCGGGCGCAAAAAAAGGGGCGCACTGCGAGTGCGCCCCCATAGGGCAAGAGCCTTGGCCGGAAGGCGCGGCGCTAGAAGAGGCCAAGCCTAATGGACGCGATAAGCCAGGCGTAGCCGAGAATCATGCCCAGGACTCCGATGGTCATTCCCGACGTCGCCATCTGCTTCTGCGAGATGTAGCCCGTGGCGTAGGCCATGGCGGTGGAGGGTGTGGAGATGGGCAGCGACTGCGCCATCGAGGCGCATATGGCCACGCCAATGAGCAGCGTCTGCGGCCCGCCCCAGGGCTCAAGCACGTCTTTCATGCCAAGAGCCACAGCCGACAATATGGGGATGAGGAGAGCCGCCGTGCCCGAATTGCTCATGAACGTCGACATGGCGAAGCAGATGAGACCCGAGCCGGCCAAGACGATGAGGGGCGCCCAAGTCCCGAAAGGAATGGACGCCACAAGAGCCTTGGCCAGGCCGCTCTGGTTGAGGCCGACGCCCAGGGCGAAGCCCCCCGCCACAAGCCAAAGGATGTCCCAATTGAGCGACTTGAGCTCCTTGACACCTATGACACCCGTCATGGCGAAAACAGCCAATGGAATCAGCGCCACAGTGTTGCTGTTGATGCCGGTGAAACGGTCGGTCATCCACAGCAGTGTCGTGACGGCGGCCGTGACGTAGACTATGACGGCCTCGCGGTCGGTGCGGAACTTGCCCTCGATGGCTATTGAGACGTGCTTCTGATGGAGCGGGAAGAGCCGAATGAGGATGAGCCACGAGACGATGAGGAAGACGAGGACAAAGGGGGCCATGACGAAAGTCCACTGGCCAAAAGAGACGTCGACACCGAACTCCAGGTTGTTGCGAAGATAGCCGACAGCTATGGCGTTGGGAGGCGACCCGATGGGCGTCCCGACGCCCCCCAGGTCGGAGGCGACAGGGATTGCCATGACGAGCGCCGTGCGGTCGGTGCTTCCCTCGGGCATCAGCCGCAACACGGGCGCGATGATGGCAAGCATCATCGCCGTCGTGGCAGTGTTGCTCATAAGCATGGAGAGAAAGGCGGTGATAATCATGAACCCAAGGATGACGTTGTGGCTCCGAGTGCCAAAAGGCTTAAGGAGCACCCTCGCCAGGTTGCGGTCCAACCCGGTCTTGGTGGCGGCCAACGCAAGACAGAAGCCGCCCATGAAGAGCATGATGACGGGGTCGGCGAAACTCGCCATGAGCCCCTTGTAGCTCACAATGTTGCCGAAATTCTCCGCCTCGACGTCCTTGAGGCCGACAAACATGCTGTCCGAAGTTGTCAGTAGGAGGAGAACCATAAGGCCGACGGAGGTTGTCCAAATTGGCACTGGCTCCAGAATCCACATGAGGGCGGCGAAGACGAACAGGGCTATGACCCTCTGCTGAATGACCGTAAGGCCGTCAATCCCGAAAACACCAGCCGGGAGAAGCGCGCAAACGAGCGACGAGACCACCGCTATAAGCACTTTCACAATTTTGTCTCTTTTCATCATAGATGTTTTAACCGTTGAACAATGGTTGGACACGCGGGGGCGACCCTGCAAGAGGCGGCGACGAAAGGGGTTGAGAGAGAAAAGCTGATTGCCACGCCCGCATCCTGCCTGGAAGTCACCCGGAATGGGAGGCTTGTTCTACATTTTCCAAATATATGCCATTTTCTCCTATCTTAAAACATCCCTATGGCCATAAAAAAAACCTGTCGCGGAAATGCCGCGGCAGGGGGGAGATAGCGAATAAAAAAGCGTCAGACGAGCTCCTTGCGGCTGATGCGCCAATAGGCTGACAAGACCATCAGCCCCGTGATAGTCCACGATATAGGATAGACGACGATGAGAAACGTGAAAGTGGGATGAAGCGGCAAAACGAAATAGACCCACACAAGGCGGAACACACACGAGCCAAAGACCGTCAGCACCGCCGGGAGCGCCGAATGGCCCATGCCGCGCAAGACGGCCCCACTGACCTCGTAGGTGGCGGCAAGCCACTGTACGCAAAGGGCCGCCAGCATCCTCTCCGAGGCGAAAGACACGACATCGGGGTCGGTGGAGAACAGCGAGATGAAGAAATCGCGGAAGACTACGATAAGGACGTTGAGCGACGCCGTGACAGCCACCGCCAAAGTCATGCATATCTTGAATATCCGGCGGCAACGCTCCTTTTCGCCCGCACCATAATTCTGGCCGACAAACGTCACAGCCGCCCCGCAAAAGGCCGCCACGAAGAAGTAGCATATTTGCTCATAGGTCAGCGCGGCCGCCGAGCCCCCCATGGCGGCGGAGCCAAAGCCGTTGACTGCCGACTGTATGACGACGTTGGAGAGCGAGAAGACCATGCCCTGCACCCCCGCGGGGACCCCTATGCGCAACATCTTGCCCAACTCGGGCAACGACACCCGCAACGCGCGGAAGTCGAGCCTTGCGGCACTCGTCTCGCGCCTCAGCATGGCGACAACCATGACAGCATTGACAACATTGGCAACAACCGTGGCGATGGCCACGCCGTCGACGCTCATGCCAAAACCGATGACAAGGACAAGATTCAAGACGGTATTGACAACGCCCGAGACAATCAGGCACAACAACGGACGCCGCGTGTCCCCCAGGCTACGCAATATGGCGGAGCCGAAGTTGAACACCATGATGAACGGCATCCCCACGAAGTAGATTCGCAGATAGAGCGTGGCGAGGTTTATGACATTGTCCGGGGCCCCCATGAGCTCCAATATGGGCCGCGCCACGCCAATTCCCAACAGCATCAGGAATAGGCCGCTGGCCACCGCCACGACGAACGACGTCGCCACGGAACGCCTCACCCCGGCGGCGTTGGACTGCCCGAAATAGTTGGCAATGACAACATTGGCACCCATGGAGATGCCGACAAAGAGGTTGACTAGCAGGTTTATGACAGGCGAGTTGCTACCCACCGCCGCCAAAGCCTCGCTAGAGGCGAAACGCCCGACGACGGCCACGTCTACAGCGTTGAACATCTGCTGGAGGACACTGCTCGCCGCCAACGGGAGCGCAAAGAGCAGAATCTTCTTGCCCAAAGGGCCGTGGAGCATATCGATCTGCGCCATGGACTGCGAAAGTTTAGGGGGCCTATTTGTCTACCACCTCGACCACAAAGGCGCCAGTGAAGCCCGCTTTGCGCGCAATGTGGAGCTCGTCTTGAGCCAACTGCCGGGTGGCGTAGGCTCCATAGTAGTAGCGCGTCAGGTTACGCCCCTCCAAAAATACCGACGAGACGACGCCGGGATTGGGCAGACGGTCCAAGGCGTCGGGACGCTTGCGGAAGACGCCGAGCTGAATGCGGAACCTGGCGGGGTTGAAAGCCGGGGGGCCATCCTCCTCGTAGGAGGGCAAAGTCATGACCTGGTCGTCGAAGTTCGCCTTGGGTTGCGGCATGGTGTCGACCGCGGCGTCTCTCACAGGCCGGTCTATCGGCAG
>CAYZUH010000035.1:0-554 GCA_964481855.1 uncultured Marinilabiliaceae bacterium
CGGCTATGCGGCGCTGCTCCTCCAGGGGGGGGAGGGGGATGAGGAAGTCCTCGATTGTTTCAAATTTGATGTTGTTTATTGTTGTCGAGTTTAGAGCGCTCGATAAATGACCCCTAAACTCATCTGATTGCATACAGTAAAACATGAACTTTGGTTCCACTGTCTTCTTGCATCTTATGACAGCCATGAATCCGCCAAAAAGGTAGTTCATGTTCTCTTTGATGTATGCTACTTTGCCAACGTGTTCTTTGCTTCCGCTACCTGCACAAATCAGAGTGTCTCCACTTTGTAAGAATTGAGTTGCTTTAATTCTTACTGTGGTAGAGATAAGTTTTACGTCGTCGAAATTTAGGCGGTGTGATGATTGTGTTATGTTGTTGGCGCGAAGTACCCTGTAATGGTCTTTTGTCGATGTGGTTTCGTCTGATTTTTTATACGTTACTCCCCTAACGAACGCGCACATCTCCCCCAGCCTCACCCAGTTGATTATATAACTCCGGGGGGGCAATTTTCACCAAACCCCAGCAGCGCCTCCCTGTAGTGAGCGTACTGCT
>CAYZUH010000035.1:654-27275 GCA_964481855.1 uncultured Marinilabiliaceae bacterium
CGGCTATGCGGCGCTGCTCCTCCAGGGGGGGGAGGGGGATGAGGAAGTCCTCGATGAGATTGCGAGCAAGGCGAGGCACGCTAGCCCTACGGACTTTAGATTTGAATAACGGCTGATTGTTTAGTAAGAGATGGTATATATATCGGGGGGCTGCATTCCCTTTGCAACAAATCCACAGGCAATCGTCTGCCGCCCAAAATTTATCCCTGCTGTAACCAATGTCCCCCGCTGCACCCGCACATATGACGAAAGGAGTGTCTGCGTCGCAATTGTAGTAATCGTAATATCCAAGGGGGGATAAGCTGTTCTGAAAAACGGCATATTGACCTGCTTGCTTTAGGTCTTTTCTGACAACCCTTTTGCCTCTGCCAATCTCGCAAGCGTCCCCCAGCCTCACCCATTTTACATTATTTCCATGGGGGGGGGTAATTTGTTGATATTCAATATGTTATATTCGCTCATCCCGAAAATCGTTTGTCCTCGTTTGGCTCCTCCGGCGCTCAAAGCCCCAACGGGGCGATATGTGTCAGCCTAGGGCGTGAGCCCTAGGGCCGCATATATGGTCGCGCGACTTCCCAAGGCTTGCCGTGCCCCTCGTGGTTGCGCATGCCCCGCCGCCGTTGCGCTCGTCCGCCCCCCGGCCGCCATGCGCCAACCCCGCGGGGCGCCCCGGCAAAACCTCACTCGCCCTCATACTATGATGGGCAGGATGGCGTCCAGGAAGAGGCTGTTGGCGAATCGGAAGCCCCCCTTGGCTATGTTGAGCGTCCGGCTAAGTCGTATATCCCGCCGAAGATGTAGGCGTGAATCTCCCGCGGCCCGCGGGTCGTCCCCACCTCCATGCGCGCCATGTCGCCACTGGCGTAGAGCCGCCGCGCCCGGGCCAGACTCTCGCGGTCGGCGTCGTCGCGGCTTCTCATGGCCTGGCCCCCGGAGTGCCGCCCCCCCCCTCTACGCATTGCGCTCCGCCTTGGCCTCGACGCTCGTGGTCAGGCGGTTGGCCTCCAGCTCCTTGTTCAGTCGGCGGTTGCGGACGATGTCCATGGCCAGGTATATGGCCTCGCGCATCGACGCGGGGTCCGCCTTGTCCTGCCCTGCGATGTCGTAGGCCGTGCCGTGGTCGGGCGACGTCCGGACCAGGGGCAGGCCCGCCGTGAAGTTCACTCCGCTCGTGAAGGCCAGGGCCTTGAACGGGGCCAGGCCCTGGTCGTGGTACATGGCCAGGACGGCGTCGAACTTGCCCAGGGCGTCCGAGCCGAAGAGGCCGTCGGCGGCGTAGGGCCCCAGGGCGCATATCCCCTCGGCCTGCGCCTTGGCTATGGCGGGGGCTATGACCGTCTCCTCCTCCTGCCCCAGCAGCCCGTGGTCGCCGGCGTGGGGGTTCAGGCCCAGGACGGCAATCCGCGGGCCGTCGATGTTGAAGTCCTGGCGCAGGGAGCGGTGGAGGATGCGGAGCTTGCTGAGAATCTTGTCTTCGCTGACGTATTGCGCCACGCGCGCCACCGGGACGTGGCCCGCCACGACGCCCACTCGCAGGCGCCCCGCCACGAGGAGCATCAGGGCCGGGGCCTGGGCGGCCTGCTCCAGGTATTCCGTGTGGCCGGGGAAGTTGAACGTCTCGCTCTGGATGTTCTTCTTGTTTATCGGGGCCGTCACCACGGCGTCTATCTTCCCGTCGCTCAGGTCGCGCACGGCGGCCTCCAGGGCCGCGAATGCCGCCTGCCCCGCCGCCTGCGACGACTTGCCCATCTCCACCTTGATGTTGTCGTCGCCGCACGTCAGGATGTTGACTCGCCTGGGGTGGGCCTCGTCGGGCGTGTTGATGTTGTTGAGGCTGAACTGCGCCACGTTGAGGGCCTTGCGGTGGTAGGCGGCGGCCTTGGGCGAGCCGTAGATGATGGGGACCAGGTCGTCGAGGGCGTCCATGTCTTGCAGGGCCTTCATGATGACCTCGTAGCCCACTCCGTTGACGTCGCCTTGTGTTATGCCTATCTTCATGTCGTTCTTTCTTTTCCTTGGTGTCTTCTATTTCTTCTCGGTCAGCCGGAGGGTGTGCATGATGGCCTCCAGGGACCGTATGTGGTTGCGTTTCTGCTCCCGCGAGGGGTAGTAGACGTATCCGTCTGTCACGACGACTCGGCCCGCCGCCTCGTCCACCACGGCGCGCATGATGAACGGCCCGCCCATGGGGTATCCGTCCATGCGCCACAGGCCGCGCGCCTCGCTCACAAAGGCGCCTCGGAACGTCCCCTGCTGGAAGACAATCTCCTCGTCGAGGCCCGCGCGGCGCTCGGTGCACATGACCGACCCCTGCGGCCCGCCCACGTTGGCCCTCAGCAGGCTGTCGCGGCGCGCCAGGAGGCTCTCGCGGCTCACGCACTCGGCCCCGGTGTAGGGGAACGTGTAGATGAAGAGGCCGTCCTGGAAGTCGTGCGTGTCGCACATGAGCCACGTCATGGCCGAGTCCGCCACGGGGCGGCAGCGGTCATACTCGTTCGGGATGGTTATCTCGACGTCCCACTTGCGGCGGATCTCGGCCATGAGGGCGGCGTTGACGTGGCGCGTGTAGTAGCCGATGAGGCGCTCGCGCTCGGCGCGGGCGAAGAACGAGATTATGCGCACGTGGTTGCGCCGCAGCGCGTCTGCCGCGCCCTGCGCCGTCCGGGCGCGGACGCTCATGACGGCCTGGGGGCGCGCCCACACGTCGCTGGCGAAGGTCACGGTGTCGGCCGCGACGCTGTCCGACACCGAGACGACCACGATGTTGCGCAGCTTGTGCATCTCGTAGTCGAAGCGCGGCGGCGCCACGGTGTGCATCTCGAAGATGGGCTCGTCGGTCGGCAGCCCGGCGTAGGTGTCGCCGAGCATCGTGCGCAGGTAGCGCCCGGCGGTGTCGGCGGCCTGGCGGTCGTCGACGACGACGAGGACCTCGCCGGCGCGGCCCGTGATCTCGGGCTTGAAGACTCTCTCGACGCCCTTTTGGCATCCCGTGGCGGCCGCGGCGGCGAGCGCCAGCAGGGCCGCGAGGCTTGCGTGTCTCATGGTCTCTCTCTCTCTTGTCTTTTCGTCGTTATCGCATGGCCAGCTCCTCCGCCACGAAGAAGTAGGGCGACACCTCGCGGTCGTAGACGATGACGAGGCGCTGGCCAATCTTTATGTCTTTGGTCTCCATGCCGTTCCACTCCATGATTTGGCCCGCCGTGGTCTTATACTGCATGGCAATCTTGTGCAGGTACTCGCCCCGGGCCACCTCGTGCGTTATCGTGTCGCGCTCGATGCGGGTGCCGCCGAAGTAGCCCGCCAGGTCGGGCGCGGCGTCGGGGCGGAGCTGGCGCTCGTTGCGCAGGTAGCGCGAGACGTTGTCGCGGGGCAGGGCCAGGCGGCGCGGGGTGTCGTCGTAGGGGATGAAGTCCTTGATATATTGCGGGTTGAGCTGCTGGAGGACGTCGCGCTTCACGCCCGACGCGCGGCTGATCTGGTCGAACGACAGGCTC
Organism: uncultured Marinilabiliaceae bacterium; assembly: GCA_964481855.1. Lineage (GTDB taxonomy): Bacteria > Bacteroidota > Bacteroidia > Bacteroidales > Marinilabiliaceae > W3P20-009. The sequence continues at coordinate 4,149 of CAYZUH010000035.1, forward strand.
ATGTTGACATACACCGTGTCGATGTCGGCGTGGGTGAAGGCCGGGCGCGAGGGCTCGACGTTGTGGAGGCTGTAGTAGTTCATGACGTAGTTCACGGCAATGAACGCCGGGACGTAGGAGCGCATCTCCGGCGTGATGTAGGGGCTCAGCTCCCAGAATGTCTTGCGGCCGCCGCCGGCCCTCTGCTGCGCCTTTTGCACCTGCCCCAGGCCGCCGTTGTAGGCCGCCAGGGCCAGCTGCCAGTCGCCGAGGTTCTGGAAGAGGTACTTGAGGTAGCGGCACGCCGCGTCGGTGCTCTTGCGGATGTCGCATCGGTCGTCCTCGTAGCTCGTCACGTTCAGGTCCATCATCAGCCCGGCGTGGTAGAGGAACTGCCACAGGCCCATGGCCCCCGACTTCGACTTGGCGCGCGGGTCGAGGGCGCTCTCGATGACGGCCAGGTACTTGAGCTCCTGCGGCAGGTTATATTTGCTCAGATACTCCTCGAAGATGGGGAAGTAGAGCTCGGCGCGGCCCAGGATGTTGGCCAGGTGGTCGCGCCGCCGGTCCAGGTAGACGTCGATGTAGGCGCGCACCTGGGTGTTGTACTCCAGCGTTATGGGGCTCTGGCGGTCCAGCCGCTCCATGCGCTGGGCGTAGACGTAGTCCGGCACCCGGGGGTTGACGCCCACGCCCTGAGCCGCCACGCCGGCGGGGAGCGACGCGCACAGCGGCAACGCGGCCCACGCGGCCTTGCGCCTCGCCATTGCCACTATCGCCGCCCATAGAGCCATCCGGATGCCGCCTCCCCTCCTCACAATGTCAGAACCCACGGGCACGCCAGGCCCGAGAGGGCGCGGAAGACGTCGGCGCCGTTGGCGTAGAGCACAAGGGCCAGGAGCAGGAGCATCCCCACCGTCTGGGCCACCTCCATGACCCTGTCGCTCACCTTGCGCCCCGTCAGCACCTCGACGAGCAGGAACATGACGTGGCCGCCGTCGAGGGCGGGGATGGGCAGGATGTTCATCACGGCCAGGATGATGGCCAGGAACGCCGTGTTGAACCAGAACGACTGCCAGTTCCAACGCTCCGGGAACATCTTGGCTATAGTCCCGAAGCCGCCCACCTTGGTGGCGCCCTCGCGGGTGAATATCATCGGGAGCTGGCGGACGTAGTTGACGAGGAGCTCGCCGCCGCGCGCCACGCCCGCCGGCAGGGCCTCGGCCAGGCCGTAGTGGCGCGTCCGGGGGGTGAACCACCGCGACGGGGGGCAGAGGAAGAAGCCCAGGCGCCCGTCGGCCGAGACGCCGGCCGTCAGGGTGTCCACGCCGCCGCCCGCCCGGGCCACGACCAGGAGCGCCTCGCGGCCGCGCAGGCTGTCGAGGCACTCCGTGAACTGGCGGAACGACGGACCCGCGACGCCGGCAATGGAGACGACGGAGTCGCCGCGGGCCAGGCCGCACTCGGCGGCGGGGCTGCCGGGCATGACGGAGTCCACAACCACCGGGGTGCGGAAAGAGAACAGGGCCTGGTCGCCGTCGCCCTTGAGGACGGAGCGGAAGAACTCGCGGGGCATCGTGATGCTCATGGGCGAGCCGTCGCGGACCAGGTCGACGACGCACCCGTCGTCGAAGATTATGGCGTTGGCCACGTCCTTGTACGTCTCGGCCGCCGCGCCGCCAGCGCCGACAATGCGGTCGCCGTCGCGGAAGCCCGCCGACTTCATGGCCTCACCGAAGTCGAAGCCGTAGCGAGCCTCGCTCAGCGGCATGTAGGTGTCGCCATAGGTGAACGCCAGGACCCAGAAGATGAGGGGAGCCGTCAGCAGGTTCACCAAGACGCCGCCGAGCATCACCAGGAGGCGCTGCCACGCCGGCTTGGAGCGGAACTCCCACGGCTCGGCGGGGCGGCGGAGCTGCTCGGTGTCCATCGACTCGTCCACCATGCCCGCAATCTTGACGTAGCCGCCCAGGGGGAGCCACCCGACGCCATACTCCGTCTCGCCCCGCTTGAACTTCAGGAGCGAGAACCACGGGTCGAAGAAGAGGTAGAACTTCTCGACCCGGATCTTGAACAGCTTGGCAAAGGCGAAGTGGCCGGCCTCGTGGGTCACGACCAGAATGGAGAGGCTCAGCAGGAGCTGAAGCACTATGACGAGGATGTCCATCGGGGTGTCTGTGGGTCTCTTTTTTCCGTGCGGCCCGCCGCGCGGCAGACCATTCCACGCAAAGATAATGCAAAAATCGGTGGGAGGCCCCACCCCCTAGTCGTCAATCTTCACTTTGGCCAGGCCCCCCTCGCTCGTCTCCTTGTAGACCGACGGCAGGTCGTGGCCCGTCTGCTTCATGACCTCCACCACGTGGTCGAACGACACGCGGTGGCGCCCGTCGGAGAATGTCGAGTAGAGGTTCACGTCCAGGGCCCTGGCGGCGGCGTAGGCGTTGCGCTCGATGCACGGGATCTGGACCATGCCGCACACCGGGTCGCACGTCATGCCCAGGTGGTGCTCCAGGCCCATCTCGGCGGCGTACTCAATCTGCGTCGTGCTGCCGCCGAAGAGCTGGTTGGCCGCCGCCGCCGCCATGGCGCACGCCACGCCCACCTCGCCCTGGCACCCCACCTCGGCGCCGGAGATCGAGGCGTTCTCCTTGACGATGCCGCCCACCAGGCCGGCCGTGGCCAGGGCGCGCAAGATGCGACGCTCCGAGAAGTCGCGCGTCACGCTCAGGTGGTAGAGCACGGCCGGCAGGACGCCGCACGAGCCGCACGTCGGGGCCGTCACGATGCGCCCGCCGCCGGCGTTCTCCTCGCTCACGGCCAGGGCGTAGGCGAAGACCAGGCCGCGGCTCTGCAGGCTCGGCTTCGAGCCGCTGGAGCGGTAGTAGTAGACGGAGGCCTTGCGGCGCAGGTGGAGCGGGCCGGGCAGGACGCCCTCGTTCTCCAGCCCGTTGTGGATGGCGCTCTTCATCGTCTCCCACACCTCGGCCAGGTAGTCCCACACGTCGCTCTCCTCGTGCTCGTCCACATACTCCCAGTAGCTCTTGCCCGTGCGGCTGCACCACCCCATGATGTCCGTCATGCGCGTCAGCGGGTATATGTCCGCCGGCTGCCACTCGCCGCCGCCCGGCGTGCCGTCGCTCAGGGCCCCGCCGCCGACGCTGTAGGTGCGCCACGCCAGCGTCTCGCGCCCGGCGGAGTCGAAGGCCCGGAAGTCCATGCCGTTGGTGTGGAACGGCAGGACAATCTCGGGGTGCCACGCAATCTCCGTCGGGGCCAGGGGGGCCAGCACGTCGAGCAGGGCGTGGTCCGTCAGGTGCCCGCGGCCCGTGGCGGCAAGGCTGCCGTAGAGGGTCACCTCGTAGCGCGAGGCGCCGGGCGTGCGCTCCGAGAACAGCTCGGCGGCGCGGCGCGGGCCCATGGTGTGGCTGCTCGAAGGCCCGTTGCCCATGCGGTATATCTCTTTGATGCTCTTCATGGCTGTCTGCGTTTTTTCACAAATATACGCTTTTGGGGCTTCGGCGCGCGCCGGCCCCGGGCGCAATTTTCGCCGCGGGGGCGCCCCCGCTTCGCTATCTGGAATTATTCATTTTCTAAAATGAATAAAATTGGCGAATGCGTGTGGCTGTTTTGGGGTAATTTAGTGGAAATTATGCGTAACTTGTATGGCGCAATCAACAGTGCTGTTCGCAATGAAGACTCTCTTGGCAATATGGCGCTTCTACCTCGACGGGTTCCGAAGCATGACCACGGGTCGCGTCCTTTGGGCGATAATCCTGGTCAAGCTCTTCGTCATGTTCTGCATCCTCAAGGCCTTCTTCTTCCCCGACTTCTTGCGCCACCTGCCTTCCGACGACGCCAAGGGCGACTACGTGGCGGGGGAGCTTGTCGGGCGGGCCTTGCCGGCCAGTGACGGCTATTAACCTTAACAGACATATACTATGATTGAAAGCATCGACTCCTCACTAATCGACTGGTCGCGGGCGCAGTTCGCCATGACGGCCATGTACCATTGGCTCTTCGTCCCTCTCACCCTGGGCCTGGCCGTGGTGATGGGCGTCATGGAGACGCTCTACTGCCGGACGGGCCGTGAGTTTTGGAAGAAGACGGCCAAGTTCTGGCAGAAGCTCTTCGGGATCAACTTCGCCGTCGGCGTCGCCACGGGGATTATCCTGGAGTTCGAGTTCGGGACGAACTGGAGCAACTACTCGTGGTTCGTCGGCGACATCTTCGGCGCCCCGCTGGCCATAGAGGGAATCTTGGCGTTCTTCATGGAGGCCACGTTCATCGCCGTCATGTTCTTCGGTTGGGAGAAGGTCGGCAAGCGCTTCCACCTGGCCTCGACGTGGCTCACCGGCCTCGGCGCCACGGTCTCGGCCTGGTGGATTCTCGTGGCCAACGCCTGGATGCAGTATCCCGTCGGCATGGAGTTCAACCCCGACACGGTGCGCAACGAGATGGTGGACTTCCTGGCCGTGGCCACGTCGCCCGTGGCCGTCAACAAGTTCTTCCACACCGTCCTGGCGGGGTGGGTCCTCGGGGTCGTCTTCACGGTGGGCGTCGGGTGCTGGTACCTGCTCCGCCGGCGCGACGGCGAGTTCGCCATGGCCAGCGTCAAGATTGGCGCCGTCTTCGGCCTCGTGGCGGCGGTCCTCTCGGCGCTCACCGGCGACGGCTCGGCCTACCTCATTGCGCAGACCCAGCCCATGAAGCTGGCCGCCATGGAGGGATTCTACAAGGGCGAGAGGGGCGCCGGCCTCGTGGCCCTGGGCGTCCTCAACCCCGACAAGCAGGCGCACGACGACGGCAAGGCCCCGTTCCTCTTCCGCGTCGAGGTGCCCCGCGCCCTCTCGTTCATGGCCGAGAGGGACGCCGACGCCTTCGTCCCCGGCATCGCGGACATCATCGAGGGCGGGTGGCGGCTCAAAGACGGCACGACGGCCATCCCCGCCGCCGAGAAGATTGAGAGGGGCAAGAGGGCCATAGCGGCGCTGGCCGACTACAGGGCGGCGCGCTCCGACGGACGCGAGGACGACGCCGAGGCCGCATTCGGGGCCCTGAGGGAGAACATGCCCTATTTCGGCTACGGATACATCAGAGACGCGCGCCAGCTAGTCCCCAATGTGCCGATGAGCTTCTACGCTTTCCGGGTCATGGTCTTCCTCGGCGCCTATTTCATCCTCTTCTTCGCCGTCATGCTCTTCGTCGCCTTCAGGCGCGACCTGGCCAGGGCCAGGTGGCTCCAGCGGGTGGCCCTGTGGACGATCCCCCTGGGCTACGTGGCGGGGCAGGCCGGGTGGATTGTCACCGAGGTGGGGCGGCAGCCGTGGGCCATCCTCGACATGCTGCCCACCTCGGCGGCAATATCGAAACTCGACGTCTCGTCGGTCCAGGTCACGTTCTTCATCTTCCTGGCCCTCTTCACCGTCATGCTCGTCGCGGGGATTGGCATCATGGTCAAGGCCATCAAGAGGGGCCCCGAGCACGCTTAGCTTTGTCCGATTCTTAAATGCACTGAAGTCATGTATATCCTTTTGCAACAATACTGGTGGTTCGTCGTCTCGCTCCTGGGCGCCATCCTCGTCTTCCTCCTCTTCGTCCAGGGCGGCAACTCGCTACTGTTCCGCGTCGGCAAGACCGACGACGAGCGGAAGATGCTCGTCAACTCCACGGGCCGCAAGTGGGAGTTCACGTTCACGACCCTCGTGACGTTCGGCGGGGCCTTCTTCGCCTCGTTCCCGCTCTTCTACAGCACGAGCTTCGGCGGCGCCTACTGGCTCTGGATGATAATCCTCTTCAGCTTCGTCCTCCAGGCGGTGAGCTACGAGTTCCAGGGCAAGGCCGGCAACCTGCTCGGCAAGAAGACCTACCAGTGGTTCCTGGTTGTCAACGGCGTGGTCGGGCCCGTCTTGCTCGGCGGGGCCGTGGCGACGTTCTTCACCGGCTCGGACTTCGTCATCGACAAGGGGACCATGGCGGACCCAGCCGCGGCGGCCATCAGCCGCTGGGGCAGTGGCTGGCACGGCCTCGACGCCCTGGCCGACCCCTGGAACGTCGTCCTGGGCCTGGCCGTCTTCTTCCTGGCCCGCGTCTTGGGGGCGCTCTATTTCATCAACAACATAGACCACGCCGAGATTGTGGCCCGAAGCCGCAGGGCCGTGCGCGACAATGCCGCGTTCTTCCTCGTCTTCTTCCTCGCTTTCGTGGCCCGGACGCTCCTGGCCGACGGCTTCGCCGTCAACCCCGACACGCAGGAGGTCTACATGGAGCCATACAAGTATCTGACCAACTTCGTCGAGATGCCGGCCGTCCTGGGCGTCTTCCTGCTCGGCGTGGTGGCCGTCTTGTGGGGCATCGGCAAGACCGTCTTCAGCAAGGTCTTCGACAAGGGCGTATGGTTCGCCGGAGCCGGCACGGTCCTGGCCGTCCTGGCCCTGCTCCTCGTGGCGGGCTACAACAACACGGCCTACTACCCGTCGACGTCCGACCTCCAGAGCTCGCTGACGCTGGCCAACAGCTGCTCCAGCCAGTTCACGCTCCGCGTCATGGCCTACGTCTCCATCCTCGTCCCCTTTGTCCTCGCCATGATTGTCTACACGTGGCGGAGCATCGACAGCCGCAAGATAAGCAACGACGAGATGTCGGGCGGCGAACACGCCTACTGACGCTCAGAAGGCTTCGCGGATGTTGAGGTAGACGGCCCCGTCGCCCCTGCTCGAGATTCCGCCGTCGAGCCTCATGTTGAGCCTCTTGCCCTTGAACACGGCGAGACGCAGCCCGCCGCCGCACATCAGGTGGACGCCCCGGGCCGCGTCTCGCCATTCGCGCGCCACGTTGCCGGCCCCGCCGAAGAGGGTGGCGCCGAGCCTCCAGAAGAGGGGGAAGCGCAGTTCGGCCTGGGCCAGCCACGCCCCGCGGTCCACATATTTGAGGTTGTGCCCCACGGCGCGGCCCAGGCGGGTGCCGCCGAACGTGGCCATCTTGGTGTAGGGCGCCGAGCCCAGTCGGGCGTCGGCGTAGAGCTGGAGGGCCAGGACCGCCCGCCCGCCCGCCAGTCCGGCGTAGCGGCGGGCGTCGAGCGTGAGGGCGCAGAAGTCGTGCCCGCGCCCGCCAATCTTGGCGTAGCCCATGGCCTTGAGACGGGCGTAGGCCCCCGCCGAGGGCCACAGGGGGTTGTCGCGGCTGTCGTAGCCGCAGACGGCGCCGAGGCCGAAGTTCGGGCCCGAGCCGCCCGACGTCAGCCGGGCCGCGGCCTCCGCTTCGGCCTCCGAGGCGGGGGTGACGGACGAGAAGCTGTAGCGGTCGAAGTCGAGGCCCAGGCCGACGCGCCACGGCCCGCGGGGGCCCAGCCCCTTGACCACCTCGACCTGCGCGCTCTGGCGCGAGAAGTCGTAGCCGGCCAGGGGGCGCTTCGCCTTGCCGCCCCCGGGGGCGTAGAGGTCGTCGGGCTGGCGGTAGGCCTCGATTTTGGCGGTCAGGTCCACGCGGCGCGGGAGATAGACGTCGGCGTCGCACTGGACCTCGAACATCCTCTTTGTCGAGACCAGGACGGCGGGCGTCACCGTGGCGGGCCTCGGCAGGCGGGGCGAGCTTATGTGGAGCATCGGCATGACGCCCAGGGCCAGCCCCGAGCGCCCCGAGTAGGACGCCGCGGGGTAGAGGGCCAGCGACCACGACGGGCGCTCGACCGTCAGGGCCTCCAGCACCCTCTCGGCCAACGCTATGGCGCCCTCGGCGGCATGCGCCAAAGGGCTCCGCCCGGCGGCGCTGTCGGGCGCGGCGGCCTCTTGCGCCCGGGCCGGCGGGGCTGTCGAGACGAGGAGCAGGGGGAGCAGCAGGAGCAGGGGGGCGGACGCCGGGACGAGGCGCGTTGTGTGCATTTCTTTCGTTGTCAGTAGTATCCTTGGTCTATGAGCCGGACAACCGTCTCCAGGTATTTGTCTTCGCCCTCCGGGTCGAACTCGGCCTTGAGGTTCGAGCCGAAGAGGCGGGCTATGCCCTGCCACCAGAAAGCCTTGAAGCGCCCTTTGAGCAGGCGGATGAGCTCGTAGCCGGTGCTGCCCGTCTCGCGGTCCACGAGCTTTATCAAGATTCGCCCCTGGCTGACGGTGAGGTGTTTCAGAGGGCTCTCGTAGCGGCGGAACAGCTCCGCCTCCTTGCGGTCCAGGAACTCTCTGCGCTCCCGCTCCGTGGTCATGACCGCCAGGCTGTCGTTGATGACCTGCAGCTCCCGCGCCAGCAGGCGGGCCCAGGGCAGGGCGCGCTTGACGTTGTAGACGTAGCGCGTCCACTTCTGCTGCTGCCTCTTGCTCCGGAAGCGGCCGTAGACGCGCACCTCGCCCAGCCTCACGACGGCCACGGTGTCGCCCTCCACCACCCGGGCCCGCGAGATGACGCCCCGGCCCTGCGCCGCGGCGGGCGCGGCCGTCAGGGCCAGGAGCAGGGCCAGGAGACATGCGGCGCGGGCGGTGGGCATGATTCGTGTCGGCTGTCTTTTCCGTGGTATGCGCGCGGGCGTCAGGCCTCGGCGGCGAACGCCTTGAGGGTGGCAATCTCTTGCGGCCACCGGCTCTCGTCGGGCGTCTCCAAGATTAGGGGGATGCCGTCCGTCCGGGGGTCCTGGACGATGCGGCGGAACGTCTCCATGCCGATTGTCCCCTCGCCGAGGGGGGCGTGGCGGTCCACGCGCGACCCGGCGGGCTTGGTGCAGTCGTTGAGGTGCATCCCGCGCAGGTTCTCGCGGCCAATGAGGCGGTCGAACTCCTCCCAAAAGGCGGCGTAGCCCGCGGCGGTCGAGATGTCGTAGCCCGCGGCGAAGGTGTGGCACGTGTCGATGCACACGCCGACGCGGCTCTTGTCGTCCACGCCCTCAATGATGCGGGCCAGGTGCCACAGGGCGAAACCCATGTTGGAGCCCTGCCCCGCCGTGTTCTCCAAGACGGCGGTCACGCCCTCGCTCTCGGCAAGGCTCTCGTTGAGGCTCTCGGCAATGAGGTCCAGGCAGGCCTCGGGCTCGACGGCCCTGAGGTGGCTCCCGGGGTGCAGGTTGAGCATCGCGAGGCCCAGGGCCCCGCACCGGCGCATCTCGTGGGTGAACGACGCCACGGACTTGGCGCGCTTCTCGGCGTCGGGGTTGCCGAGGTTTATGAGGTAGCTGTCGTGGGGCAGAATCTGTCCCGGCGAGTAGCCCGCGGCCTGGCAGTTGCGCTTGAACTGCGCTACCTCGTCGGCGTCCAGGGGCTTGGCCTCCCACTGGCGCTGGTTCTTGGTGAAGAGGGCGAAGGCCGTGGCCCCGATGGCCTGGGCGTTGAGCGGGGCGTTTTGGGTGCCGCCGCCGGCGCTGACGTGGGCTCCTATATATTTCATCTCTGTTCTCCTTTTTTTGTCTGTTGCTCCCCAAAGGTAGCACTAAAAACGCGAGGTGGTGGCCCCGAGCGGCGCATTATTGGGTTGGCGGGGGCCGTGTGGCCAAATGTGGCATCTTTGATACTCGAAAACCGATTTGCGTTTTGCGGTTTATGGGTAAATTCGCGCCACGACAACACAACGACAACAGATGGAAAACTCATTGAGGGCGCCGTGGGTGGCCGCCCTGTGCGCCCCGCTGGCCCTGGCGGCGTGCGAGGCGTTCGACTATCACCCCTATTGCGTGGACGTGGGCGGCAAGACGAGGGTCAACGCCGCCAATGCCGCCGAGATTGAGAGGGCCCTGGCGGGCCGGCGGGCTTTCCGCTTCGCTTTCGTCTCAGACACCCAGCGGTGGTATGACGAGACGGCCGACTTCGTGGCGGACGTCAACCGCAGGGCCGATGTGGACTTCGTTGTCCACGGCGGCGACTTCTCGGACTTCGGCGTCAACGACGAGTTCCTGTGGCAGCGCGACATCCTGGAGGGGCTCGGCGTCCCCTACGTCAGCGTCATCGGCAACCACGACTGCATCGGGACCGGCGAGCACAGCTACGGCAAGGTCTTCGGCGACACCAACTACGCCTTTACCGCCGCCGACGTGCGCTTCGTCCTCATGAACACCAACGCCCTGGAGTTCGACTACTCGGACCCCGTGCCCGACATCGACTTCCTGAGGGGGCAGATTGAGGGCTTCCCCGACACGTGCGCGAGGGCCATCGTCGTGGCGCACTGCAAGCCTTTCGACGAGCAGTTCAACAACAACATGGCGGAATACTACCATGCCTACGTCCGCAGGCTCCCCGGCGTCATGTTCCACCTCAGCGGGCACACGCACAAGACCGGGGCCTACCGCCTCTTCGAGGGCGAGCCGTTCCGCGACGACTTCACGTACTACACCACGACCTGCGTCGAGGACCGCGAGTATATGATTTTCGACATTTCGGAGGATGGGTACAGCTATGAGGTGGTCTCTTTCTAGGCTCGCGGCGGCCCTCCTGGCTCTCTCGCTGCCCGCCGCGGGCCGAGCCGCCGCATTCTCCGACCGTGCCTACGACGCCCGCATCGAGCGCTACGTGGCGGGCTACTCCGCCCTCATCCCCAAATATGCCAAGGCCCAGTTCGCCGGCGGCATCGGCCTCGCCTCAGTCGGGCTGGGGTGGGACTACGGCAAGAACGGGCGTTGGGAGACCGACGTGCTGATTGGCGTCGTCCCGCGGATGGGGAGCAACAGGGCCAAGATGACTTTCACCGTCCGGGAGTGCCTCGTCCCGTGGGACGTCCACTTGGGGAGCTCGGCTTTCAGCTTCGCCCCGCTGCGCGCCTCGCTCGGGCTCAATTCAATCTTCGGCCACGAGTTCTGGCCCAAGTCGCCAAACCGCTACCCCGACGGCTACTATTTCTTCTCCACCAAGTTCCAGGTCGTCTTCGCCCTGGGGCAGCAGGTGAGCCTCAACATCGCCGACGAGAGGAGGCGCCTGTGGCGGTCCGTGGGCTTCTTCTACGAGCTGTCCACCAACGACAAGTATGTGCTGAGCGGTTTCGGCAACCGCCGCTTGGGCTTCGCCGACATCTTTCACCTCGATTTTGGCGTTAAGCTCAAAATCTTATAGTTTATCTTCGCGTCTAAAAAACAGACAACGACATAGATGATTAGAACCTACAGGCAGAAAATCAAGACCAGGGTCCTGCTGCCCATCCAGCACTTCATGGGCAACGAGAGGGCCAGCGGCATCGTGTTGGCCTTTTCGGTGGCTGTGGCCCTGGCCCTGGCCAACTCGCCATTGCGCGACGCCTACCACGGCTTTTTCGACCAGCATTTAGGCTTCGTGGTCAACGGGCGCGAGTTCTTCAACTTCAGCATCGAGCACTGGATTAACGACGGGCTGATGTCGCTCTTCTTCTTCGTCGTGGGCCTCGAGCTCAAGCGCGAGTTCATCAGCGGCGAGCTCCGGCAGCTCCGCAAGGTCTTGCTGCCAATCGGGGCAGCCCTCTTCGGGATGGTCGTGCCGTCGGCCATATATCTCGCTTTCAACGCCGGGACGCCGACGTCCGGGGGGTGGGGCATCCCCATGGCCACCGACATAGCCTTTGCCCTGGCGGTCGTGGCGGCGCTGGGCCCCAGGGTGCCGCTGGCGGTCAAGGTCTTCCTCACGACGCTCGCCATTGTCGACGACATCGGCTCGGTCCTGGTCATAGCCTTTTTCTACACGTCGACAATCTCCGTGACCAACCTGGCCGTGGGCTTCGGGTTCCTGGCCCTGATGTTCGTGGCGAACAAGATGGGGGTCAAGAACATATGGTTCTACGCCGTGGTCGCCATTGTCGGCGTGTGGGCCTCGTTCCTCACGTCGGGGGTCCACGCCACAATATCGGCCGTCTTGGCGGCGTTCATGATTCCCGCCGACGCCGCCATCTCCGAGAGGGCTTTCCTCACCCGGATCAGGGGCCACGAGGAGGACTTCGAGGCCGCCGAGGGCAACGAGTTCTCCACCCTGGAGGAGGAGCAGGTGCAAATCATCAGGGCCATCCGCTACGACGCGGCGCAGGCCATCCCGCCCGTGCAGAGGATTGAGCGTGTCCTGCACCCCTTTGTTTCTTTCGTGATTATGCCTATATTCGCTCTCGGCAACGCCGGGGTGACGTTCGCCGGCATGGACTGGGCCTCTGTCTTCGACAACGGGGTGGCGGTCGGCGTCTTCCTGGGGCTGCTCTTGGGCAAACCCGTCGGCATCGTCCTCTCCTCGTGGCTCCTTGGGCGCATGGGGGTCGGCAGTCTGCCGTCGGGGATGTCTTTCGGCCACCTTGTGGGCGTCGGGTTCCTGGCGTCGATAGGCTTCACGATGTCCATGTTCGTCACCACGCTCGCCTTCCCCGACCCGCTAGCCCACGTCCAGGCCAAGGTGGGAATCTTCGCCGCGTCGATTGTCGGCGGGACCGTGGGCTACCTCCTGCTCCGCCGGTGCGACAAGGCGGACGACGGGGAGGCGGGATGACGCCGGGGCCGCTCCGGGTGGGTGTCGCCGCGCCAAAGACAGATTCAAACACACGACTATGCTAGCAATAGACGCCACGCGCATCGGGCAATACACGGATTTCCTCGGGCTGCCCAAGACGGCGGACCCCCTCGTCGGGGTCATGAGGTTCGACGGCAGGGGGATTGAGGAGGCGTGCGCCATAACTTTCGGCTTCTACGCCATCTTTCTCAAAGACACCAAGGGGTGCGTCATCAACTACGGCAAGACGGAATATGACTATGACGCGGGGACTATAACCAGCTTCGCCCCCGGGCAGACCGTCACCTTCAAGCCCATCGAGGGGGTCCAGGCCAGGGGCGCCGCGCTGCTGTTCCACCCCGACGTACTCCACGGCTCGCCACTGGCGGGCAAGATGGGCGAGTACGGCTTCTTCGCCTACTCCAGCTCCGAGGCCCTCCACACGTCGGCCGGCGAGAGGGAGGCCATAGAGACCTGCCTGGGGGGCATCGAGAGGGAGCTTGGCCCGGGGCGCGACAGGCTGTCGAGGCGCCTTGTGGTGGGCCACATCGAGGTGCTGCTCAACTACTGCCTGCGCTTCTACGAGCGGCAGTTCGACAGCCGGGCCGCGCTCGGCCGCGACGCCGTGGCGCGCTTCGAGAACCTGCTCGACAGGTACTTCGACGAGGGGAGGGCCGAGGCCGGCGGGCTCCCCACGGTCAGCTACTTCGCCGACAAGATTTGCCTCTCGCCAAACTATTTTGGCGACATGGTCAAGCGCCAGACGGGGCTCAATCCCAAGGAGCTCATCAACCGAAAGGTGGTGACGCTAGCCAAGAGCCGCATCGCCGAGACGCACGCCACGGTCAAGGAGACGGCCTTCTCGCTCGGCTTCCAATATCCGCAGCACTTCGTGCGTTTCTTCAAGAAGGAGACGGGGCTCACGCCGTCAGAGTATGCCCACACGGTCGCATAGCACCGACATAGGGCGCCTGCTCCAGGCCCACGGCGTCAGGCCCACGGGCAACAGGGTCCTCGTGGCCCGCGCCCTGCTGGAGGCCGGGACGCCGCTCAGCCTGTCCGACCTGGAGGCCGAGCTCGGGACGGTGGACAAGAGCAACATCTTCCGGGCGCTGATGCTCTTCCGCGAGTGCCGCCTCGTCCACACCCTGGAAGACGAGACGGGCTCGCTCCACTACGAGATATGCTCCTCCGGCGCCGACGATGCCGACGACGACCTGCACGTCCACTTTTTCTGCCGCCGATGCCGGAAGATGTCGTGCCTGGGGGGGCTGCCCATACCGGCCGTCGAAGTCCCCGCCGGCTACAGGCCCGAGGCCGCCACGTATGTCGTCAAGGGGCTTTGCCCCAAGTGCGCGGAGTCGCGGCGCGCCACATAGCGCGGGCGCCCCGCGAAATCTGCTATCTTCGCGTCTCGACACTACACAACTAGGAGCAACATCATGAGACACTTCCGAATGGCCCTGGCCGCCCTGGCGCTGCTTGTCGGTCTCGCCTCGGTGGCGCAGGCCGCCGGGCGGCGAGTGCTTGTCTTCGACCTCAAGGAGGATATTGGCAGCACGGCGTGGATCCACACCAGCCAGGCCCTGCGACGGGCCGCCGAGGTCGGGGCGGGCCATGTCGTGCTACACATGAACACCTACGGCGGCGAGGTCCTCTATGCGGACTCCATCCGCTCCGCCATCCTGGCCAGCCGTATTCCGGTCTACGCCTTTGTCGACGTCAACGCGGCGTCGGCGGGCGCGCTCATCGCCACGGCGTGCGACTCCATCTTCATGAGCCCGGGCTCCAGCATCGGGGCGGCGACGGTCGTCAGCGGGGCCGACGGGCAGAAGATGCCCGACAAGTACCAGAGCTACATGAGGGCCATAATGCGCTCCACGGCCGAGGCGCACCCCTGGACGGGCCCCGACACCGCGCGCCACTACCTCCGCGACCCGCGGATTGCCGAGGCCTTTGTCGACGAGGCGGTCTCGATCCCTGGCGTGGTCGACTCGGCGCACGTCCTCACGCTCACGGCCAGGGAGGCCTTGCGGCTCAACTATTGCGAGGCAATCCTGGGTAGCGTCGGCGAGGTTGTCGAGAGGGTGGCGCCGGGGGCCGTCGTCGAGAGGTACACCCCGTCGGTCTTCGACGACATCAAGGGCGGCCTCCTCTCCACCAGCCTGCGGGGCATTCTGATCCTGCTCATCATCGGCGGGCTCTACTTCGAGCTCCAGACGCCGGGCGTGGGCTTCCCGCTGCTTGTCTCCGTGGGGGCCGCCGTGCTCTATTTCGCGCCGCTCTGCATCGACGGGGTGGCGCAATATTGGGAGATTCTACTCTTCGTCGTCGGCATCGGGCTCCTGCTCGCCGAGGTCTTCATAATCCCCGGTTTCGGGGTGGCGGGCATAGCCGGCATAGCCTGCACCGTGGCGGGCCTGGTGCTCAGCCTGGTCGGCAACGACGGGCTGTCGTTCGAGGCGGTGCCGAGCGGCGCTATTTCCGTTTCGCTGTGGATGGTGCTGACGTCGCTCGTCGTGGCGGTGGCGCTATGCTTCTTCCTCGGCAGCCGGCTCTTCCGGGCCAAGGCGGGCTCGCCGCTCTCGCGCCTCACCCTGGAGGCCACGCAGGAGGCCGAAGACGGGTACGTGGGAGTGGAGAAAGCCGCGCTCGACGCCCTGGCGGGCAGGCAGGGCGTGGCCGCCACCGACTTGCGGCCGGGAGGCAAGGTGGCGATTGGCGGCGAGGTCTACGACGCCATTTCCGACGGCACGTATGTCGAGAGGGGGCGGCAGGTCGTCGTAATATCTACGTCGTCGGGGCAGATTGTTGTGCGCCTGGCGTGAGAAAAATCACGCCGTGTGACACAACTGTGGCGAAGATTCCCTACCTTTGCCCTAGTGGAAATAACGAGAGACAAGAGATGCAGTCTTTGCGATTTTACTACGGCTCCTATTTTTACTTCTTTGCGGTCGGCAGAGAGGCAGGTGGGTGTCGTTTGTAAGCGCGGGCAAGCACGAGCAAGATAGAACAAGAAGATTGCGGGACCCACCTGAGCGGAAGACAGGCGGGTCTCGTTTTTTTATTTAACACCTACGAATGAAGCAGAAAAGGAGAGTGGCAATCCAGGGGGTGAGCGGCGCCAACCACGAGATTGCGGCGCGGGAGTTCTTCAGCGACTACGATGTCGAGGTCGTGCCGTGCATGACTTTCGAGGAGCTCTTCCGGCGCGTCGGCGAAGAGCGCGACCTCTATGGCATCTGCGCCTTCGAGAACACGCTGGTGGGCTCCATCCAGTCCAACTACACCCTCCTAAAGGACTCCGGCCTGGAGGTCATTGGCGAGTACAAGCTGAGGATACGCCACAACCTCATGGCGATGCCCGGTGTCGAGATTGACGAGATTGCCGAAGTCCACTCCCACCCCATGGCGCTGATGCAGTGCAAGGCCTTTTTCGCCGCCTATCCCAAGATTCGGCTCATCGAGACCGAGGACACGGCGCTATCGGCAAAGGAGGTGGCCGAGAGGGGGGACCGCCACGTGGCGGCCATAGCGCCGTCCATAGCCGCCGAGCTCTACGGGCTCAACATCCTGCGCCAGGGCATTGAGACGAACAAGAAGAACTTCACGCGCTTCCTCGTCGTCAATCAGGACGGGATGCTCGACCGAGACGAGCTGCTGTGCCAAAACAGGATAAACCGGGCCTCGATCGTCTTCTCGCTGCCGCAGGCGGGGGAGGTCGGCAGCCTCTCCAAGGTCCTGACCGTCTTGGCGTTCTATGGCGTCAACATGACCAAAATCCAGTCCAACCCCGTCGTGGGCCACGAGTGGGAATACATCTTCTACGTCGACCTCTCGTTCCGCAACTACACGCGCTACGTCCAGTCCATCTCCGCCGTGCGCCCGCTGTGCGCCGCGCTGAGAATCTTGGGCGAGTACGAGGTCGGGAGGCAGTCGAGCGACATTTGAAAACCGTTTAAATCCTTTGCGAAACATGATTATATCGCCAGCCAACCGCGCGAGCAAGGTCGAGGAGTACTACTTCTCGCGCAACAACCGCCGCCTCGACGCCATGCGAAAGGAGGGGGTCGATGTCATAAACCTGGGGATAGGGAGCCCCGACATGCCGCCGGCGGGCGCCGTCGTCAAGACCCTGGCCGAGGCCGCCGGCCGCCCCGACGTCCACGGCTACCAGCCCTATGTCGGCATCCCGCAGCTGCGGAGGGCCTACGCCGAGTGGTACGCCAAGTGGTATGGCGTCGGCCTCGACGCCGACAGCGAGGTGTTGCCCCTCATTGGCTCCAAGGAGGGGATTATGCACGTCTCGATGGCGTTCATCAACGAGGGCGACGGGGTGCTGGTCCCCGACCCGGGCTACCCGACCTACGCCTCGGTGGCCAAGCTCGTCGGGGCGCGGACGCTGACATACAAGCTCCACGAGCGCCTGGGGTGGCAGCCCGACTTCGACGAGCTGGAGGCCCTCGACCTCGACGGGGTGAAAATCATGTGGGTCAACTACTCCAACATGCCCACGGGCGCGCCCGCCACGATGGCTCTCTACGAGAGGCTTGTGGACTTCGGCAGGCGCCACAACATCCTCGTCTGCAACGACAACCCCTACAGCTTCATCCTCAACGACCGGCCCCTCTCCATCCTCTCCGTCGCCGGGGCCAAGGATGTCTGCCTCGAGCTCAACTCGATGAGCAAGGCGCACAACATGGCGGGATGGCGTTTCGGCGTGGCGGCGTCGAGCCGCGAGGTGATAGAGACGGTGCTGAGGGTCAAGAGCAACATGGACAGCGGCGTCTTCCGGCCCATGCAGTTGGCGGCCGTAGAGGCCCTCAAGCTCGACAAGGAGTGGTTCGACGCGCTCAACAGCGAATATCGCGAGAGGCAGAAGCGCGCTTTCGCAATCATGGACCGGCTCCGGTGCCGATACAACCCCGCGCACGGCGGCCTCTTCGTCTGGGGGCGGGTGGACGACAAGTGGCGCGACGCCGAGGAGCAGAGCGACGAGGTCCTCAGGCAGACGGGGGTCTTCATCACGCCGGGCTTCATCTTCGGGTCGCAGGGCGTGCGCTATCTGCGAATCTCGCTCTGCGCCAAAGTCCACGTCTTCGAGGAGGCGCTGAGGAGGATTGAGGCCATGCGCAACGACTGAACAGAAATTAGTATAGATAAGATAAGTTTTCGATGGAAGTAAAACTCGAACTTGAGTCCATACTCCTCCCCGGGGTCGACTCCAAACGCCCCCTGGTCATAGCCGGCCCCTGCAGCGCCGAGACCGAGGAGCAAGTCATGAACACGGCGCGGGAGCTTGCCGCGAACGGCGTCAAGATATACAGGGCCGGCATCTGGAAGCCGCGCACGCGCCCCGGAACTTTCGAGGGCGTCGGCTCCGACGGGCTGCCGTGGCTCCAGAGGGTCAAGCGCGAGACGGGGATGTACACCGCCGTCGAGGTCGCCACGGCGCAGCACGTCTACGAGGCCATCAAGTATGGTGTCGACATGCTGTGGATAGGGGCGCGGACAACGGCCAACCCCTTCGCGGTACAGGAGGTGGCGGACGCGCTGCGCGGCACCGACATGCCCATCCTCGTCAAGAACCCCGTCAATCCCGACCTCGAGCTCTGGATCGGGGCCCTGGAGAGGCTCAACAGGGCCGGAATCAAGAGGCTCGGCGCCATACACCGAGGCTTCTCGGTCTACCAGAAAATCAAGTACCGCAACGACCCGCAGTGGCCCATCGCCATCGAGCTCCACCGGCGGCTGCCGGCCCTGCCCATAATCAACGACCCGAGCCACATCTCCGGAGACAGCGAGCTGATCCTGGAGGTCTCACAGCAGGCCATGGACCTCAACTTCGACGGACTCATCATCGAGAGCCACGAGTGCCCCGCCAGGGCCTGGAGCGACGCCAAGCAGCAGGTCACGCCTGCGCACCTCAAGATGATCCTGGCCGACCTCGTAATCCGCGAGGCCAGGATTGGAAACAAGCCGCGCACGGAGCTCGACGAGCTGCGCCAGCAGATCGACATCCTCGACAAGCAGGTGGTAGAAATCCTCGCCAAGAGGATGTCCATCTCCGAGAAGATTGCAAAATATAAGTTCGAGAACGGAATCACAGTCTTGCAGAGCCGCCGCTACGACGAGATTCTCCAAAGCCGCAGAGCCACGGCCGAGCAGAACCACCTCAACCCCGATTTCGTCCTCAAGCTCTACGAGGCAATCCACGAGGAGAGCGTCAACAGGCAGACGTCGCTCATGATAGACCTCCAGAAAGCTAAGAAATAGACCGTCAAGCCAATGAGAATATGCATTGTCGGGGCCGGAAAGATGGGGGCGTTCCTTGCCGACACCATGTGCCTGCTCCACGACGTGGCGGTCTACGACGTCAACCCCGTCAAGCTCCAGTACGTCTTCAACACGCGGCGGCTGACAAGTCTTGAGGAGGTCCGCGATTTCGACCCCGAGCTGCTCATCAACGCCGTGACGCTCAAGCACACGCTCCGGACGTTCGAGGACGTGCTGCCTTTCGTCTCCGACCGATGCCTCTTGTCAGACATCGCGTCGGTCAAGACGGGCCTGCACGATTTCTACAAGAGGGCCGGCAGGCCCTACGTCTCGACGCACCCCATGTTCGGCCCCACTTTCGCCAACCTGCGCGAGCTGAGCCAGAATCACGCCGTCGTCATCAGCGAGGGCGACCACCTGGGGCGGGTCTTCTTCAAGGACCTCTATGGGGGACTCGGGCTCAACCTCCACGAGTTCTCTTTCGACGAGCACGACGAGATGATGACCTACTCGCTCTCAATCCCT
The DNA here is from genome assembly GCA_964481855.1 of uncultured Marinilabiliaceae bacterium. Lineage (GTDB taxonomy): Bacteria > Bacteroidota > Bacteroidia > Bacteroidales > Marinilabiliaceae > W3P20-009. The sequence continues at coordinate 23,327 of CAYZUH010000035.1, forward strand.
TTCGTCTCGACAATGGTCTTCGCCGCGAGCATGAAGAACCCCGGCGCGCCGGGCACGACTTTCGCCAAGCATCTCGCCATTGCCAAGGGGGTCCTCTCGGAGGACGACTACCTCGTCTCCGAGGTCCTCTTCAGCCCCTACACGCCCGAGAAGGTGCAGAACGTCATCTCTCAGATGGAAGACCTCCTGGAGATTATCAAGAGGCGCGACACTGCCGAGATGAGCCGCTATCTCAACCGCCTCCGCGACAACATCAAGTAGCCGCCGCTGTGCCGTGCGGGTTGCCGACGGCTTGTCATTCATGCAGGGACGCACAATCGGTGCGTCCCTTTCTCTTTGCTGTGTCTTGTCCCTTTTTTTGCGTCTCTTATGGGTTGACAATTAGTCATTTCTAGGTATTGCCCGCCCGCCTCCCGTCTGTTAAGTTTGCGTTCTTTTTTGATTGGTCTTGCGCCGCGGGCCCAATACGGCATGGTTAAATAATCTAAAATGGGGGGGGTAGATTGTTAACGTGTATATTTGCCCCTGTGGATTCCCGAGCAAGACGTGCGCGGAAATCCACTTGTCTGTCAATCTCGATAACGAATCCCAGTAGTCCTATGAACCGATTATTATCAATCACGCTCCTGCTCCTCCTCTCTGTGGCGGCGTGCGCACAGGAGCGCCACGTCACCCATTTCCTCGGAATCCCCGTCGACGGGAGCAAGACCGAGATGCTCCGCAAGCTCAGAGAGAAAGGCTTCCGCGCCTCAAAGGTCGGCGACCTGAAGGGGGAGTTCAACGGCAGGGATGTACATCTTTCCGTTGTCACCAAGCGCGACAGGGTTTGGCGAATAATGGTCCAAGATGCAACCCCGAGTAGCAAGACGGGAGTCATAATCCGATTCAATAAACTCTGTCGCCAGTTTCAGGACAACCCGAAATACATGTCATTTAGAGACGACCAAACAATCCCCGACGACGAGGATGTTTCCTATGAAATTACTGTGAACGACAAGCGCTACGAGGCGGCTTTCTATCAGAATTATCCAACGGTGCTTGACACTGCGCAGTTGTATGAAGAATTGACACCTCTTCTTGCGGAAAGATTTTCCGAGGACGAAATAGTTAACATGACGGAAGACGAACGAGGTGCCTTAGTTTCTCTAATGGCAAAATATTATAATCTGACGCTTATGACTGATGCTCTTAAACGGTCTGTGTGGTTCATGATAGACAAAGACAGATACAGCTCCTCAGACTTTCGCATTCTGATGTTCTATGACAACGAATATAACAGCGGCGACGATGGCTCAGACCTGTAAACCTTTGTGGGCGTGCCTCCTCGCCGTCTGCGCCGCCCTCTTTGCGCCCGGTTGCAAGTCGCTTAACAGCCCGACTGTGATGCGCAACGCGTCCACCGACGAGTTCAAGTATGCCTATGTCATACCCACCGGAGGTCTGACCTCTGGCTCCGGCAATATGTCCGTATTGTTTGGCGAGAGCGTGACTAGGAGCGTCAACCCGGCGGGTGTCATTGCGGGCGCGTTGATGAAGAGAGGCTACACCGTCCTCCACGAGGCACGTCCCGATGTGGCAGGTCAGACCATGATTGTAGCATACGGCGAGAGCGGGCGCCGCAAGACGGGGATGGGCACCTACGCCATCGAGGTCTCAATCCAATTCGCTTCGGCTCAGACCAACGAGCCCCTGTGCTCGTGTGTCGCCGAGGGGCGCGTGGTCGAGGAGTTCGGCAGTGTGGAGGCCGACGGAATCCGTCAGGCCATAGACCGTTGCCTGGCGGCCCTCTTCGACCGCAGGCCCTGACGCGCAGGTTTGCGCGCCAATCGTGCTTTGCCTCTAATCCCACACAACCGACCATTGTTGTATGGGAGAGACGCCATGCAGGGCATCCCCTCGCCCGGTGCCTCAAAGCCCCAAAGGGGCGATATATGTCAGCCTAGGGCGTGAGCCCTAGGACATTGGCGGGGTGGGGGAGGGTGGACGACGGACATGGTGGCGATATGCCCTTAGGGCAATCAAAGCCGCGCCAATATCGTCGCGCACACGCAAAAAAATGAAGTCCCCCCGACACTTCCGTCGGGGGGACTCCCTCTCTTACAACCTCAGGGTGAGTAACCGGGATCGAACCGGCGACCTCCAGAGCCACAATCTGGCGCTCTAACCAAGCTGAGCTACACCCACCATCTTTCCGTTTGCGAGCGCAAAGTTGAGAGTTTTCTCTTACATTTGCAAGAGGAGGGCGCAAAAAAAGCGCCCGCTCCTTTTTTTACAACCCCAAAAACATGGACCCTATCAGACTGCGGGAGGCCAAGTTGCAGCTCCGACGCCACATGAACGGCGTCACGGCCGAGATTATGAAAGGCATGGACGGATCCTATGCCCAAAACTACGGCCTCTCGCTGCAGCACATACGCGACGTGGCCCGAAGCCTCGACCTCTCGCCCGACGAGTGCGACGAACTGTGGCGCACGCGCTGGCGCGACCTCATGCTCGTCGCCGCCGCCGCCATAGCGCCCAGCGACCCCGACCCGGGGCGGATCCTGGTGTGGGCGGCGGACGTCCCGTCGTTGGAGCTCGTCTCGCTCCTGCCGTTTCTCGTCGCCGGGCGGATGTCTGCCGCCGGCGAGTTGGCGCGTCGGCTCGTGGCCCGCGGGCGTGGCTACGATTTCGCCATCGCCGCCAATGTCGTCGCCAACGCCCTTGTCGGCAGGCCCGACGACGCTGCCCTCGCCGAGGCCGCCGGGGTGGTCTTGCGCGCCGCGCCGGGCAGGATGCCGTGGCCTCTTGCCGAGGGCGCCGCCGTGGGGCTTCTCTGCCGCAGGGCGGCGCGCGCCGGGGTCGCCGCCGAGGCCGTCGGGGCTGTGCGCAGGGCCGCCGAGGCGGCCCCGGCCGACAACATGGCGCGGCGCGTGGCGCAAGAGATTGCCGACGAGGCCCAGATGCTCTCGGAGGCCGAGAGCTAGCGAACCGTCAGGGCGCGTCGGTGCCGCACAGCCCTCCGGGAGGCAGGTCATTAACTGTTTTGTAAATCCTGGTGCACGGCCTCGTAACATGGCGGGGCTAGAATCGCGGACATGACCAAAAACAGTAAGACAAGATGATATGCCGACGCCGCGAACCTGCTCAACCTGCCTTTGCGATACTGCCGGAGGGGGGCGCGAGGACAGGACGGCGCCTCTCCACATATGCGGACACATCCACAACTTTCAGCACATCCGCGTCGACGGCTCCACGGTCGGCTACGTGGTGAACTCGTCGGCTTCGTTGGCGAGCAAGGTAAAGCCGCAGGACGGGACGCTGTTCTGCTCCCCAGCACGGGCTTCTCCGTCGTCTCCGCCACTGCCGGCAGGCTCACGATGCGCATGGTCGACAAGGGCGGGAATGTCTTGCACGTCGTCAAGAGGACTAAATAGGGCCGACGGCAAAAAAATGCGCCGCGACCCTTGCCGTTCCCAAAACATTGCATACCTTTGCAACGCTTCCGAGACGGAGGCTAGCGGAGTAAGCCGACGGTGAGGCTTGCCTCACGGAGAGATGGGTGAGTGGCTTAAACCAGTAGTTTGCTAAACTGCCGAACCCGATTAGGGTTCCGGGGGTTCGAATCCCCCTCTCTCCGCACTTTTTTTTTACCACGCCGAGACGGGGTGTAGCGCAGTCCGGTTAGCGCATCTGCTTTGGGAGCAGAGGGTCCCCGGTTCGAATCCGGGTACCCCGACGACTGCGGAAATAGCTCAGTTGGTAGAGCACAACCTTGCCAAGGTTGGGGTCGCGAGTTCGAGTCTCGTTTTCCGCTCTCTCGCCAATGTAGCTCAGTGGTAGAGCACTTCCTTGGTAAGGAAGAGGTCACGGGTTCAAGTCCCGTCATCGGCTCCAGTCCCTTGTTTCGGTCTTTCGCGGAAATAGCTCAGTTGGTAGAGCACAACCTTGCCAAGGTTGGGGTCGCGAG
>CAYZUH010000036.1:0-25087 GCA_964481855.1 uncultured Marinilabiliaceae bacterium
TCTGTATGCCTACTGGGAATTTCATGTCCGTGCGAATCGCGATGCGGTCGCTAAGATAGTGAAAAATAAACCGTTTTTGCTAGCGAAGTACCGCCTCCAGCTTCGCCAGGCTCGTCTCTAGCGAGAACGTCCGCCTATGCGCCAATGCGTTCTCGTGGCACTTCTGCCGCAAGACGCCGTCCTGCGTGGCTCGGGTCATCGCCTCGGCCATCCGCTCCGCGTCGCCAACGGGCGTCAGCAGCCCGCATGCCCCGCCGTCCAGCGCCTCGCGGGTGCCCGTTGGGCAGTCTGTGGCTACAATCATTTTGCCCAGGGTAAGGGCTTCGGTCAGGACTACCGACAGTCCCTCATATTTCGACGAGAGGACGAATGTCGTGCACCCCGCAATCCATGGCATGGGGTTCAGCTTGAAGCCGAGGAAATCCACGCGGTCGCATATGCCCAGCCCACGGGCCAGCGACTTCATCCTCGCCTCGTCGGGCCCTTGCCCCAAGATTTTCAAGGGCGGCAGGTCGTTGCTCCTTTGCAGGGCCTTCGAGTAGGCTTCGAGCAGTGTCGTGAAGTCTTTCTGGCGCTCGTCGATGCGGGCCACGCTGAGCAGGAATCCGCCCCGCGGGATGGCGTATTCCCGCGCCGCACGCTCCAGCTCGTCTTTGTCAATGGGGTTGTATATGCAGGATATTTTCTCTTCGGCGAACCCGAATATGCTCTTGGCCTCGCGCTCCTGCTCTTGGCTTACGCACACTATGGCGTTGTGCCGGTTTAGTCTCTTGCCCAGGCGTTCCATGCGGCCGCGTCTCCCGGCGCAGAAAGCGCGCACCGAGAAGTGGAAGAACGCCACGGTGCGGCACGGCGTCTTGCGGGGCAGGAGCTGATAGGAGGCGTAGTCCCAGTCCACGATGGCGTCGAGCTTTGGGGCCAGGCGTGCCATGCGGCGGCGTTGCAAGGCCTTGCGGATGGGGGCGAGAAATGCCTCCTCCACTAGCTTCTCGGCCACCGACAGCCTGCCGCGCCCAATCTTTTTCTTTATCAGCGATGTCAGTATGCCGTCGCGGACGAGATACTCAATGTGCACGTCCTTGCCGATGTCGCCAAGCCTTTTCTCCAGGCCGGGCAGGTTGTTTGCAATGACGACGGTCACATCGTAGCGCTCTTTGGCGAGGTTGTTGACGTAGCGGACGAGGGCCGTCTCCGTCCCCCCGTAGAGCAGCTGGGCCACGCAGAATGCGACTCTCTTCTTCTCTTGCATATCCCCCCTGTTGCCGCTACGCCCCTTGCAGTGTCTTGGCGTAGCACTCCATAAGCCGTTTGGTGAGGCCCGCCTGGTCGAAATTCCGTGAGTGGGCCAGGCCGCGGTCCACCATTCGTCGGCGAAGCGCCTCGTCGCCGACAGCGGACTCTATTGCCCGCGCCATTCCCTCCTCGTCGTCGGGCGAGACGTAGAGCGAGGCGTCGCCTCCGGCCTCCTCCAGGCTCGACCCCGTGCACCCTATGGCGGGAATCTGGCTCGCCAGGGCCTCCAGCATCGGGATTCCGAACCCCTCGAACCGCGACGGGTAGACCAACGCGTCCGCCATCTGGTATGTGGCGGGGAAGAGGCGGAACGGCGCGCCGCTCACGATGCGGAGCCTGTCGCCCAGCCCCTCGCGGGCGCAGAAGCCCTCCACCTCGTCGGCATAGTCTGTCCTTTTGCCCAGGGCCACGACGCGGAATTCTTTGGGCAGGTGGCGCAGCGCCTTGGCCAGCAGCATGAGGTTCTTGCGCCGCTCGATGCTGCCCACGTAGACGACGTACCTGTCTGGCAGTCCGAGCGTGCGTCGGGCTTCGAGCCGGGTCGCCTCGTCGGCGCGGACCCAAAACTGGCTGTCGCAGCCTTGGTACACAACGTCGATCCGGTCGGCGGCCACGCCATAGAACTCCATGATGTCGCGCTTCGTGCTGTGGCTCACCGCCACGATGCGGTCGGCCTTGGCGCAGGCTCTGCGGGCTTTGTAGTCGTATATTTTGCGGTCTATGCGACTGTAGTATTCCGGGAAGCGGAGGAAGATGAGGTCGTGAATCGTGACGATGCTCCGCACGCCTCTGGCGCGCCCCATGTTGAGCGGAAGCTCGTTGCTCAGCCCGTGGAATAGGTCCACGCCGTCGCGCGCCAGGTTGCCAGTCACGCCTGCCACGCGCCAAAGCGACGTGAGGCCGCAGGTCTTCCACGTCGCTCCGGCAAACCTCATCTCGACGCGCTCCATCTCGTCCAGCCCATCGAGGCACCCGGTCTTGCGCGCCGAGGGGCTGTAGACCAGGAGCCGCCCTACGTCGGAGTGGAGGCTCAGGCCGCCTATGACGAAGCGGCTGTAGTTGCCAAGCCCCGTGCGGTTCTGGGCGGCGCGCTTGCCGTCGAAGCCTATGGTCAGGTTGCGAAAGTCCATGGGTTGAATTGGTTCTATGGTTGCAAAAGTCGTAAAGATTCTCGAAATCTGCAACTCGCTCCGTTGTTCGAGCCAATGCAATAACTTTGCGGCAACGAATCATCATCCGTATGCCACAAAACAGACCCACAGAGGTGCTTGTCCTCGCCTGTTCGCCAATGAACGCCAGGCAGCTCGAAAGCACCGACAACACGTTGACAACCAATGTGCGGACGTACCATTTCAATATGGACGCAATGCCGCCTGGCCGGCGTCCCGACGTGGTGGTGGTGAGGAACAAGGTCGTGCGCCGCCCCACGCTGTTCGACGTCCCGCCCGCCAACACGCTTCTCCTCCTTTCCGAGCCTCACAGTGTGGTGGCGTTCCCACCGGCCTATGTGGGGCAGTTCGGGATGGTCTACAGTTGCCAGGAGGAGTTGCGGGGGGGCGGCAATGTCGTCTATGGGCCTGCCGCCATATCGTGGTTTGTCGGGATCAACCTGCGCGGCCAGGTGTCGGCGAGCTACGCCGACGCCATCTCCTACAGGGCCCTCGCCGGGGCGCCGCTCCCCCAGAAGACGCGGCAGGTCTCCGTCATAGCCAGCGGGAAGACATTCTCCGCCGGGCATTTGGAGCGTTTCCGCTTCGTGCGGAGGCTCCAGAGGCGATATGGGGACAACATCGACTTCTTCGGCAAGGACTCGCGCCATGTCGAGGACAAGTGGGAGGCCCTGGCGCCCTACAAGTACACCATCGCCCTGGAGAACTCCAGGAGCCGCTTCTATTTCACCGAGAAGATTTCCGACGGTTTCCTTGCGGGATGCCATGTCTTGTATGACGGGTGTACGAACATAGGCGACTATTTCCCCGGCGGGGCGTTCTCGCGGTTGGACTTGACCGACTTCGATGCCTCGTCCAGGGTCATCGACAACCTGCTCGACCGTGACCCCTACGACCAGTCGGTGCCCGACATCGTGGAGGCGCGCCGCAGGGTGCTTTGCCAATACAACTTCCTCAATATCATTGCGCATTGTTGCGACAAGATGCCCCTCGACCGTGATGCCCCGCGGGGGGTCGTCTTGCGTCCGCCGTCGGGCGTTGGCAACATTCAAAACACGTTTCGCCACCTCTTTGTGCGTCCTTTCTATCAGGCCGTGGGGAAAGCCGTGACAATCTTCGACATCCCCTAGCGGGCCATTCGGCGCAGGAATGAGCAGTAGCGCCGGGCTTCGGCGTCGAAGTCCAGTGGGACTGTGGCGGCCCGCCTCCGTGCCTCAATGTGCTGGCGCAACTCGTTGGCGTCGTCATAGAAGAGGCATGGGAGGCCCGACCCGTCCAACTGGCGCAAGGCGTTGTCGCATAGCATCGTCTTGCCATAGGCTTTCGCCAAGTTGAATGTGCCGGAGGTCTTGAAGCGCGTGTAGTCCTCGGCGCGGGGGACGTCGCTGTCGATGAGCGGGAGCAGGTAGTCGCACTGGCGCATATAGGAGTCGTAGACATCTTCGGGGATGAATCGGTCGAAGAAGACGAACATCGAGTCGAGGCCGGCCGAGCGCACCAAGCCGCGGAGCCAGGGGCCGTCGCCCTTGCCTATGTTCCCCAAGACGACTATTCGGACCCCACTCCCCGCCAGCTCCCGTGCCAGGCGTGGGAGGCAGGCGTAGTCGCGCCGCTTCTTCTCGACGTTGCCGGGGACGACAACCCACGTCTCGCCGGCGGCCTTTGCTGGCCCCGCGCAGGCCCTTTCGCGGCGTGCCGGCAGGGGTGAGAAATATTCCACCGGGCGGCGCAATGGGAAACAGTCCGTCAGGTAGCGGGCCGCCACCAGGTAGCCGCTCATGCGGCGGCATATCAGCTGTTGCCCGGTCGATGTGGTCAGTTTCCGCAGGTCGTGAATGACGCCGGCAAAGCGGAGGCTCTTGGCGAAAGGGAGGAGCGACAGCTTGAGGGCTTCGCTGCCCTGCGCCGTGTTGAGGACGACAAGGTCGAAGCCCGACGACGCAATCGCCCGCCGCGCCTCCCACACGTTCCTCGCGCCTTTCTCTTCTCTGCACTCAATGTGGCAGACGCCAGCCATTGTCTCGGTGTCAACGGCCTGCGCCGTCTTGTGCGGGCATATGAGAGTGGCGTCGATGCCGCCGGCTTTCATGTAGGCGAGCTGTGGCGTCAGGCATTCGCCGTGCCAGGTGTTGAACTCGACCAGGGCTACTCTCATCTCTCCGCCGCCTCGCCGAGTTTCTCTATGCCGTTGGGCGTCCGGACGATGTGGCGTTGCCGCGTGTCGCGGCGGATGGCCATGTTCGCCTCGATGGACTCCCGTGTCTTGTAGGGGCGCTTGTGGTCCAGGTGGGCCACTATCGCCGAGTAGCGCATCTGGATTGGCACTATGCCCATGTTCACCAGCCGCTCGCCAAATTCGCAGTCCTGGCCGCCATAGTGCATGTCCTCGTTGTAGCCGTTGACAGCCAGGGCGTCCGTGCGCCAGCACGACGAGTTGCAGCCGTTCCACGTCGCCTTTGTCGGCGTTATGGTGTTCATCACCTTGGCGAACCAGTCGCGCCCCAGGAGCTTCGTCATCTTGAACGACAGCGGCTGCCCATGCTCGCGCAGCCAGCGGGGCGAGAACACGTCGCCGCTGTCAATGTCGCCACGGGTCACGGACTCGCTCACGTCCATGGTGAGCTTGAAGTAGCCGCCCGATATGAAGTGCCCCTGCCGGGCGTTGGCGCGGTGCGTGGCCACGAAGTCGCGGCGGGGGATGCAGTCCTGGTCTGTGAAAATCAGGTAGTCCGACGCCGCCGCCACTAGGGCCTTGTTCAGTATTTCCGACTTCTGAAAGCCGCGGTCTTCGTGCCACACGTGTTTTATTGGCAGGACCCCGCAATACGACAGTATGAGCGAGCGGGTCTCGTCGGTCGAGCCGTCGTCGGCAATGACAATCTCGTCGGGCTGGTGGCTTTGCCGGCTGTAGCCCCACAACGTCCTTTCCAGCCATCGAGGGTTGTTGTAGGTCGAGATTATTACTCCTGTGGTCTGTGGTATATTTCCGTTCATCGCTTCGTCCGTCCATCCCCCGGCTATTTGCCGTCGGGGAAGTCTTTGTGCTTGTGTTTCCATCTGTTGTGGCTCCATAGCCACAGGTGGGGCAGTCTGTTGAGGTCGTCTTCCAGGCAGGCGGCGAAGCGCGAGGCGCATTCGCCCTCCGGGAGGTCGCCGGGGTGCTCGGCTATGGTGCGGAATTCGACGTCGTAGTGTCCGCGCCGGTAGCCGACAAACGAGGGGTAGACGAGGGCGATGTCGAGCTTGCGGGCTATGTGTTCGGGCCCCACGAGGAACGGCGTGTCCTGCCCGAAGAACTGGATCCACTGCTTCTGGGCCCCGCGGTGGGGGCTCTGGTCGCCAACGACCAAGGTCACGCTGGGGATGCCCGAGCGGATGCACTCGTAGGTGTAGCGGAAGCCGTGGTGGCTCTCCACGGCGGCTATGCCGCGGCGGGTGCGGACTTCGACCGAGACGTGGTTGGCCAGCCGGTTGCCCTGGCGCTGGTAGAAGGCGTGTATGTCTTTGCCGGGCAGGAGCAGGGGGACGATGTTGAACCACTCCCAATTGCCGGTGTGGCCGGCATAGAGGAACACCGTGCGGCCCCGCTCCACGAGGTCGGCCACAAGCTCCGGGTTGCGTATGTTCATGCGGCGTCGCAGCTCCTCGTCGGTCATGGTCAGGGCCTTTATGGTCTCGAAGAAGTAGTCGCTCAGGTGGAGGTAGAAGCGCCGCTCAATCTGCCGGAGCTCCTTGGCGTCTTTCAGAGGGAACGCCGAGCGCAGGTTCTTGCGCACGACGCTAAGCCTGTAGCCCAAGACGTGATACATGAGCACGTAGGTGGCGTCCGAGAAGACGTAGAGGAGGCGCAGGGGCAGATGCGACACGCCGCGGACGCACAGCCGGGCGAGACGCTCCAACACGTTGAGGCGCTCCATGTTGCGGCCGTCGCGGCTGACGCCTTTGGGCAGGGGGGCGTCGGTATCCTGAGGGGGTATCTTTTTTTGTGGCAATTCGTGTTCGCTTTTTGCTATATGCTTTATATTGGCAAAGATATGAAAAAATGTTGTCGCGTTTGTTGGGGGGCGTCGGACGAATTGTTATGACGGATAAATCGGATAATTCAGTCTATAATAGATAAAAATGTCGCAATATGTTTTGTTAGTTGTTTAACGCAACGTAAATTTGCACCATTGGTGCCGTGCTTGGGTATGAGGACGGTGATTCGCATTGTGCAACGAAAAACAAACACATATCTATGCTAACAATCAGCCAGGCCGTTGAGAAGGTCATCAAGGTCAAGCCATTTGTGACCGAGGCCCTGTGCGAGGGGCTCATAAACATATCGTCGCTGTCGCGGCAGATTCACCCGACGATAGAGAAACTGACGGGCAAGGAGGTCAAGCAGGGCGCCATTGTCATGGCGCTCAACAGGTTGGTCCCCAGCCTCAAGGGCAGTGGCGACATGACATATCGCAACGTCATAACGTCGATTGGCGACATCATTGTCCGTTCCGACCTGACGGACTATACGTTCCGGAACTCGCCAACCATAATAGAGAATCATGTCAAGCTGATGAACCAGCTCGTGGGCCGTCAGGACCAGTTCTGCACCTTGGTCCGTGGGGTCTTCGAGACCACGCTGGTTGTCGGCACCGAGATTTGCCCGCTCGTCGAGGTCTTCTTCGCCGGAGAGAACTGCTCCTACAAGAACTCCAGCCTCTCGGCAATCACCCTGAAGCTCTCCACGGGCAATGTCCATTTTGTCGGTTTCTACTATCAGATTCTGAAGTTCATAGCGTGGGAGGGAATCAACGTCAAGGAGGTCATCTCGACGGCGAACGAGTTTACGATTGTCGTGGCGGAGGAGGATGTCGATGCCGCGTTCGCCATTTTGAAGAATCTCAAGCAGAGCGGCAAGGTAGTCGAGGAATGAGGCCTGGCGAAAGTCTGCGCGTCCGCCGGGGGGTGGGGCTGTGCGCGTTGTTGGTCGTCCTTTGGGCGTTTTGCGGCGTGCCGCTTTGGGCGCAGTCTAGGATTCCGCGTGGCGGGGGCGACGGGGGGCAGGCCTCCCCCGCCGCAAGGGAGGTCGAGATTGTGCCGAGCGTGAAGGCCTGGCGCATGGCCGACGGTTTCACCAGGCCCGACACCGTCGTCGTAGACACCGTCCTGGCCGAGCATCAGGTCAGCAATCCCATTTGGCGGCGGAGCCTGGCCAACGTCACCTTGGGAAATTTGGGTTCGCCAAGCCTGCCGACGTTCTACCCGGCGCTCAGGCGCGACGGAGGCAACCCGTTCTACACTGCGCTCATGCCGATTATGCTGGGCCCCGGGGACTTCACGTTCTACAACACCAAGACGCCCTACGCCAACCTCACCTACCAAAAGGGAATCCCAAAGGCCAGGAGGGAGGAGTTCTTCTCGGCACTCTTCACGCAGAACGTCAACAGGAGGCTGAACATCGGGGCTAGGCTCGACATCAACGCCTCTGTGGGGCGCTACGTCAACCAGGCAGCCGACAACAGCAAGTTCGGGATGTGGATGTCATACGACGGCGACGTCTACAAGGCGCAGCTTCAGGCGTGGTATCAGAAGTTCCAAATCGAGGAGAACGGCGGCGTCACCAACGATAGCATAGTCCTCTTCCCCGACCTCTACGACTACGACAACGCCGAAGACTACCCCGTGGTCTCCATGGACGCGCGAAACAGGCTCGCCACGTATCGCCTTCTCCTGTCGCAGAGCCTGGACCTGGGGAGCGTCACGCGGACCGAGGGCGACAGCGTCGACTACGATGTCCCGGTTGCCACGGCCTACTACAAGTTCTACGCCGACAAGTCCCACCACGAGTTCTCCATTGCCGACCTCTCGACCTATACCGACGACGAGGCGGACTTCATCCCAGCGGTCTACGTCAACCCCTCACGCACGTTCGACAGCCGGAAGTATATGCTCATCAGCAACGAGTTCCAGCTCCGCCTCAACGAGGAGTTCAACAGCCTCCTGCGTTTCGGGGTGAGGCTTTTCGTGGGCAACGAGGTGAGGCAGTACTACTGGGACGCGCGCAGCGAGTTGCTTACCGACGAGGAGACGGGCGAACAGAGCCTTGTCTTCCACCGCCAAAAGCGCAACCGCGTCAGCTCCTACATGGGTGGGCAGATTTTCAAGAACATCGGCAGGAGGTTCAAGTGGAACGCCGGCGTCAAGCTCATCTTCCAGGGGTACAATTCGGGCGACGTCAACGCCGACGGTGGTGTGAGCCTGTCGCTGGGCTCCGGGCGTTGGGAGACCGAGGTGTGGGGCAGGGCGTCGTTCGAGCTCCGGAGCCCGTCGCTCTGGGAAGAACTCTACTGCTCCAACCACTACGAGTGGGGGCGGAGCCTCGACCGGGAGCAGAACTTCGACGTCCGGGGCGGGCTGCGCGTCCCCGGCGTTGGCGTGGACCTCAGTGTCTTCAGCTCCACGCTCAACAACCGTGTCTACTTCAGCCCGCTCGGCGTGCCGGCTCAGAAGTCCGACGTGACGCAGCTGCTGGGCTTCAGCGCCAGGGCGCATCTCACGCAGAGCCACACCGGCTTCAACACCATCATACGCCTGGCCTTCCAGCGCACTTCCGACAACGATGTCGTCCCGGCGCCGTCGTTCGCGCTCTTCGCCACGTCATATTGGGAGAGGCTCTTCTTCGGGGTGATGCTGACGCAGATAGGCTTCGACGTCCACTACAACAGCCGCTTCTACTCGCCAGCCTACATCCCGGCCCTCATGCAGTTCGTGCCGCAAGACCAGAGGCGTACGGGCGGCTACGGATATTTCGACCCTTTCATCAACTTCCACCTCAAGAAGATCAGGGCCTACGTCAAGTTTGAGCACCTCAACAACCTGTGGGGCTCCAACGACCATTTCAACACCATCCACTACCCGGCCAACCCGCAGACTTTCAAGTTCGGCCTCTCGTGGAATTTCTATGACTGATGGACAACGATAAGCTGGAGCGGAGCCTCGAGACGCTCAATGCGCCTCAGCGCGCCGCCGTGACGGCCCCCGACGGGCCAATGCTGGTAATAGCCGGGGCCGGCTCGGGGAAGACCAGGGTCTTGACAATGCGCATCGCGTACCTCCTGTCCAAGGGGGTCAAGCCATACAACATTCTGGCGCTCACGTTCACCAACAAGGCCGCCGACGAGATGAAAGAGCGAATAGCCCGCATCGTAGGGGACGACGCCAGGCAACTGTGGATGGGGACTTTCCACTCCGTCTTTGCCAGGATATTGCGGTTCGAGGCCGCGAGGCTCGGCATATCGCCCGATTTCTCGATATACGACGCCGAGGACTCGCGGAGGCTCGTCGACAATGTTGTCAAGCAGATGAATCTCGACGACCGTTCGAGCTATAAGCCAAAACTTGTGGCGGGGACAATATCGGCGGCCAAAAACGACCTCATCCTCCCCGCGGCCTATGCCGACGACAAGGGCATAGCGGAGCGCGACAAGGTGGCTCAGAGGCCCAAGATGCCGCAAATATACGCGCGCTATGTCGAGGAGTGCCGAAAGGCCGGGGCGCTCGACTTCGACGACCTCCTGCTCTACACCAACCTCCTGCTCCGCGACTGCCCCGACGTCCTGGCCAAATATCAAGACAAGTTCCGATACATCCTTGTCGACGAGTACCAAGACACAAACCTCTCCCAATATGTCATAATCAACCGCCTGGCCAAGGCGCGGCGGAACATTTGCGTCGTCGGCGACGACGCGCAGAGCATATACAGCTTCCGGGGGGCGAGGATTGAGAACATCCTCAACTTCCAGCGCGACTATCCGCAGGCCGAGATGTTCAAGTTGGAGCAGAACTACCGCTCCACGCGCAACATTGTCGGGGCGGCCAACTCCCTCATTGCCCACAACCGCAACCAAATTGCGAAGAATGTCTTTTCAGACGGGGCCGTGGGGGACAAAGTCCGGGTCTGGGCGTGCGACTCCGACAAGGCTGAGGCCGCCGAGGTCGTCGGCGACGTCATGCGGCGCAAGATGGCCGGCGACAAGCGTTTTGCCGATTTCGCCATTCTCTACAGGGCCAGTTCGCTAAGCCGGGCTTTTGAGGAGAGGATGGTGGAGGCGGGAATCCCATACCGAATCTTCGGCGGCGTGGCGTTCTACCAGCGCAAGGAGGTCAAGGACGCGCTGGCGTACCTGCGCCTCGTCGTCAACCACAACGACGTCGAGGCTATGCGGCGGGTCGTCAACTATCCCAAGCGGCAGATTGGCGGCGCCACGATTGCCAAGATCGAGGCGACGGCGCAAAGTCTGGGGGCGACGATGTGGGACGTCATGACGGTGGCGTCGCTGAGGGGCAAGATTGGCGTGGCCGACTCGGTGTTGGCGAAGATTGCGCGTTTCACTGGGCTCATCGAGACGCTCACACAGCAGGCAGAGACGCTCGACGCGTACCAGTTGGCTGTTGAGATGCTCGCGCAGAGCGGGCTTCTCGCAGAGCTGAGCAAGGAGAGGGGCGACGAGGATGGCAAGGAGCGTTTTGCCAATGTGCAGGAGTTGCTCAATGGCGTCAAGGAGTTCACAGAGGCCCAGCGGGAGGACGGGGAGCCGGCCGACGTCCGGGCCTACTTGCAGCAGGTCAGTCTGCGAGTTGACCTCGACGACAACGCCGACGACGACAAGGTGAACGTCATGACCATACACGCCAGCAAGGGGTTGGAGTTCGATTGCGTCTACGTTGTCGGCGTGGAGGACGAGATTTTCCCGGGGCATAGCGCTCTCGACCCCCATTCGCTCGAAGAGGAGCGTCGGCTTCTCTACGTGGCCCTGACCCGCGCCAAGGAGGTCGCGACGGTGAGCTACGCCAAGAGGCGTTTCGCCAATGGCAGGGTTGTCTTCACTACGCCAAGCCGTTTCGTGGCCGAGTTCGACGAGAAGTATTGCGCAGTGCCGAGGGAGGAGGAGGCCGTTGCCGACAGTTTCGCCCGCCCATGGGGTGGGGGAGGCGGCTTCCGCGGCGAGGAGAGGAGCTTCGCCGGCGTGCAGCGCATGCGGAGGGCGGCGACCCCGCAACAGGCGCCGCGCAGGGTGACGAGCCGGATTGTCACCACGGCCGACGTTCCGGCTGTCAGCCGGGCGCAGACGGCCGACGGACGCTACCACGTTGGCGACAGAATCGGCCACGACCGTTTCGGGGCGGGGACGATAAAGGAGATTTTGGGCGGGGACGACGACGTGAAGCTGAGAATAGCTTTCGACGCGCACGGAGAAAAGACTCTTCTGCTTAAATTCGCACGCATCAACATCATTTGATTTTACCAATGAAAAGCACCACATCGATTTTGGCTCTCTGCCTTGCGGCGGCATGTCTGCTCTCTTGCGGATGTTCGCGCAAGGGAAGCTCCAGCGTGAGGACGCGCAGCCATACGACTACGACGCGCGCCACCCCAAGGGTGCGCGCAGGCAACTCCGAGACCGACGCCGACCGGGAGGCGCGCCTCAAAGCCGAGAGGGAGGCAGAGAGCCGGGCGCGGCAGGAAGCCGAAGCCGCGGGCCGAGCCGCGCAAAAGGCAAAAGAGGAGGCGGAGAGGCTGGCGGAAGAGGAGAGGAAACTGGTGGTCAAAGAGGAGAGAGTCAAAATGGTCGAGACCAAGGCCAAGGACGTCGCCGACGACAGCAGGTTCCATGTCATCATCGGCTCGTTCAAGGTGCTCCAAAATGCGAGGCAGCTTTGCCAAGACGCCATTGCCAAGGGATTCCTGCCCAGCATAATGGAGAACGAGGAGGGCATGTTCCGCGTGGGGATTCTCTCGGCGGCGACCGAGAAGACGGCGCGGGAGAAAATAGCGCAGCTGAGGTCCGGCCACCCCGAATATGTTGGGATGTGGCTCCTAATCGAGAAAAAATAGTGTTATGATTGACAGTTTTGCCGACATACAGGTTCTTCGCTACCGCGTGGACGGCTTTGAGGCGTTGCCCTTGGCCAAGAAATTGCTGCTCTACCATCTGTCGGAGGCGGCACTTTGGGGGCGCGACATCTTTTGGCATCAGAATTGCCCCCTTGGCGTGGAGCTTCGTCGCCTCTTGGAGGCTGTCTATGTCTTCCAAAAGTCCAATGGCCGCCTCGACAGCAGGTTGGCGGAATATACGAAGAGGGTGTGGTTCGCCAACGGCCCGCACCACCACTACAGCAACGACAAGTTCAGCCCCGGCTTCTCCGCCGACGAGTTGTCTCGTTGGGCGTCGGAGGCCGGTCTCGGCGCCGACGCCGTGCCAGAGGCATTGGCGGACTTGATTTTCAACCCCGAAGTCGCCCCCAAGAAGGTCTTGCTCGACGCCGACGCCGACCTTGTGCGCGGTTCGGCCGTCAATTTCTATGGCGATGGCGTCTCGCAGTCCGAGGCCGCGGAGTTCTATGCGGACACGGAGGGGAAGCACCCGCTCAATAGCAAGCTGGTCAAGGACGCCGACGGCTCGCTGTCCGAGGAGCTGTGGTGCGCGCGGGGGGGCGTCTATGCCGAGCCGCTCCGCAAGGTGGCGTCGGAGCTGCGCCTGGCCATGTCCTATGCCTGCAACGAGCGCCAGGCCGAGGCCATCGCCAAGCTCGCGCAATATGTCGAAGACGGGGACCCCAAGAAGTTCGACGACTTCAGCATCTTGTGGGTGCAGGAGAAGCAGGCCGACGTCGATTTCATCAACGGTTTCATCGAGGTCTACGACGACCCGTTGGGGCTCAAGGGGTCGTGGGAGAGCATTGTCGAGCTCGCCGACGAGGCCGCCACGAGGCAGGTCGGCCTCATCGCCGCCAATGCCCAGTGGTTTGAGGACAATTCGCCAATCGCCCCGGAATTTCGCAAGAAGAGTGTGAGGGGGGTGAGCATGAGGGTCATAAACGCGGTCATGCTCGGTGGAGACAGCTATCCGTCAACGCCAATAGGCGTCAATCTCCCCAACGCCGACTGGATTCGCGAGGCCTATGGCTCGAAGTCCATTTCGCTGGCCAACATTTCGGGCGCGCTCCACGACGAGGCGGAGCGGCGCGACACGGCGAGGCCCGGAGTGCTCGACGAGTTCGCCGCCTCGGCCGACGAGGTGGAGCGGTGCCGCCGCTATGGCCGCGCGTCGGGCGAGCTGCACACGCAGCTTCACGAGTGCCTGGGGCATGGCTCCGGGCAGATGCGCGACGGGGTGACGCTCGACGACCTCAAGGCATACGGGAGCACCATCGAGGAGGCCAGGGCAGACCTCTTCGCGCTCTACTTCATGGCCGACCCTAAAATGCTCGAACTCAAGATTATCGACAGTCTAGAGGCCGCATGGGGAGAGTATGACAGCTATCTGCGCAATGGGGCCCTGGTGCAGCTCGCCAGGCTGGAGCCCGGGCGCAACCTGGAGGAGGCGCACATGAGGAATCGTGCGCTGATAGCCCGCTGGGTGTTGGAACGCGGCGAGGCGCAAGGCGTCGTGCGGATGGTCGTGCGGGGGGGCAAGCACTATGTCGCCATCGAAGACTATCATGGCGTGAGGGCGCTTTTCGGCGAGCTGTTGCGTGAGGTGCAGCGCATCAAGAGCGAGGGGGACTATGAGGCGGCGCGGGATCTTGTCGAGAGATACGGCGTGAGGGTCGATGCCGAGCTGCACGCCGAGGTGCGGGAGCGCTACGCCAATCTTGGCATAGCGCCGTTCAGCGGCTTCGTCAATCCGCGGCTCACTCTCAAGACCTCCGCCGATGGTTGTCCGCAAGATGTCGTCATCTCATATGACGAGGCCTATGACGAGCAGATGCTCCGATATTCGCAAGACTACGCCAGCCTCTAGGCGGGTCTCGCTGCGGCGGCTCCTCGCTATCGTCGTCACGCCGCTTCTGGCGGCGGTGGCCGTGGCGCAGGAGCCGTCGTTGCGCATTGTCAAGGGGTTGTCGCCGTTTTCGTCCATTGTGACGGGGCGGGGCATGAACGTCACGTTGGTCATGGCAGACGAGGTGGCGACGTTGCCGGCGTCTGTGGCCAAGAAGGCTTTGGGCGGCATGGGGCGCCGGGGGGCAGGGCCGTCGCTTGTCGGGCCTATGTGCATTGTGCGGGCTGAGCCGTCGGTAAGCAAGGCTGTGGAGTGTGTGGTCGAGGCCGGGGTGCTGTCGGTCAGTGCCGGGAAGTTCAAGTTCCGCCGTTCGCCGAGGGTCGACGTTTTCGTCGTCTGCGACAGCTCTCTGAGGGTCGTCCATGGGACTTCGGGAGGGAACATCAAGTCGAGGGGGACGTTGCGTCTGCCGTCGGTCGCCGTCCGTGCCGACTTCGCCATGGAGATCCATCTGACACTAATCTCCGAGACGGTCTCCGTGCAAGCGGCGAACAAGTCGGTCGTCGGGATTATGGGTCAGGTGGGCAGTCTTCATGCCGACATTGCGGCGGCTAGCGCAATACGCATGAGCAGGATCTCTTGCGCCTCGGTCTCGCTCGCGGCCGACGGCGAAAGCGAGGCGCGGGTGTCGGCCGAGGTGTCGTTGGGCGTCTCGGCCACAAACCATAGCCGGGTGGAGTGCTCCGTCCCCGACTTCTTGTCGCCCGTCGTCGAGTCCGACGAGACGTCGAGCGTCATTGTGGCCGGGAGGATGCGCTGAGCAAAAAAAATAACGTCTGCATGGTCACCCATACAGACGTCGTCAATTGAACCATTCGGTGATACCGGAGGGATTCGAACCCCCAATCTTCTGGGCCGTAACCAGAGGCATTATCCAATTGTGCTACGGTACCAACTTTCAGTCTAGCAACCGTCTCTCCCCGATTGCGATGCAAAGGTATCGCTTGTTTTCTTCTTATGCAAGAGCCCATGGCGTTTTTTTTTCGCAGTGCCGTCAAAAAGAGACGCAGAACGCGCTCCCGACGGTAAGCGCATGGATGTTCTCGTCGATTTTCGGCGTGTAGGGAGGCATGAGGGTGTAGTCGGCGAAAAGGCGCAGCTCGTAGCGGCGGGTGGCGCGCAGTGTCCCGCTCAGTCCGCACACCATCATGCCCGCGCCGTAGCGCGGGATGGTGGCTTCGGGCTCGGCCAGGCGCACCGACGGGATGCGCGCGTAGCCGCCCAGCAACTTTGCGCCTACGCGGAGGCGCGGGGCGAGCGGTGCCGAGGCGTAAATCCCCCCGCTGGTCGAAGTGGCATTGAACGTATTGTCGGCCGCCGGACGGCCGTCGGACATGAGGCGCAGGCTAGTCGTGGCCAGGCGCCCCCCGATGCCAACCCACGTGTTGAAGAAGTACGCGCCCTCGACGCCCATCATGGCTCCGAGCGACGAGTTCAGCTCGCGCTCGTTGTCGACGTCTACCTTGCACAGGGGGATATTGACCCCGACGAACACGCCGACGAAGTGCGGGGGAGACCAGGGGTCGTAGTCGTAGTCGTCGATGGGCTGGGCGTTGAGCCCGCGTCGCTCGAAGATGAGGTCGCCAATGGCGTAGCCCAGCTCGGCTGTGAGGATGCCAAGGCCTGCGCCGGTCAAGACGTCGCTAAGCCAATGCCGGTTGTTTGCCATGCGCATGAAGCCCGTGCTGGCGGCTGTGGCGTACGCCCCGATGCCGACGAGCGGAGTCTTGTGTCCATACTCGCGCGTGAGGATTGTGGCGCTCATGAAGGCTGTGGCCGTGTGGCCGCTCGGAAAGGAGTTGCGTGTCGTCCCGTCGGGGCGCATCACTTCGGTGCCATATTTGAACGCCGAGACGGCGCCCGTCATCAGCGCGTGCGACATGGCGACCGATGCGGCCATGCGGCCCCACGAGTTGCGGCTCTCCACCCCGCACGCTTTGAGGCCAACGGTGAGCATAAGGGGTGCGTATTGCAGGTAGTCGTCGGCGTGGTTTTCAAAGGCCGGCCAATACTCGTTGCGGAGGCCGCGGAAGTCGCGGTCGGCCTTTTTCGCCAGCAGCCCGCCGACAATGAGGGGGGCGCTGGCTGCTATTATGCGAAATTTGCCAGAGGAGGTGAGGGCTTCCAGCTTGGGGTGCGACATCGTGGCTTTGGGTGAGTATTGGGCCTTGGCCGTTGTCGGCATTGCCACGATTGCAATTAGGGCTATGGCGATGATTGGTGCAGGTTTTAGCATCTTTGAGATTAGGTTTTGTGCATATATTTCCTCGAAATTACGTTGGTTTAGCGATGTGTGTTTCTTAAGTACGTTATAAATGTATTATTAATATAGACAATTGGGCAATGGGGTGTATTGCGTGCGGGGGACGCCCCGCCGGTGTCTGGTGGCGGCTGTATGCCGCAAAATGTGTTACATTTGTGCGTAAGCATAAATCTCAGTAATGAAGCGTGTAATATCTTCTATCGTGGCCATCATGGCTTCTTGGGCGGTCTTGGCGCAGGCGCAGTTCTCCATAAAGGGGACGCTCATGGGAGGTGCGGATGGAGACACCGTATTGTTGGCAACGCCGTCGGGCGGGGGACTCACGCCTGTCGACACGGCGCGCGTCGTCAAAGGCGCATTCACGTTTTCGGGGATGGTCGACGGGGCTCGGCTAGTCTTCCTCCTGGGCGTCAAGGGCGGAGTGCCGACTTTCGGCTCCAGCGTGGTGGCGGAGGCGGGGACGCTCAATGTCCGTCTCTACACGGACCACGAGCGCGAGGCCGAGGTTATGGGAAACGTCACAAACTCGCTGTGGCGCCTCTTCGCCATGCGCGACAACGAGATTATGGCGCAGGCGCAACCCTACGTCAACGCCATGCGCAGCCCCAATCTCGCGGCGCAGGCCCGCAGGGCCTACCAGGAGACGCTCGACTCGCTGTCGACGCTGCGCGTGGCGAACGTCATGTCGTTCGTGGAGGAGAACAAGGCCACGATGGCCGCCGACATGGTCTTCGAGATGTATTGCCCCATGCTCCACGACGACGACCGAGGCAAGCTCGCTGGGCTTCTCTCGCAAAACAGTCCGACGCTGCCGGGCTTCCGCAGGGCCATGGCGCGCGTCGAGCAGGAGGAGGCGGCGCACAGGGCCGATGTCGGCCGCAAGTTCACCGATTTCGTGTGCGCTGACGCCGGGGGGAAGCCCGTGCGCCTGTCCGAAATAGTCAAGGCGAACAAGGTGACGTTGCTCGACTTCTGGGCCTCGTGGTGCGGGCCGTGCCGCATGGAGATGCCGACGGTGAGGCGGGCCTACGAGGCGTTCCGAAACAAGGGACTGGAGGTCGTGGGGGTGTCGTTGGACAGCAACCGCAAGTCGTGGCTCAACGCGGTCGAGACGCTAGGGCTGGGATGGGTCCATCTCTCCGACCTGAAAGGGTGGCGCTGTGAGCCGGCGGCGCTCTATGGTGTCCACTCCATTCCGGCAAGCCTGCTGATTGCCCAAGACGGGACAATCATTGCCAAAGACCTGAGGGGTGAGCAGCTCGTTGAGACGCTCGTCAAAGTGCTCAAGTAGTGGCCAAGCGTTGCCCGGGATGGTTGGCGGGGATTTTTTGATTCCTGTTTCGCTGACGTCGCTCCAGCCTGGAGATTACTCCCGTTTGGAGCCCGTGTGCCGCCTCTTCGAGGCGGATTTCGGCCAGGTTCTTGTGGCGGCGGTGGCGGGCGGCGTGTGTGCCGTGTTTTTTGAGGATGGCGGCGGCGAGGCGGTGGCGGGATTCAGAGGCCGTTTCAGCAATGCCGAGTTGCGTTTTGGCGACTGCCGGATTTTGGATGCTGTCGCAGATTTTCTCGTCTCGCCCCCCGGCTTCGCCCGCGGCGGGGAGGCCTTGCCTGTCGTCGTCTGCGGCAGTGGTTTTCAGGTCGCCGTTTGGGAGGCCGTCTCGCGCATCCCTTTTGGCGCTGCGGCGTCCTACTCCGATGTCGCCGTGGCCGTCGGATGTCCTGGTGCCGCGCGCGCCGTCGGGGCGGCGGTGGGGCGCAACCCGGTGCCGGTTGTCGTGCCGTGCCATCGCGTAGTCTGCTCGTCGGGTAGCCTGGGCGGTTTCCGTTGGGGCGTCGCGGCCAAGAGGCGGCTGATGGCCTGGGAGGCCGGTTTCGCCAGTAGTTGCGGCAATTAACGCGCAAGGCCGCGCTTCGAGGCGGCGGAAATGAGTACTTTTGCATATCGATTTCCAAAGATTATTGAATATGCGCTTTCCAGTGTTGACGGCCGAGGAGGCCGCGGAGTTCATCAAGAATGATTTTGTTGTCGGGATTGGCGGGTTCTCCTCTGTCGGGACGCCCAAGGCGGTGCCTACGGCGCTTGCGCAGAAAGCCGAGGCCGAGCACGCGCGGGGGGCGGAGTTCCGGGTGGGGCTAATCACGGGCGGCGCCACGGGCGACCCCATCGACGGCGCCCTGGCCAGGGCCAAGGCCGTCAAGTTCCGCACTCCGTTCCAGTCGCACCCCGACATGAGGGCCGCGATAAACAGGCAGGAGGTGCAATATTTCGACCTCAACCTCAGCCACGTCGCGCAAGACTTGCGATACGGCTTCCTGGGGCATATGGACGTGTGCATAATTGAGGCGTCGTCGGTCTCCGACGACGGGATGGTCGTGCCCACCAGCTCCGTCGGAATCTCGCCGACACTGTGCGAGGCCGCCGACAAGATTATAATCGAACTGAATGCGCACCACCCCGAGGAAATCAGGGGGATGCACGACATTTATGAGCCGTTGACACCGCCGCGCCGCCGCGAGATTCCAATCTACGAGCCGTCGAGCCGGGTCGGGGCTGAGGCCATCAGGGTCAATCCGGACAAGGTCTTGTGTGTCGTGCGGACAAACTTGCCCGACACCATCGCCGCTTTCACCGAGCCGAATCCCATCACGACCAAGATTGGCCAAAATGTGGCGGAGTTCCTCTTCGCCGAGCTCCGCAGGGGGATTATACCCAAGGAGTTTCTGCCCCTCCAAAGCGGGGTGGGGAACATCGCCAACGCGGTGCTTGGCTCGTTGGGAGAGTGCGAGGACATCCCGCCGTTCACCATGTTCACCGAGGTCATTCAGAACTCCGTGATTCCACTCATGGAGAGCGGCCGAATCTCATATGCGTCGGGCAGCTCGCTGACGCTCTCCGACGACATGCTCCACAGGGTCTATTCCGACCTCCCCTTCTTCAAGAGCAGGCTCATGTTGCGGCCGCAGGAGATTACCAACCACCCGGAGCTCATCCGCAGGCTTGGCGTGATCGCCATCAACACTGCCTTGGAGGTTGACATCTTCGGCAACGTCAACAGCACGAACGTCTGCGGGCAGAAGATGATGAACGGCATTGGAGGCTCCGCCGACTTCGCGCGCAATTCGTTCCTCTCGATTTTCACCTGCCCGTCGGTGGCCAAGGGCGGCGTAATCTCCGCCATAGTCCCCATGGTGACGCACACGGACAGCAACGAGCACTCCGTCAAGATTGTGGCTACCGAGCATGGCGTGGCAGACCTACGCGGCAAGAGCCCCGTCCAGCGCGCCAGGGAGATTATCGAGAAGTGCGCCCACCCCGACTACAAGCAGATGTTGTGGGACTACCTCAAGATTCGCGAGGGCAAGTCGCATACGCCCATGGCGCTCCAAAAGGCTTTCGCCATGCATGTCGCCCTAGAGCAGACGGGCGACATGAGGAATGCGGAGTTCTAGGGCGGTGTTGCTACATTTGCAGTGACAGAAAGGGGTGCGCGAGGCCGCGCCCCTTTTTTTTGCTGTAAATAAGGTAGCGAAAAATGCCACTGCTCCTCTTCGCCATGTCGTCCCATTTGCGTTATTTTGTCGCCAAGGTTGGAAATGCCTATGAGTACATTTGACGATTTGGAGGAGCTTCGCGGCATTCTCCACGAGGGACGGCACTCGCTCGTGGTGCGCAACCGGGGCGAGCTGAGGACTTTCGACGGACGCGACGTGGACGACCTCTATAGGCTCTATCGCGAGGACCCCGGCTTCTTGCGGGGCGCGCTCGTAGCCGACAAGGTTATCGGCAAGGCCGCCGCATGCCTCATCGTGGCCGCCGGTGTGAGTGGTGTCCACACGGACGTCATCAGCGCCGAGGCGCGTCGTTTCCTGCAGTGGAGCGTGAAAGTCCCGCCCGGCGCCGCTACGGTGGAGTGCATTGCGAACCGTGTGCGTACGGGGAGCTGCCCAATGGAGAGGTTCTTGAGCGAGTGTCATTCCGCCGAGGAGTGCTTGCCGAGGCTTGAAGAGTGGATGGGCATGGCGCGCGAGCGGCGAATGGAGTGGATTAGCGCGAATGCGTCTTGAAAACAATTTAAATACAATACGTCTATGCAGTCTTCAACAGTTAGTCTACACGCCTTTGGCTATCGTGAGGCGAGGACATATCTCTTCGCCCTGCTCTTTGTGGCCGGCAATGTCCTGCTGCCGCAGCTTTTCCATCTGCTTCCGTCGGGGGGGCGGATGTGGTTGCCAATCTATTTCTTTACCCTCATTGCCGCCTACAAATATGGTTGGCGTGTCGGGTTGCTTACGGCGGTCTTGTCGCCAATGGTCAATTCCGTCCTCTTCGCCATGCCGCCCGCCGCGGCTTTGCTGCCCATAACCGTCAAGTCCGTTTTGCTTGCCATTGCGGCCGGCTTTGCGGCAAGCCATTACAAGAGGGTGTCGCTCGCGCTTATGGCGGCTGTTGTCTTGGCCTACCAGGTTGTCGGCTCCCTGTTCGAGTGGGTGTTGGCGGGCAGCGCGGAGGCCGCTTGGCAAGATTTTTCTGTGGGTGTCCCGGGTATGCTTCTACAGGTTGTTGGCGGGTGGTTGCTCGTCGGGGTTCTCTCCCGTCGTAAGGGTTAGTCCTGCATATCCAATCTCACGGCCGCAGGGGGTGTGCGCCTCCTGCGGTTTCTTTTTTTTGTATGTTGAATGTTTATGAATTGTAAACATGTGTGCGGCTGTTGCATGGTTGTAAATAGTTGAATGATAGTCGGTAGTGAGTGCGATATGAGGCTTGTGGCCGAAGATGGCTTAAAAAAAATTAAGACGAGGCTTGCGGGGTAATTAATAAAGCGCCATATTTGCAATGTCATAAGAGACGAGACGCTGGCGGGCTTCCGAGTTTGAGCTGCCCGACGAAAATATCAAAAAAGTGCCGTCGTGATGACGGTTGTTTTCATCTGTTGTTGTCTATTGTTGATTAAAGCCTCGGGCGAAATGCCTCGAGGCTTTAATTTTTTTTTGCGCCTCGGCCGCCTTGTGGCGTTCAAGACAACGAAGCGCCCCAATGGGGCGGATGCCTCATTGGGGCGGTTGCGTTTGTCATGTCAGGGCGGCGAGGCTGTGGCCGCTATTGGCGGACGGGCATCTCCCGTGGCAAGTTTTGTCTTCGTGCACGAGATGCAGGCAACGAGCGTGTTCCTGTCGTTGCTTGTTTATCCCACGGTCGCCCCCCGTTTTGGGCGAAAAACAAGACCGCGGCCAACGTCAGTGTCAGCCGCGGAAGTTTCATTCTACTGTCATTACTCTTTTAGATGTGTTTGAACGGATATTTGCCCTATTGTGGCTCGTACATGGACATCCTTTTTGCGCCTATGGTCTCGTCTTGCATATAGTCCTCGAAGTCCATGTATTTGTCTATCGTACCGTTGGGGGTGATCTCGATGACGCGGTTGCACACCGAGCGGATGAACTCGTGGTCGTGCGACGTCAGGAGGATGTTGCCCGGATATGTCTTCATGTTGTTGTTGAACGCCTGGATGGATTCCATGTCCAGATGGTTCGTGGGGTGGTCCAGCATGACGACGTTGGGGTTCGAGAGCATCATCTTGGCAATCATGCACCGCATCTTCTCGCCACCCGACAAGACGTTGCAGGTCTTGCGGATGTCGTCGTTGCCGAAGAGCATCTTGCCTAGATATTGGCGCAGGAAAAAGTCCTCGGTGTTGGGCGAGAACTGGGCCAGCCAGTTTGTCAAGTCCAGCTTCTTGTTGAAGAACTCCGAGTTGTCCAACGGCAGGTAGGCCATCGTGATGGTCGTCCCCCACGAGTATGTGCCGCTAGTGGGTTGCAGCTCCCCATTGAAGATGCGGTAGAGTGCCGTGGTGGCGCGTGCGTCGCGCGAGAGGAAGCATATCTTGTCGTTGCGCTCGACGTTGAAAGAGACCTCGCCAAACAGGCGCGTGCCGTCGTCCATCGTGAAGCTCAGGTCGCGCACTTCCAGGACTTTGTCTCCCGCTGGGCGTTCGGGTGTGAAGATTATCCCCGGGTAACGGCGAGTCGAGGGGGCAATCTCCTCGATGTTGAGCTTGGCGAGCATCTTCTTGCGGCTTGTGGTCTGCCGGCTTTTGGCCACGTTGGCCGAGAAGCGGGAGATGAACTCCATGAGCTCCTTGCGCTTCTCCTCGGCTTTCTTGTTCTGGGCGGCCTGTTGGCGAAGCGCCAATTGCGAGCTCTCATACCAGAACGTGTAGTTGCCGGAGAACATGCGTATCTTGTTATAGTCGATGTCGACAATGTCCGTGCACACGTTGTCGAGGAAGTGGCGGTCGTGGCTGACCACGATGACAGTGTTGGGGAAGTTGGCAAGGTAGTCCTCCAGCCACAAGACGGTGTCGAGGTCCAGGTCGTTGGTGGGCTCGTCCAGGAGCAGGTTGTCGGGGTTGCCGAAGAGGGCTTGCGCCAGCAGCACTTTCACCTTCTGCTTTCCGGAGAGGTCGCGCATTAGCTGATAGTGCAGGTCTTCCTTGATGCCCAGGCCGCTCAGCAGGTTGGCGGCGTCGCTCTCGGCCGTCCATCCGCCCATCTCGCCAAACTCCTCCTCGAGCTTGGCAACCTCGTCGCCGTCGGCGTCGGAGAAGTCGGGCTTGGAGTAGAGGGCGTTTTTTCGCTGCATATTGTCCCACAGCTTCTTATGGCCTATCAGCACGGTGTCGAGAACCGTGTGCTCGTCAAAGGCGAAGTGATCCTGAGCCAATACGGACAGCCGCTCGCCGGGGGCCATCTCGACGAAACCCTTGGTGGAGTCAAGTTGCCCGGCCAAAATCTTGAGGAATGTTGACTTCCCGGCGCCGTTGGCGCCTATGACGCCGTAGCAGTTGCCTGGCGAGAACTTGAGGTTGACGTCCTCAAAGAGGGGCTTCTTGTTGAATTGGATGGCGAGGTCGGTTACTGTTATCATGTCCTTGTTGTTCGGGTGTTCGCTTGACTTTCGGTTTTGCCGCCAATCTCTGCGGGGCCGGGGACGCCCTGTGCCGCGCATCGGCTAATTCGGCGCAAAATTACTAAAACAAAACGAAGCCGCCCCAGGAAAAGTGGCTATATTTGCCGCGACTAACGCTTACAAAAACACAAAGGATGAGAGACAACGCCATTTTCGACCTCATTGATAAAGAGCATCAGCGCCAGAAGCGAGGGATTGAGATGATAGCCTCGGAGAACTTCGTGAGCGACGAGGTGATGCAAGCCATGGGCTCGTGCCTGACAAACAAGTATGCCGAGGGCTATCCGGGAAAACGCCACTATGGCGGGTGCGAGGTCGTCGACGAGGTCGAGGCGCTCGCTCTGGAGCGGATTAAGGAGCTCTATGGGGCAGAGTTCGCCAACGTCCAGCCGCACTCGGGGGCGCAGGCTAATGCGGCCGTCCTGCTGGCCGTCCTCAACCCCGGCGACACTTTCATGGGGCTCGACTTGGCGCATGGCGGGCATCTCTCGCACGGCTCGGCCGTCAACACTTCCGGTCTGCTCTACCGCCCAGTGGCCTACCATCTCGACAAGGAGACCGGACGAGTGGACTATGACGAGATGGAGGAGGTGGCGCGCCGCGAGCACCCGAAGCTCATCATCGGTGGCGGCTCGGCATACAGCCGCGAGTGGGACTACGCGCGGATGCGCAAGATTGCGGACGAGGTCGGGGCGTTGCTCATGGTCGACATGGCGCACCCGGCGGGGCTGATTGCCGCCGGGCTGCTCGACAACCCCGTCAAATATGCCGACATCGTGACATCCACGACCCACAAGACGCTGCGCGGCCCCCGTGGCGGCATAATCCTCATGGGCAAGGACTTCCCGAACCCGTGGGGCAAGAGGACCAAGAAAGGCGAGGTGCGCTCTATGGGGTCGCTTCTCAACTCCGCCGTCTTCCCAGGGCAGCAGGGAGGCCCCCTGGAGCATGTCATCGCGGCCAAGGCCGTGGCTTTTGCCGAGGCGCTCCAGCCCGAGTTCAAAACCTATCAGCTGCAGGTTAAGAAGAATGCCGCACGGCTCGCGCAAGACCTCATAGAGAGGGGGTTCTTCATAGTCAGCGGTGGCACAGACAACCACTCGATGCTCGTCGACCTGCGCCCCAAATATCCCGACCTCACGGGCAAGATGGCAGAAAAGGCCCTGGTCGCGGCCGACATCACCGTCAACATGAACCTCGTGCCGTTCGACACCCGTTCGGCGTTCCAAACAAGCGGTCTGCGCCTCGGGACGCCCGCCGTGACCACCCGCGGCCTCAAGGAGGCGGACATGGACACCATCGCCGACATGATAGACCGTGTTTTGTCCTCGCACGACGACGAGGGCGTGGTTGCCAAGGTCCGCGCCGAGGTCAACGAGATGATGGGGGGGCGTCCGATGTTCGCCTGGTAGGGCGGTTTGATATTGATGCTGAGAGATGGGGCGGCCATTTTCATGTGGCCGCCCCATCTTTTGTGCGTTTGGCAAATATCAGCCCCCCCCTCCTGCTTGGAGGGGGGGGCGAAAAAAAAGAGTGTACGCATCATACGATGCGCACACTCGCCAAC
>CAYZUH010000037.1:0-19974 GCA_964481855.1 uncultured Marinilabiliaceae bacterium
ACTCAAGAAAAACAACAACACAGACGGCCGGCGAGCCCGAGAGGTTTAGGGTGGTATGCCGGGGCGGCGTTTTTGCATAAGAACGGCTTGCGGCAGACCGGGCGCATGGGACTATGCAAAAATAAATCTTTACATTTGCACCTTGAATCGTGGGCTTCTGTCGTTCGTGCGGCTCGGCCCGCGTCTTTTGGCGGGGAGTTCCCGCACGAAACACACGGACTCAAGAAAAACAACAACACAGACGGCCGGCGAGCCCGAGAGGTTTAGGGTGGTTCGCGGGGCAAATGCAAAACAGAACATAGAACAATGAAAAAACTGTTGACAGTGCTGTCTCTCGTTTGCGCGTGCGCATTGGAGACCGCGGCGCAGGTCGAGTTCCACTGGGGCTTCAAAGGGGGCTTGAACTTCACTACATACGACAGCGATGCCGACGACTTCCAGGCGCGCATGGGTCAGTGGGGCCTCCTCTGCCGGTGGGAGATTGGCGAACATTTCGCAATACAGCCAGAGGTCTTCTACGCCCGGATGGGCGTCAGGGCGCTCAAGAAGCTCATCAACCCCGCCCCCCAGCACGACTCGTTCAGCACCGACGGCTCACTGCAAAACGAGTGGTTCCGTCTGCAACTGCTCACAGACAACGTCCAGCTGCCGATTCTCTTCAAGTACTACGTGCCGCTCAATGTCTTCGGCGGCAAGGGCCTCAACGTCCATGCCGGCCCGCTCTTCAGCCAGCGCTTCGACTACTCCATCTCCACCAACACCCCGCAGGGCTTCCTGCTCGACCCCAAGCTCACCGGCAACGGCGAGCTCAACTTTGGCGACGGGGGGACGCAGGTGCGCCGCGAGGACAACACGCTGCACAGTTTCGCCCGCGCGCAAAACAAGTTCACTGTCCATGCCGTCTGCGGCATCGGCTACGACTCCCCGTCGGGCATCGGGGTCGACCTGAGGTGGCAGACGGGCCTCACCCCCGTCTGGAAGAAAGGGAGCAAGCACAACTACAACCCCAACTCGCACGACCGCGTCTGGGCCATCTGCTTCAGCTACACTTTCTAGGGTCTAGAATCGACAATAAAAAATGCGTCGGGGAGGCGCGGCACACCCTTGCCGCGCTTCCTTGCGTTAGCCTAAAACCCCCGACAACAAACAACACAAGACATCATGGCTCTTCAATGTGGCATCGTCGGACTGCCCAATGTCGGCAAGTCGACGCTCTTCAACTGCCTCTCCAACGCCAAGGCGCAGTCGGCCAACTTCCCCTTTTGCACCATCGAGCCCAATGTGGGCGTCATAACAGTCCCCGACAGCCGGCTGGAGGTGCTCAACGAGATTGAGCGCCCGGCGCAGGTAGTCCCCACCACGGTCGAGATTGTCGACATCGCAGGGCTTGTCAAGGGAGCCAGCAAGGGAGAGGGGCTGGGGAACAAGTTCCTGGCGAACATTCGCGAGACGGACGCCATAATCCACGTCTTGCGCTGTTTCGACGACGACAACATAACGCACGTCGATGGCTCGGTAGACCCCGTCCGCGACAAGGGGGTCATCGACACCGAGCTCCAGATTAAGGACTTGGAGACCGTCGAGGCGCGCATTGCCAAGTGCGAGAAGCAGGCCATATCGGGCAAGGACCCCGAGGCCAGGAAGCTGCTCGACCTCCTGCTCCGCTACCGCGAGGCCCTGGGGCAGGGGCGCAACCTGCGCACCGTCGAGCTGACCGAGGCCGAGAAGAAGCTCGACAGGGAGCTCTTCCTGCTCACCCGCAAGCCCGTCATCTATGTCTGCAATGTCGACGAGGCGTCTATTGGCACGGGCAACGCGCACGTCGACGCTGTCCGTCAGGCCGCC
This sequence comes from uncultured Marinilabiliaceae bacterium, assembly GCA_964481855.1. Taxonomy (GTDB): domain Bacteria; phylum Bacteroidota; class Bacteroidia; order Bacteroidales; family Marinilabiliaceae; genus W3P20-009. The sequence continues at coordinate 1,846 of CAYZUH010000037.1, forward strand.
GGCGACGAGGGGGCGCAAGTCCTGGTCATCGCGGCGCAGACCGAGAGCGAGATTGCCGAGCTGGAGACCTACGAGGAGCGCAAGATGTTCCTCGACGACCTCGGACTGGCCGAGAGTGGCGTGGCCAAGCTCATCCGGGCGGCATACGCCATCCTCAACTTGCGGACGTTCTTCACCGTGGGCCCCAAGGAGGTCAAGGCGTGGACTTTCCACGCCGGCGACAAGGCCCCGCAGGCGGCGGGCGTAATCCACACCGACTTCGAGAAAGGGTTCATCCGCGCCGAGGTCATCAAATACGACGACTTCGTGGCCCTGCGCTCCGAGGCGGCCTGCCGCGAGGCCGGCAAGCTCGGGATCGAGGGCAAGGACTACGAGGTCCAGGACGGCGACATCATGCATTTCCGCTTCAACGTCTAGACCCGCCGGACGAACAACAAAAGACTGATGAATATGGCTACAGTAAAACCCTCCATACCCAAAGGGACGCGCGATTTCGGCCCGGCCGAGATGACGAGGCGCAACTATATCTTCGACACCATACGCCGCGTCTTCCGCCGCTACGGATACCAGCCCATCGAGACGCCGGCCATGGAGAACCTCACGACCCTCCTGGGCAAGTATGGAGACGAGGGCGACAAGCTGCTCTTCAAGATTCTCAATTCCGGCGACTTCCTCGCGGCGGCGGGGGGGGCGCTCTGCGCCAGTGCCGACAAGGCGGCGCTGCAAATATCCGAGAAAGGCTTGCGCTACGACCTCACAGTCCCCTTTGCCCGCTACGTCGTCCAGCACCAGGGAGAGCTGACGTTCCCATTCAAGCGCTATCAGATTCAGCCCGTCTGGAGGGCAGACCGTCCGCAAAAGGGGCGATACCGTGAGTTCTTCCAGTGCGATGTCGATGTCGTCGGCACAGACTCGCTCCTGTGCGAGGTGGAGCTGGTGCAGATTGCCGCCGACGTCTTCAAGGCGCTTGGCATCAACGTGTGCCTCAAGGTCAACAACCGCAAGGTCCTGGCAGGGATGGCAGAGGCCATCGGGGCGCCCGACAAGATGATGGACATCACGGTGGCCATCGACAAGCTCGACAAGATTGGTGTCGAGGCCGTCAACGACGAGCTTCGGGCCCATGGGCTGACAGACGGCCAGGTGGCGGCGCTGCAGCCCATCTTGGGACTCTCCGGAAGCACAGACGAGAAGCTGTCGCGCTTGGGGCAAGTCTTGACCAGCGAGGTGGGGCGCAAGGGAATCGACGAGGTGCGGACGCTCTTCGCCTACATCGACGCCCTGGGCGTGGACATCCGTGCCGAGCTCGACCTGACCCTGGCGCGCGGCCTGAACTATTACACCGGGGCCATCTTCGAGGTCAAGGCCCTCGACACCGAGATTGGCTCAATTTCGGGCGGTGGGCGATATGACAACCTGACGGGCATCTTCGGCTTGCAGGGGATGTCGGGCGTAGGTATCTCGTTCGGCGCGGACCGCATCTACGATGTCATGACCCGCCTGGACCTCTTCCCCGCCGAGGCCGCGGCCACGACGGACGTCCTTGTCGCCAACTTCGGGGGCGAAGACGAGCTCTACGCCCTCCGAGTCCTGGCGCGCCTCCGCGAGGCGGGGCTGTCGGCCGAGATTTATCCCGAGGCCGCCAAGATGAAGAAGCAGATGGGCTATGCCGACAAGCGCGGGGCGCGCTTCGTGGTTCTCTGCGGAGAGACCGAGAGGATGGCGCAGACGCTGACGGTCAAAGACATGAGCCGGGGCGAGCAGGCCACGCTCACGCTCGACGAGGCCGTGAGGCAGATCCGGGGCTAGAGAAATAACTTTTCTTTTTTTTGGGGGGGGGCAATTGCCCCCCCCCTTTGCGTCGCCATTGGTCGTTTTTTTTGAAATGTGAGAATAAATGCTCATATTTGCGGCCTGTAGAAGAGTGTCGCAATGTTGCGTGTTATATTATTTGCGGGGGTGTTAAATTACCCCCCCCCCGTGTGAGTCAGGCGCGCCGCGTTGCGCGGGCGTAGATTCCTTTTTTCTTCGTTTCTGGTCTCTCTTGGTGGAGTTCCGTTCATTTTGGCGAAATGCGGGACTCTAGTTTTTTGCGCCTTTGCCGGGGGCTCTACGCCCGGTTTCGCCACCTGGTTCTCTATGGGCTGATCGGGTCGCTCTCCGCCTCGCTCGATTTCGCCATTTTCTCCTTGTTGACGCGCGCCTCGCCCCTCCACTACTTGGCGGCCAATGCGCTGTCTGTCCTCTTCGGCATCACCGTCTCCTTCCTGCTCAACCGTTCCTACAATTTCCGCGTCCGCGACCACAAGTGGCGGCGTTTCTTTGTTTTCCTCTCTGTAGGCTTGGGCGGCCTGTGCCTCAGCCAGGCCATCTTGTGGGTGTGCGTCGAGCGCATGGGGGTGGGGGAGCTGCCCTCCAAGATGGCGTCGATTGTCCTGGTCGTGCTGTTCCAGTTCCTGCTCAACAAGTTTGTCACGTTCCGCAAACGCGGATGACGCCCGACGGCGGTCGTGTCCGTCTTTCTCTTTCTAGCTAATAATTTCTCTGATTCATGGAAAAAGTGTTTCTTGCGATGCCGGCCTACAACGAGGAGGCCAACATCGAGGCCACGCTACGTCAGTGGCATCCCGTGGCGGCGCGGCTTGCCGAGATGGGGGCCGACGCTCATGTCCTTGTCGCCAACGACGGAAGCACGGACGGCACTCTCGACGTCCTGCGCCGCCTGGCGTCGTCGGGCGGCTTCCCGCGCCTAGAGGTGGTCGACAAGCCCAACAGCGGGCATGGCGCCACGGTTTTGTCCCTCTACGCCCGTGCGCTCGCCGAGGGCGCGGACTTCGTGTTCCAGACCGACAGCGACGGCCAGACCGACCCCGAACAGTTCTGGCCTCTGTGGGAGCGTCGGGCCGACTACGACTTCCAAATAGGTTCGCGCATCGGCCGGCAAGACGGCGCGGGGCGCGTCTTCGTCACCCGGGTCTTGCGCCTTGTCGTCTGGGCCACGTTCGGTGTGTGGGTGGAGGACGCCAACACCCCCTTTCGCCTCATGCGGGCCGACGCGCTGCGCGAGGCCTTGGGTGTCGTCCCCGCCGACTTCTTCCTCTGCAATGTCGCCATCTCGGCCGTGGCTGTCAAGTGGCGCAAGCGGGTCCGCTTCGTCCCCATCACGTTCCGGCCGCGGCAGGGTGGGGTGAACAGCATCAATATGCGGCGCATTGTCAAGATTGGCTTCAAGGCCGTAGGCGATTTCGTGAGGATAAACCGTAAACTCAGGCAGTATGGGAGATAGGCCTATTTTCAACACTCTCGTGTGGCTCGGCGTGGCGTTCGCGGTGGTGCTCATGCTCGTCGTCGACTATAACCAGCGGCCTTGGATTGATGAGGTCGGGACGGCGGACTCGGCCATAAACTGGGTTACAAAAGGCGAGTGGCGCAGCAACGTGTGGAACTACACCTATCAGCCGGCCTACACCTTCGTGCTGGCCGGGTGGCTCTCCGTCTTTGGCGTCTCGCACGCCACGGTGTGCAATCTCGGCATCTTCCTCACTCTGTTGGGCTTTGTCTTTGTCGGGTGGAAGCTCACTCGGGGGCGCGAGCCGTTTTTCCCCGACGTGCGCTCGGCGGTCTTGTTCTCGCTCCTTTTTTGGATACCGTTCGCGTCGTGGTGGGCCGGTTTTGGCCGCATTGACACTTTGGCCATGCTCGCCGGCGCGCTCTTCGTGGCGAGCCTCCTCCAGGCGGATGTGTCGGCCTGGGCGGGGCGTTTGGCAATATTCTTGTCGGCTGCGCTTCTGATGCTCAGCACCCTCTACGCCATCCCTGTCGCCACGCTTTTCGCCATCTTCCTTTTCGCTTCCGACTATGGCAGGCGCGGTCGGGCCCGTTGGTTCTTCAAGGGGCTGTGGGCGGCGGCGGGCTTTGTGGTGGGCTTGGCTCTCACGCTTGCGTTCCACGCCCACCACAACTTCCTGCTCCACTACATCGGCGCGCCGTTCATGGGGGCCACCGCGCCTTGGTGGAATCTTGTCATGCGGACGCTGCACTCCCTTGTCGGCCTCCCGCTCGACGAGAACAATCTGTTGCTCCGCCTCATGCACGGGTATACGTCGGACCCCGCCACGGTGGCGCTGTGCGCGTTGTGCTGGCTCCTGCTCGTCGCCGTCAGGCGGGGGGGGGGGGCAGTCCGCGACGAGCTGCTCATGCTCGCCTTTGTCTCGGCTGTGCCGTTGGTGTTCACGCTCTTTGGACGTTGCAACCGCGACTATCTGTGGTCATTCTCCGTCCCCACTTTTGCGCTATTTGTCCATCTGTTGGGCCGCAGTCCGTGGCGGAGGTGGCTGAGGTGGTGGTCTGTCGGCGTCTTCGTTCTTCTCGTTTCGAGTGTTGAGATTGCCCGTTTCTGCACCTATTACGTCCTCCCCAGTCCGAGCCGTGCCGAGATGATGCGTCGCACGACGCGGTTTCTTGAGGGGCATTCCGACATCCTGGCCGCGGCGGACAACATCTACGTGGCCCACACCGCGCCCAACCTCGACATCTACGGATACTATCAGCTGATTCCCCACGGCAAGGAGCTTTGGTTGCTGCACTATGACAACATCGACGTCCCCGACTTCGTGGCGCGTTGCGCCCCCTTGCGCTCCCTGCTCACCGCCGTGGGCTACGAGGAGCGGCAGCCCAGTCCCTACTTGCCCGACAGTGGCGTCATGTTCGTTGCCCCGGGGACGTCGCCGTTCCCCTCTCAGGCTTTTGCCGAGCGGTTCGTCGACACCGACACCATCGTGGCGGACGACGGCTATGCCCTGCTCCGTTTCCGCCGCAACGGCGTGCCCCGCCCTGCTCCCGTCGGCGATTGACATGTTGGCTCTTGGTGTGGCACAATCTGTGGCTCATTGTCAATTGCGAATTGTCAATTGATTTGTTGCCTCCCGCATCGTCCTAGGGCGTAAGCCCTAGGACGATGTATGTCGCCCCTTTGGGGCTTTGAGTGCCAGTGGACTCCGTGTAATTGTCAATTGAAAATTGTTAATTGTTGAGCTTTTTATCCCACCTTTGCCGCCATAAACCGAAATCCCTCCATATGCGTAAGCTCTTTAGGAATTTGGCGGCGGCTCTCTGCGCCGCAATGTTGGCCCTGGCCCCGACGGCCTCAGCGCAAGAGCCGGGCTCGTTCGTCGCGGGCGACAAGGCTTTCCTCCTCAATGGCGAGCCGTTCGTGGTCAAGGCCGCCGAGCTGCACTATCCCCGCATCCCGAGGCCCTATTGGCGCCACCGGATCCAGATGTGCAAGGCCCTGGGGATGAACACCGTCTGCCTCTACGTCTTTTGGAACGCCCACGAGCCGCGCGAGGGCGAGTTCGACTTCTCCGGCAATCTCGACGTGGCCGGGTTCTGCCGCTTGGCGCAGGAGGAGGGCATGTATGTCATCGTCCGCCCCGGCCCCTACGTGTGTGCCGAGTGGGAGATGGGCGGACTGCCGTGGTGGCTGCTCAAGAAGAGGGACATAGCGCTGCGCGAGTCCGACCCCTATTTCCTAGAGCGCGTCGAGAGGTTCGAGGCCGAGGTCGGCAAGCGGCTCGCCGGGCTGACAATCGACAAGGGGGGGCCGATAATCATGGTGCAGGTCGAGAATGAGTATGGGGCCTACGGCGAGGACAAGGAGTATGTCGCCACAATACGCGACATCGTGCGCCGTTCGGGCTTCGACGGCGTGACGCTCTTCCAGTGCGACTGGTCGTCGAACTTCACTCTCAACGGTCTCGACGACCTTGTGTGGACAATGAATTTCGGCACCGGGGCCGACATCGACAGGGAGTTCCGCCGTCTCGGCGAGTTGCGACCCGGCGCCCCGCAGATGTGCAGCGAGTTCTGGAGCGGGTGGTTCGACAAGTGGGGAGCGCGCCACGAGACGCGGCCGGCGCAGGCCATGACCGACGGCATCGACCAGATGCTCCGCCGCGGCATTAGCTTCTCGCTCTATATGGCGCACGGCGGCACGAGCTTTGGCCATTGGGCGGGAGCCAACTCGCCCGGCTTCCAGCCCGACGTCACGAGCTACGACTACGACGCGCCAATCAGCGAGCAGGGGCTCCCGACTCCCAAGTTCTACAAGCTCCGCGAGGTCATGGCCGGGCATAGTGCTTCCGGGCGTCTTCCCGCCGTCCCCAAGGCCCCGATGCCCACCGTCTCCGTTCCGGGGTTCCGCCTCGGCGAGTTCGTGCCGCTGGGGTGCGGGGCGGCCGACACTGTTGTCGCCACGCGGCCTGTCACTTTCGAGGAGGCCGACATGGGGTGGGGGACTATGGTCTACACCACCACTTTGCCCCGGGTCGGGGCGCCATCGACGCTCGCTGCCGACGTCCGCGACTATGGGCAGGTCTTCCTCGACGGCCGCTATGTGGGCAAGATTGACCGCGTGCGGGGCGAGCAGTCCGTCGAGCTGCCCCCCGTGGAGCGCGGGGCGCGCCTAGACATCGTTGTTGAGGGCATGGGGCGCATCAACTTCGGCAGGGCCATCAAGGACTTCAAGGGCATCGTCGGCCCGGTCGTCTTGCGCCACGAGGCCGACGGAAGCCTGGTCGAGATGACGCCCGGCACGTGGCGGTGCGTCACCATCCCCGACGGGTATGACGACGCCCTGCGAGCCCTGGCCGCCGGCCCCGGCGAGCCGGGCTTTGCCGCCGCGCGGGGGGCTGGCTACTACCGCGGCTTTTTCAACCTGCGCCGTGTGGGAGACACTTTCCTCAACATGGAGGCGTTTGGCAAAGGGCAGGTATACGTCAACGGTCACCCCCTAGGGCGCTTTTGGGGCATCGGGCCGCAGCAGACGCTCTACCTGCCGGGCTGCTGGCTCAAGAGGGGCGAGAACGAGGTCATAGTCCTCGACGTTGTCGGCCCCGGCGCCGAGCCCGTGGTTTTCGGGCAGGAGCGGCCCGAACTCGACAAGCTGCGGGCCGAGCGGGGCAACAGGCACGACGACCCGGCGGCGCGGCCCGACCTCAGCTCTGCCGCCCCGGCTCTCGTGGCGCGCCTGGCGCCGGGCGGAGGGTGGCAGAGCCTGGCGTTGCCTCGCGTGGCGAGGGGGCGCCACGTGGCGTTGGAGTGCCTCTCGACGCACGACGGCGGCAGCGTGGCGGCCATTGCCGAGTTCTTCGTGCGCGATGCCGACGGCAACCGCGTGGCGCGCGACGGATGGAGAGCCGTCTATGCCGACAGCGAGGACGGCAACCACACGCTCGACAAGGCTTTCGACCTCCAGGAGAGCACCTGCTGGCAGACGGAGGAGGGGGCGCCGGCGCCCCACCTGGTCATGGTCGACATGGGCCAGGAGGTCGACGTGGCCGCCTTGGAATATCTGCCGCGCATGGAGGCGGGGGCGCCGGGCGGCGTGGCGGGCCTCAAGATATACGTGTGGTAGGCCGCGCCGCGGCTATGCGCACCGCCACACCCTGCGGCGTAGCCACAGAGCCAGGATGGGGTCCGCCATCTCCAGCGTCTTGGGGGCGGTGGAGACGATGAGGTCTTTCTCCGCCAGCGACTTCTTTAGGCGGGTCACGTTGGCGGTGGTGCCGAGCCGGTAGCCGCCGACGACCCTCTGCTGCGTGAAGCCCGTGCGGACGCCGTCTGTCAGGGCGCGCAAGAAGCCCATTTGGTACGCCGAGAGGCTCTCGGTCTGCTGGATGAACAGTGGCTCGCAAGCGTCGAGCAGGCGCTCTATGCCGAAGTCCAGCTCGGCCCTGCCGGCCTCGCGCTCCGTCCGTAGCCACACGAGCCACGCCAACTGCTGGACGTATGACGAGTAGCGGTCGGTGACGCGGCATATCTCGCGCGCCAGGTCCGGGGCGATGGACTTGCCCGTGGCGGCGAAGCGGCCCACAATATATTCGACCCACTCGTCCTCGCCTATGCGGCCCAGGTACATCATGTCGCCAAAGCGGTAGAAAGGGTGGCTGGGGCTTTGGAACATGTGTTCCATCATGTGCCTCCTGCTGCCATAGAGGCAGTAGGAGACGTTTTTCTGCAACTGCCACGCGCCCCGCAGGCGCTTCTGGGTGGTCAGCGAGTGGTCGAACTCGCCAATCTGCTGGAACTCGTCGATGCACACCACAATCTTGCACCCTTTGGCGGCGGCTATCGTCTCGGGCAGGCGCAGCAGCTCGTCGACGGTGCCCGGGGTGGCGTCGTAGTTCACCGAGACCGAGAAGTCGTTGAGAGGGTCCGCCCCGAAGCTAATCTTGGGCACCAGGCGGCTCAGGAAGCGCCGGGTGTTGGCCACCCACTCCTCCCACCGGCTCGATGTGGCTCTCAGCACAGCCGTGGCCAATGTGTTGACCAAGTCGCGCTCCGTGCGGCACCCGAAGACGTCCATCCGCGCAATCCGGACGGCGTCCGACGCCACTTCCGACGCGGCTTTGTCCACAAGCGACGTCTTGCCCATGCGCCGCGGCGAAATGACTATCGTGTTGACGCCGTGGGAGAAGTTCGCCACGAGCCTCTCGGTCTCCTCCCGCCGGTCGGTGAAGGCGGGGCCGTCAACCTTGACGCCGAACACGAATGGCGGGTTTGAGCTTGTCTGCATACGTCTGTGTTTTGGTCTATGCCCCTAAGTTAGTGCTTATTCGACCGACTAACAACTTTGTTTGAAACAGCTTTGTTTAAAACAGTGCTGTTTGAGTCCGCGGCCCGCCCCCGGTGCCTTGGCAATTGGGAGGCGTCCGCGGCTGATAGAAAGTTTTGAGAAGAGGGGGCTTTGTCCAAACAGTGCAAGGCTATAGCTCAATTATTGTGCTACAAATCGGCGAATTTACTTAATATGTCATAAAATACCATAAAATGGGGGGGGGGTAAAAGTTAATGTGAAATATTGCTATAACTTTGCTCGTGGACAAAACAAATAAACAGTTGTCCGCCGGGCGCTTTTGTGCGGCTGTACTCTCAATAATTGGCATTAACTAAACACCCTACGCTATCGTGAAAAGTGTATCGTCTGTGGGAATGGGCAGAGAGGTGACCATTGTGGGGCTCCTTGTCAAGGTCGTCTTCTCGGTGACGTTGCTATGTCTTTCTGTCCTTGTCGCGTCTTAGCGGCGCATCTGTCTAAAAATCAAGTTTGATATGGTGGGGCATCGGGGGCGCGTTCCGTCGGTGTCCCACTTTTAAGACTACCGTATTGCACTATGGTGCGGAAAATATAGCTAATTTTGGGCTGACTATACTACAACAAAGAGAAACTATGAAAAGAATGCTCAGCGCCATGTTGGCTTTGGTCGTCGCGGGGAGCGTGTGCGCTCAAGACGGCAGGCTCACGCGCGACGAGATTTTGGCCATGACGACCGACCAGTTGGCGGAGCTGCCGCTAGACCAGCTTATGGAGGCCGTCGAGACGCTCGGGGTGAGCAGCGTCGACGAGCTCTTCGCCCTCATCATGAACAAGAACGTGTCGTCGGCCTCCAAGGAGGAGGAGAACGCGTTCACGTCGCCACTGGCCAGCACCGTCATCACCCGCGAGGAGATGCGGACATACGGCGTGACGACAATCGAGGAGGCTTTCCGCCTCATTCCCGGGATGATTGTCTCCGAGAAGACCAACGGCGTCTACGACGTCCAGATGCGCGGCCTCTCGAACATCCCCGACAACAACATGATTCTCTATACCGAGAACACCAACATCCTCGTCATGGTCGACGGCCGCATCGTCCACAACTACTCCATCGGCGCCCCGTTCTTCGAGACCCTGCCGGTCAGCGTCGAGGACGTTGAGCGCATCGAGGTTGTCCGCGGGGCGTCGTCGGCGCTCTACGGGCCCAACGCGGTCAACGGCGTCGTGAACATCGTCACCGAGAAGCCCGACATGGCGCACGGCGTGGCGCAGGGGGCAATCCAGATGGGCAACAACACGGCCGTGGCCGACTTCGGGGTCCGAAAGGCGGTCAACGGTGTCGTGGCCCTGGGCCTTACCGCCAACTACCAGGAGCGGAGGCGCAAGAACTCCCGGATTCCGTTCATCCCACAGCAGGGCTGCTACGTCGTCAACGACGCCTCGGTCTTTGACGGGGGGACTACGCTCTCCGAGGCGCAGATGGGCGAGGCCCTGGCCAGCGGCAAGCTGACGGACATCTCCGCCGGGGCCGACCTCTCGGTCGAGCAGATTGCCAATATGCGCACGCTGGCGTCGGCGGCGGACGGCCAATACACTTTTGCTAACGCCTATGCCGACAATGTCGACGTCTACGCCCGCTACCGCGAGCCAGACCTGGCGCGGCGGACGGCGGGGGTCAACGGCTACGTGGCCCTGACTCCGTCTGGCAAGGCGCGGATCGACATCCAGGGCGGATACCAGTACTCCCTTTTCGCCAGCACCCCCATCGGCAACGAGAAGATGGCGCTGCGCTACCGTCAGTCGAAGACGGGCTACGCCAGCGTCAACGCCTCGGTGGGGGGGCTCCGCCTCCTCGCCAACTACTCCGGCGGCTCGATGAGCTTCGCTGTCGGCTCGCCGGCTTTCTTGCAAGACGAGACGCGCATCTTCAACGCCCAGGCGGAGTATGACATCAAGGCCGGCCCTCTCGGCATACGTCCCGGCGTCAGCTTCCAGTACGTCAAGTTCAAGGACGCCGAGCCCACCTACTTCGACCGGGGCGACGGCAGCGCGCCCGAGGAGTTGCCGGGCTATTGGGGCTACTGGTCCAAGGGCGATGTCGACGCCCACCTGCACGACTTCGCGCCCAGCCTCCGCCTCGACTTCAAGACCGGCGGGCTGAGGCTCGTCGGAGCTGTCAGGGCCGACAAGACCAACATCCCCGACAAGTGGAACTTCTCGTGGCAAGTGGCCGCCAGTTGGCTCGTGAACGACGACAACTTCCTCCGCCTGGGCTACGGACGCTCGTTCCGCTCGGCGGCGTTGGCCAACACGAGTTCAAACCTGCTGGAGTACATGCCGACGGGCACGCAGCCCAACTCCATCTCGTTCCTCGGCAACGAGGACGCGCCGCTTGTCCATATCGACAATGTCGAGATTGGCTACCGGTGGAAGCCCACCAGCAGCGTCCTGGTCGACGCCGAGGCTTTCTACTCCCGCAGCTCCGACTACGGATGCCTAAAGGCTCACGAGAGCAACGTCGTGCTGCCCGGCTCCGCGTTCAACTCTGTGATGCAGGGGCTGTCGTCGGGGCAGGTCAGCGCCGCCGACATGGGGGACGCGCTCATGGGGGCCATGCGCACCAAGACCAACATCCGCTACGGCGAGATGCCGTTGGTCGTCAACCAGTTTGGCATCGGCCTCAATGTCGATTGGGTCATCTCGTCCAAGCTCATCGCCAAGCTCAACGCCAATATCCAGCGAACGACGATTGACGACTACTATCAGTACTCCCAGAGCCAGATGATTGCCCGTCAGCTCACGTCGAGCCTGGGCAAGCTCACCGACCCGGAGGTGGGCCTGGGCGCCCTCGTCACCGAGCTTCTGACCGGTGCCGCCGCGGCCGAGGCCAACGGCGGGAGCGCCATGGACTACATCGGCGCCTGCACCGGCTACACGCCCATAGGCGACCTCCCGGAGGCGTTCCGAGCCATGACGCAGGAAGACCAGCGGGCGTATCTCGACAGGCTTCTCGACGCATACAATGGCGGGCCTGCCGTAGAGGGCGTGGAGCGTCCGTTGGGTCTCTACTACGCGCTCAAATATGGCGTCCGCTACGACCGCGCCACGCAGGAGTACCACCTCGCAACGAGTACTGCCGAGGACTACACCACCAGCGACGGATACCGGCACAAGGCCGCGCCCTCGGTCTATGGGATGCTCGGCCTCATCTACAAGCCCGCCGAGAAGTGGAACGTGGCGGCTTTCGTCAACTTGCTCGGCAAGCGCGAGTATACGACAATCTTCGGGACGCAGAAGATTGACTCGCGCTGCACGGTCAACCTCAAACTTGGCTACAAGCCCACGGACCAGTGCGAAGTCTTCTTCAACGCGCACAACCTCTTCAACACCAACAAGCAGGAGTTCATCTACACCGACAAGATTGGCGGCATATACACCGTCGGCGTGAGCTTCGGCATCTGAACAATTGACATCCGGCCGTTGTTGCCGGGATGGGAAAAGGGACGCACGACCCGTGCGTCCCTTCTTTTGTCCCCAACCGTCGCATGGTGGGTTGACAATTGGGTAGTGCTTGACCTCTCACTTGTCGCAAACCCCACATATTGCGGCCTCACGCCTCGCCCTAGGGCTCACGCCCTATGCTGACACATATCGCCCCTTTGGGGCTTTGAGTGGCGCAGGGGCGAGGCGGGGGCGGACGCGCGAGTCGTGCGCACCTGCATGACGCCCCCCTCGGATACACGCGGTCGGTCGTCAATAGCGAATTGTCAATTGTCAATTGTAGGGTTGTTCCGTTTGCCAGTCTCGCGGAATTTTGCGAACATTGCGCTTCACTGTCAAAAATGTAACGATATGCTGGGGGCAATATATGGCGACGCCGTAGGCTCTGTCTACGAGTTTGCCAACACGAGCGACTACAACTTCAAGATGTCGCCGTCGATGCACCTGACGGACGACTCGGTGTGCACATTGGCTGTGGCCAACACGTTGCTCAACGGCGTCCCGATTGTCGAGAGCCTGTTGGACTTTTGCCGCTCCATCTCCGCGTCCAAGGCGGGGTTCGGTGGGCGCTTCGGGTGGTGGCTGCGAAGCCACGACCGGAGACCCTACGGCTCTTTCGGCAACGGCGCGGCCATGCGCGTGTCGCCCGCCGGCTGGGCCGCGGAGACCGAGGAGGAGTGCAAGGAGATGTCGCGAGCCGTCACCGAGTGCACGCACAACCACCGCGAGGGCCTCAAGGGGGCCGAGGCCATTGCCGTGGCGGTCTTTCGTCTCCGCTCCGCTAGCGGCGAGGAGCAGAAGCGGGCCATTGTCGACGAGACGCTGGGCGCATATTACCCCTCGTTCTCCGAGCGGGACAAGGAGGCGTGCCGCGGCGTCTTCGACGAGACCTGCCAGCGGACGGTGCCGACGGCCCTGCGCATCTTCCGCTCGTCCGTGTCGTTTGAAGACGCTGTGCGCCTGGCGGTCTCTTTTGGAGGCGACTCCGACACCCTGGGGGCCATTGTGGGCGGCATGGCTGAGGCTTTCTATGGCATGACCGACGAGCAGAGGCGTTTCGCCATGGGCCGGACGGCGGCCGAGCACGGGGAGTGGGCCAGGCTCGTGGAGCTGTTCGAGGGGCGTTTTGGGAGTCGGATGGCAATGTAGCTTTTCGCCTCTCGGCCGTTGCGCGTAGCGTGCAAAAGCCTAACTTTGCAACACGACGTATAAAACAAACAGAATGTGGATTATTTGTGCTGACCTCGAGGGGGTCTTCGTCCCCGAGATTTGGGTCAACGTCGCGAAAAAGACCGGCATTGAGGAACTCAAGCTGACCACGCGCGACATCAAGGACTACGACGAGCTGATGAGGATGCGTCTGCGGATTCTCGACCAGCACCGCCTGACGCTGCCCGACATCCAGGAGGTCATCGGCACCCTCGCCCCCTTGCCAGGGGCGTTGGAGTTCGTGCGCGAGATTCGCCGCTTGGCGCGCTTCGCCATCGTGAGCGACACTTTTGTCGAGTTCGCCCAGCCGCTCATGGACAAGCTCGAGAACCCTTTCCTGCTCTGCCACAGCTTGGAGACCGACGCGGCGGGGCGCATTACGAACTACAGGCTCCGCCAGCCCGACCCCAAGAGGAAGACCGTCGAGGCCTTCAAGAGCCTGCGCTACGACGTGGTGGCCTTTGGAGACTCGTACAACGACGTGACTATGCTTGAGGCGGCCGACCGGGGCATCCTCTTTCGCCCGCCTGCGAATGTCGTGGCGGACTACCCGCAATATCCGGTCGTGACCGACCTGGCCGAGCTCAAGAGCCGGCTGACGGAGATTGTCTCAAAATAGGGGGAGATGGTCGCTGGGGGCGAAGTGTGCAGGGCTTTGGCGGCGGTTGCCGTCGTGGCGCTCGTCATGGTTGTCCGCGTCCTGGCGGGGACGGATGCGGTCTTGTTCCCCGAGGTCGGGGCGCTGGCCGTCGGCATGCTCCTTGTCGACAAGAACGTGTGGCGCACGAGCAAGGCCGGCGCTTTGGTCGTGATGTCCCTTGCCGCCACGATTGGCGTCGCAATCTCCATCTTGACGGGTAGTTGCGGCATTGTCGTGTCGGTGCCTTGCGCTTTCCTCCTGACCGGTCTCCTGTTGTCTTTCTTCGACATCCCGATGTACCCGGCGTTGGCGGCGGCGCTTATGCCCCAGCTTCTCGGCCGGGCGTCGTGGTGCTACGTCGGCGTTGTCGCCGCCACGGTGGGTCTCGTCCTCCTCGTCCAGCTCTTGCTCGAACGAGTTGGCGCGCGGCGTGTTGTCCTGCCCGGCGTCCACCTGTCGTGGTCCGCCGCGGGCTCCCCCGTCCGCCGGGTGGTCGTCCTTGCGCTTTGCGCCATGCCGCTCATTGTCGCGGCGTGGCTGAGTGGGTGGCTTTTCATGGCCGCCCCGCCACTGTTGGTGACCCTCGTGGAGTTCGCCGAGGGTGGCAGTGGTTTCCGCAAGCGTCCGTGGCAAGTCCTGTTCATGCTCTTCTTCGGCGCCATGATGGGCAGTGCGGCGGTCGTCATATGCAGCTCGCTCGGCCTGGGGCATGTCGTGGCTGGGACGGGCATCATGGCCGTCATGGTCATGCTCTTCTCCATATTCCGCAAGAGCTATGCGCCGGCCGCCACGGTGGCGTTGCTGGCCCTGCTTGTCGAGGGCGACGCCATATGGGCCTATTCCGTCCAGATTGCCATAGGCGGCGCATACGCCATAGTCGTCTCGTCTCTCCCTTACCTCATTTTCCCGCGCAGGTATGGCAAAAAGAATGGATAGAGTGAAAAGCGTTGTTTTGGCGTTGGCTTTGTGGCTCGGCGCCGGCCTGTCGTCGGCGCTGGGGCGTTCTTTCGTCATTGCCGACGAGGGCGGCCCGGCCGTCGAGGCCTCTTTGGACAAGGCTACGGCTCGCCTGTCGGCCATGGTGCTGAAGCGGTGGAGAAAGGCGAATCGCCACCTGCCCAGGGACATGCGGAACGAGGTGGCGGACAAGGCGGAGCGGGTGGCGGTCCGCAGATATGTGCCGATGGCCCGCGAGGCCGACTCTGCAGTTGCGCTTCGTTTGGCGGCAATGCCGATAGGTCTCGTCGTGGTGAGCTATGCCGGGACGCAGCTGGGCTACGCCTACGTCAATGAGGCCGGCGGGGTGGAGGTTTTCCCGTGCGAGACGCCCGACTTGACCTCCTCCACGGAGGGCGGCGGGCGGCGTGGCTTGGCCTCGGTCGTCAGCCAGAGGGCGCCCATTGTCGTGGCGGGCATAAACCAGCCGGGCAAGTTGCTCTGTGGGCTGGACGACGGGGGCGCGCTCGTGGACATCGTGACCGGCGAGGAGACGACGCTCGACATGTCGGGCATCCCCGACTATGCGTTCGCCGAGGCCCGGCACACCAGGCCGCAGTCCGTAGTGCTCTCGATTGTCGGGGGGGGCGTGGCGGCGGGGCTGATTGTCCTTGCCGCGCTGATATAGCCCGATTGTCAGAACAGGGACGAGGCGTCGACGGTTATGTCGTCGCGCGGCACGTCCTCCCAACGAAAACTCCCGACAAACTCGTCCAGCGTCATCGGCCGCCGCCGCCCTTGGAATCCTACGAGCCAGGCCATTAGTCCCACAAGTTCGGCGGGCGTCACCTTTTGGCGAATCTTGTCCATGCCCAGGGCCCTGTCCCGTTTGCTCAGCCTTGCCCCGTCGGGGGCCAACAGTAGCGGGAAGTGGCAGTAGCGCGGCGCCGGGTAGCCGAGCGTGCGGAGCAGGAACGCCTGCTCGTGCGACGCCGGCATGAGGTCGCGCGCCCTCACGACCTCGTCGACCCCCATCAGGGCGTCGTCCGTCACGACGGCAAGCTGGTAGGCGTAGTTGCCGTCGGCCCGGCGCAAGATGATGTCGCCGCGCTCCCGGGCCAGGTTGGCCGCCTGCACCCCATAGTGCCCGTCGACAAACGAGCTCGTCTCGTCGGGCAGGCGCAGTCTCCATGCCGGCCTGCGCATGGCGCGCAAGGCCTCTTTCTCGGCCGCGGCGAGGCGCAGGCAGGTGCGGGGGTAGACCGCGTGGCCGTCTGAGGAGTGGGGGGCGGACGCCGCCGTCAGGTCTTGTCGGCGGCAGAAGCACTCGTAGGCCAGCCCCATGGCTCGCAATCGCTCAAAGGCCTCTGTATAGACGGCATCGCGTTGGCTTTGGAAGTAGGGGCCGCGCTTGCCGTCGGCGAGTGAGCCGGGGCCCTCGTCGGGGCGCATCCCCAACCACAAGAGGTCGTCCACGATTTGCGCCGAGAACTCGGGGCGGCATCGTTGGCGGTCCAGGTCTTCTATGCGCAGAATCCACCGCCCCCCCCGGCTTTTGGCCGAGGCGTAGCTCATGAGCGCCGCGAATATGTTGCCCATGTGCATGCGCCCGCTTGGCGACGGGGCGAAACGCCCTACGACTGGAGGATTGTTCAAAACGCTATGTGTCTTGGGAATCTTCGTGGACTGTGGACTGCGCGCTCCCGTCGGCAAAATGGGTCACGATGGTGGCGCCTGGCGCAATGTCGGCCACCGAAGTCAGTCGTCGCCCGCGGATGTCGGTGGTGACGCTGAAGCCGCGCCTCATGACGGACCGGGGGTCGATTGTCTCAACCTGTTTGCGCAAGGCGTCTAGCTCATGCCGCTGGGCGTCTAGCCTGCTCGCCGCCGCGGCCACTAGCCTGTGCCGAAGCATCTCCGTGCGCTGCCCCTGTTCTCCAATGCGCCTCCCGGCGGCGCCCATGGCCTTGTATGCCAGGGTCGAGACTCGGTTGCGCGCCTCGGCAAGACGCAGGGCCGAGGAGCCGAGGAGCCTGGTGGTGAGCATCTCTGCCGACGCGCGCGCGGCGGCATTGGCGTCGTGCGCCGCCGCCAGTGCCCGGGCGCGCATCTCTTCCAGGCGCGACAGGAAGTCGGCCGCGCGCGCAATGATGTATTCGGCGACGGCCGTGGGGGTCTTGACGGACGTGTGCGCCACCATGTCGGCAATGGAGCGGTCGCGCTCGTGCCCGATGCCCGTGATGACGGGCAGTGGGAACTGCGCTATGTTGTTGGCTATGGCGTATGAGTCGAAGCAGGCAAGGTCGAGACGCGAGCCGCCCCCGCGGATTATGACGACAACGTCGAAAGCGTCGCTCGCGTGCGCCACGGCGTCGAGGGCGGAGACAATCTCGGCCTCGGCCCCGGGGCCCTGCATCCGGGCGGAGAAGAGCCGCGTCCGAAATGCGACTCCCAAGGTGTTGTTGACTAATTGGTTGCAGAAGTCCCCATATCCGGCGGCCCCGGGGGCTGAGACCACGGCGATGTCTTTCACCACGAGCGGCATGCCGAGGCCCTTGTTCATGTCGGCCACGCCCTCGGCCACGAGTTGCTCCCATATGGCGCGTCGGCGCGCTTCGAGGTCGCCCAGCGTATACGAGGGGTCTATTGCCGAAATCTGCCCGCTGAGGCCATAGACGGGGTGGAAGCCTACGCTGACGAACGCCAAAATCTTCATCCCGGCTTGGAGGTCTCCCCCAGTGGCGGCGCGGAATGGGGCAAGCACCCTGCTCGCCGAGTTGGCCCATATCGTGCAGCGGAGCGACGCGATGGGAGCGTCGCTCCGTTCAGACTTCTGCACCAGGGAGATGTACAGGTGCCCGTGGCTCTGCCCGACCTGCGCCACCTCCGCCGCGACCCATGCGGCAAGGGCCGCGTCGGCCACGACGGCGCGGATCTGCGAGCAGAGCTGCTCCAGGGTCATATGTTGCAGACTCTCTTCCAACGGACAAAAAAGCCCCGAATCGCTTCGGAGCTTGCACTGATTTTTTTGCCTTCGCGGCGGCCTAGTAGGCCTTGCCCTTGTTCTCGTCAGAGACGGTAAGTTTCTTGCGTCCCTTGGCGCGGCGGGCTGCCAGAACCCTGCGCCCGTTCTTCGTGGACATCCTGTGGCGGAATCCATGCTTGTTGACGCGCTTACGGTTCGAAGGTTGGAATGTCCTTTTCATCGTACGATTACTTTAAAGTAATCGTACGATGAAAAGGACAT
>CAYZUH010000038.1:0-15408 GCA_964481855.1 uncultured Marinilabiliaceae bacterium
CGGCCCGCTCCGCGTCCACAGGGTGGGCGTGAGCTTCTCGTCGGAGACGGGGACGATTGGCGAGTGGCGCGAGGAGTGAGCAATGAGAAAACAGTGAAGACCAAAATGAAGAGCTATTTCTTGGCGGCCGTTGTCGTCGCGGCGGCGATTGTTGCCGGATGCACCAACAAGGTGGACGGCACGCCGGCCGACACCGGCGAGTTCTATGACGACGACTATTTCCAGACCAGCGCCGATACCGCCGTTACGGGACGCGCCACCGACGTGACGTACTACAGCGCATTGCTCACAGGCAAACTCAACATTAAGAGTTTCAGTGCTTTGCCGCAGTTCTCGACGTGGGGCATGGTCTTGTCGGCCTCCGACGAGACGCCCACGCTTGGCGCAGACGGTTGCGTCGAGGTGGTGAGCAAGCGCAAGACCAAGATTTTCACCTGCACGGCTCCGGCCCTGGCCATGGGGACGCGCTACTACTACCGGGCTTTCCTCCGCGAGGGGCGCAACAAGGTGGATCGCTACGGCCGGGTGATGTATTTCACCACCCGGCGATGCGACGTCACGACGAGCGACGCCGCGCCCGTGAGCATCTTCTCCGCCATATTGCGGGGCGAGTCGAGCGTCAAGCTCAACGACGCGCGCTTCAAGGGCGAGGTGGGATTCCTCTACACCAGTAGGCAGACCGACAGGCCCAACGCCTCCGTGGACTCTTTCGTCGGCGGCAAGGTGTCCGAGGGAGACTCTGTCCGCTTCGAGGCGGCGTTGGCCAATCTTGCCCCGGCCACGCGATACCTCTTCCAGGCCTACATGAAAATCGACACGGCGTACTATTGGGGCGAGGTCCGCTCGTTCACCACCTCCCGCCTGGAGATTGCCGACAGCGACAAACCCATAGACCTTGGCCTCTCCACGTTGTGGGCCGCGCGCAACGTCGGGGCGCGGAGCGCCGCCTCGGCGGGGACGTATTTCGGTTGGGGGGACCCGACAGGCGAGATGACGACGGCGAACCCAGCCGCCTACCCGTCGGACGCCAGCATCGTGGCCACGGCCAACGACATGGCGACGGCCAACATGGGGGTTGGGTGGCAGTTGCCCACCTTCGAGCAGGTCAAGGAGCTGATGGAGGAGTGCGACTGGGCTTGGACTACTTTCGACGGCGTGCAGGGCTACGCCGTCGTGAGCCGCGCCAACGGTGCGGCCATATTTCTCCCCGCGGCGGGTTACGCCAAGCCTGGCGCCGACGGACGCTCCATTGTGGGCCAGGACGTATCCGAGCCGCTCGGATTCTATTGGACGGGTTCGCTCTCGTCCGTCTCGCGCTACGCCTACTACTTGAGCTTCTCCTACAAGGCAGTGAACCGCAACAGCCTGGAGTTCGACAAGAGCTACGGCCTCTGCGCCCGGGCTGTGCTGGCCCAGTGAACGGACAACGCAAGGGGGGCGGCAGGAGTCCGTCATCAGGACTTCCTGCCGCCCCCGGTATGTTCCACAGGCGGGTCTACTTCTCGGCTGCCACCTCGATGGAGTCGGTTGCTGCTGCGGCCGTCGTGTCGGCTGCGGCGCACTTGGTGGAGTCGCACTTGGTGGAGTCCTGCTTAGCGCAGCAAGCGGGAGCCTCGCCGTTAGCCTCGTTGTTGGCATTGTTTGCGTTGTTGCCACTGCAGGCAACGAGCATTGCGGCCACAGCCGCAATTGCGAACAGATTCTTCATGTGTTAGGTTATTTTGATTATGTCCTTTCGCCCCTGCTCACGCAGGAACGGCGCAAAGATATTATTTTTTGCACGTTTGGCGAATAAAAATGCATGGCTGCCGTGGTGAAAGTGCCGTGGCGCAGTCTTTTGCCTTTAAGCTCTTGCGGGGGCTATCGCACTGATTTATAGCATCGACATGAACGACAAGACGGAATATTTGCCTACATTCGCGAAGACGGTAGAGATTTATGTCAAGAAATGGAGATGTGAGGCGCAATTCAGTCAGCGTCATGCTCAGTGACAGGGAGTTGGCGGCAATCGACGAATATTGCGATATGTTCAAGCGTAAATCCCGCTCGGAGGTGATTCGCGAGGGGGCGGTGCGGTTTGTCCGCAAGAGGATTATCGACCGCCAGACGAGCCTCTTCCACGCCCCATGCGGCTCCGCTGTCGAGGAGCCGCAGTCTGACTACTCCGCTACGCCGAGGCGCGGCGAGTGGAGAGACGAGACGCCATCGCTTTTCGAGACCGTCTTCACCAATACGCAGGCCAATGAGGGCGGGGACTGACGACGAGGCTCTTGCCGCCGGCAAGGTCTACTGCTCCATTGGCGAGGTGGCGCGGATGCTAGAGGAGACGGAGAGCTGCGTCAGGTTCTGGTGCCGCGAGTTCGCAAGCTACGTCAAGCCGCACCGCAACAAAAAGGAGAACAGGCTCTTCACGCCCCGCGACATAGCGGCCTTGCGGACAATCAAGTTCCTGCTCCGCGAGAGGGGGATGACCATCGCCGGCGCGCGCGACAGCCTGGCGGCGGCGAAGAGGTCGAAGAAGAACCCGGTCCGCGAAGACGTGGCCGACACGCCGCTGGCCGTCAAGGCCGAGGTCGTGGCGCGCTTGCAGGACATCCGCGACCGGCTCAAATCCATAAGCAAATACCTATGACGGCATCCTACTCCGTGGGCGACGCCATCGCCGCCCTCGACTCCGTCTTCCCGCTCGCCACCCAAGACGCTTGGGACAACAGCGGCCTCCTCGTGGGCGACCCTGCCGCTCCGCTCCGCGGCGTCTTGCTTTGCGTGGACATCACGTCGGCGGCCGTTGGCGAGGCTATGAGCCGGGGGTGCAACCTCGTCGTGAGCCACCACCCCATAATGTTTCGCGGGCTTAAGAGGCTCACCGGCTCCACGCCGGAGCAGAGGCTTGTGGCCGAGGCCGTCAAGGGCGGCGTGGCGCTGGCGGCGTTCCACACTCCGGCCGACAAGACCCTGTGCGGCACGAGCGGCGCCGTGGGGCGCCTCCTGGGCCTGCGGAGCTTGAGGATCCTGGTCCCGGAGGCCGACGCGTTGAGCAAGGTCGTCGTCTTCGTCCCGGCGGCCGACGCCGAGGCGGTCGCCGAGGCCATGGCGGCGGCGGGCGCGGGGCATATTGGCAACTACAGCCACTGCGCATGGTCTGTCGCGGGCGAGGGGCGGTTCCGCGCCGAGGAGGGAGCGAACCCCTATGTCGGCTCGGTGGGGCAAGTCCACCGCGAGGCGGAGCGGAGAGTCGAGGTCATATGCCCCAAGCGCCTGTTGGGGGGGGTCGTCTCCGCGGCCATAGGCGCGCATCCCTACGAAGAGCCGGCCATCGACATCGTGCCGCTCTCCAACCGTTTGGGCAGCTTGGGCTATGGGGTGGTGGGCGACCTGCCCGAGGCATTGGGCTTCGGCGAGTTCATGGCGGTGCTCAAAGCCAAGTTGGGGTGCGCGTCGGTGCGCGTGGCCGGCGCGGCCGGGCGGGTGGCCCGCGTAGCCATATGCACCGGCAGCGGTAGCGAGTTCGTCTCCGCAGCCGCGGGGGCGGGGGCCGACGTCTACGTCACGGCCGACGTCAAATATCACCAAATGGCCGACGCCGCCGACAAGATTGCCGTGGCGGATGTCGGACACTACGAGAGCGAGGCTGTCACTGTGCAGATTTTTAGGGATATATTAACAAAGAAATTAGCTAATTTCGCACGCTGCGAAGTGTGCAGCGAGACCAACCCGATAAAATACTATTAACAGCATATATGGCAAGCAGCGAACAAAAGACTGTCAAGGAGATGCCCATAGAGCAGAGGCTCATGGCGCTCTACGACCTTCAGCAGGTGAACACGAAGATTGACAAAATCCGCACCATGAGGGGGGAGCTGCCCCTTGAGGTCGAGGACCTCGAGGACGAGATTGCCGGTCTTGAGACACGTGTCGGAAACATCAACGACGAGATTAAGAAGCTCAATGCGCTCGTCGTCGAGCACAAGAACAAAATCAAGGAGGCCGACGGCCAAATAAAGAAATACGAGGAGCAGCAGAACGCCGTTCGCAACAACAGGGAGTTCGACGCCATCTCAAAGGAGATTGAGTACCAAGACCTCGACAAGCAGCTTAGCGCAAAGAGAATCCGGGAGTTCACCGAGGAGATTCACCACAAGCAGGAGCTTCTCGACAACGCCCGCGCCAGGATTGAGGAGCGCGGCCACGACCTGGACAACAAGCGGGCCGAGCTCGACACCATAATCGCGGAGACAAAGCAGGAGGAGGAGGAGCTGGAGCAAAAGGCCGCCGAGATAAGCAAGGGCATCGACGAGCGCTCGTTGGCGGCTTTCTACCGGATTCGCGGCAATGCGCACAACGGCCTGGCCGTCGTCACCGTCCAGCGAGGGGCGTGCGGAGGATGCTTCAACCACATCCCGCCACAGCGCCAGCTCGACATCCGTCTGCGCAAGAAGCTCATCGTCTGCGAATATTGCGGCAGGATCCTCGTCGGCGACAGCAGCCAGCAGGGGATTGACGACGGGGTGCCGACGCCTGGCAAGGAGCGCGCCAAGGCTTAGGCTCGGCATGATGATTGAAATCGACGGCAAGGTCGTCAGCAGTGAGATTTTCAGCCGTCGTTTCGTGTGCGACCTGGGGCGCTGCAAGGGGACGTGCTGCTACGACGGCGACTCGGGGGCGCCCCTTGAGGAGCAGGAGCTGGAGAGGCTCGCGGAGGTGTTCCCGGCCGTCAGGCCCTACCTGTCCGACCAGGAACGCGGCGAGATCGAGCGTCAGGGGCTGTGGGTGACCGATGCCGACGGCGACCTTGTGACGCCAATAATAGATGGGCGGGAGTGCGTCTATTCCAACAGGGAGAGCGACGGCACATGGTCTTGCGCCATCGAGAAGGCCTACCGCGACGGCAAGACGAACTGGCGGAAGCCGATCTCGTGCCACCTCTATCCAATCAGGGTCAGCAAGAGGCCGAAGTTCGAGGCTCTCAACTTCCACGAGTGGGAGGTGTGCAAGCCGGCGCGAGAGCTGGGTGAGAAAGTCGGGACGCCCGTCTACAAGTTCCTGCGCGACCCCATCGTGGCCAAATATGGCGAGGCTTTCTATCGTGAGCTGGAGAACGCGGAGCGGGAGCTTCGGCAACAGGGCTTCATCTAGTCAATTTTATTACACAACACAACAACAATATATCCAATGGGAAGAGCGTTTGAATATCGTAAGGCCCGCAAACTGAAACGCTGGGGCAACATGGCCAAGACGTTCACGAAACTTGGCAAGGAAATCATCATTGCCGTCAAGGCTGGTGGCCCCGACCCGCACTCCAACTCGAAGCTCCGCGCCATAATCCAAAACGCCAAGGCGGAGAATATGCCCAAGGAGAACATCGAGAGGGCCATAAAGAAAGCGTCGAGCAAGGAGCAGGCCGACATAAAGGAGATGGTCTACGAGGGCTACGGGCCGCACGGCATCGCAATCCTTGTCGAGACTGCGACCGACAACACCAACAGGACTGTCGCCAACGTGCGAAGCTACTTCTCGAAGCTCGGCGGGACGCTAGGCACGTCGGGCAGCGTGGCGTTCCTCTTCGACCACAAGAGCTACTTCAAAGTCAAGAACAAGGAGGGCGTCGACCTTGAGGAGCTGGAGCTGGAGATGATCGACTTCGGGGTGTCGGAGGTAATCCTCGACGAGGAGGAGGACGCCATCAGCATCTATGGCGAATATGAGGGCTTCGCGCAAATCCAGAAATATCTGGAGGAGAACGGGTTCGAGATTCTCACCGCCGAGTTTGTCAGAATCCCGACCGACACCAAGACGCTCGCCGACGACGAGGTGGCCGGCGTGGTCAAGCTCTTGGCGAAGCTCGAGGAGGACGAGGACGTGACCAACGTCTACCACACCATGGCCAACGACCTGCCCGACGAGGAGTAGGGGGGTTGCGCAATCGGAAATAAAAAGCTAACTTTGCGGCATCTTAACTAACATATCGGTATGTACCTCGACAAAGAGAAGAAGCAAGAGATTTTTGGCGAGTACGGAAAGTCCAACACTGACACTGGCTCACCCGAAAGCCAGATAGCATTGTTCTCGTTCCGTATCAACCACCTCACGGAGCACATGAAGCTCAACAAGAAAGATAATGCTACGAACTACTCGCTCAAGAAGCTGATTGGTCGCCGTCGGAAGATGCTCGACTATCTGAAGGACCGCGACATCGAGCGCTACCGCGCCGTCGTCGCCAAGTTGGGTCTCCGCAAGTAGGATAAGTGGCATGGAGCTTTCGCTCTTGCGAAACGATTGGGAAATCCCCCGCCTGTCTTTGGCGGGGGATTTCTCTTTTCCCACATATGTCACGCCTCGCGATTGTCGGTTCGTCTCGGCACCCTTTCCATGGGTTCATGCCCTAGGACAACGTTGCCCCCGCCAATCCCCATATGCGCCTCTTGCGTTTGGGCCATCTATGCGGCCCCCTTCCCCTCCTCTTGCCTCTCTAGGATTTTGACGAGCGTGGCGAACTTGTACCATGCGTTGTTGCACGCGGAGATGAAGCCCACCTTGCCATTGAAGATTCCGCCGCAGATGAAGTAGCTCTTCACGAAGCGGAATAGGGGCGAAAAGAACAACGACATTGCCGAGACCCTCTTGCCGCGTCGCTTGTCCACCTCGTTGTCGGAGTAGTCGTTGGCTTTTTCCATAATCCGGCGCATCGACGATGGGTAGTGGGTTAGGGCCAGGTCCGTCCTGTTTTTCGGGATATGCTCCAGCCGCCCCCTGACGCTTGGGAATGTGTGTACGTATGGTGGCCACTCTGTCCCCTCTCGGACGAAAAAGCGGAGTTGGTAGTCCGGGTAGGATGAGCGGACAAATTGGCCGAATTGGTAGTTCTTCCGCGGGATGTATAGGCCGGCGGCGGCGGCGGGGGTCGATATGTGGTGGTAGAGGAAATCCCTGAGGGCGGGAGGCACAATCTCGTCGGCATCGACCACCAGCACCCAAGGCGACTTTGCGCTCTGAATGGCGAAAGTGCGCGCCGGCTCCGCGCTTTTGCAGTTCCCCTTGGGGAACGTCAGGACGCGGCATCCGCGGCTGTTGGCAATGGCTGTTGTCCGGTCGGTGCTCTCCATGTCGCACACGACAACCTCGTCGAAGCCGCGCACTGCGTCGAGGACGTCGCCGAGGTGCGCCTCGGCGTTGTAGGTGTTGATTACAACTGAAATTGGCATTGCGTTTCCCCCTGCTCTGCTATCTCTTGTGTGTGGCGCGGAACAGAGCCCTGCCCAGTCTTACCGTCAGTGCGGACCTGTTGGCGCGCCATCTGCCGACAATTGCGTAGTATGGGAAGTGCTTGGTGAGCCTGGCTGTCGCCATCCGCTCATACCATTGCGGATGCCTCTCGCGCAGCTCCCGGTCGAAGTCCGCAAGTTCTTGCTCGTCGCCAAGGGCTTGCAGGAGGTAGTGCTTGTAGTCCGTCTTCAAGGTCCTGTCTATGATAAACTCGCACCGCTTCCTCATTTGCTCTGTGGAGAAGTCGCCTTTGGAGAAGTCGTCGAGCAGCGCCATGTCAACCCTCAGCTCGTCCTTGTAGTTGCGAATGTGCACCTCGACGTCTATCGACTGTCCGGGGCGTCCGCGGTGGTACACGTATATCGGCTTGTCGAACCCGAATATTGACCGTGCGCGCATCATGGGCGTGAAGGCCCACTGCATGTCCGTGTAGAGGCAGTTCTCTTTCTGCTCGTAGTCCCGGACCAGCTCTAGGCTGTAGAACAGCTGCTGATGCCACCCGCCCGCCGCGGCCCGCGAGTTCCAGAAGTCGTCTATGTCGAGAACCTTGCCAAGGGGGATGTCCAGGCCCCACGTCTCAGTGTGTACGCCGTTGTCCAAAATGAAGTGCGGGGCGCACACTACGTCGGAGTCTATCGCCTCCATCGCGTCCAGCAATGCGCCAAGGTTCTCGGTCAGCACGGTGTCGTCGGCGTCGAGCACTTTGACGTAGCGCCCTGTGGCTTTGCGCAAGCCCGCATTGACGCACGAGCCGTAGTGGCCGTTGCCCTTGTCGATGACCGCCACCACGCCCGGACTCTCCGCGGCAAGCTCTTTCGCAATGCGCAATGTGCCGTCCGTGCTCCCGTCGTTCACGATTAGTAGCTCTATTCTCTCGCCTTGCCCTGCCTCAACCACGCTGGAGACGCAACGGCGCAAATATGCCTCCATGTTGTATGACGGCACAATTATGCTTAGCACTGGGGTTCCCATGGAATGTTTGTTATGTTTTAGGTTTAAATCTCGAACCTGTACCTAATGCCCAGGCGCGCCGAGAAGCTGTGGTAGAGTCCCCCGAAATCGTATGCTAGTTGCGATTGGAGGCCAAATCCGCCGTGCAGCTCGAAGTTTAGGTCGAGTTTCGTGTAGGTCTCGTTGTGCGGTGAGGAGAAAAAGTAGTTCTCTTTCAAGACCCAGCTGCTGCTGGGGTCGTCGCCCGTATATTTTTCCCTGTAGTTGCCGTAGTTCCTAGACATCGTGACGCGCAGGGCGTAGTCCACGCGTCCCGGGGCTATGTCGCCTCGCAAGCCTATGTTCACGGCTCGGACGCGCACGTTCGGAAACGCTTGCGAGAAGTCCATGCTCCCCGCCGGGGCGTATTGCCGGACTGTCTGGCGGCTGTGGAAGAGAGGTGTGCCCATCGACAGCCCGCCGCGAGTCCATCCTTGGGGGACTGCCCAATTGTACAGGTAGAGGATTCGCCCGCCGAACTCCTCCCCATGGTTGTACGTGTCCATGAGGAAGCGGTTCATCCCGTCCCATTCGGCAATCTCGCCGTTCTTCGACTCCCATTCCGCCACGTCTTCGGGCAGGAGGACTGTCTCCCTGAAGTGGGGGATGGAGACGGAGTCGAAATGTCCGGGGTAGATGTACATCATCTTGCCCGACTGCGTGGGGATGTATGGGTCGGGGAAGCCCTCGCCGCCTTGCCACTCGGTAGTCATGTATTCTAGTGCGGCCTCTTTGACGAATCGTGTCGTCGCGAACGACAGGAGTAGGCCGCAAGAGAAGTCCTTGACGCCCCCCTTTGCCGGGTTGAGTGTCTTGCCGTCGCTGAACGGTCGCTGATAGTATAGTTTGCCGTCCATGCCGTCCCACGAGAAGTCCAGCCCGAAATCCCACAGGCCCTGGTGCGCCCCCGCCGCGTTGGTTGTCTCGCCCAGGAATCGTGTCCCGAAAATCTCCGGGTCGCCGTTTCTCCCGAAAAAGGAGTTCCAAAAGTCGGTAGGGATTTTGACGCCGTTGGGCAGGGTGCCGCCCATGACCACGCTGTGGTATAGCCCGGCGTACGGCTTGACGGCGAATAGCCCAATCCGGGCGTAGGCGAACTTCTCGTGCAGCAGGGCGCCGTCGACAGCGTCGCCGCGTCCCTCGTCGTCGAGAAGTCCGAACGACACGCCGCCCCGAATCTGCAACAGGTCGCCCATTCTCTTCATTGGCGTCCAGGGCAGCTTGTCGAGGGGGAGAGACCAATAGTCGAGGATGCCGACCCAAGCCCGCGGCACGCTCCGCGCATTGTTGCTCATGAGGTATGAGCCGACCGATACGCTTGTGTTGCTCTCGATTGGTGTGTAGTTCTCCATGCCCATCTTGACGCCGAGCATCCACAGGTCAAAATCGGCATACAGCTCGTGGAGCATAGTCCTCTCGCTGTCGCTAGACAGTTGGGCCGTCAGCCCGGCCTTGAAGCGCAGGCTCGGGTTCTTGAACCTGTGCGCATACTCCACGGATGCGCCGGCGGCAATCTCGCCACGGTCATACTGTGTGTAGCGCCCCCATTCGTTGCTGTAGCTCAGCAGTGGTCGTAGCGACTTGTTGGACGACGCCGAACCCCACGCCGTGCCACCGACGATGAGGGTGTCGCGCTTTGGCATCGTGTCGGCATGTGTCGATGCCACGGTGAGAATTGCCGCAATCGCCGTCAGGCAGGCTTTTCTGAAATGCTCCAATGCGGAATGTGCTTATGCGTCTGTTGCTTCAGTCTGAAAAAAATGGAAGTGGGTAGGAGTGGGTGCTCACTCGTCGAGGCCGAAGTGGCTGTCGGCCACCATGCGGGTGAAGCCGCGGCGCACCTCGTCGTTGGGCAGGTCGAGCCTGTAGGAGCCGGTCGGTTCGTCGTAGCCCTTGATTGTGAGGTAGCCGCTCTGGAAAATCATGGGCAGGGGGGCGCTCGATGTCGGCGCGGTAGTCCTCGAACTCCTCGACGGAGTAGTGCCGGCCCACCATCTCGTCGAGGTGCGCCCCGCTCCCCCGCAGGAGGCGGACCAGGTAGGTGGGCGTGCCGGTCTTGAACCAGTGGTCCTCTATCTCGCGGCTGTCGAGGGCCTTGATGAGGCTGAAAGGGTTGTAGACGTCCGTCATAGCCTCGCTGAAGTGGTTGCCGTCGTAGCGGCGGCGAATCTCGTCGCGTAGCCTCGCCGGGGTCCACCCCCTCTCCGCCGCCATGTCGTCCATCTCCGCCCCGAAGACCTCCTCCAGCTCGCGGGGCGTGATGCCGCACAGGGTCTCGTAGCGGGCGTCCATGCTGATGTCGTTGAGGTTGTTCAGCCCGCTGAAGACGCTCACCTGCGAGAACTTGGTCACGCCCGTCAGCAGGACGAAGCGCAGGTTGCGGTCTTGCTCCTTGAGGACGGCGTAGAAGCCTTTGAGCATCGCGCGGTTATAGTCCTCCAGGCTGCGTTCGTTGCCGTCCACAGTGACCTTGGCGTCAACTCCAAGCACGTCGAGCAATGGCTTGTCATACTCGTCGATGAGGACGACTACGCCACGGTTGTATATCTTCTGCGCCGCCTCGATAATCTCCGAGAACTGTAGGTTTGGGCTCGACGCCGTGGTCTCAATCTCTAGTTCCCTCCTGCACTTCGTCACGAAGAGGGCTAGCTGCTCCTCCAACTTGGTGACGCGCGTATAGTCTCCGTCGCCGAAGTCGAGATGCAAGACGATATGCTTGTCCCACGCAGTCTCTAGCCCCTCCATTGCCAGGCCCTCGAAAAGGTCTCGGTGGCCACTGAAATACGCCTCCAGCGTCGAGACGAGGAGGCTCTTGCCGAAGCGCCGCGGGCGGCAGAGGAAATACGCCTTGCCGTTGTTCGCCAGCTTGTGGACGAGGGCGGTCTTGTCAACGTACGCGTAGCCGTCTTTGCGTATATGCTCGAACGTCTGTATGCCTACCGGGAATTTCATGTCAGAGTGAAATTGATGCGGTCGCTAAGTTAGTCAAAGTGGCCCAATTCGCGGCCGCCCCTGGTTGCCTTAAAGTCCAAAGTTGGCTATATTTGCGCGGTTCTAGCTGTCTGGCAGTCCGGCTTTGTGGGATGCCTGGCGGCGTTATCTGTTTGGGGGTTAAATGTCTAAGGTTCTCAATCTCATCCAGCGTTCGGCCGACAATGCCAGTCGTTGGGTGGTGGGCAAGATTGGCCAGCGCTATTTCGTCATCGTGCTCAGCCTTGTCGTGGGCGTCGTCAGCGGCCTAGCCGCCGTGGCCCTCAAGCAGGCTGTGGCTTTTGTCAAGTCGTTTGTCGATGGTTTTGCGGGTCTCAATTTCAATCTGCTTTTTCTCGTCAGCCCGGCCATCGGCATCCTCATCTCCGCGCTCCTTGTCCGCTACGTCATACGCGGCAAGCTCGGGCACGGCATAACGCAGATTCTCTACGCCATCTCGCAGACCGGCAGTTCCTTGCCGCCCCACCATGTCTACTCGTCGATTCTGACTAGCTCGTTCACCATCGGTTTTGGCGGGTCGGTGGGGGCCGAGGCCCCTATTGCCCTCACGGGGGCGGGCATAGGCAGCAACATCGCCAAGCTGTTCAAGCTCG
Organism: uncultured Marinilabiliaceae bacterium; assembly: GCA_964481855.1. Lineage (GTDB taxonomy): Bacteria > Bacteroidota > Bacteroidia > Bacteroidales > Marinilabiliaceae > W3P20-009. Next base: position 11,838 of record CAYZUH010000038.1, read on the forward strand.
ACTACAAGACCGTGACGCTCCTCATGGCGTGCGGTGCCGCGGGGGGGATTGCCGGCGTCTTCAAGGCTCCCATGGCGGGGGTCGTCTTCACCTTGGAGATTCTGATGCTCAACCTGACCATGGCCTCCATGGTGCCGCTCATGGTGACGGCGGTTGTCTCGACGGCGGTCACCTATTGGTTCATGGGGCGCGACGTGGAGTTCCCCATGAGCAACATCAGCGAGTTCGCGCTCGGCAACATACCGTTCTACTGCCTCCTGGGCGTGTTCTCCGGGCTTGTGGCTCTGCTCTTTGCCCGGACAATGTGGCGCACGGAGGGGCTGATGGGCAAGATTCGCAACCCGTGGGTCAAGTGGGTCGTCGGGAGTTCGGTCCTGGGTGTCTTAATTTTCTTCCTACCGCCGCTCTATGGCGAGGGCTACGAGACCATTAGCCAGCTGTTGCAGGGCAATTCGCGCGAGACCATGCGCGAGTCGCCGCTCGTGGCGCTCCTTGGCGACTCGCGCCTGTGCGTCCTTTGCTACGCCGGGCTGATAATGCTCCTCAAGACCGTGGCGACGGCCGCGACGACGGGGGCGGGCGGCGTGGGCGGCACGTTTGCGCCGTCGCTGTTCATGGGGGCCGTGACCGGGTTCTTCTTCGCCGAGGGGCTCAATCTCATGTTCGGCTTCGGACTGCCGGTCACCAACTTCACGCTTGTCGGCATGGCGGGCGTCATGGCGGGCGTCATGCACGCTCCGCTGACCGCCATTTTCCTCATTGCCGAGATAACGAACGGATACTGTCTGCTCTTCCCGCTGATGATTGCGGCCACGCTGGGCCACGTCACGATGTCGTGCTTCGAGCCGCAGAGCATCTACACCAAGCCGTTGGCCGACAAGGGCGAGTTGCTGACGCATCAGAAAGACAAGACGGTGCTCACCCTCATGCACCTCGACAAGGTCATTGAGGCGGGTGTGGCGTCCGTCCGCGGAGACGCCACGCTCGGCGACCTCGTGCGGCTCATAGCGCAATCCGACAGGAACATCTTCCCTGTCGTGAACGGCAAGGGGGAGCTGATAGGGGTTGTGCTTCTCAACGACATACGCTCCATCATGTTCGACCGCGACAAGTATGGCTCCATGATGGTCCGCGAGGTGATGGTGGTCCCCCCGGCGTTCATCGCCACCGACGAGAGCATGGAGAGCGTCATGAACAAGTTTGAGACTACGGGGGCTTGGTGCCTGCCCGTCGTCGACCATCGGAGGTTTGTAGGCTTCGTCTCCAAGTCCCGGATTCTCACGGTCTACCGCCGTGTGCTTACGCATTTGTCCTACGAGTGAATAAGAGAGAGAGAACAAAAATGAAAACGCCAATTCTCTGCCTTTCCTTGCTGCTCCTTGTTGCCACGGCGTCCATGTCGGCGCAGACGCGGCAGGAGGTCGTGGCTCGCTCCATCGGCCTGTTCGCCGAGGGGCGGTATGCCGAGGCGAGAGACGGCCTGGCCTCCGTCGTGGCCGACAACGAGCGCGACCCCAAGGTCAACTTCTATCTCGGAGCGTCGTCCGTCATGTCGGGGAGGGACTTGGCAGACGCCATCCGCCGGCTGAGGGTGGCTCAGACGCGCAATTTCATGAAGGCAGAGTCCAATTTCTATTTGGGGAGGGCCTATCAGCTGACGTGCGAATATGAGCAGGCGAGGGAGGCCTTTGCGCGCTTCTTGCCGACGGCGAAAGACGAGGCCATGGCCGGCGACGCCAGGCTCTACGACCGGGAGTGCGCGGCGGCGATGCAGATTGCGGGTAAGATTTTCAATGTCAAAGTGCTGACCAAGACGAAGTTGGCAAATGATGATGTCCTCTCCGCCTATGGGGTCTCCAAAGAGGCTGGCCTCGTATGCCGCAACAGCCGTTTCTTCCAAAGCGACATCGACCCTCAGGGCATAATGTATATGACCGAGCGCGCCGACGCCGCCTATTTCTCCATAGCCGACGATTCGGGGCGCGACAAGCTCATGACAATGGAGAAGCTCATAGGCGGGTGGGGCGAGATGACGCGGATTGCCGGCGTCGAGGCCGACGAGCCGTCGGACGACCGCACGCCGTTCCTGCTGACCGACGGGCAGACGCTCTACTTCTCGTCGAACAGGCCGGGGGGCATGGGCGGCTACGACATATACATGTCCTCCTACGACTCCGAGGCGCGCCGTTTTTCTGCGCCTGTCAACATGGGGGTGCCGTTCAATTCGCCATATGACGACTATTTGTTCGCGCCCGACGACTTTGCCCACAGGGCATGGTTCGCCTCCAACAGGGAGACTTCCGGCTCGGACTCCGTCGTCGTCTACCAAATTGTTTGGGACGGCGGCGTAATCCGGAGCATGGCGCAGACAACCGACCAAATCCGTGAGGCGCTCTCGTTGCCCGTCGATGCGTCGGCGTCGTCGCCGACAGCGGCCACGCGGCAGTCGGCAAGGGCGAGTGGGGGGGGCAAAACGGCGTCGCGGAGGGCAGACGCGTTCCGTCTTGCCGTGTGCGACACGCTCACCTACTCGCAGTGGGAGCACTTCCGCAGCAAGCAGGCGGCCGGGGCATATCGTCTCGCCCTGGCCGCCGCCGCCGAGAAAGACAGCGTGGTCAAGGTCATGGCGGCGCAACGCAAGGAGTTCATGAGTCTCACTTCGGGCATTGAGCGCAACGCCAAGTTGCAGGAGCTGCTCCAGACAGAGAGGAGCATATACGCCCTGGACGACGAGGTGGCGGACAAGACGGAGGCCGCGCGCAATGCGGAGCTGAGGACCCTGGAGGAGCTTATCGCGAAAGGCCGCTACGTCCCCCTGTGCAAGATTGAGGTTGGCAGGGCGGCAAAGGAGAAAAACGAGATGGTCAGTCTCGTCCCGGCAGATTTCTCCTCTTTCTCGCCCCTCTTCTTCAGCGAGGCGCGAGCCAATGAGGACGAGGCTATCTTGGACATCCTCACGCCCGGCGAGCGTTCGGCGGTCGTCGAGCAGGACAGCCTCCTGGCGTGGACGCAGATTCTGTCTATGGAGGCGGAGCGCATCGAGGCCCGCGCAGACTCTGCCGCCGGCGGGCAGGCGATGGCTCGGCGGCTTCGTCGGGCGGCGGGGGAACTCGCCGTCAAGGCGTACGATGCAAAGATTGCCGCGCTCGACGGCGCCTACCGTCGGCTGTCGCCGGCCATTAGGGGATACGACAAGTCGGAGCTGGCCGACCTCTACGCTCAGGCCTCAACCTTGGTCTCGCAAGCCGCCGCCAAGGCGGGCGACGGTGGGATAGTGGCTGGCAAGCGCCGGGCCGCGGCGGCCATGGAGCGTTGCCTTTCGCGCTATGCTTCTCATGCCGACGGGTCGTTCCCGCTCCCGGAGGCGGCAGACGCCGCCGATGTCAGCTACGACGACCAGGTCGTGACCCTGCCGATAGACCGGCCTGTGAAAGACGCCGCGGTCGACACCATGCCGCAACCCAGGGTCAACTACGACGACCAGGTCGTGACCCTGCCGATAGACCGGCCTGTGAGAGACGCCGCGGTCGACACCATGCCGCAACCCAGGGTCAACTACGACGACCAGGTC
>CAYZUH010000039.1:0-14584 GCA_964481855.1 uncultured Marinilabiliaceae bacterium
CGCTGACCCGGGGAAGTAGTCCGCGCATTTGGCGTCGACCTCCTCCTTGGTGTAGACCCCGGCGAGCATGGCGTCCACCTCGGCCTCGGTGTAGTACCTCGCGTCGTGGTCGTGGCCGTCCTTGGAGAACCGGCCCATGTCGAGCGTCACGTTCTGCGTGCCGTTGTACGACGACGCCCGGACGCCCTTGTCCGTCACCGTGAAGGCGTCGCCGGCGCCCTCGACGGTCAGCGAGCCGCTCACGCCCGCCGTGCGCGTGCCGAGGAGCTCCCACCGGCCCTCGGCGCGGATGTACTCGCGGTACTCCTCGACCTGCCCGCCGGCGCCCGTGACGGGCACTATGTACATGTCGCCCGCCTCGGCCTCCGTCGAGTCCAATGCGTCGAGGGACTCCGCCACGCCGCGGTAGCGCACGTAGACGTCGTTCGGCACGCCCTTGCGCTCCCACGCCGAGCCCGTCCACCACCACTCGGCCGGGCGCCCGCCCTCCATGACGGCGCACGTGAAGCCGGTGACGCGCATGGCCTCCGGCACGTCGTCGATGGAGTCGTAGGGGCCGTAGTGGTAGTCGAGGCTCGCGTGGCCGTTCGAGTTGTTTATGACCTGGTTCCACGCCAGGGTCTTGCTCACGTCTGTCCTGTTGGCCATGCTATAATGTCGTGTTTATGCCGTGGAGCCGCACCTCCTGGGCCGTCGTCCCGGCGGTGAACTTCTGGTCCCAGCACCATATGACGTACTCCTTGGACACGTCGCCGTTCCGCCACGTCGCGGCGACCTTGGTGGCGTGCTGGCCCCAGTCGTTCATGCCCTGCATCTGCCCGAAGTCGGTGAGCTCCACGCCCTTGGGCAGCGCCACGTAGTAGCCCGCCGTCGCGTCGAAGTCGAAGACCTTGCCCAGGCCCGACGTCTTGGAGAGGAGCAGCGCCGAGGCCCCCGCGGGGATGGACGACGGCTCGGAGTACGACGCCGTGCGCCAGTAGAGGGCCGGCCACCACGCCGACCACGTTATGCTCTTGGGCGCGACGCTCTGCGGCTTGCCGTCGCTGTCCGTGCCCGTGGCGGTGAGCTGCACGGTGTAGGCCTTGCGCTCCGAGGCGGCGAGACCCGGGACGTTGTACGTGAACGACGCCTCGCCCGTCCTCACTTTCACCTCGCCCCACGCCCGCAGCGTCAGCTCGGCGTCGGCGGGGGCCGACGAGGCCGAGCACGAGGCCTTGAACGCCGGGATGGCGTCGCCCACCTTGACGGCGCCGCCCGCCGCGCCCGTGAGCGAGAGGGTCATGGGCGAGTACCACACCTTGGCTATGATGGCCTCCAGGGCGGCGTCGACGCTCGGCAGCGCCACCTCCTCGCCGCCGACGGTCCGTGTCAGCGTCCGCGGCAGCGACGCTATGGCCTCCGCCGAGCCGCCGTAGCTGAAGCCCACCTCGTCGGCTATGCCGGCGCCGGACACTATGCCGCGCACGTACTCCCCCAGCGACGCCTCGTCGGCCAGGGGGCCCGGCGCGCCCTCTATGTCGCCCCACTTCGTGACGCTCTCCATGGGCGCCCACTCCTCGGTCTCCGGCTTCCACGCCAGGATGTTGAACCCCCCGTCCGTGGGACGGAGCCACATGACGTCCTTGCCCTTCGGCGCGGGCTGCTGCGCCCTTATCTCCCTGAATGTCCTAGCCATCCGTGTCCCTCCTCTTTGCGAGGCGCTCCTGCTGCCCGAGCCTGAGCGCCTCCATCGTCATCCTGTCGCGGCTGTCGCGCCGGGCCTGCTCCGCCTTGGCGTCGCGGTCCCTGTCGCGCGCCCTCTCGTCGGCCTCGGCCTTGCGCCGCGCCTCGTCGAGCTTGCGCCGGTCGAGCTCCATGCGCTCGTCGAACTGCCGCCGCCGCTCGGCGGCCTCGGCGTCGTCGTTGCGGTACATGGCCTGCGCCGCCGCGGCGTCCACGCGCGCCCGGGCCTCTATCTCGGCCACGCGGACGCGGGTCTCGGCGTCGAGCCGCCTCATGCGCTCCTCGCTCTCCGCCTTGGCGCGCTCCGCCTCCCGCGCCTCCTCCATCTCGGCCTGCCGCGCCTGGAGCTCCCGCTGCGCCTGCTGCTGCTGGGCGGCCATGGCGTCGCGCTCGGCCTTCTCCACGAGGCGCTGCTTCTCGGCCAGGGAGCCGCTGTTGTAGAGCTTCATGATTGTCGAGAAGCTCAGCGTCTGGTTCTGGAGCGCCGCCTGGGCGAGGGTCTCGATGCCCTGCCGCAGGCGCTGGGCGTCGTTGCCGTAGTCGACGACGAGGCCGTAGTCGCACTCGGCGAACTCGTCGCCGCCGACCTCCACGAGGGCCATGGACCCGTCGCCGAGCAGGTGGCGGAACTTAAGGCCGCCGCCGCGCATGGCCGCCTTGGCCGTCTCCAGGAAGCACTCGCAGACGCGCTTCTTGGTGTCGTTGTGCATCGAGAAGAGCCACTCCGTGATGTGCGACGACTGGACGGTGGCGCGCTCCACGCCGCCGACGGTCTCGCGGTTGTCTATGGCGCCCTCCCTCTGGGCCGAGATGCCCACGACGGAGGCCATCTCCTGCTGTATGAACTGCAGGAGCTGGATGTCCTGGGCTATGGAGGCGGAGTCGTTGAGGTTGATGACGCCGCTCGTGTTGTTGTTCATGCCCCCCGCCAGCTTGCCGGCCGCCGCGCCGTTCAGGCCCTCCTTGAAGGAGTCCGTCACGGCCACGCCGCTCTCGCGGGCGAAGTACATCCACTTTTCCAGGTCCCACCCCGCCGGGACCTGCGCCAGGTCAAGGCGGAGGATGGCGCCCCAGCTCCGGGCGATGAGCTTGTTGAGGCGGTCGTGGATGATGTCGTACAGGTAGTTGTAGGGCTTCATCATGTCCACGAGGCTGAACGGGGCGCGCCCGTCGAAGGAGTACATGGTGCCTATGATGCCGAAGTGGCACCGGCTGGGGTTGCCCATGCTCCCGTACTGCACCCGCCGGGGGCGGATGTCGACGTATATGTCCGCGCCTATGAGGGTCCCCTCCCACGCCTCGTTGACCCACAGCTCCTCGGCCTCCTCGCCGAGGGTCTTGTCAATCCTGTGCCCCTCGGGGTATATCTCGGTCGTCGTCTCGCCCGTCACCGGGTCGTAGCCCTTGACCCTCAGTATCTTCTTGCGGCTCCTCCAGAAGACGCGCAGCACGCGCACGTTGCCCTGGGCGTCGACGGCCTCGCCGCCGCCAGCGCCGCCCGCGGCCCAGTCCACGCCCTCGGCGTCGGGGCGCGGGGCGTACAGGCGCTCCATCCACGCCTCGCGGGCGTCCTCCTCGCCGTCGCCCGAGCCCCTCGTCAGGGAGTCGAGGCGGCGCAGGTCGTCGGCCGAGAGGGCGCCGTGGTACCAGTCGGTGACCTTGCCGGGCGACCAGTAGGACTCTATGACAACGACGTCGGCGTCCTCCAGGCGGCACCCGTCGCCGCGGCGGAAGGCGTGGACGCACATGGGGTCCAAGCGCGTCAGCAGCGGCTCGCCGCCAACGATGTCGCATATGTACATCTCCTCGCCGTAGACGATGGCGTCGTGGAACCCCGAGTTGAACGACATGTCGAAGTTCTGCTCCTTGGCGTAGTGGTCAAGGAGGGCGTTGGCGCGCCTCTCGCGGGCGTCCTGCCACTCGAAGGCCATGAACTCGTTGACGCGCGCCATGTGCGCCTCGTCGTCGCCACCCCCCGCCGACGCCGGGCCGCCGAGGTACTCCTCGTAGCGGCGGCGCACCTCGTCCCTGCGGGCGCGCTCGACCTCGCTCACGCCGTTGGGGTTCGTCACCACCACGCGGTGCTCGAAGACGCGCTTGCGCTCCTCGCCGACGAGGAGGTTTATCTTGGGGTTGATGATGGGGTAGTGCTGGATGTCCTCCGGGCGGAAGCCTATGTTGCGCAGGTCGGGCGCCACGACGCGCCGCATGTCGTCGAGGCGCACGCGGCCGGCCACGAGGTCGCGGTTCACGGCCTTGCGGGCGGCGGACTTGCGCGCCGGGCCGCCGTCGCCCGTCACGCGGCGGGCCGCCCAGTCCACGCACTCGCGCCGCCACCGCTCCCCCTTCCTGGAGTACGGCAGCCTCTGGGGCGGGAATGAGCGCGCCCCGGCGTCCCTCTCGTCGACGTCCGTCATGGCAATGTCTTTTGGGTGGCGAATATAGCTCTTCCGGGCGCGCGCCGCCGCGGCGTTACCGAGGCCGGTAACGCCCCAGCTCCTCCAGGCGGCCCTCGTAGCGGCGCAGGAACGGGTCCCCGTCGAACTGCCCCCGGCGCTCGGACAGGCGCGACGCGTCGCCGCCGCACCGCGCCAGGCAGTCCTCGCGCAGGAGCATCAGCATGCCCATGGCGCTCACGCGGTCGAAGTTGCCCTCCGAGTTCCACGACATGAGCTCCTGGATGAGGGCCCTCTGGCGGAGCGTGTACAGGCGCGGCACGTCCACGGTCGAGCCGTCGCCGTCGGGGGACGGCACGGCGGCGGGGGCCAGGAGCCACTCGCGGAGGCGCGCCCGGGCGTACTGGTTGACGGGGGCGGTGGCGTTGGTCCCGCAGGCCTTGTTGCCGTACCCGCGCTCCTTGACGAGCATCTTGTCACGGAGGATGTCCAAGGTCTCGGTGAGGAGGTGCACGCAGTGCGTCCGCTGGAAGTAGGCGAAGAGGCCCTTCTTGTTGTTCTCGTAGTTCAGCCGGGCCCTGTAGTACAGGCACACGCGGCGCACGGTCTCGTACATCTCGTCGGCGAAGGCGGGGCGGCCCGTGTACTCGCACACTATCCGGTCGGTCAGCAGGTCGAGGACGAAGAGCGAGCCGAGCGACGTCGTGTGGCTCGCGTCGTCGTCGTAGGGGTCCAGGCCCGCTATGTACCGCCCGGCGGCGGGCTTGCCGTCCGGCCCCTTGACGGGCGTCTCGTATATCTCCACGGCGCCCTCCATCCTGTTGTCCTCGTGGGGGAACTCACGCACGGGGCGCGCCGCCGTCGGGCGGAAGACGGCCTCGCCGCCGCGCAGGGCCACCTCGCCCGTCAGCACGCCGTCGTAGAAGCGCGGGTCGGCGTCTATCTGGGACAGGCGCTCGGCGAGCTGCGCCGCAGGGAAGAGGTTCGACCCGGCCTTGACGATGGCCTCGGCGGGGGTGATGGGCATCTCGGCTATGACGCGCAGGAGGGTGCTCGGGTCGGACGACCACTTGGCCTCCTCGCGCTTGGAGAGTATCTGGAGCAGGGCCTTCACGACGTCGCTGTTGCCGTCGGCGTCCATGCACCCGAGGCGGCTCACGTACGACGGGAAGAAGTAGCCGAACGTCGGCTTGCCCTGGCCCGCCTTGTCGTAGACGTTCTCGACCTCCAGGATGTTGTGCGCCCGGGGGCTGTACAGCAGGGTCTTGGCCGACGAGAAGTCCGAGGCGTCCTCGTTGGCCGTCCCGACGAGGTATATGAAGCCGAAGGCCTTGTCACCCTCCTCGACGCCGTAGCGGATGGTGTTGTATATGGACAGGAGCTTGGGGAACGACCCCATCTCCTCTATGAGGATGTCGCCGCGCTTGCCGCGCAGCTTCGCCTCGTCGTCCTTGCTCGACACGCCGATGACCTGGTTGAGGCTGCCGCGGTCGGTCCCCGTGTCCATGTCGCGGTAGCCCATGACCCACTGCATCTTCTGCTGGGCGCTCACCAGGCGCCGCCGCGGGAACTGCGTCTCGCGGGCCGTGAAGTCTATCATGGGCACGAACTTCGACAGCGTGCCGTCCTTGCCGCTCAGGTACTCGTTCTGGTAGGCGGTGAGTATCGTCATGACGCGCTTGTGCGCCACCTCGTTCTTGCCGAGGACGAAGTTGTGGCTCATGATGGCGGCCAGGCTGAACGACTTGCCGCAGCCGCGCCGAGCCAGCTCTATGGCGTGGCTCCCACGCAGCCGCGCCCGCTCCAGGTAGTGGAAGCGCAGGTACACGCCGTCCCACACGCGGGGGAACCCCTCGACGCGGTTCGCCACGCCGTCCTCGCCGACCCTGGTGAGCATGATGGGGCAGTAGTTGAGGTACCAGTACAGGTAGCCCGTCACCCACTCGCCGTCGCTCTCGCGCACGTACCCCTCCCAGCACCGCCGCCGCTCCTCGCGCACCCAGCGCCCGTAGTCGCTGTTCGGGTTGGCGTTGACCTTCAGGTCGGTGTATCGCCCCGTGCGCTCGTAGTGGATGGCGGCGGGGCGGAAGTAGTCCATGCCCTCCAGGATGTGCGGGTCGGCGAAGTCGACCACCACGCGCCCCCTGCCGTCGCGGGGCATGTCGCGCGCGCGGCGCCGCCGGGCCGAGACGAGGTTGCGCACGTAGGGTATCGACGACATGGCCTCGCGGAGACCCTCCGCCACGGCCTCCGGGTAGGAGCGGAGCAGCTCCTCGGTCACCGGCGTCTGCCGGTCGTTCATCGCCTCCACGAGCTAAGTGTCAAGGTCGTCCTCGAAGACCGTCTTGTCGCCGCCGCCCCTCATGCGGCCGGCCTCGGCCATGTCGCTGCTCATGGCGCGCTCCACGTCGCGCATCTTGGGGATGAGCGACAGCAGCTTGTCCAGGGCGGTGGTCAGCGCCGCCAGGGTGTACACGGGCCTGCCCGCGGCGTCGGTCTTCTCCAGGTCGAAGTTGCGGAGGTACTCCATCTGGCGGCCCACGGCCTCGCGGATGCCCTCCAGCATGACGGCCGAGGCGGGCTTGAAGCCGCGGTAGAACTCCATGGCCGCCTTGACCTTGGCCGAGGGCCTCCACCCCCGGGGGAGGCCCTCGCCCTCGACGACGGCGCGCGAGCGCTCCTCCTCCGAGGAGACGCCCATGTAGTCGCTGCGCGGGTCGCACATGAAGTACACGTAGCCCAGCTCCTGCAGGGCCATGGGCTTGCCCTCGGCCTTGTCCGCGTCCCACACGGCGCGGAAGGGCTTCAGCAGCAGCGCCTCCTCGGAGACGGCCACACGGTACGAGTCGAACTTGAACAGGTTCATGGCGTGTCTTGCGTTGTGTGAAAAAAAAAGGCGGGGGCGGAAGGGCCCCCGCGCCGGTCACGCCGTCACGAGCCTCGGCCCGGCCGGGACTATGAGGCGCGACGGCGCCCTCTCCTCGTACTCCTCGACGATGAAGTCCACGTCCCTCTCGTAGAGGAGCAGGACTCGCCCGCCGCCGACGGTCTCCACCTTGGGCTCGTAGTACACCGTGGCGGCGTCCTCAGTGTCGACGTCGCTGAAGCGCTCGTCGCGCGACAGCTGCCTCTTCTCGTGCCTCACCTTGGCGTAGCGCGACAGGTCTATCTTCACCATGTCGCCCTCCTTGACGTCCTTGACGGAGGGCCCCACGCCGAGGACCCTCTGCACCTCCTTCAGGCACCCTCTCCTCGGCAGCGCCACGCCGCCGACAACCTCGTCATCCTCGTACGTCTCCGCGGTCGTCATCACGCTGTCGAACCGCAGCCTCACCCTCTTTATCTCCATCATATGCTGTCTTGTCTTTACGTTTCATCCTGTTGGCGCGGCGCCTCTCGACGTTCGCCGTGGCGAACTTGTCGCGCCCGGCGCTCCACAGCCTCCCGACGCCGGGGAGCGCCACCGACGCCTTGGCCGAGCCGTCGTGCGGCGCCCACCTCGTGTCGAACATCAGGCCCCACGCCACGGCCCACCACGCCGACATCGCCTTGCGGGCGTCGCCGCGCCCCACGCCCGCCGCCTCGGCGACGCGCCCCACCACCGCCGCGTTGTCAATCATGCTCCACGAAGTCTATCATGAGCCGGAAGTGGCCGTCGCCGCGCCCCTCGGGCACGTAGCGGCGGCTCACCCTGTCGCCCTCCAGGAAGCCCTTGCGGCGGAGGCCCGCGAGTATCTTGCGCAGGTGGCCCCGGGTGACGCCCATGGAGCGGCACATGGCCGCGCGGTCGCCCGGCGCGAGGGCGGCGACGCCGCGCGCCAGCAGGTACTCTGCGGCGTCGCCCTCGCGGCCGCGCAGGCCCAGGAGTGGGCGCGCGAAGCTCAGCCACGTCCCTTGGAGCCACGCCGCGCGGAGCCCCCCCTTGGGGACCTCCACCCTCAGCACCTTGTCGGGCCCGGCCGGGGTCACTCCCCGCGCCGCCCCCACTCGGCCTCCCACTCCTCGATGCCGCCGACGGCTATGTCCGTCGAGCCGCACTCGCCGCAGTAGTCCCACGAGCCGCCGCCGTCCATGACGCGCAGGCTCCCGCACCGTCGGCACCAGTACGCCGGCTCGTCATCATACTCGCTCCTCTCTCCCATGGCAACCAGAGCGGCGGGCTTTGTTCCGCCGCATACGCGAATATAAGGAAAAATAATCTGGAAACGCCCCCGCCCGGGGCATGAAAAGGCGGGACCCGCACGGGCACGCCGCGCGCTGTTCTCTCCGTCGGTTCGCCGCCCCCCCTCGGTTCGCTTCGCTCCCCTTACCCCCCCGGCACAGCATTCCCAGTAAGACGCTCTGAAACGCGGGCCAGCGCCGCTCGTCCGCGGGTGGCGCGTTCAGGGCTCCTATCGATGCCGTGCCGAGGGTCGTCGGCAGGCTGACCGGCCGCCATGGGCCGCGCCGTCATCCATGTTCTCGCGCTGTGGGCGGTCAAACGGTCGCTTGCTCGCGCGCGACAATCCAGTGTCGCCCCGCCTCCCCTTGTCCGGCGTCGTCCCAGGCGCCGTCCGGATGCCAACTGTTCTCTGAACACGCCGCAGTGGCATACCACAGTACTTGAATCATGGACCTTTTCGCCGCTATCGGGGTCCCAGCTCGCAGTACCCGCCTATGTGGCGGTCCCTGACCCGACTTCTGCCCTCGGAGCCTCCCAGACGCGCCAAGGGGGTCCGCTCGTGCGTTCACGCGTGTTTGAGCGGGCGGCGACGCAAATATAATCATTCCGGGCGTACCGGCAATGGCCCCGCCGACGTCCTGGCTCGACCCGCCACCTCCCGGAAAATTTTTCCCATTTTTTTTTCTTGTCGACGGGCGCGGAGGGTACACTGGCCCCCCCCACCCAGTACAAGAGAGGATTGGGTATTGGCCCCGCGGGGCTTTTGCGCAATCCTCTCAGAATTCATATTTGTTTTATTTTATTATTGAATTATGAACGACGAAGTGATTTCTGTGAAAGAGTTCTTAAAGCTCAACGATGTTGAGCTTATAAAGATCGTCAGGTCGCACAAGGGGTCGACGATTCTTTTGGGCGGGAACGCCCAAGGGCTCACCGTGTGCCGCGTTGTAGCGGCACACGGTGCCGAATTCGACTTAGATGACTTCAAAGCCTCCCAGTGCTTCCCGCACTGGGAAGAAGGCTTTGCTGTGGCCTTTCTGCCCAGTAACGGGCAGATTGGCGATGGCGCAGTCACATTTGACTGGTAAGAAAAGGGGGAGCCGGAGAAATCCGGCTCCCCCTTTTCTTTTTCCTATGAAAGAGAGAGAGAGAGAGAGATGGAGGGAGGCGGGGGGGGCGAGGACCCATCCTCTCTCTCTCTCTCTTTTTGAAATGGACTCTCAATGACTAGGCTGACAAACGGCGCCTCAACGACTATGGTTTAAATCGGAGCCTCAATGACTAGGCTAAAAGATTTGAGAGCCCAATGAATACGTCTTTCTGACAGTTTACCCAGAGCCCCAATCATTAGGATTCAGCAGGTCGATGACCCGTGCCTCAATGGCCAAGCAAGACTAAAAACCCAAGCCTCAATGGCCAGGGTAGTATTTCCAGTGCAACACTGGCCGCCCCCACCTATTTGTTGGATATTGAAAGTTTCGGGGACTTCGGGACTCGGAGCTTTCAGCAAAAAAAACGGAAGTATAACAAAAAGAAAAAGAAGTTATGAAAAAAGAGTATGAAAGCGACGGCGTATTTACGACCGTCGTCGATTTTCTAGACAGCCTCGGCTGTGAAGCTGTCAGTGAAGTAGAAGGAACCAACAATGGCTATAGCATAGTCTATGGCTTAAATGAGGACGGCGTAGCCATATGCAGGCTCGTCGTCGAGAAGAAGAAGACGGCGAGCCTGAGTCAAGTCCTCAACGCCAGATGCATAGCCCATGAGGACCAGCGCTATGCGATAGTCCTCATGGGTGCTGAGCGAAAGTTCAGCAAGGACGAAATGGTCGATATTAGCGACCTAATCGAGAAAAATAGGAAGAAGAATTAACAAACAGAGTCTGCGCCCGACCCGCATGGAAACGTGGGTCGGGCGCGGACTTACAAAACAAGTATCATGGACAACATTACGGAGCAAGCCAGGAAGCGGGCCATCGAGCAACTAAAAGCAGAATTGAACGTCGCCTATGCGGCGCTCAATGAACAAGAAAAAGATATGTGGGGACATTGGCTGGGCGATGCCGCCTGGCTGATTGAGTCCCAGCTAAGAAAATAAACCAAGGCGTCAGGCGGCGGAGCTAGAGCTCCGCCGCCTGACGCCTCAAACAACGATGAGATGTTCTGTACAATAAAGAAAGAAAGGAACAATATGAGGCTTACCTCCAAAGAGGTAGGCCTCATGAGATGGGTCGCAAACTACATTGCCACAGCCCCAGTCTATGGGATTTGTGGCAATCTACTGAAGTCCATAAGGTACCAACTCTCGTGTACTTTGTGGACGAGAAAAGTGCAGAAGCGAAAGCTGAGGTATTGCGACCCGAGAAGGGTGCAGTATCTCATAGATACTACTTTTGAATTTGAGACATACTACAGAGCCCCCAGGATAGGGGGCGAACTGAAGAGGGCCCTGTCACATCTTCGACTCAGAGCTTTTGAGTTTGAAGAGCTTCAAAAGAGAATTAAAAAATCAAATGAAGCAATCATGTGTGAACGCAAATATAAAGATCACAAAGCGAGTGTCGGTCAGGCCGCCGCCTGACCGACACTCGGCGTGCGCCGCGCGGCGCACGGGACTCGACAGAGCCCGGCGCCGCGCGGCGGACGTTTTCGGCAGCCCCTCAATCACTACGATTCGCCGACGGAGGGGCCGGCGGACGTCGGCGCGGCGCATGGGCGCGGCCGCGGCGGCGTCGCTTTCACCGGCGCTCAAATTAAAAAAATCAACTTAACAATATGAAGTTTGTAAACCTTACGCCGCACGCCGTGCGGCTCAACGACGGGACTGAGTTCCCGCCTTCGGGCGTCGTCGCCCGCGTTTCCTCGTCGTTCTCGTCCTTCGACGAGGACGGCGTGGCCTCCGTCGTGTACGGCGAGGCCGAGGGTCTGCCCGACCCGCAGGAGGGCGTCCTGTACATTGTCTCCGCCATGGTGCTCTCCGCCATGGCGGGACGCCGCTCGGACCTCGTGGCGCCCGCCACGGGGCATCCCGACACCGTACGCGTCGAGGGGCGGATTCAGTCCGTCCCGGGGTTCGTACGGTAATGGGGGTGGGCGTCGCCCGGCGGCTCCGGTCGTCGGGCGACGCCCATCCCAACAGCTTGGAAGACAATGGCCAGGGTGGCGGCGGCGGGCGGGGGCGGCAATCTCCCCCGCCCGCCCCGCGCCATCCTGGTTAACAGTAATAACACCACCACGGTGACATCGCCGTGGGATAACAACAAAGAAAATGATAGGAATGGTGATTCTCGCCCTCTGCCTGGGCGGCTTCGGCTACGGCGTCTGCGGCATAGTCCGCGAGGCCGCGAAGCGCTAGGCGGAGGGGCTCGCCGCCGTTTCGGCGTCAGGCGGCGGGCGCGGGATGAGACGTCGAGGCCCCCGGCCCCGCCAAGTGGCGGCGGAGCCGGGGGCCTGTTGTTTACTAAGCCCCCAATGACTACGACTTGGGGGCTCGCCACGAATTTTTAAGAAAAAAGACCATGAACAACGAGATTCTCAGCGCCATTCGGCGCTCGGTGTCGGCCATCGCCGACAACAAGACCATTGACCTGCTCATCGACTGTAAGCAGGTCAAGAGGGCGTTGGAGGACCTGGCCGACATGGTGTCGGCCTTGCATATCGATGCCGTCGTCAAGTACGACGCCATCGACGACATCGAGATAGCCGCGCAGGCTATCGATGAGATGTTCCACGTCGGGCTGGAGAGCCCGGCGCAGAGCTACTCGTGCAAGTGCCGCGCCCTAAGGCGCTTGAAAAGGGTGTTCTTCGCCATCAAGGAGGCGAAGGACATAGACATCGAGGATGAGCTCGACGCCATCCTCGCGTAACATAAGCCGTCGGCGGCGCCTGTCAAGCGGGCGCCGCCGACATAATTATAGACAATAAATATGAGACTTACAGACAGAATCTGGATGGCGGTGGACGTCATCCTCATGGCCGCCTCTGTGGCCATGTTCTTCCTCTCGCCGGTGTTCGTGTGGGCAACCCGCCCCGACGGCGTGATGGGCTTCGCCGAGTGGATACTCTCGGCGGCGCTGATGGCGTGGTCGGTGGTGTTCT
Source organism: uncultured Marinilabiliaceae bacterium (assembly GCA_964481855.1). Taxonomy (GTDB): domain Bacteria; phylum Bacteroidota; class Bacteroidia; order Bacteroidales; family Marinilabiliaceae; genus W3P20-009. The sequence goes on from CAYZUH010000039.1 coordinate 12,378, forward strand.
TCGCCATCGCCATGGACGGGCATGAGGGCGTCAGAAATAAGTATAAAAAATAGCGCCGCGCATGGGCGCGCAGTCATGGGACAGTCGCCGCCGGGGTCGCCAAATCGGCCCCGGCGGCGCTCTTTGTTATTTTTTTTTTTTAAAAAGTCCCCCAATCATCAGGACATGGACGAGCTCTACGACGACATCGACTTGGCGAGGTTCCTCGACAAGGGCGGCGCCGACGACCTCCCCGACGAGGTTGAGGAGGAGATGTATTTAACAGCATTGGAACAATGGGAGAGACGGGCGACGAGCTGCGGGCTCTGGGGCTAGAGGAGCTCCGGAGGCAGGTGGAGGAGCTCCGCAGGGAGCGCGACTATTACAAGGAGAACAGCGACATCTTCCTCGCGAAGCTGGAGGCGTACAGCTACGACTACCGCGGGGAGGTGTCCAAGGCCATCCGCGAGTGGCTCGGCGAGTGGGAGAGGACGCCCGAGTGCTCGCGGGAGGCCGTCAAGGCCAAGCACCGCGGCATTGGCGGGCTGGAGGACGAGCTGACGGAGCGCATGCGGATGGACGACCGCGTGACCGGGGCCCGGAGCGGCTCCTTCACCTATGACAGGGAGGCGGCCGAGAAGAACCTGGCGCACAACGGGCGGCTGCTCGTCGAGGCCTGTAAGTATTTGGGCTTCGACATGAACATTGACGACATGCGCCTCGACGACGCCGAGGCGTGCGACGCGCGCGTGCGCGAGTACCTCGTGTGCGTCATGGCGCCGCAAATCGTCCACGCCGCGTACGGCTACCTTTTCCGCGACGACAGGAAGGCCTCCGGGTCGTCGAAGTCGGAGGCGAGGTAGTCCAGGACGAGGCGGTTCGCCCTGTCGACCTTGGACCTCTTGACGGCGACGTACACGCACGTCACCGGGAGGCCGAAGGAGTGGCCCAGGGCGGCCGAGATGACCTCCATGGGGACGTCGAGCTCGGCCGCCACCGTGGCCCACGTGTGCCTCGCCCAATAGAGCGTCACGTCGGGCCTCACCCTACGCAGGTGGCGCCTCACGGCCGCCGCCAGGGCGTTCGTGTCGGCGAAGCGCGACGACAGGTCCACCATGCGGCCGTCGCCGCGGTGCGCCTCGATGACGCGGCGGGCCTCCGGCTCGACCTTTATGTCGTAGGGCTTGCCGGTCTTGGCGCGGCGGTAACGGAGCCTCTCGCCGTCGTAGTCCTCGGCCGCGAGGAGGTCGGCCGCGTTGACGCCTATGAGGTAGAACGTCAGCATGAACATGTCCCGGATGTACGCCGCCGTGCCTTTGAGGTCGGCGTCGCGTATGCGCCTCAGGTCGCCTATGGGCATCGCCCTGTGGCGCGTCGGCTCCGGGTTCATGTTGAAGCCCTTGAACGGGTTGCCCTGCGCCAGGCCCAGCTCGACGGCCCGGAGCGTCACGGCGCGCAGGAGGCGCAGGTGCGTCAGCCTCGCGTTGCGGCTGAGCCCCGCCGACGCCATCTCGGCGTCCAGGCGCCCCAGCCACCCGCGCGTCACCCCGGCCGGCGACATGGCGCCCGTGTCGTGCCACCTCTCTATGCATGAGAGCGCCATGGCGTACAGGCGCCTCGTCCCGGCGCTGCGCCGCCCCGCGGCGAACTCCGTCCACACGTCCCGGAGCGACGTCGCCGCCACCTCCTCGACCCCCTTCGAGGACAGCGCGCCCCTCACCGCCGCCACCGCCTCGGGCAGCCCCATGCCGTCCGGCGCCGCGTCGCGCGAGCGGCGGAGCATCGACGCCAGCCTCATGTTCAGGCGCGCGGCCCCGGGGCCCCTCGCCTCGCGCGCCATCGCGTCCCACTCCGACGGGCGCAGGCTCACGCCCGTCGCCACGGCCCTCGTCGCGCCGCCCTCGGACAGCGACACTTTCAGAGGGTACGACCCGTCGCCCAGGGCGCGGCGGGTGTCCAGCCACAGGTTAACATTCATTATGTTTCGCTTTTTCCGTTCAACACGCGAATTTAAGACTCCATTCGCGTGTTTGGAACATATTTGAAACATGGCCCCGCCCGCCAAAGTGGCGGATGTCGTTAAATGGATGTTAACAGCCCGCATTATGAACGGCTTAATGCGATGATTTACAGTCCGTTGTATTTTAGGAAGATTTATATCCCCAAAAATGCGATTGACAATTAAGAATTAATCAGACGATTGAGTTTAAATCATTATTACACTGACG
>CAYZUH010000040.1:0-12923 GCA_964481855.1 uncultured Marinilabiliaceae bacterium
ATATATATATATATTATTATATTATTATTATATTATTATATATTATTATTATATTATTATATATTATTATTATATTATATTATTATATATTATAATAAGGATATTATAACAGCGTGTAAACATAACTACATAATATATGCTATAGAATATTTACCCACAGCTGTACCCTACTGTAGGGAAAAAGCAAATCTCCTGAATCCTCCTGGATATTATCAGGCTAAATTAGAGAGAGAGAGAAAAGTTTTTACAGAAACAAAAGACGCACAACTAAGGAGTAGTCAGATGCTTAAAGAAGCCTTAAACAACAAACTTGAATACATTAAAGTGTCCCCAGAAGAGCAGAAACAGAGAAAGATTTTGGGTAGACTGGCTGGTGTTATGGCCGACTTTAAAAATCCGACTAGAAATGATCGTCTGTACACTGAAGACCTTTGGGACAGAGTTTTTAAAGATCCAATCATACAGGAGAAAATCAAAACCAGAACGCTTTTTGGAGAACTTGGCCACCCTCTAGATGATAGATCAGAAATAGATATGGAAAAAATTGCCATCTGTCTAGCTGAAGAGCCTAAGAAATATCCTGATGGAACCATCAAAGGTGTTTTTGATATTTTGGATACTCCTAATGGAAGAATCTTAAAAACTTTGTGTGATTATGGATGTCAAATTGGTGTATCTAGTAGAGGCACTGGAGATCTAGTAGAGGACTGGAGTTCTGGCAAAGAGAAAGTTGATCCTACCACATATAGTTGTGAGTGTTGGGACGCAGTACTGCTTCCTGCAGTTAAATCCGCTAGAATGTCAGTAATCACAGAGTCTTTAGATTCAGAAAAATCTTTGAAAACCTCTTTATTAGAGGCCGTCAAGTCAGCGTCTCCCAGAGCCAAGAAGGTCATGGTGGAAACTCTAAAAAAATTAAATATTGATTATTCGTCTGAAAAGGCTAGTAATACAAGAGCAAAGGCAAAGGAAGCCTCTGCAGCTGTAGATAACGGAGCAGAAATAGTACAGAGCCTTCAAGAGTCTTTGAAGCAGAACAGGCAACTTCAAGAGCAGGTAAAATCTCTACAAGGGAAATTATCAGCTTGCAATGCAAGAGAAATGCAACTGGTAGAGGAGAGTCTGAAAGCCAGATCCTCTCAAAGTGCTTTAGAAGAGGCTAATAAGCAGATTGAGACCCTTACTGAGCAGCTCACTCAGGCTAGAGGTTCTCTAGATACCCAATCTAGAAAACTTCGAATTCTTTCAGAGCAGATGAATGCTTTAAAGGTTAAGCATAAATCTTTAACCGAGTCACTACAGGATAAATCTGTTCAAGACAAGTCCCAGATAGCTAGGTTAACAGAGCAGCTTAATCAGCAGAGCGCAGAAGCAAAGGAAGAATTGGCAACGCTGAACGAAAGTTTGGCAGAAGCCAGACAGGACAATCTTTTGATCAAACAGGACTGTCAGAAGAAGGTGCAGCAGGCTCGAGGTTTAGTAGAGCACTATAAACAGGTGGCTATGGCTGCTAGTGAAAAGTACATCGAAGCTCGTGCCAAGATGATAGGCGTAAAGAGTACAGATATCAAGTCTAAGTTAAAAGAAGGATACTCCTTCAATGATGTGGACAAGATATGCGAAAGCCTACAATCCTACCAACTTCAGATGGGAGCCTTGCCCTTTAATGTATCCAAACAGGACAAAGTAAAGGTGAGCATAAAGGAGTCCTCAGCAGGATCTATTGTGCCCAAGAGTAGATTCGACGACGAGGTTGATGCAGGCCTCTTAAAATGGGCAAAATAAAAATAATTAGATATTAAATCAAGGAAAAATCAAAATGACACTGTTAGAAGCTTATGCAAACAGATTAACGTTTGCTGATAAGGTTTATGCAAAAAATCATAGCGGTGCTAGACTCAATGAGTCCAAGAAAATCCTCATCGCTAAATGTCTTTGATTTTGAGAGACCTCCTACAGCGATGTAGGATGTAAGCATTCCTAAATGCATCAAGGGAATGTGAAACCTGGTGAATTGCTGGAAACCCTTGAAAGAGGCAATCAGCAGCCGAGCCTGTAGACTATGCAGGAAGGTTCAACGACTATCGAAATCACTTCTTAAGGAGAAATACCTCAAGAGGGAAGAGAGTAGAGTAGGAGTGGTGAGGAAGGATGTACAGTCCGAAGTACCAGGGTACTCCAGGAGGAGGATTTGCGACTGGAGTATAAGATATAGTCTGAACTTCATGGAAACATGAAGAGCGAGGCTCATAAAAACGTGGCCTCAACTAACACAGGTGGAAAACACACAACGTTTTTTGAACGAATCCATCGAACAATCTCACAATGGTGGTGCTACAAACTTCCCCATGGGTGACATGGTAAAGTTCAGCCTTAACTTAGTTAACGTAGCCCTTAGCTGATTAGGGGCACTAGTTCGTAAGAATTAGTAATCTACAGTTACAATTCGTCTGTAGATAAAAACCACGTGAATTCATGGAAACTCTCTAAAGTTAGCAATTATTTAGAGACAATCATGATCCAAGCCTGAGAAGATCTTCAGGAAGGAGCAACGACTATCGAAACAACTCTACAAGAAGAAAGGCCTTGCAGAGGAATGGAGTAGAGTAGAGGTTAAGTAACCTCGAAGTGCGTGGAAACCTTGAAAGGGTAATACAATCAAGGTTTATGATATAGTCTGATCCTTGCAGCGATGTAAGGAGGGTAGTTGGAAGCGAACTACTCGTAACATAAATGACCAACTTTAATTGCTCCTTAATACTTAGGGACACCTATAAGTAATTGTAGGTAAAAACAATATTACAATTCATTAATATTGAAGTAAAACCACGTGAATTGCTGGGAAACCTTGAGAAAATCATTACAGCTCAAGATAATCAGCAGCTAAGCTTAACAGAATTAGTTAAGAAAGTTCAACGACTATCGAAATCATATGATAGCAGAAATAGTTATCAAAAGAAGAGAGTAGAGTAAGATCTAAGTAGATCTGAAGTGCGTGGAAACCTTGAAAGGGTAATACAATCAAGGTTTATGATATAGTCTGTTCCTCTTGGTGACAGGAGGAGAGTAATTGGAAACGAATTACTCGCAACATAAAAGGAAATTGTAATGACTCACCCAATGAGTTCTATGTCTGGTTATCAAAATTGAAAGGTAACCCTATTATGGTAACATAGTAGAAAACAACCCAATTAATTGCTGGGAACTCCTAAATGGACAATCAGCAGCGAAGCCTTTCCTAGGAAAGGAACGTTCAACGACTATCGAAAATATAATATGGAAGAAAGCTCCATACGAATAAATGAGTAGAGTAAGGCTTAAATAAGCTTGAAAGATTGGGCAGCCTGTAAAGGATAAATCAATGCAGGTTGATAATATAGTCTGACCTTCACAGTAATGTGAAGAGAATAAATTGAAATGTTTTAATGGGAACTACCGCAGACCATAAAGGTCTACGACTTCCTGGATTTCATCCAGGCAGACTAAAGAAATGTTGATGGTTTATTCGTAACACATGTGGTTTCATATTAGTAAAATAGTATGCCAGTGCAGTGATGCACTGTGAAAAACCTGGTGAATTGCTGGGAACTCCTAAATGGACAATCAGCAGCCAAGCTCTCTAATCTTAGAGAGAAGGTTCAACGACTATCAAAAGTGTAGTGCAGAAGAAACCTCTGCACGAGTAAATGAGTAGAGTAGGATTTTAGATAAATCTGAAGCGCCAGGCATCTCATTATTGGTAATAGATGATGAGATGGTGATATAGTCTGAGCACTGCAGTAATGCAGTGAGTTTAATCTAGGTGAAAATGCTATAACATTTTCGAATAGAGTGATTTACCACCTAGATTAAGAGTAACACAAACTGATAAAATTTTCAGCAGGCAACAACAAGGGTGAAACAACTAAAGGTGATGTATTCAACGATGCATTCCGTCTGGGCAAAGTAGATGAAAAATATACCAGTGACAGAGTAGTCGAAACCATTGGCGACACTGACACTGAATTTACTCCTGCTTGGACACCTGTAGTTGGCAACAAAGTAACTGTCATTAAAGATGATGGTGCAGAAGAAGTGAAAGTCCTCGAAGACGGCAAAATCACTTTTACCGCCGGCGAATACAAAAAGGTTAAATACGTCTATTAGCAAATTAGTAGCCTAACATGGCAACAGGTTAGTGAATAACCAGGTGAATTGCTGGAAAGTCTTTTTAAAGATGATCAGCAGCCAAGCCAAGATTGCAGATCTTGGAAGGTTCAACGACTATCGAAAGGGTAGCCCAGGAGAAAAACCTGAGCGAGAACCTAGTAGAGTAGGAATCAAGTGATTTCGAAGCGCCTGGAGTCCATCTAAGGATAAAACAAGGATGGACTATGATATAGTCTGATCTTTATAGTGATACAAAGAGAGTATCTGGAAACGAGATATTTGCAACATCAATGAACAACGTAGTTATTCCTCAAAACGACCTTCCTCTTCTAGTAGCAGAAATGGATAGCATCGCGTTAATCGCGAAGGCTCGCCGCATTGCTATATACTATTCTCAAATGGCGGCTTGAGTGTAGACACCTAACCATTCTACACATAGGTCCCTTACACAGTAATGTGTATTGAAAAACTACCTTAAGTGCTGGAAAGTCTTTAGAGTCTCTCCTCCACAGCAGAATCAGTGATGATATATGTGATGGATTAAGAAGTGAGGGAATTAGACAATCAGCAGCGAAGCATCTCCTTATAAGAGATGAACGTTCAACGACTATCCCTGGCAAGGGAGTAGAGAGGGAGTCCTTTCGAAAAAGGTAGAATCTTAAATTTAATACCCAACTTTATTTATTGCCGTGAAGAGCAGGACAGCGCCACAACTTTCAACCTTTTGATTCTTCAAAGGGTTCCCATCAAGAGCTGCTGGAGCAGTTGAAAGTAAAGGCTCAAACTTCTGACTACTACAAAAATACTATTCATGTTTGGACAGAATTAGATCCAGTAAAGTTACAAACAGCAATAAAGAATCACCTTAACTATATAACCCTATATTCCTTAAAGGAGGTTAAAGGCATGATTCATGAAGGCGAATTTAAGATTAAGATATAGTCTCCACTTGCATGAAAGTGCAAGGTACATTGACGTGTACATAATGATCTAACGAATCATTATAAAGATACTGGTTCCAGGCTAAAACAGATTACGGTATGGATTTGGGAGCTCAACTCTCAGAGAAGGCCGTAGGTCAATTAGCTTACGAAATCGACACTGAGGTTGTACAGCTTCTTGCAGACAACGCAGAGCACGATGCAGATCTTGACTGGTCAAGAACTCTTCCTGTAGGCGTCGCAAAAGCCGAACACTATGAAGGCTTTGGCGAAATGATCTCTCTGGCTGCAATGAAGATATATGACAAAACTCAGAGATTAAAAAAAATTAAATAACTACAAAACACAAAATTTTACCTTGTATTAATAATTAAGGAGGACAGCAGGTTCGAAACTGTTTCTGTTGCCTATTCAGCAGATTACTCCTCTATTATAAATTTTACTCAATAGGGAGTGCTAGGAATTGAATAAACAGGTAGACTCAAGGGTAAGCAGATCAGGATCCAAAAATCCTGGCTATGGTAAGAATTACCATGAGGGGTGGATTTGGGTACATAAGGGCCCTGAACGACAGTATATAAGGCTTGAGGAATTGGATACTTGGACCTCCAAGGGATATTCCAAGGGAATGAAGAATAGTGGTCTCAGCGAAGTTTCAGAATCGCAATTGAGAGACTACTACAAAAATCATTCTGAGACAGCCACTGCTAAGTATTTTGGCACTTCGAGCTATTACATAATTAAGTTATTGGAGCTGTACGCAATTCCCAGGCACACTCAAGCAGAGTCCCGCAGACTTACTGCCAAGGAGGCTCGCGAGAAGCAGTATCCTCACAGAGCTGTTCTTGCTTTCTATGAGAGTCACACAGCCAAAGATACCTGTAAGGAGTTTGAATTCTCCATAACCACATTAAACGCCATCCTGAGCGATTATGGGATTCCACACAAGGAGCTCAGTCAGGCTAGAGTCTGTTATGCCAAAGATCATCCTACTTCCGACGAACTTAGAGCAGAGCGGACCTCTCGAGTCCTGCAGACCAAGATGGAGAAGTATGGTGAAATCTTTGCAAACAGAGAGAAAGCTCAGCAAACCTGCCTAGAGCGCTATGGAGTACCTAACGCACTTTCCAATCCAAATGTTCACGCCAAGTCTGTGGCTGCAAAGCAGCGCAGATCGCCTGAAGAGAAGGCTGTAGAGGTTCAGAGGCGAGCAGCTACCATGTTAGAGCGATATGGAGTAGTGGTCCCTCTTCAATCCTCCACTCTTCAGGAGAAACAGCGACAGACCTGCTTGGAGAAGTATGGAGTTCCATATAACTGCATGCGAAAGGAGGCGAGAGCTGCTGGAAACAACTCCAAACTCAATCAGCAGTTTGAGTTGGAACTAGTTGCCAGAGGAATTCCTTATCAGCGAGAGGTTTCACTAGAGTCCTACACCTTTGACTTTCAAGTAGGAAACACCCTGATCGAATTAAATCCCTATCCCACACATAATTCTACCTGGGGGATATATGACAATCCTGCAAAGGAATTTGATTACCACCAGCTAAAAACTTGGGTAGCAAATCAATATGGATACGAGTGCACCCATATATTTGATTGGGACAATCAGATCAAGATACTAAATAAGCTGGTAACTCACTCCTGCCCTATAGGAGCACGTAAGCTGAAGGTGCAAAGAGTGGACCCTCTAGAGGAGAAGGCTTTTCTAGAAGCCTACCATTTGCAAGGAGCTGTTAGGAGTCTTGTGGCCCTAGGACTATATTACGAGAATCAACTAATCCAACTCATGACTTTTGGCAAACCCAGATATAACAAAAACTATCAGTGGGAATTATTAAGGTTATGCGCTAAACCGGATTACGTTGTTGTGGGAGGAGCTGAGAGGTTATTTAAGGCCTTTCAGCGAGAATACAGTCCCAATTCAGTAATCTCCTACTGCGACTTGAGTAAGTTTAGTGGAAAGGTTTACTCTCGCCTGGGATTTCAGTCTGGCAAGTTTCCAAGACCTGGTAGGCACTGGTATAATCCAAAAACTAAGCAGCATATTACAGATAGTCTGCTTAGACAGAGAGGTTTTGATCAGCTCCTAGGGAAGCAGTACGGTTGCTATGGCAAAGGAACCTCCAATGAGGAGCTTATGAGGCAGCACGGCTTTGTTGAAATTTATGACTGTGGCCAGCAGCAGTTTCAATGGCACTCATCTAATTAGAAGAAAAGTATTTTTGTGTTTTTGTAAGTAATAAATTAGTCTCGCTTAGGTGGTAACACCTTTGAATAATAAACAACTTGATATGCTGGGAGTTCCTTAGAGCTTCTTCTGCTAACTGAGTCAGGAATGATCAGTCAGAAGTGAAACGAAGAAGATTGGATAATCAGCAGGCAGGGAGACAGATAAGCCTCCAGCCCCAACGACTATCTCAAAAGAGAGTAGAGGGTAAGCACCTTCGAAGTAAGTTGCATCCTCCTTTAAAAAGGATGAAGATATAGTCTATCCTTTAGTGAAAGCTAAAGCAGTTCACAAGAGAACGCAGTTGTAGTAGCGATACAGCTGGAATATAAGAGATATGCCCAACTACATGCTTATCGCTAGTGACATCCTTCCTATCCTTGGATTCATGAAAGGTTTCCAAGCCGCTAACGTAAGCAAAGTAAATGGTCCATATTTGGCAGGTTAACAAAGATATAATTATTGGAAGGATAAGAATATATAGTACAGTAACAACTTAAAAGAGTAAGGTTACTTCGATGTCTCAGATGCTGTATTGCCTTGTAGACGAGTCTACTTAAAGGAATCCCGACATGAAACCTTGCACTTTAGAAAAATTAAATAATCAAAGAGCTGAGTTGATAGAGGCCTGTAACTCTAAGGCACTTCATAAGGTGGCAAGGGAGTTCCATATAAAGCTCAAAACTCTGCAGGAATGGCTGGTCCTAAATGGCATCCATCCTCAGAGGTTGATGGATGTGACTTTGTGCCAGGAAGTGATTTCCTACTACAGCAACCACTCTCAAGGAGACACCGCCAAGCATTTTCATATAAATGTGGGCACTCTCAAGAAGATCCTAGCTCAAGAGGGAGTTACCCCTCGAACAGTCCAAGAGGCCAGAGAGCTTTCTAGACAGCAGAGTTTAGAGCACTATGGAGTGGAATATTCTACCCAGCGCCAAGAGATAAAGGATAGAATAGCTGCAACCAATCAGTTGAAATATGGTAGCCCTAGCCCGCTAGGGAGCCTGGAGGTTAGGCAAAAAGCTAATCAGACCATGATTCGGCGATATGGAACCATCAGCTATAATAATCCCTCTCAAAGAGAATCAACGTGCCTCAGTAGATATGGTACTAAAAGTGCTTCTGGGGATCCTGAGATTAGAGAGAGGATTAGGCAAACCTCTCTGGAGCATTTTGGGGTAGAAAATCCCAGTTGCAGTGAAGAGGTGAGGTTCAAGATAGCCCAAACCAAGCAGTCTAGGTATGGAGGCTATGGTTGGGATGCTCCTTCCATAAGGGCAAAATACAACAACACCTGTCAGGAGAGGTATGGGGTTGAGTGGTATTGCCAAACTGAGGATTGCAGGTCTGCCTCTAAGAATGATTCTGGTCCCAATCGAGATTTTGAGTCTCTTCTGAAAAACTCCAATATTCAGTACGAGCGTGAGTTTGTCTTAGGAAGATATATCTATGATTTTAAGGTGGATAACATTTTAGTGGAGATTGATCCTTGGATTACCCACAATATTGATATCTCACCCTATGATAATCCTGTAGCCAAGACCTACCATAGAGATAAATCTTTGGCAGCTCAGCAATCTGGATATAGATGCATTCACGTGTGGGAATGGGATAATCTTCAGCAGATTGTGGAATTACTAGAACCAAGAGATCCTCTTTTTGGAAGATGTTGTTCAGTGAAGCAGGTGCCCCAAGAAGAGGAGATGCAGTTTTTAAGTTGCCACCACTTGCAGGGATATGTTAAATCTGAGGTGGCTTTGGGACTTTATTACCAAGAAGTTCTGGTAGCTTTGATGACTTTTGGCAAACCTAGATATAATAAAAAATATCAGTGGGAGCTCCTGAGGTATTGTGCTACTAACAAGATTATTGGTGGAGCCCAGAAGCTATTTAGGGCCTTTAGATCTAAGAAGAATCCTGAGGGTGTGGTCTCCTACTGTGATCTATCCAAGTTTACTGGAGATATCTACTCTGTATTGGGATTTGAACTTCTCAGATCCTCGGTGGGATGTCATTGGTATAATCCCAAAACCAAAAAGCATTTTACTGATAATTTGGTAAGAGCTAGGGGAGTGGATCAACTTCTTGGAACCTCCTATGGTAAAAACATCTCCAATGAGCAGTTGCTATTAAGTGAGAATTTTGTGCGAATTTACGATTGTGGTCAGGCCACTTATGTGTGGACTGGACTTAAGTGATTTGCACTACTGTACTAATTATATTACAATATCCTTATATTACAAATTAATTATAAAAAGCCTGGCTATATAGCAATATATAGAATAATAGATGTTTCTAATTGCTGGAAACCCCTTAGAGCTGACACTCTACAACATAACTGGCAACAGTAGGTGTGAAAGATTAAAAAGCTGTCAGATTGGGTAATCAGCAGCCAAGCTTCCTAAATTTTAGGAAGAAGGTTCAACGACTATCTGCCCTAAAGGCGGAGTAGGGAGGAGAGCTCCTCTCGAAATGGAACACATCCCAAGTGGATGAAGATATAGTCTCTGCTCCTATGAAAGTAGGAGGGGGGTGCAACTAGCCCCCTCTATCAAGTAGCGATTGATAGAAAAGATTGCAGACCATCAATGGTATTAAAGTATTTGTATCCCCCTGCTTAGGCAAAGGTGAGTACATACTTGGCGTAAACGACGGAGATCTCAACTGCTCCGCAGCTGTTTATGCTCCATATCTTCCTGTAGTTCCTACCCAACTCATTCAACATGCAGATGGTAATAATTCCCAAGGATTTAGTACTCTATATTCTTTGGAAATACTTAATGCTGATTTGTTAGTAGCTGGTAAGGTTACAGAGTAAGAGATGTGGCCTCAATCAGAAATGGTTGAGTGATAATGAGGTTAATTGCTGGAAAACCCTTAGAGCTTCCAGGCTACAGCATAACTGGCAACAGCAAGTGCGAAAGCTTGAAAACTTGGAAGATTGGGTAATCAGCAGCCAAGCTTCCTAAATTTTAGGAAGAAGGTTCAACGACTAAGGGGTAGCGCCCTGTAAGAGAGAAGTCTCTCTGAAAGACCTCACACCTCCACAAAGGTGATGATATAGTCTCCTCTCTGCCGAAATGCAGAGTTGCAAACATTTGCAACATACAGTTTGACGAACTGTGTGAAAGATAAGGACATGCCTATTGTACCTACCCAATTATTGGGACATGCAGATGGCTCTATTTGATGAAAATACAAGTAGCTCTAACTAGTAATAGTTAGATGATAATGCAATAAATTGCTGGAAAACCCTTAGAGTCAGTGCTCTACAGCATAACCTGTAAAGGTAAGTGCGAAAGATTAAAAAGTTACTGAATTGGGTAATCAGCAGCCAAGCCTCTCTTAGGGAGAGGAAGGTCCAACGACTATCAGGGTAGCTCCTGTTAGGAATCGAGCGATTCCGAAAGATTGCACATCTTAAAATAAGATGATAATATAGTCTAGTCTTACATGAAAGTGTAAGCTGCCAGAAAGGCAGTACATAAAGTAGCGATTTATGTAGAATGTTAACGGAGTCAGGGATTCTCAACACTATATGATCTTAAGATTTTGAACAAAGACCTTATTGTTAAAGGTCTTGTAAGGGCTTAAGCTCGAGCTTGGCAAGGTCTTGGATTGGTAGGTTTAGGAATCACATCTGAATTTAAATCAATAGAGAGCACTCCCTAGGGAGTGCTCTTTTATTCTCCTCTGGGAGTGTGTAGAGCCCTATATCAAACAGGAGAGAGAGAGTAAGGCAGCCAGAGATATATCTAGCTCTCAAGGGACTGTAGATTGATTTGATTTCAGAGTTTAAGTTGAATAGATCTAAAGGAGTGTTTTAGGGCACTCATTGAAAAGGGACACCCAAAAATGGGTGTCCCTTACCTTTTTGTTTGAAGATGATTTTTTACTTGTCGAAGGAGTGCCATTCGAAAGAAGCTTGCCCGCAGTCGTAGATTTCAACAAAGCCGTGCTGCCTCATAAGCTCCTCGTTAGAGGTTCCCCTACCAAAGCAGCCAAACTGTCCTCCTAAAAGCTGGTCAAAGCCTCTCTGTCTGAGCAAATTATCGGTGATGTGCTGCTTAGTTTTTGGATTATACCAATGTTTAGAAGGGGCAGCTTGTCTCAAGAGAGTCATTCCAAGCTTCTCATATACAGTTCCTTCAAATTTAGATAAATCACAGTAGGATATCATTGTGGTTGGGTGATATTGCTTCTTGAAGTGGCTAAATAGTCTTTCTGAGCCCCCAAGTATGGCGTAACCAGGTCTTGTGCACAGTCTTAGAAGTTCCCACTGATATTTCTTGTTGTATCTAGGCTTACCAAAGGTCATCAGCTGATTCAGCTGACCATTCAGATATAATCCTAATCGAATTGTTTGGCTTCTACAGGTTCCCTGTAGGTGGTACTGATTTAGAAAAGCATCAGCATCTTCTTTGGATACATTTTCGATAGTACAGCTTCGAGCTGCAAGTAGGCATTTGGATTGGAGGTGAAGCAGGAGTAGAGGCACATTATCCCAATCAAAGACATGAATGCATCTATAACCCCGAGATGCAGCTACTCTAGTCTTCTGGGAGTGGTATTCTTTAGATACGAGAGATTGGCCTGCAATGGGGCTGAAAGTTGTGTTATGAAAGGGCCAGGGATCTATTTCTATAAGAATATCTTCTACTTGAAAATCATATCTAAAACCCCTTTGAGAGAGTTCAGAATTGGCAAGGTAGACCTCAGACTTGAAATCTATTCCTGCGGAGGTTAGCTGTTGGGCAAACAGCTTGTTTGGCTGGCTATTACTTGTGTAGGATGCCAGCTTATATGCATTGTCTACCCCATATTTGGCTATAAGAGTTTGTTGGCTGGTTTGGTGGTTCCATCCTGCTCCGTGGGATCTTGATATATCATTAAGTCGCTTCTTTTCTTCCCACGACTTAGCATTCCAAGACTTAGAACAGGAGTCAGACACCTTTCTGTAATGCTCTTCCAGAGATCCATCTCTCTCCATATAGGTCTGCTTCTGTGCCTTGTGCATCTGCTTGAAATAGGCCTCCTTAGATCCAGCCTTATTATATTTTGTTTGCAGGCCTATGTGTGCAGATACCTTTTTACTTTTGTGGATATTATTTTCTCTCAAAATCTTATCCAGCGTCCAGCCAGTCAAATTAAAATACTCTTTAACTTCCTCATAGGTTCTATTTTGCTCTACATAGAGCTTTCGAAGTTCTTCTACTTGCTCAGGAGTGAACCTACTTGCAGGTGTAGGACGATTGGCTTGTTGAACAGCTTTGGGATCTCTGTGAAGTTCCCACTTTTTGGTATACCTAAATAAGGTGTTGTCTACAATATGCAGCCGATTACAAATCTCTGCTCTTGGGAGCAGTTGATTACAATACAGGTCGGTGAGTAGCTCCTTGGTAACTTTCACTAGACTCCTCCTAAATTTGATCTTATATATTATACACGCTTTCTAATTTTAAATCAACAAATCACAATTAAATCCCGCCTCAACCTTAAATCTGCTATCTTTGAATTCACCTCAGTGTCTAATACGAGAGTAGGTATTTTGAACAAAGACCTTATTGTTAAAGGTCTTGTAAGGGCTTAAGCTCGAGCGT
>CAYZUH010000041.1:0-9416 GCA_964481855.1 uncultured Marinilabiliaceae bacterium
TAGAATACATGCCTGTCACGCATGGGGTCGCGAGTTCGAGCCTCGTCCTCACCGCAACGTCGAGAGTGGTTTTGCTAGTTCGCAAGACCACTCTCTTTTATTTTCGTCATTTTTTGCGTCATATAGGATGGCCACAGTCTATTCATGGGAGCGATTATGAGGTCTCACATTGTAGCGGTAGGCCTTTAGTCCGCCGCAACCAGCGTCTAGTTTCCTGTTTTTGCGTACTTTTGCAGTCGGCAAGTCCGTCGTGGGCGGATTTGCCGACCAACAAGAAGCAGCTAGTGATGGCAATCTGTCGAAGCAGACTCCTGGCTTGTAGCCTTTTGGCGGCATTGGCCGCAACGCATTCTGTCGCTCTCGCGCAAGACGTTGAGCCTATGGGCGGTAAGAAGCTCTCAACAATTGTCTTGGATCCGGGGCATGGGGGTAAAGACCCCGGGGCCTTGGGAAGACGTTTTCGAGAGAAGAACATTGTGCTAGACGTGGCTTTGAGGCTCGGCAAAATGCTCGGTGACAGCATTCCCGACCTCAAGGTTGTCTTCACCCGACAGAAGGATGTTTTCGTCCCCCTCGACGAGAGGGCCAAGACCGCCATTGGCAACTCGGCGGATCTTTTCATATCCATTCACGCCAACTCGTCGATGAATAGGGATGTCTTCGGTGCGGAAACATTTCTGCTTGGGCAGCACCGCTCAAAGGAGAATCTTGAAGTGGCGCAAAAGGAGAACTCTGTGATAACGTTGGAGGACGACTACTCCAGCAAATACGAGGGTTTCGACCCGACGCAACCAGAGTCGGTCATTACCTTTGCCGGTATGCAGTCCGACTACATCAACAAGAGCATCGATATGGCAGTCCTTGTTCAGAGCCAGTTCGGAGAGCTCGGCAGGGCGGATCGGGGCGTGAAGCAGGCAGGTTTCCTCGTCTTGCGTCAGGTGCCAATGCCCAGTGTGCTTGTCGAGTTGGGCTTCATCAGCAATGCCGAGGAGGAGGCCTATATGGCTAGTGCCAAGGGTGCCGCGCAGCTCGCCACGGCTCTTTTCGAGGCTATAAGGAGCTTCAAGGCCGGCTATGACGGGCGACAAGTAGTTGTCAAGACAAAAAAGGATGAGAAGCGCCCCGTTGACCTTTGGCCCGCGGGGGTCAATTTCCGCGTACAGGTGGCGGCGTCTACCCGGGCTGTCGAAATTGCCCCCCCGGCCCATGCGCCTGTCAGCACTGTGGCGGATGGCGCTGTGACGAAATATATGGTCGGGATTTGTGCCACGGCCGAGGAGGCGCAGGAACTAAAGAACAGCCTCAAATCCAAGTTCCCCGACTGCTTCGTTGTGGCTTTCGACGGGAAAGAGAAAGTATCCATGCGCAGTGCGAAGAAGAGGCAGAAGAGGAACACTAACGATTAAGCTATGAACATCGAGCAAAAGAGGAATGTCAAGATTGGTGTTTTCGCTGTTGGAGCTTTTGCCGTCTTGTGTGTCGGAATCAACTATCTGAAAGGGCAGAACATCTTCTCCTCGGGGACTACGCTCAAGGCCTGCTACGCCTCGGTCGACGGTCTCACAGACTCAAGTCCGGTCATATATAGCGGCTTCAAGGTCGGCACAGTCAAAGAGGTAGAGATAGACCAGCGGGCCACAGACCCGGCGAGGCTCTTCACCGTCACTCTCAACATAGAGAAAGACATAGACATACCGGTCGACAGCCGTGCCATGATTGTCAGCACAGACCTGCTCGGAGGGAGAGGTGTCCAGCTCCTCATGGGGTCGAGTGCCAACTTGGCGACTTCGGGCGATACTGTCGCGTCGGGGCTCAGCGGCGGATTGCTCGACGAACTAATGCCTGTCAAGGACAAGGCTACAGCGCTCATGAGGAGCGCGGACAACGTGATGCGTGACCTCGATGAGATTCTCGACGAGAAAAACCGCGAGCATCTCAATACAGCCATTCGTCGCATGGCGGTGGCAATGGAGAACATCGAGAACATGACGCGCAACATTGCGGCCATGACCTCGGCCTCCGGCTCTGTATACGGCACCCTGGAGTCCGCAAGCGGGTTTATGGAGTCGCTCAACAGCCAAAGCGGGAGAATTGACACCATCGTGGGCAATCTGACGCTCCTCTCGTCGGAGATTGCGTCGTCGGGGCTAGGGAGGACGGTGGCAAGTCTCGATTCGCTCCTGTCTGCCGCCACGGGGCTGATGTCTGCCGATGGTAACATCTCCAGCCTTGCCAACGATCGTAGGCTCTACGACAACATGGTGGCGGCAACGGAGAACCTCAACCGGTTGTTGGTGGACTTGCGCCTCAATCCGTCTCGCTATATCAACGTGTCTGCTTTCAAGTTTGGTGGGCGGCAGGTATACTTCTCTGATGTCAGCACGGCATCCAACATCATGCGGGGTCGCGTGTCGACGGTGTGCCTGCTCCGGAGCAAGGAGCCTGTCGACGCCCCGGCCAATATGGCGGGCAGAAAAGTCCTGGAATATTGCTACGACGGACGTTACAGCTATCTTGTGGCTCCTTTTGCCTCCGAGGAGGAGGCCGCGGCTTTCATCGACCGGCACAATCTTTCGGCAACCTATCCCGATGCCGCGGTTGAGGTGTTCGACAACGGCAAGCCGCAGTAGTGCTTTTGCGATTCTAAACTATTGGGCAGTTTTACAGTCCATTTCCTGGCGCAATGGGGAATCCGAGCGCATTAAGTAAATAACAGAAAAGGGGGGGGCAATTGCCCCCCCTGCTTGTGTTGCTCTCGCCCCCGCCTATCTCCAAATTCCACTTGAGGTCATGGCAATAGGGACTATATTCCCCTTGCGGTCATATCTCATCTCCTCTATGCACACGGAGCGGCGGAAACTCCCGCCGTTGACGTCGGCGCCCCCATTGTGGTAGACGAAATACCATCTGCCGTCTTTCTCGACGATGGCCTGATGATTAGTGTTGCAATTGCCGGCAAGCTCGTTTATCACGCCTTTGAACGTATACGGCCCCCAAATGTTGTCTGAGGTGGCGTAGCCAATCTTTTCAGGGAACTCCAAAGCGAACGACAGGTAGTATTTACCTTTGTATGCGTGAATCCAAGGTGCCTCGGTATATTGGGGCATGCCTGGTTGCGGGTGGGCCGGCGTGTTGATGCCATCGATGCGGATGGGGCGGATGTCGCCGTCGAGTTCAACCATGTTGTCTTTCAGTTTGGCCATGTAGCACTGCGTGTTCCCCCAGATGAGATACGCCGTGCCGTCGGGGGCAATCCACGCCGTGGGGTCAATGTCGTCCCACCCGATGCCGGTGTAGTCGGTCGTCATGTCGTTGGTTACCAATGCGGAACCTTTGGCGTCCTTAAACGGTCCTGTGGGGCTGTCGCTGACGGCAACGCCGATTCCCTTGCCCCGCTTGCCGTCGATGTCTTTGTGTTCCACGGTCACGTACCAATAATACTTGTCGCCCTTGCGAACCACCTGGCTAGCCCACGCTTCGCCCGACGCCCATTCAAAGTCCGTGGCGCGCAGGGGGGTGGGGTGTTCCGTCCATGTCCGCATATCTTTGGAGCTGAAGACGGCCCATTCGTCAATCTTATAGAAGTTGTGGGGGGGAGGGCAGATGTCGCATCCGGCGTATATGTACATCGTCCCGTCCGCGTCGACAAGTGCCCCCGGGTCGGCGGTATACTTGTGGCGCACTAGAGGATTCCCATTTGCTACAAACGTGGTGTCGGTCTGCCGGGCTTCGCCGGGGACGGCAAACACCATGGTGGCGAGAGACGCCAAGAGTAATCTCGAAATGCTGTCTTTCATCGTTACTGCTGCTTTATATGTTCTTCCAAAGGTAGTTCTCGACTTTTTTCAAATGGTGGATTAGCGTCCCTCCTTGGTGGATTTTGCGCAGTGTAATTCATTAATAGCGTGCAAAAAGAATCGCCCAAGGGCAATCCTTGGGCGATAAGGCATATGCGCCTGTGGGAGGCGTTCCGTCTATGCGTTCTCGAATGTCAGTCTCACGTCCCCCTCGATGTGGTCAATCAAGATGCGTTGGCTTTTGGTCAGTTTTGCCTCGACAATTTTCCCTGCCAAGTCGTCCTCCACATACTTCTGTATCGAGCGGCGCAGCGGACGGGCGCCATATTGGGCGTCGTAGCTCTTGTCGGCGAGGAACGCCTTGGCCCTCTCGGTCAGCTCGACACTATAGCCCAATGCGGCGACGCGGCCCAGCAGGCCTTTCAGCTCAACATCGACAATCTTCAAGATGTCTTCACGTTTCAGCTCATTGAAGATTATGACATCGTCTATGCGGTTCAGGAACTCCGGGGCGAACGCCTTGCGCAGGGCCTTGCGCAATATAGCCGCCGACCGCTGCTCGTCCGTCTTGCCCGCCGACTGGCTGAAGCCCACGCCGCGCCCGAAGTCGTTCAGCTCGCGGGTGCCGATGTTCGACGTCATGATGATTATCGTGTTCTTGAAGTCGACCTTGCGGCCAAGACTGTCCGTCAGATGCCCCTCGTCCAGGACTTGCAGTAGCATATTGAACACGTCGGGATGCGCTTTCTCTATCTCGTCGAGAAGCACGACGGAGTAGGGCTTGCGCCGCACTTTCTCTGTCAGTTGGCCGCCCTCTTCGTAGCCGACGTAGCCCGGGGGGGCGCCGACGAGCCGCGACACGGAGAACTTCTCCATATATTCGCTCATGTCCACCCGGATTAGGGCGTCCGTCGAGTCGAAAAGATCTTTGGCCAGGACTTGCGCCAAGTGGGTCTTGCCCACACCCGTGGGGCCAAGGAAAATGAAAGACCCGATGGGGCGGTTGGGGTCTTTCAGGCCGGCGCGGTTGCGCAAGATTGCCTTGACAATCTTGTCTATGGCATCGTCTTGCCCCACCACGGCCCCGCGCAGGTCGTCGCCCATGGACATCAGGCGCTTGCTCTCGGCTTGCGCAATCCGTTGGACGGGGACGCCCGTCATCATTGCCACAACCTCCGCCACTTTGGCCTCGTCCACAATCTCCCTGTGCTGGCTCAGCTCCTCTTGCCACTGCTCTTTGGCGCGGGCCAGTTCACCCTCCACGCTCTTGGCTTGGTCGCGGAAGCTCGCTGCGAGTTCAAAATTCTGGGTCTTGACGGCGTTCAGCTTGTTGCCGTTGATTGTCTCAAGCCGCTGTTCCATCTCGGTTATGGTTTGCGGCACGACAATGTTGGCAATGTGGACGCGAGAGCCGGCCTCGTCGAGGGCGTCGATGGCCTTGTCGGGCAGTTGGCGGTCGCTCATGTAGCGCTCCGTGAGGCTCACGCACGCCTCAATGGCGTCGTTGGTGTAGGAGACGTTGTGGTGGGCCTCATACTTGTCCTTGATGTTTTTCAAGATTTGGACGGTCTCGTCGTGCGATGTGGGCTCGACCATCACTTTCTGAAACCGGCGTTCCAACGCTCCGTCTTTCTCTATGTGCTGTCTGTATTCGTCGAGCGTCGTCGCCCCGATGCACTGAATCTCGCCCCGAGCCAGTGCGGGCTTGAGCATGTTGGCGGCGTCAAGACTCCCCGAGGCGCCGCCGGCCCCGACTATGGTGTGAATCTCGTCGATGAAGAGAATCACGTTGCGATGTTGGCTCAACTCGTTGAGCAGGGCCTTTATGCGTTCCTCGAATTGCCCGCGATACTTTGTCCCTGCCACCATCGACGGCAGGTCTAGCGAAATCACGCGTTTGTCAAACAGCACGCGCGAGACTTTCTTCTCGTAAATCCGCAAGGCCAGTCCCTCAGCTATAGCCGATTTGCCAACGCCAGGCTCGCCAATCAGGATCGGGTTGTTCTTCTTGCGTCGACTCAGGATTTGGGCCAACCTCTCAATCTCTTTCTCGCGCCCCACCACGGGGTCCAGCTTGCCCTCCGCGGCGGCTTTTGTCATGTCTATGCCGAAGCTGTCCAAGACGGGAGTGTCTGAGCCGCTCTGTGTCGTGCCGCGCTTCTGTTGCTGCTGCGATTGCTGTCCGCCGTTGTTGCGGTTGGCGAACGGCCCGTCGTCGTCGGCCCCTTCGGGGGTGGCGGAGCCAAGGACTGCCATGGCGGCCTCGCGGGCGGTGTTGTAGTCTATGCCCCGCGCGTCGAAGAATTTGCGCAACTGCAGGCTGTCGTCGCGCAATGACGCCAGGAGGATGTGCGCCGTGTGCACCACTTTCAAGTCCATAGATTGAGCCTCGAGCCTCACCGACCTCATTATCCGCTCAGTGGACTTCGTCGGGACTGCCGACATGAAAGGGCTGTCGGCGGACTTGGCCTCGCTGGTAGCCGCGGTCAGAATCTGCATCATGGCGCTGACCACCTCCGAGGGTTGCAGGCCGACCTGCCGCAAGACCTGCGACGCGGAGCTGCCTTCGTCTTCTGCCATGCTCAGTATCAGGTGCTCTGGTGCAATGAAGTGGTGCCCAAGACGTCGTGCTTCGTTGCGGCTACGCGTCAAGGCGCTCTTCACGCCGTCTGACAAACTAATTTGCTCCATGGGGTAATGTTCCTTTCCTATTTTGATTTGGCATCCGCCTCTCGCGCGGGAGGCCAATGCCTAGCGCTGTTGGCGCAAAGATAGTTCATTTTGGTTTTTTCTTCACTCCTCGGCCTCTCTAATCTCAAATTCTGTACCTTGCCGGTGGCCTCTGTCGCTGTCTGACAAATTGTCGCACATTGGTCCCCTTGCAAAAAATCGCAACTTCCGCAACGTCCATGCGGGGGCTTTTGTCTGACAAGAATGAATGTTTTTTTGGCTAAATTTGCACCCAAAAAGGTTTCGGATGGAGACGACGCAGACGCCACAGACGGTTTGGGAGGCTTGCCTAGAGGAGATTAGGAAGAATGTCACGGAAGAGGACTTCTCGCAATGGTTCTCGCCGTTGCGGGCCACGGGTCTCAAAGACAATTCGATAGCTATCGAGATGCCGTCGGAGTTCTTTGCCGAGACTTTGAGGAAAAAGTTCAGGGCAGTGTTGGAGAATGCGTTGCGCACCGTCGGTGTCCGGTTTCTGAACTATTCGGTGAATTCTGCCGGTGTGAACGTCGTCTCGACGCAAAAGTTCCAGGGGGGGGAGATGACCGGTGGTTATGAGACCAATTTGCCGCCCTACGACCCCTTTAAGTTCGTGGCTCTTCGAGACCCGGTGGTGAATCCAGAGCTCAACAGGGCCTACACGTTCGAGACCTACGTCGTGGGCGAGAGCAACAAGATGGCGGTGTCGGTCGCGGAGCAGGTGGCTTCGGCCCCGGGGCGAACCCGCTTCAACCCCCTCTTTGTCTATGGCGGCCCGGGGGTCGGCAAGACGCATCTCATTCAAGCCATCGGCGCCAGGGCAAAGGAGCAGGCGCCGGACGTCAACGTGGCCTACCTCTCGGCGGATAGGTTCATGAGGCAGTATATGGACGCCACGGCGACGAAGCAGGGCACTGGCTTTTTCCGCTTCTACCAGCGGATTCATATGCTCATCATCGACGACGTGCAGGCGTTGGCCGGGAAGGTTGGCACGTGCAACGCTTTCTATGAGATTTTCAGCCACCTTTTGCAAAATGGGCGGCAGGTGGTCTTGGCGTCGGACAAGAAGCCGACGGAGCTGACCGGTTTCGAGGAGAGGCTCCTGTCGAGGTTCAAGTCGGGGCTGATTGTCGAGGTGCGTCAGCCCGACAAAGACACCCGACTCGGAATTGTCAAGGCCAAGGCCGACGCCGACGGTTTGGACTTGCCCGATGACGTGGCCCAATATGTCGCGTCGAACGTCAGCGGGAACGCCAGGGAGCTCCAAGGGGCGTTGGTGTCGCTCCTGGCCTACGCCACTCTGACGAACACCGACCTCACGCTCGACTTGGCTCAGAGAGTGGTGTCTGAACACACCACGAGGCCAAAAGTAGAGATGATTACCAAGGAGATGGTGGTCAACGCCGTGTGCGAGTATTTCAACATCGAGTCCGACAGCATTCAGAAGAACACCAAGAAGAGGGAGATTGTCGTGGCCAGGCAGGTGGCAATGTTCCTCTGCAAGAAGCTCACCAACGACAGCCTTGCGACAATAGGCAAAGCGCTCGGCAACAGGAATCATTCCACAGTGGTCTACGCCTGCCGGGCCGTGCAAGGGCTTATGGACACAGACCCGAAAATGGCGGAGGCCGTGCGCTCAATCGAAGACGGTCTCAAGTAGCCCCCCGCCAGGCTGGCGTGGTACTCAGAGTGTGACCTCGCCAGCCAGGGATTCTTTCATCTTTCGGATCACCGCCCCGGTATCCAATCCCTGCCCGAACAGGAACATCAGCTTTGCCAAGGTGGCCTCGAGAGTCATGTCGCGTCCGCTGACAACGCCCGCGTCGGCAAGTTGCAGGCCTGTGCCGTAGCGTTCCTGATGTACGTAGCCCGAAAGGCATTGTGAGACGTTGACAATCACTTTCCCCTCGTCGGTAGCCGTCTTCAAGCTGCGCAGCAGGGCTGGATTGTGCGGGGCGTTGCCAGAGCCGAACGAGCGGAAGATTATGCCTCGCAGCTCTGGCGAGTTGAGGGCGCTGTCCACAATCGTGGGGCGCAGGCCAGGGAACAATGAGAAGATGACGATGCTGGGGTCCATGGAGAAGTGGGGCGTCAGGCACATGCCGGGGGCGTGGCTTCTGATGTTCTCCGTGTTATATTTTATCTCCGTCCCGGCCTTGGCCAACAGTGGGTAGTTGGGGGAGCAGAAGGCGTTGAAGCTGTCAGTGTCGATTTTTGTCACCCTGCATCCGCGAAACAGTTGCTCGTGGAATATGACGCACACTTCGGGAACCATTGGCGTGCCGTCATCCCTTTTTGCCGCCGCAATCTCTATTGCCGTAATGAGGTTTGCCTTGCCGTCGGTGCGCAATGCGCCAATGGGCAGTTGGCTACCCGTCATCACCACGGGCTTGCCCAGCCCCTCCAACATGAACGTCAGGGCCGACGACGTGTAGGCCATTGTGTCCGTGCCGTGGAGGACGACAAAGCCGTCGTAGAGGTCATAATTGTCGGCAATCATTCTTGCGAGTGTCTGCCAGTGCGATATGTCCACGTCCGAAGAGTCTATCGGCTCGTCGAAAGTGAGTGAGCTTATTTGCAGGTTGAATTGCTGTATCTCTGGGACGTGAGACAGGAGATGTTCAAAGTTGAAACTTTCCAACGTCCCAGTGCTATGATTCTGAATCATACCAATGGTGCCGCCAGTATAAATAAGAAGAATGGAAGTCTGCCTCATCGCTCTATCCCTCAATTTGTTGTGTGTCTGTTTGCGCGGCGAGTAGCATCGCTGTCGCAAATATATGAAAGATTGCGCTTTTGCCAAGCCGGCAACATAGACTCGGTGGCTTTGTGGCCGGTCTGCGGTGTCTAGGACTGTCGGCGGCGAGGAGGTGGCGCTGCCGAGCGTCGACGCCGCCCTGGAGGCCATCA
>CAYZUH010000042.1:0-7498 GCA_964481855.1 uncultured Marinilabiliaceae bacterium
CCCCCCCCCCCCCCCCCCCCCCCCCCCCCCCCCCCCCCCCCCCCCCCCCGCCCCCGCCCCCCCCCCCCCCCCCCCCCCCGGGGGGGGGGGGGGGGGGGGCGAAATGCGTCAAAACGACCATTGTTTGCAGTGCGTCATCCATCTTTACGAGGCAAATATAATAAACCTTCCCGACATATGCAACATTTTGGGCAACTATATTTACCATTAAGACAATCGTAGACATCGGCGGCGGCAATCGCTAGAGGCCGTAAGCGCGCATGGGGACGAGAGCACGAGAATGAAAGCGGAAAGATTGCCACCGGAAAGGAGGCGAGCTTGAATGATTCCCTATCACGGCACAAACGTAGACTTCCAAAGAATAGACCTGCGCAGGACATGAGGATAGAAGACGAAATGAAGCACGAGTTGGAGACTGGGAGGATGGGGTGAGCCATGCTCCGGCACTCACTCGGCTGAGTTTTTTGTTGTATCTTTGGCTACACATGGACGCAAGATATTCCGCACTAGAAATATGCGCCGGGGCGGGCGGACAGGCCTTGGGGCTAGAGCAAGCAGGGTTCGACTGCGCCACCCTGGTCGAGGTCGAAAGCGCATATTGTGAATGCCTTAGGCGCAACAGGCCATTTTGGAATGTGGTCTGCCAAGACGTTCGCTCTTTTTCGGGCCTTCCCTACCGCGGTTCGATAGACCTACTGGCCGGCGGAGTGCCGTGCCCGCCATTCAGCGTCGCGGGGCGGCAATTGGGGCGCGAGGACGAACGCGACCTATTCCCGCAGATGCTCAGGCTTATTGGCGAGATACGCCCCCGGATGCTCATGATAGAGAACGTCCGGGGTCTGCTCTACCGCACGTTCGACGAATATCGCAGACAGATATTAGACGGAATAGAGGCAATGGGCTACTCTGTCCACATCAGCCTGCTGAACGCCTCCGACTTCGGCGTCCCACAGCTACGCCCCCGGACATTAATTGTCGGCGTGAGAAACGACATCGACGACGTGTTCTCCTTTCCCGCCCCCCGACCGTCGGACGCAATCTCGGTCGGCGATGCGCTCTACGACCTGGTGGCGGCAAACGGATGGGACGGAGCGGACGAGTGGCGGCGGCGCGCCAACAAAGTGGCACCGACAATTGTCGGGGGAAGCAAGAAACACGGCGGCGCGGACTTGGGGCCCACAAGGGCGAAAAAAGAGTGGGAGAAGATGGGCGTTGACGGGCGGGGAGTGGCCGACGACGCCCCGCAGAAGCAGTTCGACGGCGCATTGAGGCTCACACCTCGCATGATTGCCCGCCTCCAAGGCTTTCCCGACAGCTGGGATTTCGGGCGCCGGAAGACGACAGCGTGCCGGATGATAGGGAACGCATTCCCGCCCCCCGTGGCAAGGGCCGTGGGGGAGCAGATAAAAAAGGTGCTCGACAATGACTTCTTTAATTGCAGACGCGCGAAAGCGGTATCATGATTTTTTGCTGAGCGAGGGAGTCCTCACAATCGACGGGTCGGGGATTCCCAGCAACGCCGACAAGTCGTCGGCTCTGTCGGTCAAGATTGCCCAAAGCATCGCGCGTCAGATATCATGCCCGGCCCGCCAACAAAAGCCAACCGGACAGACTTCGGGCTCGAAGTTTGAACAGGCCAACGTGCAGTTCCTCTTGGACACATTCCCCCATCTGCAAAAAATACGGCCTGGCAGATGGCACATCGTGAAACTAGGCAACAGAAGCGGCGTCGGCACAAGCAGTTTTGCACAATACGCCCACTTGGACTATCTGTCGGGCGTCATAAAGAGAGACACTGTGCTGGCGTCGAGCCTCGGCAACGACTACATGGTCGCCCCGGACATAGTCATATATCGAGAGCTGGAGACCGACGAGTCCATCAACGACGGCGAGGTCGTGCTCGACGATACGGTCTGCACCAAGTGCGACTTGCGCAAGAGCAACGGGGGGCTGCCCATCCTCCACGCCTCCGTCTCAGCCAAATGGACTATGCGCAGCGACAGGGCGCAAAACAGCAGGACGGAGGCGCTCGGACTCATCCGCAACCGCAAAGGGCGCCTGCCCCACATCGTGGTCGTAACCGGCGAGCCAATGCCGACGCGCATAGCCTCGCTAGCCCTAGGCACGGGCGACATCGACTGCATGTATCATTTCGCCCTTGACGAGCTCGTCAACGCCGTCGGGGAGACCAGGGCCGAAGATTCTATCGAGCTGTTGGACATGCTAATAGGCGGGAAGCGGCTAAAGGACATCAGCGACCTGCCACTAGACTTGGCTGTTTAGGCGCGACAAACAAAAGCTAGCCTTTTATTGTATCTTTGCCACTCGAACCAAGACTACTAAATAAACGAGGCGCAACGGAATGAGACGCATATCCTCTCGTGTGGCCATGTTTCTCGCCGCGGCGGGCATGACCCTGTTGTGCGCCGACGCGTCGGCGCAGTGGAAGAAAGGCTACAAGCAGAACGACTGGCAGGTGGGCTACGGCTTCATGTCGTGCGTGGCCGTCGTCGACGCCCTGGGCGACGTCGAGATGGGCGACGTGACGCGGAGCAACGTCGAGACGGCCAACCGCGAGAGCATCGGCGCCATCACGGCGCAGTTCACGCACCGCCGCGGCCGCCTGGTGAGCTTCGGCGTGGCCCTCTCCTACGAGCAGACGCGCCAGGACTGCGTCTCGCCCCTGGCGGGGCAGGGCAAGGTCAAGGTCGGCGAGCTGACCAGCAGGTACGTGAGCGTCACGCCCCTGCTCCGCTTCAACTGGTTCGAGCGCGGCATGGTGTGCCTCTACAGCAAGGCGGCGATAGGCCTGACGTTCATCGGCGACAGCTTCGACGACACCGCCCGCCTGGGCTACGACGTCCGCGGCGCCAAGTCGCGCTACGTTGGCTACCAGGCCTCGCCCCTGGGCCTGATGGTGGGCCGCCGCCTGTGCGGCTTCATCGAGGCCGGCTTCGGCACCCACGGCCTGGCGCAGGCCGGCGTGGCATACCGCTTCTAAGCACTACACGACAACAAGATATTCAGCGAAAAAAAAGGAAATGAGCAGCACGACATCGACCGTCATAGCCGGCAGGCTGATGGACATTGAGGCAATAAAACTGCGGCCCGCCGAGCCATTCACGTGGGCCTCGGGGTGGAAGTCGCCCATCTATTGCGACAACCGCAAGGCGCTCTCCCACCCCGACATCCGGACCCTCATCAAGTGCGCCTTTGCCGACCTGGCCCGGGCCCAGTATCCCGACATCGACGTCGTGGCGGGCGTCGCCACCGGGGCCATAGCCCAGGGCGCCCTCGTGGCCGACCTGCTCGGCAAGCCGTTCGTCTACGTCCGCTCCGCCCCGAAAGACCACGGCATGGCCAACCTCATCGAGGGCGACCTGCGCGAGGGGCAGAGGGCCCTGGTTGTCGAAGACCTCATCTCGACGGGCGGCAGCTCGCTCAAGGCCGTCGCCGCCCTGCGCGGGGCCGGGGCCACCGTGGCGGGGATGCTCGCCATCTTCACCTACGGGTTCCCGACGGCGGCCAAGGCGTTCGAGGAGGCCGGAGTGGAGCTGACGACGCTCAGCAACTACGACGACCTCATAGCCGAGGCCGTACGCCGCGGCTACGTGGGCGAGGCCGACATCGACGCGCTCCGCGAGTGGCGCAAAGACCCCGCCGGATGGCGCAAACAGTGAGGCGGCCCAATGAGCAAATATGAGAGCAAGATAAAGGTGGCCAAAGGCTCGCCGGAGGCCATCTTCAACTTCCTGGCCGACATGAGCCGCCTCCGCCAGGCACTGCCGGAGCAGATGGCGCAGAAAGACGTGGAGGTCTCGGCCGACGAGTGCGCGTTCACCGTCGACAAGCTGGGGCGCGTGGCGGTGAGCGTGGCGGAGCGCACGCCGTTCTCGATGGTCAAGTATGCCATGAAAGCGGCGATGCCCATCGGCATAGACCTCTTCGTGCAGATAAAGGAGGCCCCGGTCGAGACCCCGGAGCCGGAGAGCCGCATCAAGGTGAGCCTCGTGGCCGACATCCCGATGATGCTCAAGCCCCTGCTCGGCTCGAAGCTCCAGGAGATGGTGGACAAACTGGCCGAGGCGCTGGCGCTCCGCCCCTACTGACCCACACAGCCCGCGGAGGAATGTCGGCAGGGAAGGCGCGAGTGGAGAAAGGCCTGCGCAACGGCGCATACGGGCTGTTCTTCTATGTCGTGACGCTCGTCTTGGGCTTCATCTCGAACCGCGTCTTCATCCACCGGCTCGGCGCGGAGCTCCTGGGGCTGACGAGCACCATCACGTCGCTCGTCGAGTCGCTCAACATTGCCGAGCTCGGCATCGCCACGGCCCTGACGACCCTGCTCTACGCCCCCCTGGCCGGCGGCGAGCGGCAGACCGTGGCGGAGCTTGTGGCCCTCCAGGGGTGGATATACCGCCGCGTGGCGGCCGTCTTCTTCGGCGGGGCGTGCGTGGCGATGCTCTTCTTCCCTCGCATCTTCGCCGGCGAGGACGTCCCGCTGGCCTACGCCTACGCCGTGTGCGCCGTGACGGTGGTGGCCTCGCTCTGCACCTACCTCATCAACTACCCCATGGTGGTCCTGGAGGCCAACCAGGAGTCGCACGCCGTGACGTGGGCCTACCGCCTGCCGGCCGCCTGCCGGCTCGCCTTGCAGATTGTCGCCATAGAGTATACCGACCACGGCTACGAGCTGTGGATTGTCCTCCAGCTCCTGGGGACCGTGGCCTCGACGCTCCTGCTCCGCCGCGCCGTGAGGCGGCTCCACCCCTATCTCGACACGCGGGTGCCGGGCGGCAAGGCCCTGATGCGCAAATATCCCGAAGTGAAGCACCGCATGGGGCAGGTCTTCATCCACCGCCTGGCCTCGGTGGCCATGACGCGCGTCAGCCCGCTCATCGTCTTCTCGTTCTCGTCGCTGGCCCTCGTAGCCGCCTACGGCAACTACATGCTCATCTTCTACGGCCTCACGCAGCTCTTCGGCGCCGTCGCGGGCGGCATTCAGGGCGGCGTGGGCAACGTCGTGGCGGAGGGCGACAAGAGGGGCGTCATGCGGGCGTTCAACATGGTCTTCGCCGTCAACTGCGTCATGGCGGCGGTGTCGACCTACGGGTTCTACACCTTTGCCGACGCCTTTGTGGAGTGCTGGGTGGGCCCGGAGATGGTCATAGGCGGGGCGCCCGTGGCCCTGATTGCCATGATGGTCTACATTGCCGTGTCGCGCAGCGCCGTGGGGCAGTTCACGACGGCCTACGGCTTCTTCGGCGACGTGTGGGCCGCCGGTGCCGAGACGGCCATCAACCTGGGCCTCTCCGTGGTCCTCGGCAGCCTGTGGGGGCTGAGCGGCGTCCTGCTCGGCGTGGTCTCAAGCCTTGTCGCCATAGTGCTGATTTGGAAGCCCATATACCTGTTCGGCGTCAAGCTCGGCGGCAGCCCGTGGCCCTACTGGCTGACCTACGCCCGCAACGCCGCCATGGCCCTGGGCGCGGGCTACGCGCTGAACCTCCTGTGCGGCGACGTCCCGACGGGCGGCGAGGCGGGCTTCGCGGCCACGGTGTGGCGCATGGCGTGGCAGACGGCCCTCTACGCCGCCGTCGTGGCGGGCATGATGCTGTGCGTGAGCCGCGGCATGAGGGACGCCGCGCGGAGCCTGCTCTCCACTATGGCGTCGCGCCGCCGGGGAGCTTGAGGTTGAAAGTCATGCGGTGGAGGGGCGTGGGGCCGAGCCGGCGCAGGGCCTCGTAGTGCTCGCGGGTGGGGTAGCCCATGTTGCGCGCCCAGCCGTAGCCCGGATATCGGGCGTCGAGGCCGACCATAATCTCGTCGCGCCGCGTCTTGGCCAGGACGGACGCCGCGGCAATGGACATATACTTGCCGTCGCCGCCCACGACACAGCGGTGGGGGACGAGCGAGGCCTCGTCGTGGAGGCGCAACTCCCCCGCCCCGCCCTCCTCCTCGAAATCGGAATAGAAAGGCCGGAAGCGGTTGCCGTCGGCGAGGATGAACCGCGGCGCCACGGCGAGGCCGCGCAGGGCGCGGTGCATGGCCAAGATTGACGCGTTGAGGATGTTGAGCCGGTCAATCTCCGCCGCCGAGACCTCGGCTATGGCCCACGCCAGGGCCACCTCCTTGATGACGGGCGCCAGGGCCTCGCGCCGCGCCGCGGTGAGGCGCTTAGAGTCGTCGAGACCGGGCAAGGCGTCGCCCCCGACGTCGGGCGGCAAGACGACGGCCGCGGCCACCACGGGCCCCGCAAGGGGGCCGCGCCCGGCCTCGTCGGTCCCGGCCTCGAGCCGCCCGGGCTGGAAACAGGCGAGCAACGGCCCCCGCCCCCCATGCGTCAAGACGCGCCCCATGACTACCGAAACAGCCTCCCCCCGCAATGGAGCCCGACGAAGACCGCCGCCACACTCGCCACGACGCTCACCACGGCATAGGCCGCCGCCGCGGCCAGGCGGCCCGACTGGAGCAGGGCGAGCGTCTGCGCCGAGAAAGTGGAGAAAGTGGTGAAGCCGCCACAGAAGCCGACGGCGGCGAACAGGTAGGCCCCGCCGCCGACGGCCGAGGCCACGACGCCGATGAGGAGCGACCCGGCGACGTTGGCCGCCCATATGGCCCCCTCGCCCCACAAGGCGAAGCGGGCGAAGAGGAGGGTCAGCAGGTAGCGCGCCACGCATCCCAAGGCGCCGCCCGCCCCGACAAGCAAGATGTTTCTGAGCATGGGCGCGAAAGTAACACAGAAACGGACACAATTCAATACGCAAGAATGATTTACGGCTACATCCGGGTGAGCTGCGACAAGCAGACCGTCGAGAACCAACGCTTCGAGATAAACAAGTTTTGCGAGCGCGAGAGCCTCGCCGTGGACGACTGGATCGAGGAGACCACGAGCGGCGCCAAGGGCTACGACAAGCGTCGCCTGGGCCGCCTCCTGCGCAAGGCGGGCCACGGCGACACCATAATATGCAGCGAGCTGAGCCGCCTGGGGCGCACGCTCTTCATGATTATGGACATCCTCAACATATGCATGACGAAAGGGTGCCGCGTGTGGACAATAAAAGACAACTACCGCCTTGGCGACGACATCCAGAGCAAGGTGCTGGCCTTCGCCTTCGGCCTCTCGGCCGAGATTGAGCGCAACCTCATCTCGCAGCGCACCAAGGAGGCCCTGGCCCGCAAGAAGGCCGAGGGCGTGGCGATAGGCCGCCAGCGCGGGACTCGCTGCCGCCTCTCGCCCAAATGCTCGGCGCGCCACGAGTGGATTGTGAGGAGCCTGGCCGAGGGGATGCGCAAGACCGACATGGCGCGCCGCCTCAAGGTGGCCAAGTCGACGCTCTACCGCTACCTCGTCTACACGGGCCTGCACGACCCCGTGGGGTGCCGCCAGCAGGGGTGGCGCGACTACGGCGTCTTCCACTGAGGCGGGCCCCGGCACCTGGCCTTTAGTGCCGACCCCCTGCGGCGGGCTTCGACGCCGTGGTCGGGAACCCGCCGTACG
>CAYZUH010000043.1:0-7073 GCA_964481855.1 uncultured Marinilabiliaceae bacterium
GGGCGATTTCGCGCGGCGGAAAATCGTGTGGAAAATCATTGGCAACCAAATGGCGTTCACCATCGACGACGATGGTTATTTTGTCAACAACGCCTGCTACATGATGACGGGCGGGCATTTGGATTATATTTTGGCTTTTCTCAACTCAAAAACAATTTTGTGGTACAGCTATGTGACCAACATGAACAAGACGGGTGTCGGAGACGTGCAGGTGGGCGGACAGAACATCGCGATTCTCCCAATACCTCCTTATGATAAGCGCAACGAGGTTTGCGTCAGGCTGGCAGAGTGCGCAAGCAACAGTGCGCCAAGCAAGGAGGTGGAGATTGATGCGCTCGTAGGCAGGATGTTCAACCTGTCAGACGACGAAATGGATTTCTTGGATAAATTCGCAAAAGCGACCTACAATGTCGCCCCCTAGGCCGCCGTGGCGCGTCCCGGTCGTGGGGGGCAATGGCTGGTGTGGCGCAATTCGCTAACTTCGCGCCGGCCACTTTGCCCCTAATTTCCGCAGACGGTGAAAGAAGTTGACATATTCAGGGCCGACACGGCGACAGAGCTGAACCTTGGCTTTGCCGATGGCGGCATACACGCCGGATTTCCGAGTCCGGCGCAAGACTGCATGGAGTGCGGCATAGACCTGAACAAGGAGCTTGTCCGTCACAAGGCCAGCACATTCTATGGTCGCATTGTCGGAGACTCTATGGTCGATGTCGGAATCGACGAGGGCGACATCATCGTGATAGACAAGTCGTTGGATGCGCAAGACGGCGACCTTGTCGTCTGCTGTGTCGACGGGGAGTTTGCCATAAAGTTCCTGCGTGTCGAAAATGGCCGCGTGATGCTCGTTGCGGGCAACAGGGCCTACAGGCCGATAGCCGTGGACGACGACGGCGGCTTCCGGGTGTGGGGCGTCGTCACATACACCATAAAGAAACGGAACCCCAGGGTTTAGGGCAAAAGGATGATGGGCTACGGCATTGCCGACTGCAACAACTTCTTCGTCTCGTGCGAGAGGGTGTTCCGTCCCGACCTGGAGGGCAGGCCCGTGGTCGTCTTGTCGAACAACGACGGTTGCGTCGTGTCGCGCAGCAACGAGGCCAAGGCCATGAACATCCCCATGGGCTTGCCCTATTTCATGCTGGGCGACTACGACCCCGCGGGCCGGGTCGCCGCGTTCTCGTCGAACTTCGCCCTCTACGCCGACATGTCGAGCCGGGTCATGGGGGTCTTGTGCGACGCGGTTGGCGAGGTTGAGCCATACTCCATAGACGAGTGCTTCTTCCCCTGCGGATTGAGCGGCGAGGAGCGCGGCCTGGCGGAGGCGTTGCCCGCAAGAATCCGCCAGTGGACGGGAATCCCGGTGAGCATAGGCCTCGCCCCGACGAAGACATTGGCCAAAATGGCCTGCCACTTTGCGAAGACGCACAAAGGGTACAACGGCTTCTGCTGCATAGACAGCCACGAGAAGATGCGCAAGGCGGCCGGGCTTGTGGACGTTGGCGAGGTGTGGGGCATCGGGCGTCGTTCGGCCAAGGCCCTCGCGAAAGCCGGCATCCGCACCGTGGCAGACCTCCTCGCCGCCTCGGAGGGGCAGGTCCGGCGGCTTATGGGCGTCAACGGGCTGAGAGTCCTGAGCGAACTGAGGGGCGAGGTCAGCCTGCAAGACGAGCTTGTGGACACCCGGAAGGGCATCTGCACGTCGCGTTCGTTCGCTAAGCCCGTGGGAGAGTGGGCCGATTTGCGGCATATGGTCGCAAACTTCGCCACGCTGTGCGCGTCGAAACTGCGCAAGCAGAACTCGGTGGCGTGCGTGGTCGGGGTGTTTGTGGCGTCGAGCCGCTTCCGGCACGACGAGGGCCGGCATGACGGGATGCAGAACGTTGTGTTGCAAGAGGGGACGTCGAACCACATAGACATTGTCCGGGCGGCCGAGATGGCCGCGGGGCGGCTGTTCCGCAAAGGGGCGGAGTATAAAAAGGCCGGCGTGGTCCTTGGCGGAATCTCGTCGGCCAACTCGGTGCAGCGTTCACTCTTCGCCCAAGACGACTTCGACGGCGAGCAGCGCCGACGCTCTTTGTCTAGAATTGTGGACGAGATAAACATGGCGCAAGGCGCCAACACAGTCCACCTGGCTTCGCAAATGGCAACAAGGAGAAACACGGGGGAGGCGGACGCGGGCGGCTCCTTGCTTGGCAACATCCGCCGGGAGTTCCTCAGCCCGCGCTATACGACAGATTGGGGCGACATTTTGCAAGTCAGGTGATTATGACTACTTTTGTCCGCATATGTCCTCATATTTTGTCATAAGGAACAACCGTCACTTCGGCCCATACGACGTGTCCGCGCTGGCCGACATGGTGTCGCGCGGGCGGGTGCTGAAGTGCGACATGGCGAGGCCCGAGGCCGAGAGCTACGACGGCCGCATGACCGTCGGCGACTGTCTGCGCCGCGCCGGGGTGAGGGTCAAGGTCAAGAGCGGCGGCCCGCTCCTCTACCAGCTCAAGGCCATCGGTGGCGAGGTCATACTCCCCAAGTCGGAACTGGCCCACGGGGCGTGGAGACAAGACACCACGCTCCTCATGATGGCCGCCGTGGGGCTGTTGCCCATCGTCGTGGAGCTGTTCGGGTGGTCGTCGGTTCTGACGTTCTATTTCATCTCGCTCTACTTCTCCGGGGTCTGGGGGCTCTTCTTCTACTACCTCTTCAAGACGCGGCAGGTCTCGGCCCGGTCGGCCATAACGACGTTTTTCCTCACCCAGATTTTCGTCTTCGTGGCGTGGGACGCTTTGGGCATCGTGGCGCTCAACCCTTTCTATACTTTCGACGGCGACGGCGGATTCCTGAGCCAGGCGCTGTTCTACGTCGGCGGTGTCGGCTTCACCGAGGAGCTTGCCAAGGCGCTGCCGCTGTTTATCATCGCGGCCCGCGCCCGGCAGCCGCTCATCCCGCAGACCATGGTCTTCTACGGCCTTGTCAGCGGCATCGCCTTCGGGGTCTTCGAGGGTGTGCAATATCAGATGACCGTCAACGCCGAGCTCGACTACAGCCTCTCGTTCTTCGCCAACATAACGCGCCTGACGAGCCTGCCTTTTGCCCATGCCCTGTGGGCCGGCGTGGCGGGCTACTTCATCTCGTTCGCGCAGCTCTTCCCGGCCTACAGGTGGGCGTTGCGGGTCTTGGCGGTCTCCGTCCCCGCCGTCATGCACGGAGCCTACGACCTGGCGTGCTCCTACCTGGGCTTCGGCCTCGTAGTCCGCATCGCCATCATATTCTTCTCGGCGCTGCTCCTCATGACCTACCTCAGGCGCGGCAGGGCTCTCCAGTCCCGCCTCTCCGACCTCACCCATGGCGCATAGCCTCTTCCCGCCTCTCAACCTGCCTCCCGCCCGGCTGCGGGTGGTCGGTGGCGCGGGGCGCGGGGCTCGTCCGTCGGTCTTGTGCCTCTGCCGCGGGCGCTATGTGGCTCTGACGCCGGAGGAGTGGGTGCGGCAGCACTTCATGTCCTTCATGTTCGGCGACCTTGGCTTCCCGCGCGGCCTCGTGGCTGCCGAGGTGCCGGTGCAGATTGGCTCGTCGCGCCAGCGGGCCGACATCGTGGCCTATTCGCGCCAGATGGTGCCGCTCGTCATTGTCGAGTGCAAAGCGCCGTCGGTGAGCATCTCGCAGCAGACGCTCAACCAGGCGTGCCGCTACCTGAGCGTCCTGGGCGCGCGCTTCGTGGTTCTGACCAATGGGTTGAGCCACTATTGCGTCGCCTTGTCGGAGGGGGGGGCGCCGGCATTCAGCGAGGCGCTGCCGCGCTGGGAGCAGCTGAGGGACGCATGATTTTGCGTAAAAAAAATGGGCTATCTTTGACACAAAAGACCATTCAATGGAGAGAGAGATTAGCGAGGAGGAGGCCTGGCGGACGTTGACCGTCGATGTCGACAAGATTATCGCCGCAAAGAGCAACGGGCGGCGAGTGCCGAGGTGCCTGGTCAACTACCTCAAGCGCACGATACACCAGGACGACATAAACCAGTATATCGTCGCGCGGCGCAACTGCCGCGACATCGACTTTGCCGACGACATCATCAAGAAGTTCAAGGCGACGATGGATGTCTATGGGTTGGAGCGCGTCCCGACTTCCGGCCGCTTCATTTTCGCCTCGAACCACCCCATGGGCGGGCTCGACGGCATGGCACTCATAAGCGCGGTGGGGAGGCGCTTCCGCGACTTGAAGTTCCCCGTCAACGACATGCTGCTCTTCCTCAAGAACTTCTCCGGCATATTCTTGCCCGTCAACAAGACCGGGGCCACGGGGCGCCGGGCCGCCATGCTCATGGAGGAGGCCTTTGCGGGCGACAGCCAGATTCTCATGTTCCCGGCGGGCCTGTGCTCGCGCAGGCAGGGCGGCCGGATAATGGACTTGGAGTGGAAAAAGGCGTTCGTCTCCAAGGCCGTAGAGCACCGGCGCGACATAATCCCGGTCTACATCACGGGGCGCAACACCAACTTCTTCTACAACCTCGCCCGCGTCCGCAAGGCGCTCGGGATAAAGTTCAACATCGAGATGCTCTACCTGCCCGACGAGATGTACAAGCAGGAGGGCAAGCACGTCGACGTGGTCTTCGGCCCGCCCATAGCGTGGCAGACACTGGAGGGCAAGCCCGCCAGGGCCGAGGCGCAGAGAATCAAGGAGGCCGTCTACTCGCTTGGCGAGGATATGCGTCTGCGCAATGGCTGAGCGCCTGGGCGGGCCGTCGGTCCCGATTGGCAACATCGGGCTGTTGCGGCATCCCCGCAAGACGGCGTTCCTGACGTCGCGCCACACCCCGCCGCAATGCAACGACGCCATACGCACGTGGCTGGACAGCCTCTCGCCGTCGGACGATTGCGTCATGGTGGGCAACATTCAGAAGTTGGAGGTGGACGTCTTGCAGGGTCTGCTGAAAAGGCGCATCCCCGCAGTGCTGGTCTTGGCGGAGCCCTACCCCAAGATGTGGCCCACATATGCCGTCGAGGCCATCGGAGACGGGCTGCTGCTCGTCGTCACCATTGCCGGCCTCCGGGAGCCGGCCGGAGATGCGTATGCCATGGCGGAGTGGCGCAACAAATACATGATTGCCAACGCCGACAGCGTGGTGGTCGGGATGTGCCGGCCGGGCGGGATGCTGTCGAGGCTGCTTGTGGCGGCGCGGTCGGTGACCCGCCTCAACGAGTTCCGGCAGACTTGATGATATGTGGCCCGTCCTTTGTCCCGACCGACAAATTTCATATATTTGCCTAGTGTTTTAACTAGTAACCGATAAAACAGCTCAACGACATGGCCATGGTTCTGACAAAGCATTTCCAATACGCCGGCACTGACGATTTCGATCAGGCTCTCGACACTCAAATCAACGAGTTCATCGCCCAGGAGGGCATAAAGGCCGAGGACATCGTGGACCTCCAGTATGAGGGCCACTCGGCTCTTGGCGTGAACACCTATTCGGCTTTGCTTGTCTACAGGGTGGGCTAGCCCGCAAGTCCCGTTTTTTTTGCTCTCCGCCGTGGGCGCGTCTTGGTGTCGCCGGGACGCGTGAATGGATAGGGGCGAAGCCTTGCCGGTGCTTCGCCCCCCGTTTTTGTCGTGCCGTCACTCCACCACGAACACTTTCGTCTCGTGTGGAGCCACGCTCCCGACCCACTCCCTGCGCGCCGGGAGTGTCGTGTGCGCCCACACGTCGCGCATGGCGCGCCTGCCCGATATGCCCAGCGTCTCTAGCGGCAGTCTCACACGGGCCTCGCTCTCGCCGGCGTTGAGGATTGCCACGGCATGGCGGCCGCCGGTCAGCTCCCGCACGTAGACGTCGCATCCGTCCACCACCATCACTTTGCGTGCCGCCCGTCCGAGCGCGTCTTGGTCTATGGCTATGATTTCGGCGTTGAGGAGGATGCGCCGCGTCTCGTCGTCCTCATTAAGGATGTCGTGGCTTATTTGCAGGGGCGACGCCATCATGCACCACAGGCTCATCTGCGTCTGATATTCCGTCCACGAGCACCCTTTGCCGCCCAGGTCGCTCGACGGGCCTCCGCGCCCCCGCAGGCCCACGACGAGCATGTCCATGTCGTTCCAATGCCCCGGCCCCGCATATTCGCCCAGCCCCTCGGTCTGGCGCGCTATGTCGACAATTCCCAGGCCTCCGCGCCCCTCGGTGTCCGCCCACATGTCGCGCACGTCGTAGGTCGTCCGCCACAGTTGCCCGCCGGCGGCGCGGGCCCACAGCCATGGGCGGCGCGGGCCCCACTCGCACACGCCAAGCACGATGTCGCGCCCGCTGGCGTCGAGGGCGTCGGCCATGGCGCGGTAGCGGGCGAACGCCGTGGCGCGGTCCTCGGGCGCCCCGCAGTAGTCATATTTGAGGTAGTCTACGCCCCAACTTGCGAAAGTCCGCGCGTCCTGGGCCTCGAAGCCGTAGCTTGCCGTGAAGCCGGCGCACGTCCGTTGCGACGCGTCGGAGTATATCCCCAGGCGCAGGCCGCGTTCGTGCACGTAGTCGGCAAGGGCTTTCATCCCGTGCGGGAATTTCCGCGGGTCGGGGACTATGTTGTTGCGGTTGTCGCGGCCGCCCTGCCAGCAGTCGTCGATGAAGATGTAGTCGTAGCCGGCCGCGAGGTAGCCGCGTTCCACCATGTGGTCGGCAATGCCGCGGATCAGGCTGTCCGAGATGTTTGCCTGATACATGTTCCACGTCATGAAGCCCATGGGGGGTGTCGGGGCGAGCCTGTCACGGGGCGACTCCTGCGCCGCGGCGACCGTGGCCAACATCGGCAGCGTCAGGACCGCCGCCACAATCTGCGTTTTTCCGTTCATATCGTCGTGTCTGTTTATGGTTGGCGTTTGACAATTCTAATAGTGAACTTCATTGCTCTGTGTAAGCAATAAAAACCAAGGAGTGTATGGTGCAAGTCTTCCACTTTGCGCATTTTGTCTCCTGTGCGAAAGTAACAAAAAAATATCGTCTGCGCGCCGAACCTCGGAGGGAGGCACTCTGCCATTGGCTCTTCCGCCGCGTCATAGTGGGCGATTTCGCGCGGCGGAAAATCGT
>CAYZUH010000044.1:0-6457 GCA_964481855.1 uncultured Marinilabiliaceae bacterium
CCATTGCCCCCCATGATTCTGTCCCCCCCCCTCATGTTTTGTTGTTGTTTTGTTTTTCGCTACATTTGCGCAACATATCCTCTCACGCCACCGTAGAAGCGGCTTGTCGCGGGCGGGCTTCAGTCCAAGTTTTTTTTATATTCAGAACACATTCATTCAATTCCCAATGCGTATGAGCAAGTTCACTCCAAAGTTCCTCGCCCTTGCGTTGGCTTCCTTAATCGCCTACGATGCCTCCGCGCAGATTGCGCCGAAAACCAAGACTTTAGAGAAAGACGGGGTCACATACACCCTCTACCTCGACGACAAGACGGCCATGCTCTCCCTCTATAGCGATCAGTCGACAACAAAGGAGCAGTTCGACATCCCCGAAGAGGTGGAGGAGGGGGGAGAAAAGTACGCCGTCACAGTCATCGGCAGTGCGTCCTTTTCTCTCTCCAAGGGGGTCAAGAAAATCAAGATTCCAAAGTCGGTCGTCAAGATTGAGGACAACGCTTTCTATCCCATGTCCGAGGCGATGGTTATCGAGGCGTTCGAGGTCGATGCCGCAAATCCGGGCTATAAGTCCGAAGATGGAGTGCTTCTAGACAAGTCCGGCTCTGTGCTTATTCAAGTCCCGACGCTCAAGAGCGGCGAGTTGAACATTCCGCAGACTGTCACTGCCATCGGGTGGGGTGCCGCCGCGGCGTGTAGCAATCTGACGTCGGTCAAGATTCCCGAGGGGGTCACCTCCATAGGCGCCTACGCTTTCCAGTTCTGCTCCAAGCTCAGCTCCGTCGAGCTGCCGTCTACGCTCGTCAGCCTCGGCGACTATGCGTTCAACAACTGCAATACGCTTGCTAGCGTCACGGCGCGGATGCTCCACCCCTTTAGGCTCACGGGTCAGAACGCCAAAGATTTGACGTCGAAGATTGTATACATCCCCAAGTGCTACACTAGCGAATATGCCACATATTGGGGGACGTCCAATACCTACACCGAGCGTCAGGTCCAGGCCACGGCCGAGAACACCGTCATAGCGCTCGCCGTCAGCTCCTACACCTACGACGGCACCGAGCGCCTGCCCTCGGTCTCGCTCTCCGTGGGCGGCAGTGCCGTCGCCGCCGAGGAGTATAAGGTCGTCTACGCCAACAACAAGGCCGCCGGGACGGCCACGGTCACCATCTCCGACGCGCTCCCCGGATGTGGCAATTTCGAGCTTGTCGAGAAGCAGCAGGAGTTCAAAATAGAGCCGCGAGAGGCGACGGTGGAGTGGGGGACGACGACGTTCTCCTATGACGGAGCGCCA
This sequence comes from uncultured Marinilabiliaceae bacterium, assembly GCA_964481855.1. Taxonomy (GTDB): domain Bacteria; phylum Bacteroidota; class Bacteroidia; order Bacteroidales; family Marinilabiliaceae; genus W3P20-009. Next base: position 1,289 of record CAYZUH010000044.1, read on the forward strand.
AAGGCCGCGCGAGCCACCGTCAAGGGCCTTGTCGAGGGAGACACCTGCTCCGTCGCCGCCTATGACGGCCAACACTCCGAGACCAACGCCGGGACGTATAAGGCCACCGCCAAGAGCCTCACAAACAGCAACTACAAGCTACCGGCGAACGCCGAGACGCGGTGGACGATAAACAGGAAAGTCGCTACGCCGACGCTCGACATTGCCGACTACGACAAGACGTTCGACGGCAAGGAGAAGCAGCCAGCCGTGACGCTGCGCGACGGGGGCGTACAGATTCCGCAGTCCGAATACGAGGTCTCCTATGCCGACAATGTCAAGGCCGGGACGGCAACGATGACCGTCAAGAGCACGACCGGCGGAAACTACGACTTCTCTAGTCTCAGTCAAACGTTCGAGGTGGCGAAGAGGGTGCTGACGCCCGCATGGGCGCAGACGAGGTTCGTCTTCGACGGAACGCCAAGGACCGTCACGGCGACGCTCTCCAATGTCGCGAACGGCCACCCCTGCGCACCCACGGCCTACGAGGGCAACGTGCAGATCGACGCCGGGACGTACAACGCCACCGTCACGGCAATTTCCGACCAAGACAACTATCAGCTCGCCGCCAATGCCTCGACGGAGTGGGTGATAGCGCCGCGGCCTCTTTCGACGGGCGAGTTCTCCATCGCTGTCGAGCAGGGCGGGGCGGTCTACAACGGTGCCCCCCACACTCCCGCCGTCACCTTGCAGTTTGGCGGGTTGGCGGTCCCACCCGCCGAATATAACGTGGAGTACCGCGACAATACGCACGCCGGCACGGCCACCGTCGTCGTCAAGAATCAGGACGGCGGCAACTACACCCTGGCCGAGAAGACCGCCACGTTCCAAATCGGACCGCGGCCGCTGACGCTCAGCTCCGCCTCACAAAGCTGGACATATGACGGAGAGCCGCATTCGGCCCCGACTGTGGCAGTCGCCGACGGCGCGCTCGTCGCCACCGACGCTTTCGCCTATGCGGGCTTCCCCTCCGTCACCAATGTCGGGCAGGTCTCCAACGTCTTCACGGTGGCCGCCGCCGAGGGGTCTGCCACGCGCATGGCCGACTACGCCATAACCACCGAGCCTGGGACTCTTTCCGTCTCCAAGGCCGCCCAGGCCGCGCCGGCCGTCTCGGGCAGGGGTACCTCAAGCCCCGGAGTGGACGACGGGCAGTTTGTCGGGGCCACGACGCTCATGGAGTTCCGCCGCCAGGGCGAGACTGCCTACGCCCCCGTGGTGAATCCCGATGCGCCCCTTGCCGCGGGCGTCTACTACGTGCGCCTCGCCGAGACGCCCAACCTCTTGCCGTCGCCCGGCACCGAGGTGCAGATTGCGCTGGGCGGGAAGCTCATGAGGAGCATGGACGACTACACCGTCACCCTGCCCTCCAACACCAATTTTGACGGCCGGGCCAAGGTCGCCACGGTGCGGGGCCCGGGGGCAATCACGGTCCTCTACTCCGCCGACAACGCCAAGGAGTGGACTTCCGATGCCCCGGTCAATGTCGGCCGCTACGAGGTCATGTTCACTGTGGCGGAAGACGAGGGGCATCATGCGGCGTCGTTCACCTCGCCGCATTGGGTCTTCAGTGTCGTCCACGACGTCCCCGCCGCCGCCGATTTCTCCCCGGCCCCTGGTGGCTACTGCGCCGGGACGGAGGGCGTTGTGGCGTTCCGGGTCGCGGCGGGCTCGCCGACGGAGTTCCGTGCCGTGGTGGCGGCCGATGCCGCTTCGCTCAGTCTGGCCGAATATGCCGCGCTCGACGGCTCCGGGGCGTTCTCTTTCTCCCTGCCCAAGATGGGAGACGGGCCTGCGACGCTCTGGGTGCAGTTCCGCGATGTCTTCGGCTTCGAGTCTGAGGTCTATTCGCGCTCCATAACTGTCAACCTCTCCAGCGACTATATCACCGACATATGGTCCGATGTCGTCTCCATTGTCAACAAGGTCGACCTCGGCGACCCCGCCAATCTCACCCCGCGCTTCCAGTCCTACCAGTGGTATCGCGACGGAGAGCCCATCGCCATGGCCACGAAGCCATACTATCAGCAGCCGGGCGGACTGTCGGGTACATACCACGTCCGGGTAGTCACCATAGGTGGCGAGACGCTCACCACCTGCCCAAAGACATGGGCCGCAGGCCAGGCCAAGGCTCTCTCGTTGCGCGTCTTCCCCAATCCCGTCACGGCGTTGGTCAATGTCGGGCTCTCGGCCGACGACGGAGGCGGGCATTCGCTGACGGTCTTGGACAACAAGGGCGTCGTCGTCGGACGTGACAGCTTCGCGGGAGTCGAGGCGCAGTTCGACATGTCGGCTCTGAGCCCGGGTGTCTACATCGTCGTTGTCGATAATCTTAAGGCCAATGTTGTCAAGAAGTAGGTCGATGCGGGTTTCTGTGGTGCTTCTCGCGGCTCTTGCCGCCGTCGTCCCCGATGTCTTTGCGCAGCGCTTTGCCAGCAGGCCCTCCAGGGCTGTGGCCGACAAGTCCAAATATTTTGTCGATGTCTCTGCCGGCATGGGCTACCACTCCATGAACCTCTCGCTGAGCGGCGGCGGAGACAAGAACGGGCGTGTCGGGGCCACGGCGGGGGCCTATTTCCGCTACGTGCTCCGTCCCGACGTCCACCTCTTCTCCGGCATCGGGGCGACGCTCTTTTCAGCGCGCTCGCAATATGCCGACTTGGAGGCCACAACCACGGCCACCGACCCGCACAACGGCCAGCAGTACACCTTTCGGGCGCAGTTCCACAATTGGCAGGAGGTGCAGAGGGACATAAATCTCGAGGTCCCCGTCGGCGCGTTCTACGTCCACCCGCTCTTGCGCACTTCGTGGTCGTGGATGCTGGGCGGCGGGGCCAGGCTCGACCTGCCACTCATGAAGAGGTTCAAGACGGACAATGGGGGCGACGGCTCCATGACGCGCACGGCCTACTTCCCATCCACCAATGTGGACTACGAGGACATCGAGGAGCATGGCCTCTACTCGTCGAGCAGTTTCGCGGGCAAGGCCGACACTCGCGCGGCAGGTCTGTCGCTCTTCTTCGAGGGGGGATTCTCTAGGCCGCTTTGGGAGAAGAAGTCGCTCTACCTCGGAGTCTATTTCAGCCACAGCCTCCTGAGCCTCTCCAAGGGTGGTGGTGGCCAGCTCTACGACCCGGCTACCGGCTCCTATTCCGGCGTCGTCTCGTCGTCTCTCGTCGACAGGGCGCATCTCATGGCAGTTGGCGTTCGGGCCGCTTTCTCGTTCGGGCTCTAGGGCTGTGTTTCGCTTGCAGGATGGGCACAGGCGTGCGCGGTCAAGTGCGTATGGAGCCCTCCGTTTTTTCTTCAGTCGCCCCCTTGCGCCGTCGGCGCAGGGGCGGCTTTTTTGCGTGGCCACGCTCGCGCGTCCCGTGGCGTGAGGTCTGCTTGCCGTTGAAACGCTCCATTTTTTGTCTCATGGCGAATGGAATGTCTCCATTATGTAATATTTAACATCATGTTTTGATGCTTAAAAGAGAAAAATGCCATCCGGAATGCTACATTCGCGATGTTTTAATGGTCTACCGTTCTGTTTGATGTTGCTATGCATGCGGGACGTGGCCAATCGATGCGTCTGTGGTTGAATATGTTTGATTCTTGTTTCTCAATGATGAATTTCTATGCGGCTATGGCCGCGCTGTGCCTCTCTTCCTCTGTTGCGCATGCCGACGGATTGTCGTTGCAGGTCGTGCGGCACGATGGCTCTGTTGCCTATTCGGGCGCATTGGCGAGCGTGGGGAGTGTGCAGATTCGCAATGGTGTCGGTCTCGACGTCGTGGCGGCCGTGGGGGGGGAGACGCTCTTCTCCGGGCTTCTCGCCGATGTCAAGAGGGTCACAATGACGGTGGCGGCCGAGGCCCCGTCGGTTGTCGGCAAGGTGGAAATCCCGCCGGCGGGCCACTTCGCCGTCACGCCAAGCAGGGCGGGCCGGGCGGCGACGGTTCATGGGGTCGAAGAGGGGGCGGAAGTCTCGGTCTTCGACTTTCAGGGCAAGATGGTGCGCCGCGGGCGCGCGCCGGTTGTCTGTCTTGCGGGTGTCCCGTCGGGCCTCTACATCTTCCGCTCCGGAGACAGCGCAGCCAAGGTTGTCTACAAGTAGCACTCACACGCACACAACAAACTAGTCTATGAATAATTCCTATTGCAAGTTCTTGATGCTCTTGTCGTTGGCTCTCGCGGGTGTCGATGCCGTGGCGCAACTGCGGCTCTACAAAGATGGGGCGGTTGTCTACTCCTTGCCCTATGGCATGGTGGATAGCGTGGTCTTCACACCGCCAAGATATGTCACCAAGCCGTCGCAACGAGTTGAGCGTTCCGCCGTGGCCGGCAAGGTGGCCGAGGCGGTGGACATGGGGCTCTCCGTCAAATGGGCCAGTTGGAACGTTGGGGCCGAGGGGCAGTTTGACACGGGGGGCTTTTTCGCATGGGGAGAGGTCAACCCCGGAAAGAAGCAATACGATTGGCAGAACTACTATTGGCTCGTCGAGGGTTTCGCCGATTGGCTACACATATCCAAATATCAGGCGCAAGACAAAATGCATGTCGGTTGCTGGTACTCGCCTGTCGGGGGGACGGCGGAGTTCGACTACACTGGCGATGGGCGCGCGCAACTCACCGCCGACGACGATGCCGCGACGCAGCATTGGGGAGACAAGTGGAGAATGCCGACACTCAAGGAGTTCGCCGACCTCTGCAACCCCGACAACTGTGTCTGGCAGTGGATGAAGGTGGGGGCGTACGAGGGCAACCCCGTAGCGGGATACCTCATCACGAGCCGTCGGACCAACAAGACCATATTCCTGCCCGCCACGGGGGTCTGCGATGGCGCGACGAGGCTATATGCGAGCCAAAACGGACACTACTGGTCGTCCTCACTCAACAAGAACTACACCCGCGAAGCCTACGGCCTGGTCTTCTACTCCGGCGCGCGCTATGGCGGCTACGAAGACGCCCGCTCCAACGGACTCTGCATCCGCCCCGTCTGTCCATAACTCCCGCATTCGTCCGCCACGTTTCAACAGCGCAGGCCGTGCCTTCCTCCCCGGTAGGCTCCCCCCCCCAAAAAAAAATCATCACCCCCCTAACCCCCTGCCTCCCAGCCCCTTGCCCCCGCCCCGCGCCGCGCCCCGC
>CAYZUH010000045.1:0-6242 GCA_964481855.1 uncultured Marinilabiliaceae bacterium
CAGCGCCACGTTTAATAAATTTTTTAATATTTTGGGGGGTGTTTAAAAAAAACTACTTTTGTGCCGGTCCCCCCCCCCCCCCCCCCCCCGCTGAGCTCGGGCACAACGCCCCGGGCCAATTCTAGGCGCGCGCCGCGCAGACGCCCCAAGGGGTCGCGCCGGCCAGGCTCCGCGCAACCAACCACTGAACATCCGGACGCCGCACGACGACGCCCCGCCCTTGCCGGGTGGAGCGTCGTCGCGCGGCGCATGCGCATAGTGATAGACACCGCCGCCGGCCACCCGCTCGGCGCAAGATACGCACAGCAAAACCCGGCCACAAGCGGCCGGGCCCCGGGGGCGCGTCGTAGCCGCCCCATACTCCCTAATAGTTCTCAAACATTTTATTACACACTATGAAACGACTGATCCTAATGCTCTTGGCGGTCGTGGCGGCGCAGGCCGCCATGGCCCAGGCCGGCGGTGGCGGCATCAGCGGGCGCGTCACCGACGACGAGGGCGCGCCGCTGGTGGGCGTCTACGTCATCGAGCGAGGCACGGACAACCACGCCGTGACCGACATCGACGGCAACTTCTCCATCCAGACGCCCGCTGGGCGCACCCTCATGTTCTCCTACGTGGGCTTCACCAACAAGGCCGTGACGGCGGCGGACGGCATGACGGTGGTCATGACCTCCGACCTCAACGACCTCGACGAGGTGGTGGTGGTAGGCTACGGCACGTCGAAGCGCCGCGACCTCATCGCCAGCGTCTCGACGGTCAAGGCCGACGACATCTCGAACATCCCGACGACGAACATCAGCCAGGGCCTGGCGGGGCGCAGCCCGGGCCTCATCGTCGTGGCGAGCGGCGGCGGCGTCAACTCCACCCCGACCATCAGCATCCGCGGCGGCGGGACGCCGCTCTACGTCATCGACGGCGTGGTGCGCTCCGAGGCCGACTTCCGCGCCCTCTCGGCGGACGACGTCGAGAGCATGTCGATCCTCAAAGACGCCTCGGCCACGGCCATCTACGGCAGCCGCGCCTCGAACGGCATAGTCCAGGTCGTGACCAAGGGCGGCCAGTCGGGCCGCGTCTCGGTCGAGTATGACATGAACCTCTCGTGGTCGCAGCCAAGCACGTGGCCCGAGAAGCTCCACAGCTACGAGAGGGCCGAGTGGGCCAACAGGGCCGCCGCCAACGACGGCAACAACGCGCCCTACGGCGACGACGCCATCAGGGCCATGCGGACCGGCTCCGACCCGCGCAACTTCGCCGACACCGACTGGCGGCGGCTCGTGCTCAACGACTGGGCGCCGCAGCAGAAGCACACCGTCCGCGCCTCTGGCGGGACCGACGCCAGCCGCTTCTACGTCAGCCTGGGCCACATCAAGCAGAACTCGCTATACAAGAGCGACAACCACTGGATGAAGCGCACCAACTTCCGCCTGGCCAACACGAGCAACGTCCGGCCCATCCACCTGCAGGTCAAGGCCTCCATCGACGGGTACAGGCAGAAGACGACGCACCCCAACACAAGCTCGGCCAACAGCTACTACCACGTCTTCTCGCACATCAACGACCGGCCGCCCACGCTCCCGGGGCGCAACGACCTGGGCCTGCCCTACAACATCACCGACAACCCCGTGGCCGAGACGGCAGCCGACGCCGGGTATGACCGGGAGACGGACAACGTGGTCAACGGCAAGGGCGAGCTGACGTGGAGCAGCCCCCTGGAGGGCCTCCAGGTGAGGGTGGCGAGCGACTACCGCCTCTACAGCTCCACCCAGAAACAGTGGCGCAAAGACGCCGCCAAATATGACTGGGGCAGCAACGTGCCGAGCTACGACAACCTGCCGCAGCTCTACCACAGCTCCAGCACGGGCTACGAGTATACGAACCAGGCCTTTGTGCAATATGACGGCCAGTTCGGGCGCAACTCGGTGTCGTTCGTGGGCGGATACGAGCAATATTACACCAAGGGCGAGACCTACTGGGAGCGGAGGGTCAACTACAGCGTCCTGGACGACCAGATCGAGAGCGGGCCCATTGCCGACCTCTCCAACGGCGGCAGCGAGAGCGAGCTGGGCCGCACGGCGTGGATATGGAACCTCAAATACAACTGGGCCGACAAGTACTACGGCGAGTTCTCCATGCGCAACGACGGCTCGGACTACTTCGCCCCCGGCAAGCGGTGGGGGACGTTCTTCAGCGGGAGCCTGGGCTGGGTGCTGACCGAGGAGGCCTTTATGGCGGCCGCCGTGGAGCGCGGCGTCTTCAACTCGCTCAAGCTCCGCGGCTCCTATGGCGAGACGGGCCTGGACAGCAGCGCCGGGCGCTTCGCCTACCTGCAGACCTACAGCCTCGACAACCGCGCCTACGTGGCGGGCGGGAGCTTCGTGCCGGGCTTCAGCGAGGGGGCGCTGCCCAGCCCCGACCTGACGTGGTACACCACGCGCCAGACCGACGTGGGCTTCGACTTCACGAGCCTCGACAACCGCCTCTACGGCTCGTTCGACTGGTTCTACTACTCCACCAAGGGCTACCTCATGGCCCCCACGGGCGAGAGCTACCTTAACCAGGTCATAGGCGTCGGGATGCCGCGGGTCAAGAGCAACTCGGAGTTCCGCCGACAGGGCGCCGAGGCCCAGGTGGGGTGGAGAGACCGGGCGGGCGACTTCAAGTATGACGTCTCGTTCAACATCACGTGGTACAACAGCCTCTGGGCCCGCGACCGGGGCGAGAGCGAGGCCAGCCAGATGAACCCCCACCAGCGCAGCCAGCAGCACAGGCAAGACTACTACGGCCTCATGCTCCACAACCTGGGCTTCTACGCCTCGGCGCAAGACGTCTACCAGAGCGCCGGCATCGCCGCCAACATCAACACGGGCTACATGACGGCGGGCGACATCAAGTATGAGGACTCCAACGGCGACGGCCTGATAGACAGCAACGACAACCGCCGTCTGGGCAACCGCTCCACGCCGCTGTCGCAATATGGCGTCGACGTCCGCCTGGGATGGAGGGGCATATACCTCAACATGCTCTTCCAGGGGGCGTCGTCGTTCGACATGCGCCTGGAGGGGACCAACACCATGCAGACCGGGCAGTCGCAGGGCCTGCCCGTCATCTTCGACTACCAGGCCGACCACTGGCGGCCCGACAACCGCGACGCCAAATATCCGCGCCTGATGCTCAACACGGGCCTGAACGGCAACAACAACTACCAGGCTTCGGACTTCTGGCTCGTCAACGGGCGCTACCTGCGCATGAAAGACTTCCAGGTGGGCTACGACTTCAAGCACACACTGCTCCGCGACGCCGAGTGGCTCTCGAAGCTCAAGGTGGGAATGTCGGGGCAGAACCTCTTCACCATCTCGCACGCCACCAAGTATGGCCTCGACCCGGAGAACGCCGCCACGACGGGCTACGCATACCCCGTCGAGAGGGTCCTCGCTTTCACTCTTAACCTAGGATTCTAAAGACAGACCATGAAACGGACAACAATGATACGGACATGCGCCACGGCCGCCGCCACCCTGGCCCTGGCCTCGTGCATCGACCCCATGGACACCCAGCCCAAGGGAACGTTCGACGAGGAGACCGTGTGGAGCAACAAGACCAACACCGACGCCTTCGTCAACTCGACCCTGGCGCAGGTGACGGACATCGTGGCCGGCAGCGGCTCGTGCATCGTGTGGGAGAACCGGACACCCAACGGGGCGCAGTGCGACCAGGTGGGCGACGGCATCGACGACTTCGCCACCGAGACGGGCATCAGCAACACCAGCGACTACGGCGTCGACCGCTCGGCAGTCCTGCGCCGGTGCAACCTCATCATCGAGAGGGGCGGAGGCTCGACGGCGTTCTCCGACGCCGACAGGGCGCGGCTCGTGGCCACGGGGCGCTTTCTCCGCGGGCTCGTCTTCTTCGACCAGGCCCGCAAGATGGGCCGCTTCCTGCCCATCCGCCAGGTCTTCTCCACCTCCGACCACGAGGCGAGCCGCCTGGCCCTGACGGCCGACGCGGCCGAGAGCTACCGCATTGTCGTGGAAGACCTGGAGGCCGGCGTGGCGGGACTGCCGCAGACGGCCCCGGCGGGGATGCCGACGGCCGACGCCGCGCGAGTGGTCCTGAGCAGGGCGTGCCTCCAGGCCTACGCCTACACCGGCGACAGGCAATATCTCGACAAGGCGGCAGAGGCCGCCGAGGCAGTGACGAAGGCGCACAGCCTCAGCACGAACTACGCCGGGATGTTCAACGAGACCGACGCAGGCAACGCCGAAATACTCTGGGCGCGCTACTACCTGAGCGAGAACACGACCATGGTCTCATTCAGCGAGCTGATGAGGGCCTACCCAAACTGCTCGACCGGCGACAACATCAACAACCTCTCGCCCGTCAACCTCGTCAACCCGCGGGGCAAGACCTTTGAGTGCTGGGGGACGATGTGGCCCACGCAAGACCTGGTGGACCAATACCTGGTCATCGACACCGACGGGAGCGCCAAGCAGTGGTGGGAGGCCACGAGGCTGACGAGCCAGGCCACGGTGAGCGACGGCGCGGACATCACCGCCGCCGGGCAAATCGAGAGCTACAAGCAGGAGAACGGCAAAGACAGGCGGATGCCGACGCCGCAAGACTTCTTGCAGACCAACCCGAGCCACCCCACCGTGAGCCGCCACATCAAGCTCAACGACGGAGCGGCGACCGACCTGAGCCGCCTCATGTATGAGAACCGCGACGCCCGCTTCTACGCCACGGTGGTCTATGACGGCGCCGCGTGGCTCGGCGAGACGGTCCACACCAACATGAAGGGCAACCTGGGCATGTGGGGCCGCGACCAGGAGGACGGCGGGTGGTATCAGACGACGACGAACTACTATTGGCGCAAGAACACCATCGAGAGCCCCAACCCGAGGGCCTTCTACAACGTCCAGGTCAACTACCACTACTGCCTGGCCCGCGTGGGCGAGGCATACATGAACCTGGCCGAGGCGCGGCTCCTGCTCGGGCAGACCCAGACTGCCGTCGAGGCCCTCAACGCCACGCGGCAGACCCACGGCCGCCTGCCCGCCTCGACGGCCTCGACGCCCGAAGAGGCGTGGAAAGACTACATCCGCGAGCGGAGGGTCGAGATGGCAATGGAGGGCGCCGACGTCTACTTCAGCTACCTGCGCTGGGGCAAGTATGGGCGCAAGGCCGACGGCACGACGACGACGGCCGGCGGAGTCATCGACGACCTCAACCGCCCCGTCTACAAGATCGAGATAAACTCCACGCGCACCGAGGCCATCGTCTGCCAGCTGACGCTGCTCAACTCGGCCTCGCGCCAGTTCACGACGCGGCGATACCTGCTGCCGCTCCAGAAGAGCTTCCTCGACACCCGCGCCGCCTACGGGCTGGACAACAGGCAGAACGAGGGATGGTGAAACAATGGACAATTGCCGGGTATTGGCCGTCACTGCCCATTCGTTGTCGCACGAGTGTCGTCCTTGGGGCCGTGTTCCGTCCTAGGGCTCACGCCATAGGACGACACATATCGCCCCCCTGGGGCTTTGAGGCTCCCGGAGGGATGGGGCGGACGCACGAATCGCGCGTCCCCCCCCCCCCGCAATGCCCGCCCAACATGGGGAGCCGACGGTCAACTCCGAGAAATTGCCAATTGAGAAGTTCTCAATTTTTAATTCTTAATTATTAATTGAATATGAGATATATCTTGTCGGCACTGGCCGCGGCCCTGACGCTGGGCCTCTCCTCGTGCCTGGAGAAAGACCTGGAAGACCTGGAGGTCTACAGCGGCAACGACATCACGGCGGGCTTCGCCTACTACCGCTACGTGGACCCCGGCGCCACAATTGCCGCGAGCGGCGAGAACAGAGTGGTCCAGAGGCAATACACCCTGGCCGCCGACCCGGTCATCGCGGTAGACGAGCGCCAAAGCACCGGGACGATAAGCCTCGCGTTCACGCCCTCCTCCACGTTCTCCGAGGCCGAGCGCGCGGCGTGCAGCCTCAACCCCATGGTCGTGGCCGTCTCGGTCTCGACGGCGGCCGTGGTGACGCCCCTGGACGGCAGCCCCGCCCTGGGCACGCCCGCCGACTGGACGCGCCCGCACACCTACGAGGTCCGGGCCGCCAACGGCACCTCCAAGCGGTGGACGATAAACGTCGCGCTCAACAAATAGCAACAAGTGGTTTGCTCGCCCCCCGCGCCGCGCCGAACGTTGGCGGACGCGGGGGGCATTTTCCCCCCATCCCCAT
>CAYZUH010000046.1:0-6113 GCA_964481855.1 uncultured Marinilabiliaceae bacterium
TGCCGACCCCCTGCGGCGGGCTTCGACGCCGTGGTCGGGAACCCGCCGTACGGCGCGTCATATCCTGCGTGGCAAAAAGACTATTTCCGCCGGCACTACGCCACGGCCAGGACGGAGAGGGGCGTGCAGAAGGGCTCGCTGGACACCTTCAGCCTCTTCACCGAGCTGGGCTACGGCCTCCTGAGGCGGGGCGGCGTGCTGGCCTTCATCGTCCCCATCGCCGTGACGTCGAGCGACTCCATGACGGGCCTGCACCGCCTGCTGCTCGGCGGGTGCGGGACGGTGAGGGTGGCGTCGTTCGCGGTGGCCCCGCGCCCCATTTTCCAAAACGCGGTCGTCAACACGTCGATATTGATGTTCCGCAAGACCCTCTCGGAGTGCCGCCACGTCTATTCGACGAAGATGTACAGGCGCGACGGCGAGGCGTTCGACTTGCAGAGGCTGATGAACGGGCTTCAGTTCACCGACGTGCGCAACTTCATGCTCGACGGCCGCATCCCCAAGATTGGCACGGAGTTGGAGAAGAGCATATTGGGGAAGTTGCGAAAGCACGAGACGCTCTCAGACTTCCTGACCCCATGCGGGTCGCCCCTGTACTACAGGACTTCGGGCGGGAGGTATTTCAAGGTCGTGACGGACTACCCCACGGGGTCGACAAAGGAGAAAGTCCTCCTCTTCGAGCAGGACTACGCCGCGCCCATAGGCTGCGCATTGAGCTCGAGCCTGTCGTTCTGGTTCTATCAGATTTATGGCAACAATCTCGACTGGAAGTCATATGAGCTGCTGTCGTTCACAATGCCACGGCTAACAGAGGCGCAACGGGCGGAGCTGTCCGCCCTCTACGGCCGATACCTGGCAGACATCGAGGCGAATTGCGACAGGCGTGCCACATCGGAGGGCTCGCGCTACGGCATGGAGAGCTTCCGCTGGTACAAGATTGTACGCTCGAAGCCCATCATCGACGAGATAGACGACTACCTGGGCCCACTCTATGGGCTGACGGCGGAGGAGGTGGATTTCGTGAAGAACTACGAGTTGCGGTTCCGGATGAGCGGGGAGTAGAAAAAAAGAATGACTATGTGCCAAGCAAATGGACAAACTCCAGCGGAGACAGAACGGCAGGCACCCTTGGAAAATGTTTTTGGTTGCCCGTGACTAGTTTCGCCTCGGGGTGGCCTAGTGCCAATTCAAAGAATACGCGATCGTCTTCATCGGCAAAATCTGTATCCGATGCGACAGTCTCGCTACGCAATCCATATGCGGATATGAAACCCAATAAACTTCTGACATCATGCCCGTCCAATCGGAGTCGGTGCGCATCAGTACGTCCGAGTATTCCGCCATCACATCGTCATTGAACACTATTCTAAACAGACCAATCAGCAGCGCCTCGACAATTCTGACAGGCGGAGATGCCGGGTTCTTGGCCATGAGGCCAGAAACGAGAACGTTCGTGTCGACGACAACAAAAATCATCGGCTTGCGCCTTTTTCTCGTCCCTGACGATTTTCCCTAACCGCCTTTATCTCCTTGTCAATTTCGTCCGCAGTCATCTCCGGCCGACCTCCGCTCTCTGTTTGTTCCCGAATCCGCCGAAAGCCGCAATGGCGTGGTCGCGGGCATCATTGCGGTCGTCAATTGCTATGGCGAATGGTATGGCTTGCTTGCGCACCACCGCATTGACAAACAAGTTGACCGCCGTGTTTGCGCTCATGCCGAAAGCCTCGCACAACTTGTCAAAAATCTCTTTCTTCTCCTTGGCCAAACGGACCGTCATTGATACTTGCGTCATGTTGTGTCGGTTTTAATGTCATCTTACGTCAAAGATGGCAATCTTTCTCCCCCCCCCATCTGCGAAATGCGGTGGACATTGGTCGCTAGCGGGCGGGGGTGAGTTTTTTGCCGTTAGTCCTTTTGTGACTATATTAGCGCAGACCTAGAAGAGGCCGGCCTGGCCAGCGGGAAAGTCTATCCGTCCAAACTGGCTGTCAGCCCGGGTGCGGAACGACGGGGAGTTGACGCTGCTGATGCTAATCACGGGTGCGCATTCCGAGATTTTCGACAAGAAGAGACGCCCGGACTGCGGTTGGGCAACGCTGTAAACGCCATGGACGCCAACACAATTAAAGAACTCCTGCGACATCGGGAGGGTGCGACGCTTGAGGTGAAAAAGGCTCAAGGCGGCCTCCCCGGCAACCTGTGGGAGACGTACTCCTCTTTTGCCAACACCGACGGCGGACTAATCCTGCTCGGTGTGGAAGAGAGGCGCGACGGTTCGTTGGCCGCCGGGGGCGTGCGCGACCCTCAGCAGATGGTGAAAGACATCTGGAACTGCGTCAACAACAAGCAGAAAGTGAGCGTCAACCTGCTGAGGGACAGAGACGTGGCGGTGGTGCCGATTGGCGAGGCGCAGGTTGTGGCGGTCAACGTCCCGCGCGCCGAGCGGACGCTGCGCCCCGTCTACGTCGGGCCGAACCCCATGAGCGGCAGCTTCCGCCCAACGGCGATGGCGACTACCGATGCACCACCGAGGAGGTCGGGGCCATGCTCCGCGACGCAAGCGTCAAGAGCATGGACCAAAAGGTGCTAGTAGGCAGGACCCTTGATTCTTTCGCCCCGGAGACGGTGCGGCGCTACCGGAACAGGTTCAACAGCGCTCACCCGTCGCACGTGTGGTCACAACTCGACGACGAGGCGTTTCTCTTCAAAATTGGCGCCGTGGCCCACTCGCCCGACCGTGGCGGACTGTTCCCGACTGCGGCGGGACTGCTCATGTTCGGCTACGAGAACGAGATTGCGCAAGAGTTCCCGCAATATTTTCTCGACTACCAGGAGCGCCACTCTTCGGCCCCCCGGTGGACTAACCGCATCGTCACCAGCTCTGGCGAGTGGAGCGGCAACCTTTTCGACTTCTTTTTCTCCGTGGCGGCCGAGCTCTCCGTCAGCCTGCCCAAGCCGTTCCGCCTCAACGGCATGACGCGCATAGACGACACGCCGGTGCACGTCGTGGTGCGCGAGGCTCTGCTGAACACGCTGGTCAACGCCGACTACCACGGTCCCCGTGGCGTGGTGGTGGTCAAGTCGCGACAGGGGTTCTCGTTCTCGAACCCCGGCGACTTCCGAATCCCGATTGGCGAGGCCGTGAGCGGCGGCGTGTCCGACCCCCGCAACGGCACCATTCTGAAGATGTTCGCCCTGCTCAACATGGGCGAGAGAGCCGGGAGCGGCTTGCCCGCCGTCTTCGCCCGGTGGGAGGAGGCATACGGCGAGCGCCCCGCGCTGAGCGAACGCCGCGCCCCCGACAGGACGACGCTAACGTTGCATTGCCCGGACATAAGCGAGCCGCGCGCCACGGCGTGGGAGGCATGGGCGGACGATAAAACGGACGATAGTGCGACCGACCAAGCTGGCGACCAGGCTAGCGACCAAGCCGACGACCAGGCTGGCGACCAAGCTAGCGACCAAGCTCTACGTCTCCTATACGTGCTTGGCGACCGGAAACTGTCAATAAGACAACTGATGGAGGCTCTCGGTTTGACCCACAGGCACTCGTTTGTCGTCCGCTATCTTCGTCCGGCACTGAGCGGAGGACTCGTCACAGCCGAGTTCCCCGACAAGCCCAGCTCCCCGAAACAGAGGTACAGCCTTACCAATTTAGGCCGTGCGGCGCTTCAGCGGGGGCAAAGAGGCATCTGACCGAAACAAAATGGAGGTGACAAGACCAAAAGACTTCACGTCTGCGCCATGACGCACGTGCTAGTCCTTTCGAGACGCTGTTGTTGAAGAGAGGCAACTGCGTTTCTACAGCTTTTTCACTTTAGGACATTGTCGCTATTTCTTGCGGGCAATCGCCTTGTGGTCGTTCTGATGTTGGCCATGGACAAGATAAGATATATAAATATGTGCATTGTAGAGTTTTCTAAGAAATTCGGCATGTCTGCCAAGATAGCTTTCAACTACTTGCATAAGTACAAGGGGTTGGACTTCCTGGACAAGTGCTATGAGGCAGAGCACCAGGTGTCCTTGCATGACACCCTGAACGACCTTGCTGCCGCATGTAGACGAAATGGTGGAACACTCTGATGATGCTCTATCACGGAACGAATGTAGACATCGACGATATTGACTTGAAGAAGAGCCGTCCGGACAAGGATTTTGGGGCGCGGCTTCTACTTGACCCATCTCAGAAGGCAGGCGGAACAGATGGCAGTACGCCGTTGTGAGTTTTCTAGTTGGGGTACTCCATTGATACACAAATATGAATTTGACTAAAACCTCCTACGTGACGGCAGCTTGAAAGTCAAAATTTTCGATGGCGTAAGTGTAGAGTGGGCTTTGTATATCATTCAAAACAGGTGGGGCAAAGGGCGGAAAACACACGACTATGACATTGTCGTTGGCCCAGTTGCAGATGATGGGGTCGTTTATCAGATGAACCTGTACGCTCAGCGCATCATTTCGGTTGAACAGCTTGTTGAAGGCCTGACCTATAGGAAGCTGAACGGTCAGTACTTCTTTGGGACACGATTGGCAATATCAGGATTGAAAAGACTATGAGGCTAAACAAGAACCAGCTACAGTTCATCATCAATAGCGATGTTGAAGACATGGTAAAGTACCTGCAAGAAGATTACGGGTATTCCACCATTGACGCTTTTGACAAAGTGTAAGAGATTTATCAGAAACTTCTGAATCTGCGAACAGGACTCTACCTGGAGAGCCCCGGGTATATATACAGCTACCTCCATGAAGAAATCGGGAAGACAGACGCCGTAAGCCCCAAAGGGGCGGCATAAGGCAGCCTAGGGCGTGAACCCTAGGACGGCGACGACTTCAAGGGCGACATCATCAAGGACAATGACGCATTCTTTGGCAACGGCCTATCGCCGCACCCCGGCATACAGCCCCGCCACGAGCCTGTCAATCTCCGCCTCCAACTCCGCCGTGGCCTTGCCTTGCACCTTTCGCTCCATCGCTCCCCTCGCCAATGCGCAAATCGCCTCCTGCTCCGCCGCCGTGGCGGGCGCTATGGGCAGGTTGCGGATGTGCTCGGGGTAGATATGGTAGTCGCCACTACGCATATCGGCTAGTAATGCATCCGCTGTCTTGCTGTTGAGGACGGCCAACAGGTAGAGGAGACGCACGCCCTCGGAGATCCTCTCCATCTCCTGCCGGCTCTTGCGTGAGTATCGGCGGACGCTGCCGGATATGCTTTTATTCTCCACACTGCGCAAGTCTTTCCATAAGACAGCGCAGAACATGGAGTCGCTACTCAGATAATTTGCCGTCTCATCCGCTATAACTTTCAAACTTCCTAACCTGTTTATCATCAGCTTCGGCACCTCGTATAGCTCACGGAACGTCGGGCGGCTCAACCTGCCCGGGCATCTGTCGGTCTCCCACTCCAGGAAGCGGACGCGCTTGACCTCGTAGCGGTCTATGTCCTTGGCCTCCACGTATGCGCGCGGGTGGAGGTCGTCCCGCTCAGTGCTGATGAGGTCTTCTTTCGAGAACTCCCCCCTCGCCGTCTTCTCGTCAGCGTTGAGGACCATCCCTTTGCTGACGTAGCAGTAGTCCCCAAGGACGTTCATGTCCGGGTGGCGCCCCGCGCGCCGCCGCTCCTGGGTCAGGTTCCAGACTTGGGTCTCCTCGTCTTGCGTCAGCTCGGCCGTGGGCTTGCGGAACGCCACGCTGAACTGCTTCTCGTCGTCGACGTGGACAATGCTGAGGCTCTCGGCAGGCGCGGCGTTTTTGACAATGGGGATGCAGTTGCTCACCGCGGCATTCTCGAAAATCTTCGTCCCGTCGAGGTCGGCAATCTGCACAATCTGCGTCTTCCCGGCAATGTGGCGGCGCAACTTCTTGGCGTACTTCTGGTTCGTGAGCGGATATGGTACAATCATGGTCATCACGCCCCCCGGGGCCAACAGCCCGAGCCCGAGTTCCATGAACGGCACGTAGACGTCCCACTTCTCGTTGAGCGTGGCATAGGTTTTTGTCGCCACAATCCTCTCCCTCTGCTTGCGCAGGGCCGGGTTTGCCATCTGCGTCGGCGCACTCACGTACGGCGGGTTCCCGACCACGGCGTCGAAGCCCGCCGCAGGGGGTCGGCA
>CAYZUH010000047.1:0-5893 GCA_964481855.1 uncultured Marinilabiliaceae bacterium
TCCCGGTCGGGGGCTTGTGGGGGATGTTCGGGTGGGCCTTGTCCCCCCCCCCCACCAAACCGGGGGGCGCGCCCACAGTGGTCGGCGCGCCGCTCCCTTTTTGTGGCACTATTCCGCGTCAGAACTCGAAACCGACGGAGACGACGTGGCTGCGCGTCCGGAACTCGCCGTTGAAGAAAGGATAGTCGAATGAACGCAGACGCTCGGCGTAGGTCGTGAAATCGTGCCGATAGGCATAGCCGACATAGAACCCTCTGAAACAGAAGCCGATGCCGATATTGCCGCCAAACTGGAATATGTTGGCGGGCGCCTCCTTGCGCCGGCTGAGGAAGTTGACCGAATGGGCGCGCGCCCCCCGACACACTCTGAAAAAGGGTCGTGCGGCCTCTCCCTACCACCCCGGGTTCTGCGTCAGATTGGGGTTGAGCGTCAGCTGGTCGGTGGGCAGAGGGTTCAGCCACCGCTTGTCGGTCGCCGACCACCGCCGGCCGGCAGCGAGCCGTCGGCCCCGAGGGGCTTCGAGGCCGCATATTGGTAGAGGTAGGTGCTGCCTCGATACTCGGCCGTGGGGCGCCCGTCGGCGCCGCCAAAGGTGACATTGTTGGCGGCATAGTCGGCGCGCACGGCATCGGTAATCCTGATTCCGAAGACGGTCTTGGGGTCCTCGAGGAGCTTCATGGCGTTCCAACGCACAAGGTCGTCATAGCGATGCCCCTCGCAGACAAGCTCTATCCCCCTCTCGCGGCGAATCTCGCGGATGAGGTCGGAGACGTCGTAGCCATAGTCGACGCCCTGCGTGTCATGCTCGGGCGTCATGCTCAGGGCGGGCATCCCTACACGGTCGCGTAGGGGCTTTACGGTCCGGTCGAGGATGTCTTGCGAGATCGTGCCGAGTTCGGCGTGCGCCTCGGCGTTGATTAGGAGCGTCTCGGCGTAGCGGTAGACGAACCAGTCGTAGTCCGTCGAGCGCGCCTCCCACTGGCTCTGCAGGGGGCTTCGATATTTGACGCACGGGTAGCCCGTCACGGCCTCGTTGGATGCCACGTTGGGGCGGTCGTTGACCTCGCGGGCCCCGTTGGTGATGAGGTAGGGCTTGTGCGGATTGTCGACAATCTGATACATCCGCGGGTCGCGGCCGGTGAACTCGTCGTCGAGCGTGGCGTTGTCCTTGCCGCCCTGATAGAGATTGGAGACCGATATGGGCTTGCCGTCCTTGCAAAGGAAGCTCTCGACAAAGGCGCGGCTGAGGCCTATGCCGGTGCTCCCGGCCTGTCGGCCCGTCTCGTGCGTCACCTCGCCGAAAGCATAGTAGCGCGCCAGGATGCACTCGGCGTTGCCCGTCAGGTCGGCCTGGACGAACTGGTTGGAGTAGTGGAGCGGATAGCCGTCGAACGGCATCTGGCCGGCGCCGTTGTCGCCGCCCTGCACGATGGAGTAGCGGCCGGTTGCCATGATGGCCGCCGAGAGGTCGCGGGCGCGCGCCAGGAGGTCGGCGCTCGACGGCGCGCCTCCCACGGCGTGGTACTTCTTGTAGGTGCCATAGTAGAGGCACACTCGCGCCAACTGCTGCCGCGCGGCGTCTTTGGAGAGGCGGCCCCGCTCCTCGCCGCCGCCGTCGGGGAGCCAGGCGATGGCGAAGTCGAGGTCCTCGATAATCTTGCCGAGGACGAAGTCGCGGCTGTCGCGGGCCTTGTAGAGCTGCTCGGTGTCGGTGGTCTGGAGCTCGGCGTCGTACCACGGGACGTCGCCGAAAGTCTTAATCTTGCCATAGAAGTCGAGCGCGCGGAAGAACCGCACCTCGGCCACGTAGCGGTTGACCTCTGCCTCGGCGCCGGCCACTCGCCCATAGCGGCTCAGAAAGAAGTTGCACGAGCGGATGTTGGACCACGAGCCGGCGTTCCAGCCTCCGCCGGAGGCCGGAACGATGCTCTCGTCGAAGAGCCACTGGCTGTAGCTCGTCGTGACGTGGTGGTCGCTCACGGCGTCTTTGCCGACGCCGGGGGCGTCGAGGTTGCCATAGAGGCCCTTGGCGTAGAGCTTGAGGTCGTTGACCGACGTCCAGTAGGACTGGTCGGTGAGCGAGTCGATGGGGTCGAGGTCGGCGAAGTCGCAGGCGGCAAGACCGCCCGCCAAGGCCGCCGACGCTATCAAATATCCAGCTTTCATGATTGTTCGCATTCAGGTAATGAGATTTAGAACGTCAGGTTGAGCCCCACGGAGACCTTGCGGGCTATGGGATAGGTCATGTTGTTGATTGTCTCGGGGTCGTAGCTCTCGATGAGCTTCGTCATGGTCAGCAGGTTCTCCCCCTGGACGTAGACCCTCAGACGGTCCACGCCGGCCTTGCGCAGCCCCTCGAACGGGAACGTGTAGCCCAAGACGACATTCTTGAGGCGGCAGTAGGCGGCGCTTTGCAGGTAGCGGGTGCTGGTCTGGCGGTTGCCGCTGTTCTGCCACCCCGGGCGCGGGAAGTAGGCCCCGGTGTTCGATGGCGTCCAGTAGTCGAGCGCGGGCTTGAGCGGCGTGTCCCACCGGCTGGTGAAGCCCCAGAAGGCGCTGCCGGAGGGCATGAAGTCGCGCTTGCCTATGCCCTGCCAGAACATCTCGAAGTCCACGCCCTTCCACTCCAGGCCGGCCGTCACGCCATAGCTGAAGCGCGGCGTGTCGTTGCCGATGACGGAGAGGTCGCCGTGGTCCTGGAGGGTGTTGTTGCCGTAGCCTATGACGCCGTCGCCGTTGAGGTCCTCATACTTGACGTCGCCCGGCCCCCAGCTTCCGCCCCAGACCTGCGCCTGCGAGGCGTGGGCCGAGACCTCTTGCTGGCTCTGGAAGAGGCCGTTGGAGGTGTAGCCCCAGATCTCGCCAATCTTCTTGCCGACATAGTTGGAGGAGATGAGGCCGGCGTCGTTGGTGAACTTCGTTATCTCGCTCTGATAGTCGGAGAGGACTCCCTTGACGTGATACGACAGGCCGTTGTCGAAACGGTCGTTCCAGCCCAGGGTCAGCTCCCAACCGACAGTCTTGAGGTCGGCGGCGTTCTCGACGGGGACGCCGGTGCCGAGCACCGCGGGCAGCGACTGGCCGGCGGTGAGCATGTCGCGGGTGTCGCGCCGATACCAGTCGAACGAGACGTTGAGCCGGTCGTCGAGCATGGTGGCGTCGAGGCCGACGTCGACCTGCGTCACCTTCTCCCACGTCAGCGAGCCGGAGACGAGGCCGGGGGCCGAAATGGCCACGGGCTTCTCGCCGCCCAGGAGCATCCCGTAGCTGGCGCTGACGCCATAGCTTGCCAGGTAGGGGAAGTTGCCGGAGACGTTCTGGTTGCCGAGCGAGCCGTAGGAGGCGCGCACCTTGAGGTTGGAGAAGAGGCCGCCATCGCGGGCGCCGTCGAAGAAGCCCTCCTCGGAGATTCGCCACCCGGCCGAGACCGAGGGGAAGAAAGCGAAGCGGTCGCCGGAGGGGAACTTGCTGCTGCCGTCGTAGCGGCCGTTGAGCTCGAGCAGGTAGCGCTGGGCGAAGTCGTAGTTGACGCGGGCAAAGGCGCCCTGCACGGCCCAATGGCTCTCCGAGTAGTCCTGGTTGCGGTCTCCCGTGGCGAGCGTGAGGACGGGCATGGAGTTGACAATGAGGTCGCGGCGGCCCACCCAGAAGCTCTTGGTGTGCTTATACTCCTGGTTGTAGCCCACTAGGATCTTGAAGCTGTGGGTGTCGTCCACCGTCTTCTGATATTCGGCGTAGGCGTTGAGGGCCGTGTAGTAGTCCTCGGCGTTGGTCAGCGTGACGCTGCTAGGGTTCGTCCATGGGTAGTATCCCTCGGCCCCCGCCACGGCGCGGTAGTCGTAGAAGTTCATGACGTGCTGCTTGGTGCCGCGGTTGTAGAAGTTGAACGTGTAGTCGGCGTTGACCGCCAGCCCCTCGACGGGCGTGACGCGCGCCGCGCCGGTCAGCCACAGGTCGTTCGTCTTGTAGTTGCCGTTGCCGCCCTGCTCCTGTATGGCCACGGGGTTGGTGTAGCTGCCCTGTCCGGCGAAGTAGTGGACCCCCTCGTCGACATAGACGTAGTTGCCCTGCGTGACGATGCCGAGCGCCGCGTCGTCAATCGGGGCCGCCCCCTCCTGGCGCGCGAGCCGCCCCGTGTGGGTGTGGCGGACGGGCATGAGCGGCGAGAGGTCGTTCTTGAGCTGGCCGGAGTAGGCCGAGAGGCCGCTGTAGGCCGTGGCGTTCATGCTCGTGGTGCCGCCCAGGGGGTGCCGCTCCTTGGTGTAGGTGTGCATGACCTTGCCCGAGACGTTGAGCCACCTGGTGACGTCCGCCGAGACGTTGACGTTGGCGTTGAACTTGCGGTAGAAGTCGTCGCCGGCGCGGAGCATGCCGCCCTGGTCGTTGAAGCCCACCGAGGCGTAGTAGGTGATGCGCTCCGAGCCGCCGCTCATGCTCAGGTTGTAGACCTGGCTGAACGAGGTCTTGTAGAGCTCCTTGAACCAGTCGGTGTTGCCGACATACTGCCACTGGTTGAGCGACAGGTTGGAGTCCTCGACGAAGAACTCGGCGTAGGGGAACGTCCCGTTGGCGTAGCGCTCGGCGTAGTCGTAGATGCGGCTGTCGAAGAGGTGGCCCGAGCCGCCCGAGTTCTGATAGGCAATGTCTATCATGGTCAAGTACTCCATCGAGCTTACGTTGGAGACACGCACGGCGGGGCTCTGCCAATAGCCGCTGGCGTTGAGCGAGACGCGCGGCCGGGAGTCCTTGCGCCCCTGCTTGGTGGTGATGAGGATTACACCATAGGCCGCCCGCGCGCCGTAGATGGCGGCCGAGGCGGCGTCTTTGAGGACGGTGATGGAGGCCACGTCGTCGGGGTTGACCAGGTTGGCGTCCATCTGGACATTGTCCACCAGGACTAGCGGGCCGCCGCCGTTGAGGCTCGTCGTGCCGCGGACGTTGTAGGAGGCCGCCTGGCCGGGGGCGCCGCCGCCGGGGGTGACGTTGAGGTTGGGGATGACGCCCTGGAGGCCCTGGCCGATGTTCGAGATGGGGCGGCTCTCGAGGACGTCGCCGCCCACCTGCTCCACGGCGCCGGTGAGGTTGGCGCGGCGCTGGGTGCCGTAGCCGACCACGACCACCTCGCCCATCTCCTGCGCCTCGTCGACAAGTGTGACGTCGATGGAGGCCTGACCGTCGTATGCCACCTCTTGCGAGACGTAGCCTATGAACGAGACCACGAGGACGTCGCCGCGGCGGACTCCGTCGAGGCTGAAGCGGCCGTCGGCGTCGGTCACGGCGCCATTGGTGGTGCCGCGGACCAAGACCGCGGCGCCCACCACGGGCCCATGGCGGTCGGAGACGACGCCCACGACGGCGTCCTGCCGCTGTTGCGCCACAGAGGCACCGCGCCAGCCCGGCCCCGCCGCCAAGGCCGCGGGGGGAAGCGACAGCGCCGCCACGAGAATGACGAAACTGAATGCTTTCATTGTTAGATGTCGATTATAGGATTGGTTTTGCGTTTGTCGTCTTTTTTTGGGGAAAGTGGGCGAGACGACACCCCCACGCCAGGAGGCTAAACGCCACCCGGAGCGAAAGAGAGAAGAAATGCCTAGAGAAAAAAATGGGAAGCGCGGCGCACGACGCCGCCGCCCCCGCTAAAGGAGAAGCGGGGGGCTCGAGCCGGCGGCGGAGAAACAGCCGCCGGACGAGGCCGAGGAGAATCAGCCCCCTACGAAGACAGAAGATGGGACGACCGGCAAGACGCCCCGCCCAGCTCCGCTCGGAACCGGCGACAACCGACCGCGCCCCACACGGGGGGGGGGGGGGGGGGGGAGGGGGAAAAAACCCCATATTTTTCAGTGGGTAAAACAAATTTACAAGGCAAAAATAAAAAAACAAACCCAAAAAATCA
>CAYZUH010000048.1:0-4086 GCA_964481855.1 uncultured Marinilabiliaceae bacterium
GACGCTCCTCAAGCTGATCCTGGGTTTCTATGCCCCGCGGTCGGGGCGGATTGTCGTGGGTGGCGTGCCACTAGATAAGCTCAGCTTGCGGCGGATGAGAAGCCATTGCGGCGTGGTCATGCAAGACGGGGTTGTCGTCTCCGAGACGTTGGCGCAGAACATTGCCGAGGCCGACGAGGCGCCCGACATGGCCCGCGTGGAGTATGCCGCCAAGATGGCCGCCGTCGACGGCTTTGCCGCCTCGCTGCCCCGCTGCTACGCCACGATGGTTGGCCACGATGGCGACGGGATTAGCAAGGGCCAGGCGCAGAGGGTCTTGATTGCCAGGGCCATATATAAGAATCCGAAAACATTCATCCTCGACGAGGCCACCAACTCGCTACCGCATAAGGCTCTCCGTCGATTCCCTTTCCGTCAGTCCCGACCGGCTCACGCTCTTCGCCAATCTCGACGACGAGGTGCGGGCCGCCGTCGGCGAGTCGTGCCAGGTGGCGCTCATCGTGCCGAACCTGTCGCTGCTCCAGTACGCGTTCAAGTGAGGGCGTGCGCGGGTCTCCCGCGGTGCGGACGTGCGCATTTTTTTGCTAGATTAGCGGCCGCTATGCCCACACACAACCATACAGTCCTGGATCTTTTCTGCGGATGCGGCGGCCTCTCAAAAGGTTTTGAGGAGGCTGGCTATGATATTTTGGCCGGGGTGGATTTCGACAGGCCGGCATTGGACACGTTCAGCAAGAATCATAGGAGTGCGCAGGGACTCCTGCTCGACTTGTCGCAACAGGATGCTTTCGATGTCATCGATGCTAGTCTGGACGGTCGTGTGTTGGATGTCATCGTTGGCGGCCCGCCGTGTCAGGGGTTTAGCCTCACAGGGACGCGCAATTTTGACGACAAGCGCAACCAATTGTATCTTGCCGTGATGGAACTCGTGCGGCGTCACGTTCCCAAGGCTTTCCTTATTGAGAACGTTCCGGGCATGGCCAACTTGTATAACGGCACTGTGCGAGACGAGATAGTGAAGCGGTTCTCGGAGATGGGCTACAATGTTTCGCACAAGGTGGTGTGCGCCGCAGACTATGGAGTGCCGCAAATCCGCAAACGTCTGGTGTTTGTGGGGCTAAAATCGTCAGCAACTCCATATGAGTTTCCGCAACCGTATATGGAGGCGAAAGACTACGTGACAAGCGAACAGGCCATCAGCGATTTGCCGGCGCTTGTCGACTCTCTAGGGGAAGAGGTCTCCACCTACGACAAGAGTCCATGCAATGACTTCCAAAGGCTTATGCGTGGTGAGTGTACGGTTCTCTACAACCATTCGTCGATAAATCATCGAGACTTTGTCAAGGAGACCATTGCTCTTGTGCCTGACGGTGGAAATTATAAGGACCTCCCACCCGGCGTGGGCGAGAGCCGGAGTTTCCATATGGCGTGGACGCGGTTGAACAGCAAATGCCCCGCACGAACAGTGGATACGGGGCACAGAAACCTGTTCCACTATAAGTACAATAGATGTCCAACGGTTCGCGAAAGCGCTCGCATTCAGACTTTTCCAGATGACTTTGTTTTCGTCGGGACGCGTGGGCAGCAAAACAGGCAAGTAGGTAATGCTGTCCCCGTTCTGATGGCAAAGGCCCTGGCCTCGCAATTGCTAGAGTATCTGTAGACTATGAGTGGCGTGTTCAACACTTTGGATTTGTTCGCCGGGTGTGGCGGGCTTACGGAGGGTTTTCTTCGGTCCGGGCGCTATCGCACATTGGCCGCGGTGGAGTGGGAGCGGGAGCCGTGCGATACGTTGCGCCACCGATTGCGCACGGCGTGGGGGATGGAAGATGCGCAAGAGAGGGTCCTTAGGTTCGACATCCAACGCTCCGACGAGCTGATTGCCGGTTTTGCGGACCACGAATATGGCGCGCACTGCGGGTTGGAGAAACTCGTCGGCACGAACCCTGTCGACGTGATTATCGGCGGCCCGCCGTGCCAAGCCTACTCCCTTGCCGGACGAATCCGAGACGAGAACGGCATGCGCAACGACTACCGCAACTACCTGTTCGAGTGCTATGTCAAGATAGTCAGCCACTTCCGGCCAAAGGCCTTCGTCTTTGAGAATGTGGTCGGATTGCTGAGCGCGGCACCCGATGGAGGCAAGATTACGGATAGGATTTCCGCGGCGTTCCGCAATGCTGGATATGCGGTGACCCCCGACTTCAAGGACGCCCTTTTCGACGTGGCGGACTTCGGCATCCCACAACATCGGAGGAGGGTCATCATTGTGGGCATCTCGGAGGCCGAATACGGGAGCGGATGCGGGCGGATGCTTCGCGACTTCTACGCCACAATCCTTCCGTCAATGATGAGGCCGCGAAACTCCGTCAAAGAGGCCATCGGCGACCTCCCGCCCCTCTATCCGTTGGAACGCCCCAAGAGGGAAAACGGGAAAAACGTTTCGCACGTCCAAGGTGATGGCTCCTTTGTCCCGAACCACACCCCGCGGTTCCACAGCCAGAGGGACATCGGCGTGTTCCGCCTCCTGGCGGAGGACATCAAGTCCGGGCGCATGGAGTATGCCGGCATCGACAGGCTGAAAAAGCTCTATACGGAAGTGACGGGCAGGGAGAGCAACATACACAAGTACTATGTGTTGCGTGAGGACGAGCCCAGCAACACCATTCCGGCGCACCTCTACAAGGACGGTATGCGCCACATCCACCCCGACCCCGCCCAGGCTCGTAGCATAACGCCGCGTGAGGCGGCGCGCCTCCAGACTTTCCCCGACGACTTTGAGTTCCTGGGCGCCTGTATGCACCAATTCAAGATGATAGGCAACGCAGTGCCCGTCGAGTTCGCAAGGATTGTAGGCCAAGCCCTTTTCAAGCTAATCTCCAAGGATTGATCGCCATGGGTGAATTTTTCATTAAGAAACTCGGACGACAGGAGATGGGGTCTCCCAAGGTCGACGAGCATGGAAAGTTGAAGTTCCAGCGTGGACGGTATATGTTAATTTCAAAGGAGTTCTATGACTTCTTTCCCCGACTTTCGACTACAGTTCTGAACGACTGTACAGCTCTTCCGATTATTACTGAGCATTCGGATGAAATCATCTATGCGCAATACGTCTACCATAATTCAAAACACGTAGACACTTCGTTCGTCGTCGGACAACCACGTGACGAGACGCGGATTTACTTGAATTCGGAGCTAGATGGCAACAAGAGTTTGTTCCGCCCTGGTGAGATTGTGGTCTTCATGCGTTGTAGGGAGGGTGACGTGCAGTTCTATGTCGTACACATATTCTCAAAAGACTCTTCTGACTACTCGTTTTGGGATGATAGGTTAGGGAATAGCACGTACGCTTGTTTGGAAATCGACAAAGCACCGACGTTTGAGAAGAGTTACGAACTTCCTCGCAAGTCGGCGACAATAATTGGTGACCATCAACTTGAGGCTGCTGTCGAGCAGCAACAGCGGCAGGTCATGCAGTATGTAGATGACAAGCGGATGGAGGAGAGTATGGGCGCAAGTCTGTTTAACAGCCGTACGTTCCACGATTTTGTCATGATGGCCTATAAGGGCAAATGCGCCGTTACGCGGAGGGTCATATCGTGCAATGGGTTCGACAACTTGGAAGCTGCTCACATCATGCCGCAAGCACACAACGGCACGTTCTTGCCGTGCAACGGTATTGCTTTGAGCAGAGACTTGCATTGCGTTTTCGATAAGGGCTTCTTCACAATAGAGGACGATTACACAGTCGTTGTCCATCCAGACGTACTGCGGACAGATTCGTACATCAACGAGTACAACGGCGTCAAGATAAACATCCCCGAAGTTGAGTTCTTTCGCCCGCACGCAAAGTTCCTACGGCATCACCGAGATCACGTCTACGGCTCTTTCCGTCAGATTCGTAGTAATTGGGTCTAGATTCCGGCAGACGGACTTGACCTGTCACGTCTCGTGGGCTTCCCCCATGCGCGTATCGCTAGTCTCGGCATCTAGTCGTTGAATTCGCCGTCGGGGCGTAGACACTCCGTTTTGCAGATACCCCTGCGGCGCAAAAATGGCCGAGCCGCAGAAAAGAAGGGCCGGCGA
>CAYZUH010000049.1:0-3354 GCA_964481855.1 uncultured Marinilabiliaceae bacterium
TCCTTGAGGACGGAGTAGAAGCCGCGCAGGATGTCGCGGTTGCGCTCCTCCAAGGTCATCTCCATGCCGTCTACGCGGACAGTCATCTTCAGCCCCAGCACGTCGAGCAGCGGCTTGTCATACTCGTCCACCAGCACCACCACGCCCCGACCGTGGGCTTTCTGCGCCTTGCGGATGACGTTGCCGAACCTTACGGAGAGGTTGTCCACCAATGGTGTCACCCCGAACTGCTCCTCCCATTCCACTACGTAGTTGAGCAGCTTTGCCTCCAATGTCCCCGACTCGGCGTAGTTCATGCCGCCAAGGTCGATGTGGAGCACGACGTGCTCG
Source organism: uncultured Marinilabiliaceae bacterium (assembly GCA_964481855.1). Taxonomy (GTDB): domain Bacteria; phylum Bacteroidota; class Bacteroidia; order Bacteroidales; family Marinilabiliaceae; genus W3P20-009. The sequence goes on from CAYZUH010000049.1 coordinate 331, forward strand.
GCCCACTCCGTCTCCAGCCCCTCCATGGCCAGGCCCTCGAAGAGTTCCCTGCGCCCGCAGAAGTAGGCCTCCAGCGTCGAGAGGAGCAGGCTCTTGCCGAACCGCCGCGGGCGGCTGAGGAAGTACGCCTGCCCGCCGTCGGCCAGCTTGTGGACGAGGGCGGTCTTGTCCGCATAGGCGTAGCCGCCTTTGCGTATCGTCTCGAATGTCTGTATGCCTACTGGGAATTTCATGTCCGTGCGAATCGCGATGCGGTCGCTAAGGTAGTGAAAAGAAACAGGCGAGCCGCCTCTTTGTGCGTTTCTTTTACGTCGCATTGTTTTGTGAGGTGATTTTTTTTGCTAATATTGCTCTTACAAAATCAATGTGCGGATGTTGTTGCGGCGGTCTTTGGGTTATCAATGACGCATGGAGTCAGTTGCGGCATCTGCCAAACATAAATTATTTTTTTTATGGACTATAACAATAACAAAGCGGAGCTGAAAAGCATAGCCTCACTGTCAGGCTTGCGCTTTGTGGTGCCTAGCTACCAGCGCGGCTACCGTTGGGGCGAGAGTGAGGTTAAGCGGATGCTCAAAGATTTTCAAGACTTCTGCAAGAGTGAGAGAGAGGCTGATGACTTCTATTGCCTCCAGCCTGTTGTCGTGATGAAGCATGAGAATGATGGCGGGCAGTATTACGAACTGATTGACGGTCAGCAGAGACTCACCACGCTCTACATCATCTTGCGGCAAATCGACAAGAGCTTTAAGCTATACTCTTTGGATTACGCTACGCGCCCAGGCTCGACGGGATTCCTAGAAGAGTTGGGCGCCCGCCCGGCCGATGCCGTCAAGAACATCGACTACTACCATATGCAGCGTGTCCATGACGCTGTGGAGGAATGGTTTGGGGATAATAATGATGATGTGCAGCAAATTGCCAAATTGATTTCAGATGGGCGAGTGAAAATCATATGGTATGAAGTAGGCTGGTCCGCAACGCAATCTAATATCGACGTTTTCGCCCGCTTGAACATAGGCAAGATCCCGCTGACAGACTCTGAGCTTCTTAAGGTCTTGTTTTTGCGAGGCGGCAATTTCGAGCAGGGCGAAATCTCTTTGCGGCAAGTCAGCATGGCGAGTCAATGGAATGCCGTCGAGCATCGCTTGCGCGACGAGAACTTTTGGGCATTTATAAACGGTGCGGGCGAAAGAGAATACAGCAACCGCATTGATTTCATATTTGACTCCATCGTTGGGCGTCCCCCAAAAAGTGAACCCTATTATACTTTCTTCAAGTTTGAGCTGGAGATGTTTAATTGTCGCAAAGCCGAAGATGTTTGGCGCAACGACGTCTTCAACTATTTTCAGACGTTGGACGAGTGGTACAACGACAGGGAGTTATATCATCTCATCGGATTCCTCCTCAATTGCAGGGGAGGCAAAAAGGCTTCGATAGGTGAGCTAGTCGATATGTGCCGGAAGAGTAAGAAGGACGAATTCTTGAGCGAGGTCAAGTCTAGGATAAGGGAAGTGTTGGGCCATTGCCAACTGTCTGATTTGAGACATGATAGAGGTAGTGACAAGTCTATGATACTCAATGTCCTTCTTCTCCTGAACATCGTCACTTTGCAGCGGCGCAAGGAGTCTAATGCGCGCTTCTCGTTTGGCGATTACAAGGCGGGGAGTTGGGATGTCGAACACGTCCGCCCCAAAGAGGATTTGAAGTTGAGTGGAGAAAATCTGAAGAAGTGGATTGACGACGTGCTTGAATATTTCAAGCAGGAGCCGGGTAGTGTGGCAGACGATGCCGAGAATGGTCTCATTCCCCGTTTGGAGATGTTAAGGGATAATGGCTATAAGGCCGTTGGCGACGGCGATGATTTGCTCGAGGAGGTTCGGGTGCGTATTGAGGGCGATGACGTGGACGAGGTCGACGGTCTCGGGAATCTCACTTTGCTCGACAGCAGAACAAATAGAAGCTACAAGAATGCGCTTTTCTACATGAAGCGCAAGCGGATAATCGAGAATGACAAGGGTGGAGTCTTCGTCCCCATAGCAACGAAGAATCTGTTCATGAAGTTCTACACTCCCGAAGCCAAGGGCCTTTGGAGATGGACGCAAGACGATGCTGACAATTACGTGAAGGAGATTGCCAAGGTTCTGAATGAATATTTACCCGCTTAAAACGACTAATCGGATGGAAGCTCAAGATTTTGCTCAAGGGAAGAGGCTATCGTTTTTCCAACTTTTCGAGAGGGAGGGCCGCGTCGTCATCCCAATTGTCCAACGAGAATACGCTCAGGGGCGCCAAGAGCCTGCGGTGGAGGTTGTTCGCCGCAATTTCGTAAGAACAATTTTCAACTACCTCGCCGATGGTAAGCCTTTCCGCGACCTCGATTTCATATATGGGGCGAGTCGCAATGGCTGTTTCGTCCCGTTAGATGGGCAACAGAGGCTCACGACGCTTTTCTTGCTCCACTGGTATTTGTGCCAGGCGAGCGACAACGGCGCTCTCAAAAAGAAGTATCGTGGTCGTCTTTTGGAAGACGGTCATTCGAGGTTCTCCTACGAGACCCGCGACTCCTCCGCCGCCTTTTGTGACTGTCTGATGGGGTGTGAGGTCGGTCTCGGCGAGATGAAAGAGGCAAGGCTGTCCGACCATCTGCGCAACGAGGCGTGGTTCTTTTCCGCATGGAAGCAAGATGCGACAATCCAGTCCATGCTCGTCATGCTCGACGAGATTCACAGTCAGTTCGCTGGCCGTGGAGAGTTCTTCGCCTCTCTTCTCGATGAGAGTGAGCCCGTCATAACGTTTCTTTTCATCGACATGGCCGCATTTCGCCGTACCGACGACCTCTACGTCAAGATGAACTCACGCGGCAAGCCGCTCACCACGTTCGAGCACTTCAAGGCCGTGTTGGAGGGGCTTTTGAAGAAGTTGGACACAGAGGAAGACAAAATCTCCGAGCGCTTTAGTCGGAAGATGTTGCTGGATATATGTGGCACGATGGGAAAGTGCAGTGGGAGAGGCTCTTCAAGA
>CAYZUH010000050.1:0-3051 GCA_964481855.1 uncultured Marinilabiliaceae bacterium
GCGTCTCAATCCTTGTTCTAATGGAATCCGCTCTCTGACCGTCAAAAACACAACCCGGCCAAAATGAGCGTTTTGCGAGACTCTCCCAACACGACGACGCCTTTTGCGCCGCAAAATGTGTACCCAAAAAGGCAGCGCAAAAGTAGTAAAAAAAACAATCGGTCAAAGAGCGAGATGAGGGGACGAAAAAAAGAGGGGCGCGCCGCCCACTCAGAAGAACAGCGTGTTGCGCGCCCTGGTGATGACGTCGATGTCCACACTCTTGCCTATGACGCGCATGGCGCGGATCTCGTCGGTGGCCACGGGGCAGACTATTATGCTGTCGTTGTTGTCGTAGAGCGATTGGACTTCGGCAAGGTCACTCTTTATTTGCGCGAAGACCGACCTGTCTAGCGAGGCCAGGAATATCGAGCGCTGGATGCGGAAACAGCCCTTGTCGAGCAGGTACTTGGCGACCTCGCGTCGCACCTTGTCGCTCTCTATGTCATACATGACGAAAAACAGCATCTCCGTCGGTTTCGTTTGCGTCTTGGCGGCCACGCCGAGCAGGAAGTCCACGCGCTCGCGCAATGTCGTCATACCCTCCATGTTGCCCACCGGCCTGTCCACCTCTGGCGAACCCGCCAGCCCCGAATGGGCCAGGCGGCGCAGGACTTCGATGTGCGTCAGGGGTTTCCGTTTGGCTCTCATGCGTTGTATGCCAGGAATTCGCGCGTCACGCCGGCCAGGAGGCCGTTCAGCTCGCTGTCCGTGCCTTGGCGGGGGGAGACGACCACGCTGAACCCCTTGCGCCCATGGTAGAGGTTCAGCTCGGCTTTGCGCGTCCCGAGCCGCGCGCGGATTTTCTTGGCGTACTGTATGTTGACCACCTCCGTCACCTCAATCCCCGTCTGCCCGATGTGGTCGCGCAGCGCGTCCATTATGTCGTCCAGGGCCGCCGGGACGACGACGGCCTCGCGTGCCGGCGGAGCCGCGGGGCGCAGGGTCCGCCGGATTCTCTCCATCACGTCCGCCGCCGGGTCGTTGGGCGCGTGAGGCGCGGCGGGGGCTGCGGCCGCCTGCCCCTTTCCCGCTTCTTCCGCTTGGTGCTTGGCGTCGGCGAACGCCAGGGGGTCTTCGCCGTTGGCGTACGACTTTGCGTCCACCGCTTCGGCGTCGGGGTTGAAGTACGCGTCGGGGTCCACGCTGGCAAAGCACGCCCGCGTCACGTCCGAGGTCCGCTTGTCCAGCACTTGCTCCAGGCCCATGCGCCGTGCGAAGTCGGCGGCGAACAGCCTGTAGGCCACGGAGTATAGCCCGCTGTCATAGCACCGCTCGCCGAGCCGGAACATCACTTTGAGCCCGTCTTTGCTCGGCGAGGCAAAGCACATCATGACCCTGCTGTCGGCCGCCACCCTCTTGCGTAGCTCGTCGAGGCTCACGCCCTTGTCGGCCAGGTGGTCGAAGTCGAGAATCAGGCTCTCCGTGTAGGCGAAGTTCTCCGTCCGGCGGAACGGGGGGCTGAACATCCCGCACACCACGTAGGGCAGTGCGCGTTTCAGCTCCGAGTAGCGCCGGGCGTCGAGGGTGTAGACGATTCGGAGCTGCTCCACTGCCGATGCCATCTGGGGCTTGGGGCAGACCAGGCTCTGGAAGAACCTCTCCTCCGCCACCCTCTGCAGCTTGTCGCCCGCCGCGCGGATGTCGTTTCCGCACATCAGCATAGGTCGTAGTTTTTGAATTTCTGCGCGAGCGACTGGGCGTAGAGGCCTATTTGCGTGAGCCGCGACCGTTGCGCGCCGCCGTCCACCACCTCGGCCAGGTAGTCGTTGAGCGACTGGATCAGCACCCGCCGCCCCAGTGGCTCCAGCCAGTGGCCGCCGTCGTCGCGCACAGAGTAGAACTCGTCGGTCACCACGCCCTGGGCCAGCAAGGTGTAGACCACGTAGTCCACCCATATGCGGTAGAGTTCGATGACGTCGTAGGCCAGCACCGGGCGGTTGTAGTCGTCGCGGTGCAAGATGCCCACGTAGGGGTCTATGCCGGCCTTTATCAGCGCGCCCTCCACGCGCCCGTAGAGGACTCCGTAGCCGTAGTTGAGGAATGCGTTGGCCACGTCGGTGGCGGGGTGCTGCGACCGTTCGCGGAAGCGGAGCCCCGCGGGCAGGAAAGTGTTGATTGTCGAGAAGTATATGCTTGCGGCTCGCCCCTCCCACCCGCGCAGGCTCGGGGCGATGTCGTTGACAATGTCGCCGCGCAGTTGCCGCACTTTCGCCCGGTAGTCCTCAATGCGGCCTATGTTCTTGTCCACGTCGGCGTCCACGCCGTCCCTCTTGCAGAAGAGGAGCATCAGGGCCTGCTGGTTCTCCATCTTGCGGTCTATCACGCCCTTGATCCACTCCACGGCGTCTTTGCTGTAGGCGAAGTTGACCTGCCCCTTGCGGATTGTCGATATGGAGCCGTAGCGCGGGCTCCATATGCGCCCCATGGGCTTGCCGCCCTTGTCCACGAAGAGGATTTCAATCTCGTGCTCTATGGCGAGCATCACGGCGTCGCTCGTGATTTGCGCGCCCCGCCCAATCTGTATGCTTGTCAGGCCCGAGCATGGGACGCGCTGGCGGCCGTCGGAGTTCGAGATGACGAAGCTCTCGCCCTCGCGGTTCAGGCTCACGCCGTAGGTGTTCAAGACGAGTTCCATTGCTCTGTGTGTGTGGCTTTGGCTTCGATTGCGTTTTAGCGAGGGCAATGTTACTAAAATGCGCCAATAAACGCAAACGGTCGCGCTCTTTTGTTAATAAAGTGCTAGCTTTGCCACGGCCCAGCGGGCCAATGAATGAAACGGGTAACGCCACCTACAGATGCCGAGCAAATATCTCTACGGGGCCTCCATTCAAGGAATTCAGGGCTTCATCTTCCAGACCGGCAAGCTCCAAGACATTGCCGGGGCGAGCGAGCTTGTCGACATGGTCTGCGGCGAGTTGTTTGAGCGGATGTTCCCTGGCGGTTTCGCCGGCGCCAAGGTCATCGCCGCGGCGGGCAAGGTGCAATATGTCTTCGACAGCTTCGACGATT
>CAYZUH010000051.1:0-2755 GCA_964481855.1 uncultured Marinilabiliaceae bacterium
CATCGATGAGGTTGGGGTACTGTTCGCTGCCTATATAACGCTCATCCTCCAATATTCTCTTCAGCCGAGCCTTGTTCCAACCGATGATGCCGGACATATATTCAATTTTTCGGTTATTGAGATGTTCTGCAATAGCAAGCAGGGACTTGCCGTCAAGGTAATTATTATAAATTTCTGTTACAATCTCGGCTTCACCGCTGTGGACGGTGATCTTGCCGTCCACACAGCAGTAGCCGTATGGAAGTGTCCTGTTTTTCATGAAGTCTTGCACCGTCCTCTCTCGTTTATTTCTTCTGTTAGTTCGATACCGCCGATGAGCTTGAATGTGACCGTGGCATTATCTTCCACCGTCAGGCGTTCCACGATCTGACCGAACAGCTCTTCATCGAAAGTAATGGTCGGGCTGTACTTGCCCATGATCTCATCTAGGCTACGAAGGTCGTCCAGCAGTTCGTCATCTTCGTCCTCTGACAGCTTTTTTCTCCGTTGGATCCGCAATTCCGTGATTTTATTGCCGATCTCATCGGCTTGGGCGGTATAATCGGCGGCGGTCAGGACACCGGCAGTATGCAATCTAGTGATGACTAAGTTTCGGGCGGCGAGGTCAGCCAGTTCTCGGTCGATTTGGCGGATAACTTCCGTATTTTGACTCGTCCGCTCCCGAAGCTGCTCAATTTGGGAAATAAGCGTTCCCAGCAGATATTGGCGATTGTCTGCCAGCTTGTCGGCCATTCGCAGAAACGCGTCGCAGACCATGTCTTCTCGGACTCGGCGGCTGGTGCAGGCACTTCGACCTCTGGCTCTGCTGCCGCAGAGCCAATATATTTTTCCGTCCAGCTCCTGACGGCGAAATCTACTACCACATTCGGGGCAGTATATCTTGCCTGTCATAGGAAAGCTGTGCCGCTGACGATTTTCTATTCGGTTGGCTTTCAGCCGTTCTGCAACGGCAGTGAACATTTCACGGCTGATGATGGGCGGATGCCGATTTTCAACATAATACATAGGTTTTTCACCCCTATTTGTTTTCAGCCGGTGGGGAAATGTTTCCGTGCAGTATGTCTTTTGCAGAAGTGCATCTCCAATATAGCGTTCATTTCCCAGAATATAGGCTACCGTTCTGGCGTGCCAAACCGTTTTCCCTGTTCTGCGTGGAACAGCATCGGTCGTCAAAATATCCGCAACAGACTGGACCCCTGCACCGCCCATGTACAGTTCAAAAATCCTGCGTACCACCTTTGCCTCATCTTCATTGACTGCAAGGCTTCCGTTTTCCCAACGGTATCCGTAAGCCGGATATGAACCGATATATTCTCCTGACTGCATCCTTTTTTGAATGCTCCAACGCAAATTCCCCGATATAGCTTCACTTTCTTGCTGTGCAGCCATACCAGGGAATGTTACGATCATTTCCATATTCAATTTGTCGGTATCGATGCCCTGTTCCTCAAAAAACACCGAAACGCCGATCTCTTTCAGCATTCGCAGAGTAGTCAGCATTTCTTCCGTGTTTCGGGCAAATCTGGACACGCTTTTGCAGACGATGCGGTCGATCTTGCCTGCCTTGCAATCTCGGAGCAGGCGGTGCAGTTCTTCTCGGCGGCTCATATCCGTGCCGGTCAGACCTCTATCGGCGTAGATATCCACCAACTCGTATTCGGGGTGTCGCTTGGTGTATTCGCTGTAGTAGCGGATCTGTGCGGCGAAGGAATGCAACTGATCGGCGGAATCGCTTGATACTCGGCAATACGGAGCGAGACGGATTTTCTCTGCCTTTTTCTCCAAGGTGGGGGTAATGTCCGTAATGTGCATTTTTGCTCCTTTCCGCAAGGTTTTTCCTTGCTTTTATTCCCCGTCTGGGGTAGCGCACATCATACCACAGGAGTTCGAATACATCCAGCGGTTTTATGAAAAGTTATCTTTTCAGACATAAATTTTTTCTGTGCCGTAGTGAGTAGCGGAAATTTTTATGATTTTCTCGTATTCTTCCTGTGTCAAAAGTCCTATACCCAGCAGCATTTTCAGCAAATTTACGCTGTAATAAAAGGCGGTGTTGTTAGCATCAATATTTTTCATTTCAGCAGTCCCTCCAAGTATTTGATCCCGAAGCTGCTGACGATGGCTCTGTCGATCTTGCCCATGGTTTCCTTGTCCAGCCTACCCATATATTCTTCCAGTCGCTGTTTGTCTACCGTCCTAATTTGACCCAACAGAACAGCAGAAGGCTTGGGCAAACGCGGCGGTGCAATATCCACATCTGTAGGCAGATATGGCTTGTCAGCCTTGCTGGTAATGGCGGCGATGATGGTGGTGGGACTATGTTTGTTGCCTATATTGTTTTGCAGAATAAGTACGGGACGGCGACCGCCCTGCTCACTGCCGATAACAGGATCAAGGTCGGCGTAGTAAATTTCGCCCCTTTTGATCTTTCTATGTTTCATTTTCTGTTTCCTCCGGTTTTGTAAAAAGGCGGTCATTTACAAAATTGCAGACGACCGCCTTGGTATCAATCGTTTCTAATTGTTCGCATTTGTCCTCAACACCCCCGAACATGGGTACACATCTTCCGGCCATGCCTTTGGCCTCATGGGACTCTCACCCCTCCGTGGTTCTCACCGAGGCGCTCTCATCGGTTGCGACGGCTCACGGCTCTGTTACCGCTTCAACGCTCGACCTGTGACTGAACGCAAGTATCTTTAATGCCTCTGCCTGTCATGGCCATCGATGGAAGGTGCAGTTCCACCGCCGGAGAATT
>CAYZUH010000052.1:0-1990 GCA_964481855.1 uncultured Marinilabiliaceae bacterium
CAAGGGTCGAGGCTAGGCAGGGGGCGCCCGTAGTGGAGCTTGGGTCGGCAAAATACGTCATGGAAATAGGTGTGCCAGAGGAAGAACTCGCTGTTGCGAAGCAGGTCGAGATTCTTCACCTTGTCGCGTAGCCCGGGGCGGTTGGCCACGATGAGGCTCTTCACGGCGTTGTCAATCTTCCGGCGCAGCTCGCGCCGCTCGGCGTGGTCCGTCACCTCGAAATATTTCCGTATGAACTCCTGCACCAGGACGCGGCTGCACGTGTCGTCGTCGAAGACCAGGGTGCCGTCGGAGCTTTGTCCGTCGGCAATGCCGCGCAGGTCGAAACCCTCGTAGCTCTCCAGGAGCGAGTTGCCCTGCATAATCTTGAAGTCGAGGTTGGGCAGGGTCTCGGGGCTTCTCTCGTCGACGACGAGCGACAGCCAGAAGCGGAGGCGCGCAATCTCTACGGCGCCGGCCTCGATGTCCACTCCGTAGATGTTCTCCTGGATTATGTGGCGCTTGATGGCGGCGGGGTCTGCCGCCACGCCCTCCAGTGCCGTGCGGCAGAGGAAAATCTCGCGGAGCATCCCCATGGGGAACGCCCCCGACCCAATGGCGGGGTCGCACACCTTGATGTCCCTCAGACGCGCGACGAGCCGCGCCGCAATGGCGGCCACGCCCGCCCCGTCGTGCGTGCGGACGAAGAGGCGGATTGCCTCCCGCACGTCGTCGTCGCCCTCGTAGTCGTTTTGCAAGTAGGCCGTGAGGGTCTCGCGGCACATATATTGGACAACCTCCTTGGGAGTGTAATACGCCCCCTTGTCCTTGTTGTCCTCCAGCAGGTTCTCGAAGATCCGGCCGAGCATCTCGGGGTCTACGCCGACCTCGGCGTCGTCGGGGTCGTTCTCGTCGATGGTGAAATTGTATTGCGCCAGCATCGAGAGCATGCCTCCGAAATACTCGGCGGGGAAGCGGCTCGGTTTCTCGTCTTGCGCATTGCGCTCGAAAAGTCCGCCGTTGAGGTATGGAATCCGCACGTCGCGGAATCCGGCGACACCGGTGTCGAACGTGTCCGCCACGTCGGCGCGGTTGGTGTCGAGGGCCTCGAAGAGCGGTTCGAGCACGGCGTCGAGGAAGTCGGACTTCTGCCCGTCTGTGGACTTCTCGAACAGGCGCAGCATGAACTCCCGGTCGCCCTCGCCCCACTCGTGGCCGGCCGGCACGCCCAGCCACCCTTTCTTTTGCAGGAAGTGGAGGAAGACGACGCGCCCCATCATCCGCTTCACGTAGTCGCGGATGGGCTTCTCGTCGCCGTCGGCTTCGACAAAGGCCTCCCTCATGCCGTTGGCCGGGTCGGACATGTAGGCCACGAACTTGTCATACTGCCCCTTATATTTCCCGAAGAACTCTTTCGAGAGGGTCTCGACGCTGAACGCCTCCTCGACGTCGGCGATGGTGAGGCACCCGCGCTTCGCATAGAGCCTCATGAAGTTGTCCGCCGCCGTGCGGCACGACTGCCCCGGCCCGAGCAGGAAAGTGAACCGCCGGCTGTCGGTGCTGTCGCTCACGGACTTGTTCTTGTGGCAAAAGGTGAACCGCCAGTCCCACCGCGTCTCGTCGGCATAGTGGAAGAGCATGAAAGCGCTCGAATAGACGTCCATCACGGTGCGGATGAGCCGTTGGCAGCCCACCCTGTTGCGCTCCATCAAGATGCGGTCGCCCACCGTGACGTCGAAGATTTGCAACGGCACGCCGCCCAAGAGAAGCTCCCCGACAATTTTGACGCTCCGGATACCCGTCGCGTCGGCCATCTGTCGCATCTCCGGGAGCGTGTCGAGCATCTCTGTCATATATCCGTCGTCGAAGATAATCTCTTTGCGATTCCCGACAAAGATGGGGAGGACTACCTCGTCGCGGAACGACTCTGCCCCCTGGTATCTCTTGCTCAGATATTCTTTTAGAATCTCAATGTCCATGACTCGTGTTTTACGCCCTATTTTGCCGACCC
>CAYZUH010000053.1:0-1950 GCA_964481855.1 uncultured Marinilabiliaceae bacterium
GACGCACATTGACATTCTGAGCGAGAGGCCGCGGGGCCGGGCGGCGCGAGCCGCCCCGGCCCCCGGCGAAGAGAAGGCGAGAGAGGGCGCATGGGGGATGCCCAGGCTCCTGGAGGCGACGAAGGACGCGGCAAGCGGCGAAACTCGGCGGCGAGGCGCAAGCGGCCCTTGACCCGCCGGTGTCCGAATGGGGAAACCCGCCCGAGAGGGCATCCGCCGCGAGGCGGAGGCGAACGCCGCGAACTGAAACATCTTAGTAGCGGCAGGAGAGGAAAACAAGCAAGTGACCCCCCGAGTAGCGGCGAGCGGAAGGGGGAGAGCCCAAACCCGCGCGGTCGAGGCCGCGCGGGGGTTGCAGGGCCGCAGAGACGGCGGCGGGCGCGAAGCCCAACGGACTGGAAAGTCCGGCCATGGAGGGTGACAGCCCCGTGGGCGCAAGCGCCGGCCGCCGCGGCGGTACCCTGAGTAGCGCGGGGCGCGAGAAACCCTGCGCGAAGCAGGCGGGACCATCCGCCAAGGCTAAGCACTCCCAGGAGACCGACAGCGAACGAGTACCGTGAGGGAAAGGTGAAAAGAACCCCGGGAGGGGAGTGAAAGAGACCCTGAAACCATGCGCCCGCAACCGGTCGGAGCGGGGAGACCCGTGACGGCGTGCCTTTTGCATAATGAGCCTACGAGTCGCGCCCGCGCGGCGAGGTTAAGCCCCACGAGGGGCGGAGCCGAAGCGAAAGCGAGCCCGAAGAGGGCGGCAAGTCGCGCGGGGCGGACGCGAAACCTTGCGATCTACCCCCGTCCAGGCCGAAGTCCCGGTGACTCGGGCCGGAGGGCCGAACCGCCAGCCGTTGAAAAGGCTGCGGACGAGGCGGGGGTAGGGGTGAAAGGCCAATCAAGCTGGGAGATAGCTCGTACTCCCCGAAATGCATTTAGGTGCAGCCCCGGCGGCGCCGCGAGGAGGTAGAGCTACCGACAGGGAGCGGGGGCGTCACAGCCTGCCAATCCCTGACGAACTCCGAATGCCTCGCCGGCCACGCGCCGGGAGTGAGGGCGCGGGTGCTAACGTCCGCGTCCGAGAGGGGAACAACCCGGACCGCCCGCCAAGGCCCCGAAGTCGGCGCCGAGTCGCGTCTAACGAGGTCCCCGCGCAGAGACAGCCAGGATGTTGGCTTGGAAGCAGCCACTCATTCAAAGAGTGCGTAACAGCTCACTGGTCGAGCGCGGGGGCGTGGACAATGACCGGGCGTAAGCGCCGCGCCGAAGCGGCGGGCCCGTCGAAAGATGGGCGGTAGGGGAGCATTCCGCGCGCCGCGAACCGGCGCCGCGAGGCGCCGCGGAGCGCGCGGAAAAGCAAATGTAGGCATGAGTAACGATAAGGGGCGTGCGATTCGCCCCCGCCGGAAGGCCAAGGGTTCCTGATCAACGCTCGACGGATCAGGGTAAGCCGGGTCCTGAGGGGAGCCCGCTGAGGGGCACCCGACGGGAATCACGCTGACAGTCGTGAGCCCGCGCGGCGACAAAAGCGACGCGGGCGCGGAGAGGGCGGGGCGCGACGGACATGCGCCCCCGAGCCTAGCCCCCGGGCGAAGCGAGCCCGACCCCGCGCCCGCCAAGAAAAGCGAGCCGCGCGGCCCGTACCGCAAACCGACACAGGTGGCCGGGTAGAGCATACCGAGGCGCGCGAGTGACCCGCGGTCAAGGAACTAGGCAAAAGCGCCCCGTAACTTAGGGAGAAGGGGCGCCCGCGGGGGGACCCGCGGGCCGCAGTGGAAGATGTCCAGGCGACTGTTTACCAAAAACACAGGGCTATGCCAAGCCGAGAGGCGACGTATATGGCCTGACACCTGCCCGGTGCCGGAAGGTTAAGAGGAGGCGTCATCCCTTCGGGGGGCAGCGCCGAGTTGAAGCCCCGGTAAACGGCGGCCGTAACTATAACGGTCCTAAGGTAGCGAAATT
>CAYZUH010000054.1:0-1707 GCA_964481855.1 uncultured Marinilabiliaceae bacterium
GCATGCCCGGCGATAACGTTGTAATGGACGTTGAGCTTATCACTCCTATCGCTATTGAAGAGGGTCTGCGTTTTGCTATCCGTGAGGGCGGCAGAACCGTAGGTTCCGGCGTTGTTACTGCTATCAACGAGTAATTCAATACCGACAGCTCCGCTTCCTGCTTAAAGCGGGTCACGGGGCTAAGGCATAACACAATTATCAAGAGAATGAGTTCGGTGCTGTATCGGGCTCATTCTTTTTGTTTTGGCGGAAATTTCCGCATTTAGGGCAGGCGGAAGCCTGCCGCTTTTTACGGCTAAATTCTCAAAAATCCACCGCGCCATATAAAAACAAACCCACTCTCGCATGGGAATTTCTGTCATAATATGCCATTCGCGCACGTTTAAGCGCTATTCGCGCCACTTCTATTGACATTTTGTGCCGTGTGTAGTAAAATAGAGGTAAGTGTAAGCTTAGGATTATGCACCGCCGTTGGTGCAGGGGCTTATGGCAACATTGAATGGAGGAAAACCATGGCAAAGAAACTACTTAAACAATCAGTTGTGTGGATAGCGGCGCTGGCGGTTATGCTGGCGGCGATGTTCATAGTGCTGCCGAGGGCGGCGGCTGAGGAAGCGGGAATAGTTGTCGGCGCGTTCACGATAACGGGCGTCACATCGGACACGGATTATACCTACGAAAACAACACGCTCACGATTAAAACAAGCACACCTATTACAATCAAGAACACAAACACCGGCGCAACCACCGACAAAATCTTTGTCGCAAAGGGCGTTGACGCAAATATTACGCTTGACGGCGTATATATTGACGTTTCAAACGCCGCTGACGCCAGCGCGTTTATGATTGAGGACGACAGCACGGGCAATGTAACTGTCACCCTTGCGGCAAATTCCGAAAACAAGCTTATGAGCGGAGAGAACTGCGCAGGCTTGCAGAAGAACGGCGCGTATTCCGAAACGCTTGGCACGCTTACCATCAACGGCAGCGGCAAGCTTACCGCAACAAGCAAAGATTTGGCCGCTGGCATAGGCGGCGGCAACAAAAAAGCAGGCGCTAATATCACCATCGGCGGCAGTGCAGTTGTTGCCGCAACAGGCAGCGATTGGGGCGCAGGTATAGGCGGCGGCGCTCAAGGCGTAGGCTCACATATCACCATCGGCGGCAGTGCTGTTGTTACCGCAACAGGCGGTAAGAATGGCGCAGGCATAGGCGGCGGTAGAAGCGACGAAGCCTCGGGCTCGGACATCGAAATTAAAGACAATGCGGTTGTTATCGCAACAGGCGGTAATGAGGGCGCGGGTATAGGCGGCGGCGATAATGGCAATGGCTATGATATCACCATCAGCGGCAATGCCAAGGTTACCGCAAAGGGCGGCGAAAGCAGCGAGGGAAAAGATGGCGGCGCGGGCATAGGCGGCGGCGATAATGGCAAGGGTTATAGTATCACCATCAGCGGCAATGCAATTGTAACCGCAAGCGGCGGCAAAGGCGGCGCGGGCATAGGCAACGGTTATAATAAGAATTATGGCGACCCTTATCCAGACCTTAATATAAAAATCACAGGCGGCTCTGTCAAGGCAGAGGGAGGCACTACTTCCGCAGGATATAGCGCTCCCGCTATCGGCATGGGCACAGATGCAAGGAATAACGGCACACCCGTAACCCCCAAGAACGCCGACAGCAAGGAGGTTTATCTCCTTAAGC
>CAYZUH010000055.1:0-1658 GCA_964481855.1 uncultured Marinilabiliaceae bacterium
AGCGTATGGATAAACTTGCAACCGAGGAGCCGTCAAAGGAAGCTCTGCTTCTGAACGGAAAGGAATGTACCGCCGGTATCTATCAGCTCAAAGACATTCCCGAAAACAGGGACTTGCACTTTGCGGGTGCTGAATATCTCGACAAAAAGGGTATTACTCCCGACAGAGATAACTACACTCTGGTCTACACTTTCCCCGTAAATCCCGAAGATTTGCAGGATAAAATCAGTTTTCTGGGCGATGTTTACCACAAGTTCAATACCGACCACCCGAAAGATTTTGAGGGACATTCGCTCTCCGTAAGTGATGTAGTCGTTATTCAGCAGAACGGCGAGTTGTCAGCACACTTTGTTGATACTTGGGGATATAAAGAGCTTGAAAGCTTCGGTGCTGTTCGTAATAATCCGCTTAAAGCCATTGAGGATACTGTGGAACAGAACGACAACAGCTTTGACGGCGTTATCAATAACACACCTTCTATGGACGAACTTGAAGAAAAGGCTTCAAGGGGCGAGCTTGTATCTGTTATGGATATGGCAAATGCGGCAAAGGCTGATAAGGAAAAGGCAAAACAGGCTAAACAGCCTGAGAAAAAGCGTTCTATCCGAGGATATTTGAAGGACGCTTCTGAAAAACCGAAGGAACAGCCGAAGGATAAGACAAAGGAAAAAGAGAAAGGAGTTGAACTCTAATGGAGTTTTCCGTAGCTGAGATTAACTTTATCTGTATTGTCAAGGGTGATAACCGTAAGGACACTATCAATAATATCTTTGATGTCCTCCCTGACCTTGAGGATAAGGAAATGACTCAGATTGCCGAAACTGTAATCGGTAAGCTCGAAAGTATCTCTGACAGCGAATATGACGAGTTCGCTTTTGAAGATAATTACGCAGATTAAGACACAATGCCCCTGCTTTACGGCAGGGGCAAACATTTTAAGGAGGAACTATCCGATGTTTTTTACAAAACCTATTACACCACCTATTATCCGTGAGGAATTCGACGCTTCTAAGTACAGAGGTGTTGATAAGGCTGACATTAAGGCTATTCACCTTGCTTTGCAGAACGGTGAAAAGCTCACAATCGACCGCTACGGTCATATTTATACAGCCGATGGCAGATGGATTGCCGACGGTATGCAGCGTGGGTAAGAAATCTTTAAAAAGCTATTGACTTTTACGCTTTAAAGTGTTATTATGGAAAAGGAGGAAGAAATGTCTACTAAACTTCAAGAGTATCAGGCTCGGTTGAATGAGAGTACCGAACGACTTTGGAAAGACAGCAACGAATATATGTCGCTGCTACGAACATCGTCAAGGCTCTATAAGTACAGCTTCAAAGACCAAGTTCTGATACATTCACAGCGACCTGACGCAGTAGCTTGTGCCGAATATGACACTTGGGGACGTGAGGATATTACAAACCGATATGTCAAGCGTGGCAGTAAGGGTATCGCCCTCATTGCAGACGACAACGGCAAAGCAAGGCTCAGATATGTCTTTGATTTCTCCGATACGGCGGCAAGGGACGAACGCTCGAAAACACCGTTTTTCTGGAGCGTAACTCCCGAAAATGAAAATGCTGTTCTGAAACAGCTCGGAACAAACGCAGTTACTCTTGATACGGCAATTCTTGAAAAGGCTCGTGAGCTTGCGAGA
>CAYZUH010000056.1:0-1400 GCA_964481855.1 uncultured Marinilabiliaceae bacterium
GGTCGGCGGAGCATGCGGCGAGAGCCAGGGCGACGAATGGCGAGAAACGTCTCATAGTTTTACGGTTTTTTTTTGGATGTTTTGATTAAAATTATTGTTCTATACAAAAAAAAAATAAAGACATGCGATTCGCAAACAGCCTCACCCTCGGCAAGAAAAAAGTCTGTCCGGAGAGCATCAGAAAATGCGGAAGCCCAACCGGGCTGAGACCAAGCGGGCCTTCCAACTGCAGTGGAAATAGTGGGGGTCCTCCCAAAAGGGCGCGAGGTCGCGGCGGACGGCCAGGCCAAGAATCATGCGGCGGTACTCCAGGTTGAGGCCGAAGAGGAGCGAGGGCGTGGCCGTGCGGTAGTGGAACTTGGCGTAGTTGGAATACCTCCTGTGCAAATAGTTGTCGCGCCCGCCGAGCAGGAACGCCGCGCCGATGCCGCCGTAGGGGCGGACGATGTCGCACAAGAAGCGGTATTCCGCAAGCAGGGGGACGGTCAGGAAGTGGAACTTGAATAGTGCGCTCTGCCTGTCCGAGTCGGCAAGGCCAATGACTGGAGGCTCAGAGCCAAACGTCCGGAAAAAATCGTAAGACCCTCCCGAATAGACTCCGAAGCCGAACGGCAACTCATAGCCTATGCGAACGTCGCCGCCAACGGAGAGCCGCCCATCCCAGGAGTGGAGGCCATGCGCAAAGCCCCCGGAGTACAAAAACTTCACGCTACTTCGCCCAAACCTTGCACTAGCGTCAAGACGCAACTGCGCCGAAGCCCCGACACACACCAGGAGCGAGACAAGGAGAAAAAAGACCTTCATCTGTTGAGCTCTTGTCTAAGCAACTCTTCCACGTCCAAAATGTTCCATGGCCCGACGTCGTGCGACTCGACTCGTCCGCTTATGCGCACGAAATAAGGCTGCTCGTCGTTAATCTCCACCTTTCTACCACGCCGCATCTCATACAACTCTTGCGCGGCATAGTGGTTCACGCTGTTACCCCCCTCATGGGGTGCGGTATAGAACGTTTCGATGTGATTCCCCAGCCTGTTTGTAAAATACGTATGGTGCAGTACGACCTCCATTCCAGAGAAATAGGTGGCAGACCTATGCTGCCGCCAACAACTCCTCCGTTTTTTCCAATTTTTGCCCCTTTGCTCAATGCGAATCACGGCTCTCTCTATCGGGTTCTTCCCGTCGCCAATCATAAAGAGTTTCACTGAGTAGTCTAGCCGATATTTCCCGCCATAGACACACCCCGACAGCTCTGACAGTCGTTTTCTCATGCCTAACGTCTTAATCCCCACGCCTCCACTCGACTGCTTGACGTCGGGAGTCCGGAACTTATTGGCAACACCCGTGGTCAGAGCATCGTCGGCGGCGGCCTTGTCTCCACCCTCGACCCGCACCATCCGGCT
>CAYZUH010000057.1:0-1385 GCA_964481855.1 uncultured Marinilabiliaceae bacterium
GGTCGGCGGAGCATGCGGCGAGAGCCAGGGCGACGAATGGCGAGAAACGTCTCATGGTTTTACGGTTTAGATGCCTTGATTGGAATAGCTGTTCAATATATAAATAAAGATATGCGCCTACGGAACGCACACCATTCCCGGCAAGGGGGAAAAACAGTCCAGAGAGCGTCAGAAAATGCGCCACCCAAGCCGTGCGGCGACCTGGCGGGCCTTCCACGTCATGTCGTAGTAGCGCCTCTCCTCCCAAAAGGGCGCGAGGTCGCGGCGGACGGCGACACCGACCATCAAACGCCGGAACTCCAGATTGAGGCCGAAGAGCAGAGTGGGAGTGACGGTGTGGTAGTCAAACCGGGCCGACGTCCTCCCATACGCCCGGTCTAAATGGTTGTCGGGCCTCCCAATCAGGAACGCCGCGCCAATGCCGCCATAGGGACGGACGACATCGTTCCAGAAGCGATATTCCGCAAGCAAAGGGATCGTCAGAAAATGGAAAGTATGGACCCAACTCCGCGACGGATCTTGCACGCCCGTCATGACATTCGTCATGACGGGCATGACTCCATCCGTACGGACGAGGTCGTAGGATAGGCCAGAGGCGACTCCGAAGCCCAAAGGCAACTCGAAGCCGGCGCGGGCATCCACCCCTGCGGAGAACAGCCCCTCGAAATGCCTCACATCAAAAGCTCCCCCAGAGGGCCCAATCAAATATTTCACATTGCTACGGCCAAGGCGGACGCCAGCGTCGAGGCGGAACTGAGCGGAGACGGACGCAAAAGAGGCGAGAAAGAGCCAAAGTATCAAAAGACTCCTCATATCTTGCCGAACCGCTCTTTGAGGTCTATGTAAATGTTTCCGGGTCCAAACACATTCCCCCTCATATTCAAGAAGCAGGGTTGGCCTCCATCGAAAACGTATCCCGGCGGCGGATTGACGGTGAAATATCCCGTGGCATAGTGACTGACTGTCTCTCCTCCTCCGTAATCAGGGACATAGAATTCGACCGCATTGTTCCCATAGTTGCCAAAGACACCAATAGAGGCGTGTTGGACTGTCACCACGACAGCCTTAAAACTGTTGAAGTCATGGTGCTGCCGCCACCTCCATACTTTCCTCTTGAAATTCTTTGACCGCTGCTCGACGACTATACGGGCCTCACGAATCGGGGCCCTCCCATCATGCAAGAAAACTGCATTAATCGAATAGTCAACCTTCAGGCGGCCGGACTGCGCAGAAGCAGAAAGCCTATCGACGCACTTGGCAGAGCCTAAAGCCCTCGCCTCGGACTTCTTGCGGAAAGCCGCAACCCGTCCCTGCGGCGCAGCACCGTTTTTCAGAGCATCGTCGGCGGCGGCCTTGTCTCCACCCTCGACCCGCACCATCCGGCT
>CAYZUH010000058.1:0-1149 GCA_964481855.1 uncultured Marinilabiliaceae bacterium
AAGAGTTCTTTATTTGCATGAGTATGTGTGTCTGTCTCAAGAGTTGCGATTCTTGTTCTGTCTTTTCCAACTTCTGCATCTGTATAAGCTTTAGCATCTGTTAATGCTTTATCTGCTTTTGTTGTTGCATCAATGGCAGCAGCAGCAATAGCTTCGTCTTTTGCTTTAGTAATCTGAGAATCTACAGATCCTTCGCCTCCGCCAAGCTGTCCTTCAATAGCTTTTACTCTTGTATCTAATTCGGAATCAGCAGCTTCTCTAGCAGATACTTCTGCATCTAAAGCAGATTGATCAGCTTTTGTGCCAAGTGTTGTATTTACTTCGCCAAGACCTTCCTGTAAAGCATCAATTTCGCCTTCAGCAGTATCCATTCTTGTTTCAAGTTCAGCAATTCTCTGTCCTTCAGCAGATACATCACCAAATTCTTTGAATGCAGTTCCGTTGAATACGTATTCTTTTTCACCAACGATGATTACGTCACCCTCAGCAAACTCAGCTACATCTTCTGGAAGAGAGTCTTTAACACCTTTGAAGTGCATAGCTCCTGTAAGACCAGTGATTTTACCTTCTAAATTTTTGATTCTTTCATCGTGAGCTTCATCAGTTGCTTTACGATCTTTTGTTTCTGTTGCTAAATCAGTAGCTACGCCTTCAGAATGTTCCTGAGCGTTGTCGGCAGCAGTCTGAGCAGCAGTGATCTTTCCTTCTAAAGCAGCCTTGTCTTCAGCTTTAAGATAATCATTTTTAATTGCGTCTACGTCTGTTCTTAATCCAGCTTCAACACCTTCTGCACGAGTTTGTTCTGCTGCAACTTTTCCTTCTAATTCTGTCTTGTCTTTAGCTTTGAGGTAGTCACCTTCGATAGTAGCAACTCTTTCAGTTACAGTACTTACTTTTTGTTCGATTTCTTTAACTTTTCCATCTGTTGCGATACCAGTTGTTTTATTGTCGATATATTCAATAACTGTAGTAGCTGCATCATCTGTAAATTTGCCAACATAAGCATTTAAAGCATCAATATTTCCCTGTAACTCTGTTTTGTCAGCTTTTTTCAGATAATCATTTTCAATAGCAGCGATAGCTTCTGCATTTGTAGCAACCTGACCTTCAGCTAATTCAGTTACTTTTGCTTCTGCATGAGCTTTAGCG